>NZ_JBIASC010000014.1:0-156382 GCF_042890485.1 Streptomyces sp. NPDC002181 | reverse complement strand
CACCGGAGCCACCGGCCCCACAGGAGCGACGGGTGCGACCGGCGCCGACGGTGCCACCGGAGCCACCGGCCCCACAGGAGCGACGGGTGCGACCGGCGCCGACGGTGCCACCGGAGCCACCGGCCCCACAGGAGCGACGGGTGCGACCGGGGCTGACGGTGCCACGGGAGCTGACGGTGCCACGGGAGCCACCGGCCCGACCGGAGCCACCGGCGCCGACGGTGCCACCGGCCCGACCGGCGCAACAGGGATGACCGGAGCCACCGGTGCTACCGGTGCTACCGGTGCTACCGGTGCTACCGGCCCAGGCGCAGGGCCCGTACTCGACGTGTCCACGGTGATCGCGCGGGACCGCGTGTACACCGCCAAGGTCGACGCCGACGGCAGGGCCTGGATCCAGTCGGAGCGCTTCCACCGCACCCCGCCCACCTGGGTCTCCCTCTCCCACGTCCGTGACTACCCGGCGGTTCCGATCGCCAGCATCTCCCTCGCCACGGCCAAGGACCGGCTCCGCATCACCCTCCTCACCACCGACGACCACGCCTACGCGGCAACCTGCCCGCTCAACCACGGCCCCCTCACCGCCACCTTCCTGCACCAGGAGTGCACCCCGTTCACCGCGACCCCGCACGGCAGCGTCAGGAGCACGCAGGATGCGGACCCGGAGGGCGGACCGGGCGTCTCCGAAGCGGAGTAGCGGCAGCCGGAGCCGCGGCCTGTCCGGGTACCCCGGGCTTCCGTGTCGTGGATCCGGTCGGATGAATCATCCGGCGTCGTATCAAGCCACGAGCCGTCCCGGCTGATGGCGTAAATGAGCGAAAGTCCTCAACGAAATTCGATAGAGAGGCGGAGTCATGGCTGATGCGGCGAACCGCAAGCCGTCGTTCGGACCGCGTACCGGAAGGAGGAGGCGGATCCTGGGCTGCGCTCTGGCCTCGCTGGTCGTGACCCTGCCCGTCATGAGCGGGACCACGGCCGGCGCCGCCCCGCAGGGGTCCGTGGTCGCCGGCCACCACATGGATCCGAACCCCGGCAAACCGGCCAAGCCCGGCCACCCCGGTCATCCCACCGACCCGGGCGGCCCCATCGGTGAGACGGCGGACGTAGGCGTGAGCGTCTACGGCACCGAGATCCAGGCCGTCCCCAACGCCGTCGCCACCCAGGTGGCCTTCTCCGGCGCCGTGTTCGACACCGACGGCATGTTCAACGCCGGGGCGTCGACCCTCACGGTCAACACCGCGGGCCGCTACCTCGTCCAGGGCCGCGTCGTCTGGGCATTCGGCTCCGCGCCGGCCTCGGCGTTCCGCTCCCTGCGCATCATTGTCAACGGCGGGATCTACGCCGAGGACGACCAGCCCATCGGGTCGTACCCGAACCCCTCGCAGGCGGTGTCGTCCGTCCTCCAGCTCAACGAGGGCGACACGATCTCCCTGAGCGCCTTCCAGACGACCGGGACCACCGTCACCATGGAACCCAACTTCGACCCGGTCTCCGGCCAGCGCCTGGCTCCGCAGCTGCAGGCCGAACTCCTTTCCTAGGAACGGGCCCCGCCCGCCCGCCCGCCCGCTGCCCGACTGCCCGTCAGGCCGTCAAGCCGTCAAGCCGTCAGCAGCGGGCAGTCCCAAGGGGGCCGCGCGGCGCGGCCCGGCAGGTCCGCGTACTGGGCCAGGGCCAGGGCCGCTCCGCACGCACCTGTCAGGAAGCCGGCCTCCCCGCCACCCGCACCGTCCGTCCGCTCCCGCGTGAGCAGACGGACGGTGTGCGCGGCGGCAGCGTCGGCCAGCACCGTGCAGCGGATGCGCAGCGCGGCCTGGAGCACCCCCGCAGTGCCGTGGCAGAGACCGGGCCCCCGGGTGTCCCAGGACCCCGGGTCCCGGTCCGCGAGGGCCTGCAGAGAGGTGCGTCCCGCGTCCGCGTACCGTTCCCGGCCGACGGCGGCCGCGGCGAGGTCCAGGGCGCGGGCGATGCCCGGAGCCCCGTAACACCAGGCGTCACGGCGCCCGTTCGGCGGCGCGCCCGGTGCCCAGGGCGGCCAGGACGCGCCCGCGCGGTGGTCCAGCAGCCAGTCGGCGGCGGACTCGATCGCGTCCCGCTGGCCCGGTACGGACACACCGGCCGACTCGGCGAGGGAGAGCAGGGCCAGCGGACCGGCGATGCCGTGGGCCATCCCGGTGTCGGCCCGGGAGCCACCCGAGCCCGAGCCCGAGCCTCGACCGTCGCCGGAGTCCCGAGCCGCGGTCGACCAGCCCGGCAGGCCGGGGGTCCCGCCGAGGACCATCCCGGTCAGCAGTGTCAGCGCCGCCTTCAACCCCGGAGCCGCTTCGACCGGCGCCCGGCCGTCCTCCGACGCGGCGAGCAGCAGCCGTCCGATGCCGCTGAGGCCGCGCACGACGTCGTACACCGGCGGCCGGAACGGGGGCCATCCCCCCGCCGCGATCGCCTCGGCACGGTCGGACAGCCATCGGGTGCCCTCGCGTACCGCCTCTGCGGGAACGGTGCCTCGGGGCAGGTGGCCGGCCCCGACGATCAGCGACGCGGCGAGGGCGCCGCGCCCCAGGAACACGCCGTCCGGGGCGGCCGGACCGCGGTCCCGCAGCGCCGCGGCCGCCGACTCCCAGTGCGCCAGCGCGCGTGGGACGCCGACCGGGTCGACCGAGCTGAGGCGGGCGTGGAGCAGGGCCGTGCCCGCCAGCCCGTCGCCGAGGCTGTGGACGTGCGCGGCGGGCAGGCCCCGCGCGACCTCGGCCGGATCGGCGAGCGCGGCCGCGACGTCCAGGGCGGCCGTGGCGGCGGTTTCACGTGCGCTGGTCACGAGATCACGGCCGGTGCAGGGCGTCCGAGGCGAGGGACCGTACGAGGCGCTCCGTCGCAGGGTCCGGGCCGAGCAGCCGGTTGACGTGCATGTGGACGACGTCGGAGGCACAGAGTTCCGCGATACCGGGCGAGACGGGCGCTGCCGTCGCCGCTGCGGGGGCGGCGGCGAGCGCGGCCCCGTAGGCCGTCAGCGCCGTGTCCCGGGCGACCCAGGCCGTACGGAGGGCCGAACCCGCGGCCGCCGGCTCGGGCGGCAGCGCGCGGAAGGCACCCCGCAGCGCCTCGCGACGGCGGCGTTCCTCGCGGCCGAGCCCGGCCGCCGCGACGGCGCGCGGGGAACCGCCGGCCAGCAGCCTGGCCACGGACACGGCGCCCGCCGCGCAGAGCAGGATCCGCTGGGCCTCCGCCCCGCCCCCGGCGGAGCGGGGATCGAGGGCCGCCAGGGCCAGGGCGCTGTCGGCGGCGAACACCGCTTCGGCGGCGGCCAGGCAGGCGAGTCCGCCGTACCGCTCGACCTCCGGCACGTAGGGCTCCCAACGGGCCGCCCCGGCCAGTCCGAGGTCGTGCAGCTCACGCGCCCAGCCTTCCGCCGCCGGCCGCAGCAGCGCCTCCAGGACTTCGGGGCGGCCGCCGAGGCGGAGCCGGAGGTGCGGGCCGAAGCCGGGGGTCGCGTAGCGGATCCAGAAGCACCGGGCGGCGTCCTGTGGCGGGAGTCCGGCCAGGGTGTCGGCGAGCCGGCGGAGCGCGGCGTCCTGCCGCGGGCCGGGCACCTGGACGTGCAGCGACAGCCATCCGGACGGCTCCCGGCCGTCGCGGGACCGGGGCAGCGAACGGGACCGGGGGGCGCAGCGCGGGTCGAGGCGTACGGGGCCGTGCCCGGTCGCGGCGCGGCGCAGCGGGACCACCACTTCGAGCAGGTGGGCGCCGTCGGGGCCCCGTACGACGGCCGGCTGGGCGGCGGCGCCGAGCGGTTCGAGGACCGCCCGTACCCCGTGCCGGGTCCGGGTGCGCAGGATCTCCCGGTCACGGGGGTCGTCGAGGTCCAGCGGCAGCAGCCGGTCGGCCTCCTCCACCATCACGTGCTGCGGCGGGGACGGCCGGGTGTCCGTGCGCCAGGCGTCGAGCCGGGCGGTGAACTCCGCGGGCCGGTCGGCCGCTTCGGTGAGCGTCGCGGGGAGCGTCCAGCGGGCCGGGGCGAGGATCACGTCCCGGTGGCGGACGCGCGGGGTGGTGGGCAGCTCGGCGTACGGTCCCCACGACCAGGTGCGCCAGGGACGGGAGTCGGCGTGTCCGAGCAGCCGCAGCAACCGGACCGGAGCGGGCAGGAGTTCGGGGGTCAGCCGGTGCGGTACGAGGGGGACGATCCGGCAACCGTGCCGCGTGGACCAGAGGACGAGCCGCCGCCCGTCGGAGGCCACGTACAGGTCGGCGGGGGTGAGGTCACCGGGCCGCGGCGGGACGCCGACGGCGATGTGCGGCCCGGGGCCGGCGGCGGGCGGTGCGAGCGCTGCCGCCGAGGCGGTCAGCGCCCGGCACGCGACGTGGGCGACGAGCACACCCGGGCCGTCCTCGGCAGCCTGGTGGTCCTCCCGGTCCGAAGCGTCGTCGATCAAGCCGAGCGCTGCGAACCGGGCCGCGCCGGAGCCGGCCTGCTGGGATCCCGAGCCCGGACAGACGGCGAGCCGCAGCGGCCCGGTGCCGTCGCGGACGACCCGGACGTGGATCTCCGCCGAGCGCGGCGGGGGTTCGCCGCAGTGCGGGGCGAGCCGTTCCACGAGTTCCTCGGTGAGCACCACCTCGTTGTCCGGGCCGTGGTGCGCGGCGAGTTCGGCGAGGACCGCCAGGCGGGCGGGCGCGGTGTCCTCCTCGGCGCCCAGTCCGTCGCCGGGGCCGGGCGGGCCCAGACCGGCGGCGGTGTCCAGCACCTCCGTCAGCGGGACCATGCGGTGGATGCCGTACGCCGCGACGAACCGCCGGTGGTAGTCGGCCAGCGGGGGCTTCGTGGGCGCCGTCCGCCACAGCACACCGGCGGCCTCCGCGGCCTGTTCGGCCAGCCGGCGCGGCAGGACGACCGCGGCGTCGGCACGGGTGTCGGCCACCAGGGGCCGGCCGGTCGGCTCCGGATCCCGCATCAGCAGCCGGGCCCGGCGCAGCAGTTCGATGCGCGGTGCCGCTCCGGGCGGGTGGGCGTCGGCCCGTGCGAGCAGCTCCCGCAGCCGCGACAGGACGGACCATCCGTCCCCGGGCCGTGTGTACGAGGTGAGCCGGGCCAGCGTCAGCGCCGGCAGGTCACCGGGGGTGAGGTCGGTCAGGAGCAGACCTGACCGGATCATCTGGAGCAGCAGGCGACGGACGGCCCGTTCGTCGTGGCCGGCGTGGAGCCCGAGCAGCAGGCCGAGGACCTCGGCGGCCGGCCTGCCCTCCGCGCAGGCGTCGAGCAGCATCCGGGAGACCTGGGTGTCGCGGACGCTGTGCACGCCGGCGACACCGTTTCCCGCAGCGGCGTACTCGACTTCGAACCTGCCGTCGACGGTGCGGACGGTGTTGTCGGTGGTGAGCGTGGTGCGGTCGAGGACGTCCGGGTCGTCGAGCATCCGGTCGGCGACCGCCGCGAGCCAGGACCCGCTCGGTGCCGTGACGGCCCGGTGGGCCGTGCCCAGGACCAGCCGCTCGGTGTCGGCTCCGTCGGGCCCCGGCTCCGCGAACCTGACGGGGGCGACCCCGCTGAAGACGCCGCTGGGGGTCGGGCGGGTGCGCGAGCGGATCTCGTAGGAACGCAGCGATCGTTCGAGGCTGCCGCCCTCGTCGTGCACGACCCCGGCCGTCGCCGCGTCCAGGCCCGGGGCAGCGAGGAGGACCGCTTCCTCCAGCACTCCCGCCCCGTCCCCTGGACCCGCCGCGAGGGGCCTCAACGGGATGCGGGCCAGCGCTCCGGGCCCCGGTTCGAAAACTCGTCGACGCATGCGTGCTGTCCCTGCCGTGTCCCTGTCCCCGTTCCTGCCCCCGTTCCTCCGGAGGTCCGGGGCGATCCGGCCCTCCGGAGGTCGAGCCCTACCGGCCGTCCGGCTGCCGGCGGGCAGGGCCCGGGTCGGCACAGCCGGTGGTCACCCAGTCGGGCAGGGACACGTCACGGGTCGCGAAGGCCGCCGAATCGGCCGTACGCGGGCCCGCCGTCTCGGCACGGGGGTCGAGCCGGAAGGCGTCGGCCAGGTCGTATGCGCTCATCGGATCTCCTCTCGGCCCGCCCGGCGGGCAGGTCTCTCGGTGTACGTCGCCCACGCTAAGCACGGGCGGCGGCAGGCCGTGTCCTCCGTTCGTACGGTGCCCGGGAGGAGGCTCGTCGCCCAGACCCGGATGGTGTGCCCCTCTGTCGACTGCACGGCCCGGTGCTCGGAGCGTTCCGCGGCGGCGGAACGACCGGGCCGCCCATTTCTGGACCGCTCCCGAGACGGCGCTGCCCGCCCGGCTGGACGACGGGTGTTCCACGCGCAGGGCTTGGCCGACTCGCAGACGGCGTCTCCATCCGGCCTGTTCCTGTCCCAGGCGTCGCGCCGTGCTCGAACGCCGGTCCGGCAGCGAGCGGAACGGCGTGGGGTTGTGGCCGCCGATCCCGACATGGGCCCCCACCCATCCGGATCACCTGCCTGGCAGTGATCAGCCGGAGCGGTGACATTGGTCGCACAGGACGGGCAGTCAACCCCAGCAACAGGAGGTCTGTGCAATGACGATGCCGAGGACGAGGACGTGGGCGTTCGGTGCCGCATCAGTGCTCACTACGATGCTCCTCGCCGCTCCGTCGGCGCAAGCAGCGGCGGTCACCAACGGCTGCACCGTGAGCGGGCAGCGGGTTACCTGCGTCAACTACGGTGGCATCAATCAGCAGAGCGACCTGCCACGTTGGACCGCCTACCAGTACAACGTGAACGGCATCAAGTTCAATCGATGCAGTGCCCGCTACCCGTGGCGGATCACCTGCATCAACTACTAGGGACTCTCAGCGCCGAGAGTGTGTCTGAAAGATCGTGTAAGTCCGTGATACGGAAGCCTGGCCCTGGGCCCGGCCTCGAAGTTATGGCCGAGGCGGACGAGCGTGCGCAGGCGGGAACGAGTGCATGCACGGGTGGCCGGTGTCGCTGCCGTTGGCGAATCGCCGCAGGACCTCCCGGCGCTCGGTGACGAGGTGGTCCCCGTACGGCAGCGGGGCGGGTTCCTTCACCCGGGTGGGCTCTCCCGCGAAAGGCCGGACGAATGCCGAATGGCTGGGCGGGCCGGACCGTGGCGGAGCGCACCGCCACGGCCGGCGCCGGGCCGCGTCGGCGCATGGTGGCGCCCACCGCCGTAGCTCTTGACCGGCTTGCCGTGTGGGTTTCCGGCCTCTTCCTTCGACACCGTGCCACCGGGTCCCTTGGGTGGGGCGTACGTCTCCGGGTGTAAGGAGGCGCGCACGGTTCCGGCTTGTCGTGCAGCTGGTCATCTCGTCGTCCCACCGTCCACTGATGAGGTCGCGCTCCGAAGCGAGGTTCAGGTCTCCGGTCGCGGCCAGTCCGGGAGCCGCGCGTTCCAGCAGCCGCTCCGCCGACACCAGAGCCGGTACGTGCTCTCCCCGTACGGGGTCGAGCCCCTCGCCGGTCAGTCCGCGACGGGCTGCGTGGGCGTGGGCGGCAAGGAGCCGCCGGAAGGAGACTCCGTTCTGCTCCGGCTCCTCGTCCAGGCCCATCACCGGCTCCCTCTGTTCACGGTGGCCGGCCCCCTCCCGCCTCAGTTTCGACGGCTTCTGGAGCTCGGCGGCGCTGTGGCGGCCCTACGCATCAGCTTGGACGTGGAAGCGGCGCGCCCGGCCTGAGGCCGACGCGCCGCTTCTTGACGCCATCCTCTACCGCTCGGGCAGGGGCGTGCGCATTGCGCTCTGTCCCTGGTCCCAGGCATCGCGGATGTGGCTCGCGAGACGGTCCTCGAGCAGGACGGTCGCCGCGCAGCCGAACGCGATGTCTTCTTCGAGGTCCGGTTCGTCGGCGAGGAGACCGCCGATGACCTCGTGGCGTACGACCTGCTCGTGGACGGCGTCGGCCTCGACGTGCTCGGCGTAGAAGTGTTCGGCCGCCGGCCCGGCCCCGCAGCGGCGCATGGCCTTGGCCAGGCGGCGCGAGCCCGGCGAGGAGGTGACCTCGACGCAGGCGAAGTGGCCGACGAGCGCACCGCGCATGGCCCGGTGCAGCCCGAACAGGGACATCAGGTTCACGGTGGCCAGCAGGGGCGCGGGTGCCTGCTCCAGATAGCGGCCGTACGCCGGATCGAGGCCGAGGTCGGTCATGAGGTCGGCGAAGAGCTTCGCGTGGATGCGGTCGGCGCTGCCGGCGCCGAACTCGTCGTACTCGATGGCGACCATCGCCGCCTTCGCGCGCCCGGTGAGGCGCGGGACGACCCAGAGGTGCGGGTCGGCCTCCTTGAGGTGATAGAGGGAGCGCAGGGCCGCGTACTCGCGCAACTGCCAGAGCTCGCCGCTGGTTTCGAGATGGTGGCTGAGGCTGTCCGAGAGGTCGACGGGTTCGACGAGCAGGGGGCCGAAGGCGTCCTCGACGGACCGGGGCGCGTCGGACAGCCGGGTGCGCAGGGCGTGCAGGAAGCGGGCTTCCATGGCCTGGCGCAGGCGCAGCAGGTTCGGGTCCCACTCCCGCGCGTCGTCCACCTCCTCGAAACCGCGGTAGTGCAGCTCGTACAGCAGGTAGAGGGCGAGCTGGAGGTCCTCGCCCCACGGGTCGGTCGCGAGTAGGGCTCCAGGAGCGCAGACCGGCGGGGTCCCCGTCCGAAGGGCCCGGACGACGGCGTCGGAGAGTTCTCCGCGCCCCTCGGCGAGACGCGGGCCGGCGACGGTCATGGTGCCGGCCGGGCTGGGAGGAGGGGTCATTCCGGATTCCTGTTCTCGGGCGGTGACGCGGCTCGTTCGCGGCGGCGGTGGCTGGTGTCGCACCACGGGTACGTACGGCTGCGGCGGCAGGTGCACACGGCGACCATGAAGCGGTCGGAGCGGGCGACCGTCCCGTCTTCCAGGACGACCTCGACCGGCCCCTCCACCAGGACGGGGCCCTGGTGCTCCACGGCCACCCGCCGGCAGCCCGCCATGACGGGGACCGGGCACGGGGTGGTGTCAGGGTCTCTGGGCACGGATGACCACCAGCTCTTCCCATTGTTCGGCTTGCGCTGCCAGTCCCTGCTGTTCCAGCCAGCCTCGTCGCGACCGCAGGACGGGACCCCACGGCACGGAGGCCGTCGCAGTGATCGTGGCGGCCAGCCCTGCCCTCGCCAGCCGGTCGAGGGTTTCGTCGGCACCGCACATCCCCGAGTGCACCATGAGCAGGATTCCGGCGGGCCGCAGCAGGGCGGGGGCGTCCGCGCAGATCCGGTCTATGACCGCGCGCCCGTCGCGGCCGGCGTCCCAGGCCCGTTCCGGCCCGTGTGAGGGCGGTCGGCCGTCCGGGGCCGGGACGTACGGAGGGTTCGAAAAGACGACGTCGAAGCGCCGTCCCGTGGTACGTGCCGCGAAATCGCCGTGCAGTACGCGCAACGGCAGACGGTGAGCCCAGGCGTTCAGCCGTGCCGTGGCCACCGCCCGCCAGGACACGTCGACAGCCGTGACCCGGGCCTCCCTGGCCGCGGCGTGCAGGGCCAGCGCGCCGGTACCCGTACCGATCTCCAGGACCTCGGTACGGGGCCCCAGGTCCTCGTGGGCGAGCTCCGCCGCGAGGAGCCTGGTGTCCGCCTGCGGCTGGTAAACGCCGGGCAGGGCGACCAGGCCCCCGGGCAGCGTGGCCATGGACAGCGTAGTGCTGGGCACCCGTACCTCCGATTTCACAGCGTCGCCGAGCCGGTCACAGCGACCGCTGAGGAACTGCGCCTGCCCGGAACCGGGCGCCCCACCCGATGGCCACCGATCTTCGGACGATCAGACCAAAAGGCGCTCCCTGGAGGGAGCGCGGGTCACCGCCTTCACCCACCGGCCGGGCTAGGGTGGAAACGTCTTCAGACAAGGCGAGCATCAGATGAGGCGGCCGTACCTGTGCCCACGTCAAGCCATGAAGCCATCGGCGCCCCCTGTTGGGTCAGTCTGATGACCGGTGATCTCGATTCCGCACAGCGGTTCTACGGTGCCGTGCTGGGCTGGACGTTCCGACGGACCCGGATCGGCGAGCGGCTCTCCTTCGCTTTCCGCGACGGCGCTCCCGTCGCAGGTTTGGGGGCTTTCGCCGAGACTCTTTCGCTGCCCGCCGCCTGGACGCCGTATTTCGCGGTGGACGACGCCGACGTGACCGCGGCGCGTATCCGCGAGCGCGGCGCCACCGTCGCGGTCGGACCGCTGTCCTTCGGTACGGGCCGTGCCGTGCTGGCCGCCGACCCCGACGGGGCGGTCTTCGGGCTCTGGCAGGGGGAGATCCTCAAGGATTGGGGGGTGGGCCGCGGCACCGCTCCCGCCTGGCTGGAACTCCGTACGCGTGACGCCTTCGCCGCAGCCATCTTCTACGGGGAGGTCCTGGAGTGGGCCGGCGATTCGCCCGAATCCTGCGTGGTGGCCTATGAACACGACCACGTCGTCCTGCGCCACGGCAAGGACACCGTGGCACGGATCAGCAGCGGAGCGGCGGACGCGGATCCCGACCCACAGGTCCGTCCGCGGTGGCACGTCCACTTTCGGGTGCCCGACCTGGAGGCCGCTGTCGAAGCGGCCATCACGGCGGGAGGAGGGGTCGTCTCCCCTGTGGAGACCTCGGGCGCCGGCCGGTGGGTCACTCTCCGCGACCCGGAGGGCGCCCTGTTCACGGTGCTGGCTCCACAGGGGTGACACCGCCCTGTACGGGGGCCAAACGCAGGAGGCCCTGATCTTCGGGGACCCGATCCCGCGGGCAACGAGTGTCGCCAGGTATGCGGGGCGAACGATCCGAGCGTTGAGCGCAATCCGCGGGGCAGGCGCCCATCGGAGGCGGTCGATCTCCACGATCTCGCCGACACCCTCGAAGCGAACGATCCCGGCTGGTACCACCTGCGCCAATGGCGCCGCGACCGGCGCAGACGGTCCGCCGAGTGCGAGCGCATCCGCCACACCATCGCGGGCGAGATCGAAAACGGCCTCATGAACTCGCGCCGGGCCATCGCGGGCTCCGGCGAAGCCCTCCCCCGCGCCCCGGGCAACGACCACCGTTGCCGAACGCAGCATGGACCACTGCGCTCCATGACCCGGACTCTGGATACGCCCTCGACAGCGGGGACCTCGGGAATCTCCGCGCCGATTTCCGACCCCACATCAGCGCTGTCCTGCGCGCCGTGGCCACCGCGATGGAAGAGATCGGCCGGGCGTGCCCCACCGATTCGTGCCTCCTCGACGCGAAGAGCCGTACATCATCGTGCAGGTCCTCCCCTACACCGCAGGAGCCCATCCGGGCATCTCGGGACAGTTCTCCCTCCTCGACCTTCCGGACACCGCCACGGGGACCGTGTATCTGGAGCGGTTCACCAGCGACCTCTACCAGGAGAAACGATCCGACGTGCGGCGCTACAGCGCCTTGTTCAACCACCTTCAAACCCAGGCCCTGTACCCGGAGGCCACTCGCTGCTTCATCACCGGCGCCGCCCAGGAGCTGCCGGCCGAGGCACCGATGCCCGGCCGACCATGATCGCCGCACCGGGGCGCAGAGCCCTGTCGGACACCGCACGCGGCCGCAGGCATCGGCAGCAACGCCCCACGGCCGCTCGCGACGCTGCATCCCGGCCAGAACGCGCCGAAGGAGTCCGTACACGTGTCCCCCGGCTGGCTTTGCGCCGAGCCGCCCCGCCCACCCGCAGTTGTCCCCGGCAGGGCCCGGCGCGCACCGTGCACCGCTGAAGTGCAGCACGGCTGGCAGTCCCGACATGGATCAGGGCCGCGCAATGGATGCTGCGCGGCCCTGGTGCCGTACGCCTCGAGTCCCGCCGACACTCCGGGCGCCCTCGTCCGGCCGGACTGGGGGTTCCCGTAGGGCGGAGGGGTGGGGAGGGTCAGGCCAAGTTGATGTTCTCGGCCTGGGGACCCTTCTGGCCCTGGGTGACGTCAAACGTCACCATCTGGCCTTCCTGGAGCTCGCGGAAGCCCGAGGAGTTGATCGCAGAGTAGTGGGCGAAGACGTCCGGTCCGCCGCCGTCCTGGGCGATGAAGCCGAAGCCCTTCTCCGCGTTGAACCACTTCACAGTTCCCGTAGCCATGTTCATGCCTTCCAGTCGACGAACTCCTCCCACGGCGCGGGAGGAGGAGGTGATCGCCCTGGTTCCTGGGGCACAGCACAGCAAAACACCCACGCCGAAGGCGTGGGTAAAGGGAACTCCCGAACCACGACAGCTGACTCAGACGGTACACGCCCGCACACCCTGTCACCAGAGAAGACCCGGGCAGCGTGCCCCGCCGCGGATGCCACAGCCCCGCCGGCGGCCTGCGGGCGCGAGGTACGGTCTCAGACCGAGGAGGACGGGTTCGCCGAATCGGCGGCGCGGCGGTACTCGGCGTTGATGCGCTGGGCTTCCTCGAGCTGGTCTTCCAGGACGATGATCCTGCAGGCGGCCTCGATCGGGGTGCCCTGGTCCACGAGCTCGCGTGCGCGGGCGGCGATGCGCAGCTGGTAGCGGGAGTAGCGGCGGTGCCCGCCCGGTGAGCGGAGCGGGGCGATCAGGCGGGCTTCCCCGAGAGCGCGGAGGAAGCCCTGGGTAGTGCCGAGCATCTCGGCGGCCCGGCCCATGGTGTAGGCGGGGAAATCGTCGTCGTCCAGGTGGCCGCCGAGCGGGCTGGCCGGGTTTTCTGCTGTCATCGAACCTCTCTCGTGAAACGCGTGGAGGGGCCCTGGCGCCTATGGCACCAGGGCCCCGAAGGAACTGTTACACCATCTGCCGGCCCTGATACTGCGCCGGGCTACTGTTTTCCGCTGACCCGCCCGAAAGGGGACGGGTGATGCGGGGATCGCGGTTGCTTGACCGGAGACCACCTCGCTATCGATGTCCTGCGGTACCCGGGCTCAGACATCTGCCCGGGCGATCCTGATGGCGCCTCAACTCCTCCGTTCATCCCTCGGATGATCCACTACTTACCGCTGGTACTGCGTACTGCTGGTACTGCTTGCGGCCTGACCAAGCGCCACGCTCCGGCAGCCAGCCCCGTCGCCCGTCCTGCATCCGCTCTGGCTTAGAACCCCACTGCCGAACTTCCCGGTGCGCGCGCCCGCAGCCGACGCCTTCACCGAGGTGCTGCTCACTGACTTCCACTGCTGGTACCGCTCACGGCAGCCCCTGATGACTGCGGGCCACCCGGTCCGGTCATCAGCCCCGTCGCCTCCTGCAAACCCTGGCTTCGGAACTCGACCACCGCACCGTCCGACAACTGCAACTACGGGTACTGCTGCCAGGCAGTTCGTCTCTGCCCGGCCCTGCGGTCTCTCTGGGCTACGAAAGAAACCATAACCACCTCACCACCCAATGTCTACTCTGGCGGTCATAGATTTTCCGGCCCGTCGGTGAGAGGTAGACCTACATGGTCGGCCCAGGATGCGCGGGGCGGCCTGCACAGCAGGTCAGCGGCGGGGCGCTCGCCGCCCAGTGCGCGGGAGGCCGCGGACACAGTGGTCTCGGTCGTGTCCGAGCTCGTCACGAACGCCGCGCCGTGCGCCATTGCCGAGGCACGTGCATCTTGCGACTGACGGGCCACGCGGAGAGCATCCGGGCGGCCGTTCACGACTCCGGCCCGCGCCTGCCTCGCATCCGCACCCCTGACCTGTACGGCGGTACCGGCGGATTCGGCTGGCCCACGGTCAGCCGCCGGCTCGCTCCGGAAGCCATGTGGAGGCAGAAGGCGTCGGAGGCGCTGACCGATTCCGCCCGCCCGGGCGAGTTCTCCGTGATCTCCATAGAGCCTTCGCCAACTTGAAGTTGCCGGTCGAAGGGCAGTTGCGTCTGGCGCTCGGGGTGCTCGTGCTGGTCGGCGGCGGAAGCCCGAAGATCATCCGGCAGTCTCACGTATTATGTTTCGCTTGGGAACAAAATACGGAGGAGTGAGGACTGATGCCGGTACGCGACGAGCTGTCCCCGGACGGTGCGACCTGCCTTCTGTTCGATTGGGACGGCACGCTCGTGGACAGCCAGGCGGCGAACTATCGCGCCATGGCCCAGACCCTTGCCGCAGAAGGGGTCGAGCTGGAGCAGGACTGGTTCGACAGCCGGACGGGCCTGTCCTCCGCCGATATGATCACGTTGCTTGCGGCAGAGCGTCCTTTGCGGCTGACCTCAACCGTTGCCGAACTCGTAGTCAGGCGCGACGAGCTCTTCTTGAGCGTTGCGCACACGGTCCGCCCGCACGCATGTGTCCAAGCGGTTGTGGAACAGGCCGCGGGCCGGATTCCCGTGGCCGTCGCCTCGGGCAGCACCCGAGCGATGATCGACGCCGCACTTCGCCACCAGCCGTTCAGTGAGGCTTTCGACGTCATCGTCACCCGCGATGACGTCGAGCGAGGCAAGCCGGCACCCGACATTTTCCTCACCGCGGCGCAGCGACTCGGAGTCGAGCCGCACGCTTGCCTGGTGTACGAGGACAGTGATGAGGGCATCGCCGCAGCCGAGGCTGCCGGCATGCGCGTCATCGATGTCCGCCCCTACCGCTGACCGAGCGGCGGGTCCCTCGAGGAACGGCTGGCAGGGCAGCTGGCCAGGGTGCGATCGGAGCGGGACGAACTTAATTCTTCACGGCACGATGGGGATCCCGGAGACGGGTGGGATGTACCGCGTCTCGATCGCGGACGTCGGCGCCTGGCCCGTGGGCGACTTCAGCTGCTCCGACCACTGATCCGGCCCCTGTGCAAGAAGCCCCGGGTACGCGAAACGGGCCCGACCGGCGTGTGCCGGTCGGGCCCGTGTCGCTCATCGGGTGGCGGCGTCGCCGGGCCACCCGTCAGGCGGTGAGGGGCGTGCCGAGCATCGCGGAGGCCCGCTGGAGAGGGCTGAGCACGACCGTGGGCGCGGCGGTCCGGGGAAGCCCGCCGCGGCAGGTGAAGCCGAGCTGGGTCATGGCGCGGAGGACTTCGCCGGCGCTGAAGTCGCGGCGGTCCTGGCGGGTGATGACCTGACCGACCTGTTTGACGGGGTAGGTGCGGCGGCCGATGATCACTGACTCGCCGATCACCTGCTCGGGCTTGATGCCCTTCATCGACGCCAGGACACCGCTTTTGGTCAGGTCAAACGGGAAACGGGCGATGACACAGCGCATGGATGCCTCACAGGGGGAAGGGGAAACGGGCCGACCACGGTGCGTTGGTTCAGCGGCTGAGGGCGAGGACGCCCAGGGCGCCGCCTTGTTCGTCCACGACGGGCAGAGCGGTGAGCCTGCGGTATCGCATCGCGTGGTCGGCCTCGGCCATCGTCGTCATGGACGAGGTGAACGGCCCGCGGTCGCCGAGGACATCGCGCAGACGGGCCCGGTCCGTGTACGCCGCGCCGTCGCGGACGGTGGTGAGCTGGGCACGGGTGACCAGCCCGGTGCACAGGCCGTTCTCGTCGCAGACGAGCAGATGGTCCGCGCGGGCGCCGGCCATGACGGCCAGGGCCACCTCGACGGTCATGTCATCGCAAGCCTGAAGGCCGGCCGCTTCCATGGCGTCGTCCACCGTCGGGTGGACGAGGTCGGCATGGGCATTGGCATGCACCGGGCGGGGCTGCATCTGTACCAGCGTCAAAAGGTGCCTCCTGCAGAGGTGGGTCAGTGTCCTGATCACGTGGTTTTCAGGCAGCAGCGTCAAACGCGGTCTGCCGCAGGCTCGCGCGCCGGGCAGCCGACACGGGCCCGCGTCGACCGCGGGAGGTCGTGCTGCGCTTGGGCCGTTCGGACACCGGTGCGGTGATGGTGACCGGGATGCCGGAGGGGGCCTGGGCGCCGGTGATGCGGTTCAGTGCCTCGTCGCCCGAGCGGACCTGGGTGGTCAGCGGGGTGATTCCCGCGGCCGTCATCAAACGGGCCATCCCGCGGCGCTGATTCGGGGTGACGAGGGTGACGACGCTGCCGGACGCGCCGGCGCGGGCGGTGCGGCCGCCGCGGTGGAGGTAGTCCTTGGGGTCGGTCGGCGGGTCGACGTTGACGACGAGGTCCAGGTCGTCGACGTGGATGCCGCGCGCCGCCACGTTGGTGGCGACGAGCACGGTGACATGACCGGTCTTGAACCGGGCGAGGGTGCGGGTGCGCTGCGGCTGGGACTTCCCGCCGTGCAGGGCCGCGGCGCGGACCCCGCTGTCGAGGAGGTCCTGGGTGAGGCGGTCCACGGCGTGCTTGGTGTCCAGGAACATGATCACCCGGCCGTCGCGGGCCGCGATCTCCGTCGTCGTCCGCTGCTTGTCGGCAGCGTGGACGTGCAGGACGTGGTGCTCCATGGTGGTGACCGCGCCCTGTGAGGGGTCGACGGAGTGCACGACCGGGTCGGTCAGGTAGCGGCGGACCAGCAGGTCGACATTGCGGTCCAGGGTGGCGGAGAACAGCATCCGCTGACCCTCGGGACGTACCTGGTCCAGGAGAGCGGTGACCTGCGGCATGAAGCCCATGTCGGCCATCTGGTCCGCCTCGTCGAGGACGGTGATGGCGACCCGGTTCAGGCGGCAGTCACCGCGGTCGATGAGGTCCTTGAGGCGGCCGGGCGTGGCGACGACCACTTCGACTCCGGCGCGCAGCGCACCGGCCTGGCGGTGGATCGGCATGCCGCCGACCACGGTGGCCAGGCGCAGCTTGACCGCCCGGGCGTACGGGGTGAGCGCGGCAGTGACCTGCTGGGCGAGCTCTCGCGTCGGCACGAGAATCAGGGCGAGCGGCTGACCCGGCTCGGCGCTCTGGCCGCGCGTACGGGTCAGCAAGGCGAGGCCGAACGCCAGGGTCTTGCCCGAGCCGGTGCGGCCACGGCCCAGGACGTCACGGCCCGCGAGAGTGTTGGGCAGCGTGGCGGCCTGGATCGGGAACGGGGTGGTCACGCCCTCACGGTTGAGCGTGGCCAGCAGCTCGGCCGGCATGGCGAGGTCTGCGAAGGCCTCGACGGCGGGCAGCGCGGGGGTGGTCGTCTTCGGCGGTGCGAACTCGCCCTGGATCGCGGCGGGCAGGCGGCCGTATCCGCCCGAGCGACTCGGACCTCCAGAGCGGCTCGGACCTCCAGAGCGGCTCTGGGCCGACGAGCCGGAGCGGTTGCCCCGGCCGGAACCGACGCCGGTGCCGAAAGCGGGGCCGCCGGTGCGGCTGCGGGTGCGGGACGAGCGCTCGTTCGTACGGGTGGGGTTCATGCGGAACCTTCCTTGACGGCACCCATCAAGGAATTCCCGCAGCGTAGGAGCAGAGCAGGGAATTGCGAGACCGGGCCGAATTGAATGCGAAGCGCATCTGGCGGACGGGGAATCCGTGGGCTCAGACGCCGAAGTGGGGCGGCGGCACCGCGCGGGTGCGACAACCAAGAAAATATAATCGGGTGCAGCTCCGAGAGGGCCAGTCGGCCGGATCTCTCACAGCTTGAGACCGCGGGTGGACACACCGCGGGAAATGCAGGCAGCTGGGGCCCGCACCCCGAGGGATGCGGGCCCCAGCTGCAGAACGCGTGCTTGCGTCAGGCGGGAACGATGTTCTCGGCCGTCGGGCCCTTCTGGCCCTGCGCGATGTCGAAGGTGACCTTCTGACCCTCGTTCAGCTCACGGAAGCCCTGGGCGGCGATGTTCGAGTAGTGGGCGAACACGTCAGCGCCGCCACCTTCCTGCTCGATGAAGCCGAAGCCCTTTTCCGCGTTGAACCACTTCACGGTACCAGCAGCCATGTCATATCTCCTTTGGGGCAATGCACCGACGTCTGCAACGTGCGGACGTCGTGTTGCCGCGATGATGCCCCACCGGAAATGACCGGAAAATGCAAAACACGTCCTGCGGACCGAAGTCCGACTGGAGGCGCTTGAAGTTATTGGGTACCAAAACTGCAACCGAGATCGACAGTAGCACGCTGAGACGGTCTGTGTGCGTTGAATATTTCCGGCCGCCGCATGGCGGCAGAAACCCTCCTCGCGGGATCCGTTAAATTCTTAGGTCGCGGTGACAGATATTGATTCACCCCGGGCGCAGCGTTTATAGGTGATCGCCGTCGGCTGCAGGGTGCGGCCGCGAGGCCGTCGCCCAATTGGCCGGTTGCGGACGTTGGACGGTGCCAATGTGGCGGACCGCTGGAGCGGTCCTCGCGGTGGTGAGGTCCTGTACGACGACGAACACGACGTCGCTGCCGTGGAGGCGGCCCGGGAGTCCGGAGCGGGGGCGGCGAGATCGAGGTGGAGGGGCAGGCCGTGGGACCGGGCCATCCTCGCGTCCTACAAGCGCGGTGAGTCCGCCCCGCGCGCCCGGGGGTCAACCAGCACCTGTCGGCCATCCGATGGCGGTGGTGAGCGCGAACCAGTTGAACCTACGTCCGGCGCGTCGCCGTCGATGCCGATGCTCTTGACATCGGTCAGGTTGCGCCCCGTCCGGGGTCACCGTTGGCTCCTGTGCTCACCGCCGCGCTTTCATGTGCTCCTTGACCGTGACGCCGAGGGCCACGGTGATGACGATCGCGACTCCGAACAGGAGGAGCCCGCCGAGCAGGCAGGCGAGCAGGCGAGCCGCCGCCCAGGCCGATTCCGCGTAGGTGAACGTCACGGGGTTCCTCCGGAGCGAGGGTGTGTCGTGCTCCGGAGGAGTCTGCCCGAAGGAGGGTCGTATCCGGCGGGTCGTTACCGAACCGGCCCCGGTACGAGAGCCTCCGCCGACATCGCCGCCCTGATCGCGCTCAGTACAGCTTGTTCACTGCAGTCCGCAGGGTGCTCTTCCACGCGGCCACGGGCGGCTCGCCCCAGTAGCTCTGCCACAGGACCAGCGTCACCGTGTCGCCGTCGCGGCCCACGCCCCACAGGTAGTTGAAGTGGGGGCGCTCGGGGTTGTTGGAGTTGAAGGTGTACATCCCCTGGAGGGTGGCACCTTCCTCGACGGCGACCACGCCGTGGTCATAGTAGGTCGCGGTGACACCCGGCTGCTGCGGGGCGTTCGCGCAGTCGACGTAGTCCTGCCGGGCCTTGGCCGCGAACGCGATGGCTTCGGCCTCCGTGGCGAACACCGCCACCTTCTGCTGGGCGAACGCGGTCTCCGCCGTGGTGAAGTCCCGGTTCCAGACGTTCACCGTGGGCGGCTCCGCCGGCCAGCCCGCCGGGCAGACGTAGTCGTGGCCCCAACCCCGTGCCACCGGGTTGGCGCGCCACGACTCGGTCTTCGGCAGGTCTGAGATGTACAGGCTTCCCGGCCTCGGCCGCCACTGGTCGGCGGCGGAGGCGGCCGGTCCCGATGCCACCCCGACCGCCAGCACCGCGGCCCCCACCAGGACGCCGCCCGCGCGCAGCCGTGTACGTACCCCCATGACTTCCCCTTCCCCCTGTGCGTCTCGATCACGATGCCCCGCCCTGGTCGGGACGGGACTCCGTTCCAGGGTGGGGTGCTCCCGCCCCGCGCGGCCGGGCCTTCGATCACGACGACCGAAATCCGCCGCCACTGACCGAAAAAACAGCAAACGCCACCAAAGGGGACCCAGGCCCTCCGGGCAGCGCGAGCCTGCCGTTCGATCTCGTCAAGCGCCGTTCCGGGTACCGCGGGTAGCGGGGGCTCGCCCCACCCCCGATCGGCCGGACAGCCGGATGGCCCGGTGGATCCCGTGTCGGCGACGGTGGGGCGGTACCCGTCAAGTCGCCTACAGAGAAGGCAAGATCGTGCGCATCGTCACGGCCACCGCCGTCGCCCTGGTCCTCGTCGGCGCAGCTGCGCCGGCCGCCACCGCCCACCAGCCGGTCACCGACGGAATCTGGCGCACCGACGGCTACGGCACCGTGCTGTCCATCCGGAACGGAACCCTCCAGGAGTACCAGACCACCGCCGTGAGCTGCATCGCGGGCGACACCGCGCAGCGGACCGGCCCCGACGCCTACACCACGCCCGGAGGCACCGTCCTCACCGTGCGCACCCGCGGGGACCGCGACCGCGCCTCCGTACGGCTGGACGGCGACGTCGGCGTACGGAACCTGCACCGGATGACGGAACTACCCGGCGCCTGTACGCGTTCCGGCCCCGGGGGTTCGCTCGCCTCCTTCGACGTCTTCTGGCAGTCCTTCGAGGAGAACTACCCCTTCTTCGCCGCCAAGGGCATCGACTGGCATGCCGTACGCGACCGGTACCGGCCGACGGTCCACGAAGGGACGACCCCGGACGAACTCTTCGCCGTCTTCAGCAAGATGGTGGAGTCGCTCCACGACGCCCACGTCGCCGTCTGGGACGTCGACGGCGACGGCGACGGCGACGGCGAGCCCGACCGGGCCTTCGCGCAGGGCCGCCCCGGCACCGTCCAGCCCGACGGGAAGCTCGACGCCAAGGTCAAGGAGTTCGTCGTGGAGCGCGACCTCAAGGACGCCCGGAACCTCCAGGACTTCGCCGCCGGGCGGATCACCCACGCCGACCTCCCCGGCGGGCAGGGCTACCTTCGGATCTCCGGATTCGGCGGCTACGCGGGCGGCAAGGCCTCCTACGCCGACGAGCTGGCCGAGCTCGACAAGGCGCTGGACACGGTCCTCGGCCAGGAGCGCACCCGGCACCTGAAGGGCCTGGTCATCGACCTGCGGATCAACGGCGGGGGCTCCGACGCCATGGGGCTCCACATCGCCGGGCGGCTGACCGACACCCCCTACCTCGCCTACTCCAAGCGGGCCCGCAACGATCCCGCGGACCCCACCCGGCACACGCGCCCCCAGGCCTTGTACGTCACGCCCGCCCAGGGGCCCCGCTACACCGGGCCGGTCGCCGTGCTGACCGGCGGCTCGACCGTCAGCGCGGGCGAGACCTTCGCCCAGGCCCTCATGGACCGGCCCGGCCGGACCGTGCGGATCGGGCAGCCCACGCAGGGCGTCTTCTCGGACGTCATGGTGCGCAAGCTCCCCAACGGCATGTCGGTCTGGCTGCCGAACGAGGAGCTGCTGACCCGGTCGGGCCGGACCTTCGACGGCGCGGGCATCCCGCCCCACCTCACCGAGCCGGTCTTCACCAAGGAGGAGTTCGACCGGAACAGGGACTCGGCCTTCGACCGGGCCGTGCAGGTCCTGCGGGACGGGGCTCTGCCCTCAGGAGCGGCAAACCCCCAGATCAGGGGCCAGGCCCGCGGGCCTGGCCGGTGACGATGGCGGCCCCACGGTTCACATGCGGGGCCCCTGGAGGTGCGCTCGGATGGACTGGGCCGCTTGGTCTGCCCGGTCAGCCGACACATGCTCCTGCTCGGGCCGCCCCAGCAGCTCGAAAACGCGCGGCCCGCGATGCTCTGGTCGCAGATCCGCCATCCGCGGAACGATGTGGAAGTGCACGTGGGCGAAGCCTTCGGCTTCGGCGAACTGGACGACGTAGGTCTTGGCGCAGCCGGTCACGCTCCGCAGAGCCCGGGAGAGCCTGACCTGCCACATCCCCAGGGCGGCCGCCTCGGCATCGGTGAGGTCGTGAACCGCGGCAACGTGGCGCCGGGGCAACAGCACCAGCCAGCCGGGCACTGCGGTGTTGAAGGCGTGGGCCACCCGCCAGTGCTGGTCGTGTGCCACGCACTCGCGCGGTGGAAGTTCGTCGATCCTTGCTTCCTTGCTGCATGCGTAGCACTCGGGAGTCGTCATGAACGGGATCGTAGAACCATGTGCCGAGCCTGCTCCGCGCACCCGTGCGCGGAGCAGGCTCGGCCGGGATAATGGGAGCTTGTGGCGCTCACGTTCTTCGATCCTGGGCGGCTGGCGCGTGATCTGTACGCCGCCGCCGGCCAGGACGCGGGCCTCGGCGGGCGGGGGGAGGGGATCTCCCGCGTACTCGCCCCGCTGGTGCCCCACGACGGGCTCAGCCTGGTGGCCACCGATCCGGCGACGGGGCTCGGCCTCGGGAGCTTCAGTTTCTGGCACGAATACGCCGCCTCGCTCGCCACCGACCTCGTCATGCACCGCTACCGGGGCGGCGACCCGTACCGGCCCGCCGCCCTGTCCGGTCTGCCCACCCCGGCCACCGTCGTGGGGCCCCCGGGCGACGGTCCCTCGGACTCGCGGGTGCGCGAGATCCTCACGGCGAACGGGGCGGGCTCCGAGCTGCGGCTCCTCCTGCAGGACCGGCACGGGGTGTGGGGTGCGCTCGGGCTGCTGCGCTGTGCCGGGGCCTGCCCGTTCGGCCCGGACGACCTGCAGCGGGCGGCCAGGATCGGACCGCCGCTCGTGGCCGCCCTGCGCCGTTACGTGACCGGGGGTCCGCTCCTCCCCGTGGCCCCCGCGCTTCCCGCCGGGGTGGTGACCGTGGGCCCCGACCACTCGATCAGCGCGGTCAGCCCCCAGGCACGGGACTGGCTGGACCGCCTGTCCTCGCCGGGCGGACACGTCTTCCCCGAGTGGGTCCCCGACGCGTTCCTCGTCGCGCTCTCCCTCGCCGCACGCTCCCGCGCACACGATGCGGGTGCCTGGATGCCGCTGGTGTGCGCCCCTCCCGTCGTCTGCGGGCGGTGGATGACCCTTCAGGGGCAGCCGCTCGACGCGGACGCCACCGGCGATGTCGCCCTGGTTGTCCAGGGGGCGGCCGGAGACCTCGTGATGCCGTCGTTCTGCGCCTGGTACGGGATCACCCCCCGCGAGCGCGCCACCCTGTGCGAACTGCGCGCCGGCGCAGCCGTCAAGCAGATCGCCCGGCGCCTCGACCTGTCTCCGTACACGGTCAACGACCATCTCAAGGCCCTGTTCCGCAAGACGGGCGCCGACGGCCGCGACGAACTCATCGCCGCGCTGACCCGCTGACCGGCCGGTCGGCCGACCGGCTGACCGACTGACCGGCCGACCGGCTGACCGGCTGACCGACTGACCGGCCGACCGGCTGACCGGCTGACCCTTCGACCGGATCCGTCCATCCCCCATTTCAGGGGGTCGCGGCGGCACCGTGCCGGTCCACCATGGAAAGGGAAAACGCAGGTCCATCGAAGGGAGACGGACATGACGCACACCAATCTCCGTGAGCCCGCGACCGGGAGCACGGCCGGCGGCAGCAACGGGAACACCGCGTCCGACAGGGCCATCCCGCCCAGCGGGGGCGGCAGTCAGGGCGAGGCGCGGGCGGATTTCCAGCAAATCGGTTACTACTACACCCTTCGCGGCCACGGTGTCTTCGAACGGTTGCTGGAGGCGCCCGGCGTGGCGGCTTACACCAACGTGTGCGCCGGCGTCGCGGAGGTGTACCCGCCCACCGACAAGCCGTTCATGGGAGGCGCGGTCATGACGGTGCACAACGTGGTGCCGCTCGACGGGGAGCAGGTACGGATCCGCGTGGACTCGGGCTGGCCGCAGGACATCACCGTCAGGGTCAGCCTCCAGTACTTCGCCTGATCCCGACCGCCCCCTCCGGGGGCGAACCGAATGAGCCGTCACCGCGCGGGCGAGCGCGACCTGCTCGCCCGCGCGGTGACGAGGGCCGCCCGGCACCAGCCTCCCCTTGCGGCCGGACTTCAGCCGCGGTTTCGGTAGCCGGGGTGGACTCCGGGAGTGAGCTCCTGTTCGGCGGCGACGCGCTCTAGGAGGCCGCGGAGCTGCGTGCGCTGCTCCGGGTCGAGGGCTGCGAGCAGGGCGTCCTCGTGGGCCGCGGCCGCGCGGGAGACCGCGCCGAGGGCGCGTTTCCCCTCCGCCGTGAGGTGGAGTTCGTAGTTGCGGCGGTCCTCGGCGCTGCGCCGCCGTTCGACGAGGTCCTTGCCCTCCAGGGCGTCGATGAGCGCGACGACACGGCTCGGTACGACGCCCAGGTCCTCGGCGAGGGCCCGCTGGCTGCGCCCGGGCTGCCCGGCGACCATGCGCAGCAGTCCGACGTCGGCGGGGGTCAGTCCCAGGTGGCCGATGCGTTCGGCGAAGCGCCCGGCGGCGTGCGCGCCGATCTGGGCGAGGAGGAACGCGGCTCCGCGCGGCCCGGCGGCCGGGGCGGAGTCGGTCGTATGCGGTTGCCGGGAGCTGTTCACAGGCCTATCGTAAGCCACGCGAAATGATTCTCCTCGGTGAACAATTATCATTAGAGAACGGATTCTGCCGTGACTGCCAACGCCGCCCACGCTTCCGCCACCGACCCGGAGGCACGCAGCCGCCGCGACCCGCAGGCCGGGCCGCCGCCCGGCATCCTGGCCGTGGTCTTCACCGCCCTCTTCCTCGCGGGGCTCGTGCTCAGCACCCTGCTCGCGGGAGGGGACGCCTTCCCCTCGCCCTTCGGCTCCACCGACACGGTGACCGCCTACTTCCGCGACCACACCGGTGCGGTCCGCGTCTCCGGGGCCCTGCAATTCGCGGCCTCGGTGCCGCTCGCGATCTACGCCGCGACCGTCTCTGCACGGCTGCACAAGCTCGGCGTACGAGCCCCCGGTGCCACCATCGCCCTCGCCGGGGGCGTCCTCGCCTCGGCCTTCCTCGCCTGCTCCGGGCTGGTCACGTGGGTGCTGTCCCGGCCCGAGGTGGCCGAACACCCCGAACCCGTACGGGCGCTGCAGTACCTGGCCTTCGGGCTCGGCGGGCCCGCCCACGTCGTCCTGCTGGGGCTGCTGGTCGCCGGGATCGCCGTACCGGGGCTCCTCGCCGGCCTGCTTCCCCGCGCCCTCGCCGTGGCGGGCCTGGCCATCGCCGCGATCGCCGAACTGTCCACGCTGGTCCTGCTGGCCGACGGCGCAGCCCTGCTGTTGCCGGTCGCCCGGTTCGCCGGCCTGCTGTGGCTGATCGCGGCCGGGTTCCTGCTGCCGCGCCGCCGCGTCCGTACGGAGGGCTGACCGCCATGACGGACTCCACCACCACCGCCCCCGCCCAGGACCCGGCGGAGCGCACGCTCCGCTTCCACCAGCCCGAGAGGGTCCTGCGCCACCTCGGCCCCGCCCCCGACGAGGCCGCGCTCGCCGCCCTGTTCGGGCTCGACCGGGCCGGCTACCGGATGCGCCTGGACCGGTTCGAGGAGCGCAACCGGGCGGCCGCCGCCGCGCTCGCGGCCGAGCCGGGGACGGCCGCACGCCTGGCCGGGCTGCCGTTCCGGCCCGGCGAACACGTCGTGGCCGTCGGGGAGAGCACCACCGCCGACCGGCTCTCCTGGTTCGAGATCCTGCGGCACCTGCTCCCGGAGGGCGTCCGCTGCACCAACCTGGCCGTGTCCGGCAGTACGACGACCCAGGCCCTGGCGAACGTCCCCCTGCTCGCGTTCCAGCGGCCCGACTGGGTGCTGTGCATGCTGGGGGCGAACGACGTCCAACGGCTGGACGGGGTCCCCCTGGTCGCCGCCGCCGAAACCCGCCGCGCCCTGCGGGCCCTGCGCGACCTGACGGTCCGCCGGGCCGGTGCCCGGTGGATCTGGCTCACCCCGACCGGCGTCGATCCGCTGCGGGTCGAGCAGTACGTGCACTTCAGGCGGGCGGGACTCGGATGGGCGGGGGCGGACCTCGACGCCGTCGCGGAACTCCTGCTCGCGGAGCCCGAGGTCACCATCGACACCCGGGCCGCCGCACGCGGCCACGTGGAGGAGGACGGCGTCCACCTCACCCCGGCCGGTCAGCAGCGCGTCGCCGCGGCCGTGCTCGACGCGCTCGGCCCGGGGCTGGTCCGGCCGGAGGACCTCCCCGGCCCGGCAGGGCCACGGCCGTGACCGGGCGCCCTACCGTGGCCGCATGGATCCCACGGCCGCCGTGCCCGCCCTCGACGGGGAGGACCCGGACCACGTCCGACTGTCCGCGGCACGGCTGAAGGAACGCCTGTACGCCACCATCACCATGATCGCGGTCGTGGTGGGGTGGGCGTACTCCGCGCACGCGCAGCCGGGAGACGTCGCCCTGTCGGTCGCCGTGACGGCGCTCGGCCTGTGGCTGGCCTCCCTCGTCGCCGACGGCCAGGCCCACCGCGTCGTGCACCGGCGGGGCATCGGCGGACGGGAGTTGCTGGAGATGCTGTACGTCGCCAGCCCGCTCCTGCTCTCGGCCGCCGGGCCCCTGTTCCTGATCCTGCTCGCGGGGCTCGGGGTCATGTCGCTGCACACCGCGCTGCTCACCGCGGCCTGGGTGAACGTGGCCTCGTTGTTCACCTGGGGCTGGTTCGGCGGGGTACGGATGGGCGGCGGGCTGCTCGTGTCCCTGCTGGGCGGGGTGATCGACGCGGCCATCGGTACGGCGGTGGCCCTGGTCAAGGCCGCCGGGCACTGACCGTGTCTCAGTCGACTCGAAGGGGGCGACGACCGGGGCATACCGCTGCTCCTGCCCTGTGAGCTCTGGAAGCCGAGCGGCCATCTCCTCATCCCACCCCTGCTTCTTCAGCCAGGGTGTGCAGGCCTTCCCGCGTCTTCGGCGGTGATCGTCGGCTTCTGCGGCCATCGCATCAGCGTTCCCCTTGTGCCTGCGAGAACGTCATCGCGCCAGGTTCAGGGAGCGGCGCCCGTGCCGCGCCGTGGCCGCCGAAGCTCTCGAAGAACGCGACCGGGCCGCGGCTTGAGTCGCCGACGCCCCGGCACGGTCCAGCGCTGGACCGTGCGTTGCGCCGTCACCTCTGGACGCGGCGACGGGGGCTGCGGTGGTCCGTAAGCCGATTTGGAAGCCGTTGCCATACCGATCACGGAATCTGTCGATCGAACGGGCGTCCCGATCGGGTGATCGCGGGCACTGCCCGGCATGAGAGCAGGGCCTGGGGGTGCACGGGGAAATTCGAGGGGATCGAACGGCCGCGCGCTGCTACGGTCGGGCGCTATGAGCTGGCTCCCCGATAACTTCGTCCATCCCGTCCTGGTACCGCTGCCGAACAGTGGTCATCACCTGCGGCCGATCCGGGAGGCGGACACCCCGCTCGACTATCCCGCTGTGATGGGTTCGCGCGAGCGGCTGTGGACCATCTTCGGCCCAGCCTGGGGCTGGCCCGCGGCCACCATGACCTACGAGGCCGACCAGGCCGACCTGTTGCGGCACGAGAAGGAGATCGCCGCACACCTGTCTTTCAACTACGCGCTGTTCGACGCGGCGGAGACAGCTCTGCTCGGCTGCGTTTACATCGACCCACCGGAGAGGGCCGGCGCGGACGGCGAGATCTCCTGGTGGGTGGTGGACGAGCTGGTGAACAGCAAGGTCGAGCAGGCCCTCGACGAGCTGGTGCCGCGGTGGATCGCCGCCGACTGGCCGTTTGAGCAGCCGCGCTTCCTCGGCCGAGAGATCTCCTGGTCAGACTGGCTCGCCCTGCCCGAACACCCCGACGCGTAAGTAGCTTTTGTCGTAATGCTCTGGGGGCTTGGTGCTCGAACGGCCGTATCGATTGGGTGGCCGTCGGGTGCTCGGCGCATGCGGGACGGGCCTCCTGAAGTGGACGGCGCGGCCATCGGCACACAAGACTGCGACACTAGGGCCTCCTGATGTTCGGTGATTCGACACCAGCGAGCGAGCAAGGCGCGGGTGTCAGCCCAGCTCCACCGGCTGGTCCTCCACGAGCACCGTGATCGCCGTGCCCCGGACTGCTCCCCTTGTGCGATCGGCTCGTTGAACGTGTGGGGTCTCGAAGAGCGGCTGCATCGTGGGCGTATGAGGTCATCCTGTGGCGGCGGCGCTCTTGGTTCGTCCGCACGGATGCGGCCAGTGCTCGCGGCCGGGGCCTCCAGAGTCTGGTCCGCTGCCCCTTGAACTGCCCCGACGGGCACGATGAGAGGAAGCCCCAGCCCCTACCGTCGCCGAGGGAGACCAACGAAAGCACATACAAGGTGGAACGATGAGTACCAAAACCGTCCTGATCACCGGCACCTCCTCCGGAATCGGCCTGGCCACCGCCATCGCCGCCGCACGCAGTGGCTGGCACGTCATCGCCACCATGCGCGACACGACGCGGGCCGACGCACTCCTCGCGACGGCGCGGGCGGCCGGGGTGAGCGTCGAGGTCCGTTCACTGGACGTGACCGACCCTGTCTCGGTCGCGGCCTGCATCGACGGCCTCACGGACCTGCACGCGCTGGTCAACAACGCCGGCACCGGGCACGTAGGGACGCTGGAGCAAGAAAGCATCGAGGACGTACGCGCCGTCATGGAGGTGAACTTCTTCGGCGTCCTCCACGTGACGAAGGCGGCCCTGCCCCTGCTGCGCGCAAGCAAGGGGCGCCTGGTGACCGTGACCAGCATTGGAGGCGTGGTCGGTCAGCCCTTCAGCGAGGCCTACTGCGCGGCCAAGTTCGCCGTGGAAGGCTTCATGGAATCGCTCGCCCCCGTCGCCTCCACGACCGGAGTGTCCGTCAGCGTGGTGGAACCTGGAGCGGTGGCCAGCGAGTTCAGCGGCAACGTCGGCGGTCGGGACACCCTGGTAAACGGGGCCGGCCCGTACGCGCCCGCTTTGGCCGCGTACCAGGATCGCGCGCCCAAGGCGTTCCCCACCGCGCAAACACCCCAGGACGCGGCGGAAAGGATCGTCGCACTGCTGGAGAGCGACGAGCCCGCGTTCCGTGTGCAGACCTCGGATGCCGCGCACGAGTTCACGGCGGTGAAGCTCGCGGACGGCGATGGATCCTCCGTGCAGGCAATGACCGGCGCCTGGGTCGCCTGAACCGCCGGCACTCATTCCGCCCCGCTGCCTGCGTGCGCGCGCTGCTGTTGACCGAGCCGCAGCCGACACGGGGATGGAGCACTGCCCGGGCCGCTCCGGCCGCAGGGAGGCGACGCTGGTGGTGCGTTGGTCGGTGAATCCGGGCGGTAGGTGGCAGTTACAGTCCTCCCCCGCGACGGTGACGGGCAGGCTCCAGCCCGGTGCTGACATGGGCGCCACCAGCCGCCGGTGGCCGGCCGGGCCGTGACCTTCGGCGAAGGTGGGATCGATGATCCAGCGCTCACCGCCGCCGCGTTCGCGGCAGTTGAGCCGGCCGGTCACCGACAGCGGAACACCCAGGGAACGGACCAGGCCGGCCCTGCGCAGCAGACCGCTGGTCAGCCGGCCCGATGCCGAGGCACCCCGGCGGCCCGGCCGCCGGTAGGGGCGGCTTGGCCGCATGCAGGCGGTCAGGCCGCCCCTGGTGGCACCTCGTCACTCCCCACGTGCTCATCACCTGGTCCTGGTCTCGACCGCCCGCCGCCATTCATCGGGGTCCAGGCCCAGCAGCACGACGGAGGCAGGCAGTCGTGCCCTACAGCCGCGACAAGGCCGCTCTCGCCGCGTGCAGGGCCAGCTACCTCGTCCCCTATGTGCGGACGTTCGACGACGGCTCGTTTGGTGTCCGGCATTTCCTGTGGGACACCGCCGCCGCTGAGTGGACGGCTTCCCGCCGGTGCTGCTGGTGGCCTTGACCTTCTGGCAGATGCCGTCGCCCTTCATGCCGGGCTCACAGGCGAACTCGTACTCGCCCGCCTTGATCTCGGCGGTGATGGTCGCCTTGGTACCCGGGCCGATGCTCTCGCGCTCGGCGACGATGCGGTCGCCCGGGAAAAGCACGTACAGCTCCGTGACCTTGGAACCCTTGTTCTCCCACCTGGATGGTCGCCTTGCCCGCGGGGAAATCGCTCTCGGAGACTTCGCAGGCGCTGTCGGACGCGGTCACCCGAAGGACGCCGGCCGAGCCGCCATCGCTCTTCTGGGCACACCCCGTGGCGGTGGCGGCGACCATCGCGAGACCGGCGGCCGCGAGAAGCGCCGAGCGGGCGGATGAGGACACGGGTACTCCCAGGCATGTCGGGGACCCGTTCATCTACGGCGCTGTAGACGATGCCGGGCGATACGTCTGCCACCCGGGCGCGGCCGGGACTCCGCCTCACGTCGCCACGCACCACCCCTCACTCGACCCCCGCCGGAGGCTCTTGATCTCGCCCAACCCTGGCCTCCACGGCCAACGCCGCGGTGAGCCAGGTGAGGGCGTAGAGCCAGCCGCCAAGGACATCGGTGGGCCAGTGCACGCCGAGGTAGACGCGCGTCAGACCGACCGTGACGGCCCAGCAGGCGAACAGGACCCACCAGAGCCGGGCAGCGGCCGGCGAGGCGGCGCGCCATACGGCCCAGGCCAGGAGACCGGCGACGAGCGCCGAGGTCGAGGTGTGGCCGGAGGGGAAGGAGAACCCGGACGCGTGCGTCACCCGGTCGGCGACGGGCGGACGCGGCCGGGCCACGCTGTTCAGGACCGCATAGCGCATGCCCTGGGCGAGCAGCAGGAATCCGAGCGCACCCGCAGCCACGAGCAGTCGCCCCCTGGTGCCCCGGCCCCATCCGGCGATGAGTCCGGCGGTCACGGCGCACAGGTACGGAACGGGCCCGGTCCCGGTCGCGGTGACGCCGCGCGCGAGGGCGACCGCGACGGCGGGGCGGTTCCGTACCGACCAGCGGTGCACGTTTTCGTCGATGCCGTACGGGCTGCCGTGGCGGGCGGCGACGAGTGCGGTCAGTGCGGCGAACAGGGTCGCGCACAGCGCTGCGGCCAGGCCCCACCGGATGGCGCGCGATGTGGCCGGGGCGCTCACCGGGGGGCGACCACGGGACGCAGCCGCGTACTGCGCAGCCGCAGTACGAGGGGGGTCGCGTGACGGGCGGCGCGGGTCAGCAGCCAGGCGAGGACTGCTCCGACGGCCAGGCCGAGTACGACGTCATGGGGGTAGTGGGCACCCACCCAGACCCGGGAGAAGGCCATCAGCAGCGCGGCCGGCACCGCGATCGCCGCGAGCCGGCGGTCGGTGGCCCAGAGGGCCGCGGCGGCCGCGGCGGCGATGGCGGCGTGGTTGCTGGGGAACGACCAGTCACCCAGCGGTGGGCAGGCCTCCAGCGTGATCGTGTGCAGGGTCTGGCAGGGTCGCTGCTCCCGGAAGACCGATTTGATGCCGGTGTCGGCGAGGAAGGCGATGACCACGACCAGGGGCGCGGCCAGTGCCATGGCGATCCTCGCCGGATCCGCGGCCGCCCGGGCGCGCCACCAGCCGGCCACCATCAGGAAGGCGAAGAGGGCGAGGCCGTACGTGGACCACGCGGTGACCAGGCCGTCGAGCCAGCCGGGGGCCTGCTGGGCGAGGCCGGTGATCCGGGTGTACAGGTTTCCGTCGACGGCGGGGCCGTCCAGGGCGAGCAGGCTCAATGCGAGCTTCCGTTCGAAGTGCGGCTGCCCCGCCGGCGGATGACTTCCACGGCGAGCGGGGCGAGGGAGACGAGTACGACGAGGGCGACGATCGGCAGGAGGTAGCGGTCGACGTTGGGCACGGAAGAGCCGAGCGCGTAGCCGGCCAGCACCAGTCCCACCGTCCAGACGAGCCCTCCGATCACCTGCCAGAGCGTGAATACGCGGGCTTGGACGTTCAGGGCTCCGGCCATCGGGTTCAGTACGGTGCGCACGATCGGCACGAAGCGGGCCAGGACGATGGCCTTGGCGTGTCCGTAGCGGTCGAGGAGTTCCTCGGCCTTCGCGGCGCCCTCGTGGAGTTTGCGGTTGCGGCTGCGGGCCAGCAGGGAGCGTCCGCCGCGCCGCCCGAGGAGGTAGCCGGTCTGGGCCCCGAGCAGGGCGCCGGCCACGGCCGCGCACAGCACCTGCGGGAGCGAGAGGTGGACCGGCCCGTGATTGCCCGGCACGCAGAGCAGACCGGCGGTGAAGAGGAGCGAGTCGCCAGGCAGGAAGAAGCCGACGAGGAGACCCGTCTCCGCGAACAGCACGACCGCGACACCGAGGGCTCCGAAGGCCGACAGGAGGGAACCGGCATCCAGCAGATTGACGGCCTGCGGACTGAGCACCTGCGACGCCGCAGCGAGATCGGGCCAGGTCATGACAGACAGCTCCCCTAGGGTGAGAGGTGCAGGGTCCGGGACGACGCCCTGCCGACCGGCGACTACAATTCCGTAGACGGTCTACAGCACTGTAGACGATTGATGTGTGGAGGAACGCACTCATGGGCGACAGGAACGCGGAGCGACGCCCTGCCGGCGAGCTCGAAGCCGGTGTGCTGGCGGCGCTCTGGGCCGCGGACGGCCCGCTCTCCCCCGGGCAGGTCCAGGAGATACTGGGCGGATCGCTCGCCCGCACGACCGTGACGACGATCCTGTCCCGCCTGCACGAGAAGGGCAGCGTGACCCGCCAGCGATCCGGCCGCGGATTCGCCTACACCCCCACGGAGGACGCCTCCGGGCTCACCGCCAGGCGCATGCACGCCGAACTCGCGAAAGACGAAGACCGTGAGGCCGTATTGAGCCGCTTTGTCTCACAGCTGAGCACCGAGGACGAGCGCCTGCTCCGCGCCCTGCTCGACGGGGAAGGAGACGTGACGTGATCCACGCCGCCTGGATCCCCCTCCTCGTTCCGTTCCTGGTCGCACCGGCGGGCAGGTGGCTGGCCTCGAACCTGCCGCCCCGCCAGGCCATGTGGCTGCTGACGGCGACCGCGGCCGGTCTCGCCGCCGCGAGCACCTGCGCGCTGGCCCTGCTGATCATCCCCGGCGCCACCCACCTCCACGTCGTCGCCGCGCTGGGCCACCTGCTCACTCCGCTGAGCAGCGGATCACCCGACGCCGTCATCGCGACCGCTGTCGCCGCCGGGGCCCTGCTCGCCTGGTGCACGGCCCGGCTGGTGCGCGGTGTACGTCGGCGCTGGACCCAGCTCCGCCACGCCGGGAGGCTCGCCGCCGAGGCGGACGGCGAACTCGTCGTCCTGCCGGACGAGTACCCCGATGCCTATGCACTCCCCGGAAGCCCCGGCCGCATCGTCGTCACGGCCGGCATGCTCCGCGCACTGTCGGCGCCCGAGCGCGAGGTCCTGATCGCCCACGAGCGCGCCCACCTGCGAGAGCGCCACCACCTCTTCACCGCCGTGGGCGACCTGGCCGGACTGTGCCACCCCGCTTTGCGGACCCTGCGTGAGCCGTTGGCCTACGCGCTGGAACGCAGCGCCGACGAATCCGCCGCCCGCGCCGTGGGCAGCCGGCGCCTGACCGCCCGGGCCATCGGCCGCGCCGCTCTCGCCACCCGCGCCTCCTCCGCGGCCGGCCGTACGCGTCCCGGCTCGGCCCTCTCGGTGACCACCGGACCCGTCCCCCGCCGCGTCGCCGCCCTCCTCGGTCAGGGCACCGAGTGCGGCAGGACCCGGCAGCTCTCGCGGCGCGCCGCGGTCCTGGTGTTGGCGGCCTGCCTGGCCCTCTCCGCCGGCGCGTCCCTCCAGGCAGCCGATGACCTGCACGACGGCATCGAAGTCGCCCAAGGCGAAGCCCCTTGACGCTCGGCACCGGCGAAAGGGCTCAGGCGAGACGCGAATCCGATCTGATCTGATCCGACAGGCTCGATTGCCGGCCCTCACCCGCCTCGTCACCTCCGTCGGCAACCAGATAGCCGCCGCGGCCGCCCGCGCCGAGAAGCACACCGGCAACGACCAGGATCAGAGCGCCACAGGCACAGCGGTCTCCGGAGAAGGGTCGTCTTCAGCACACGAGGAAGTACGGGCGATCGTCCGGGCCAGCCTCGCCGGCGCCGTGGGCGCCGTCCTCATGGTCCTCATCGGCCAGGCCCTCTCCTGGCTCGGCCAAGACGCGGCCGTCGTCGACCTCACCCGGACCATGCTCTACGCACTCGCCCCCGGCCTGCTCCCCTGCCTCTGGTTCCAGGCCATCCGCCAATTCACCGTAGGCATGCGACGGCCCCAAGCCCTCCTGCAGATCACGATCGCCTCCGTAGCGGTCAACGCGGGCCTGAACTGGATCCTCGTCCACGGCACCTTCGGCTTGCCCCAGCTCGGCCTGACCGGCATCGGAACCGCCACCTCCAGCGTCTACCTCCTGACCTTCCTCGCGCTCTACGCCTCCGCGAAGAAGGACCAAGAGCTCGCACCGCTGCTCTCCCTGGACATCACCAAGGCCGACCCCGTCGTGGTCAAGCGCCTGATCGGCCTGGGCATCCCGATCGCGGCGACGTACGGCTCCGAGGCCGGCTTCTTCTCCCTCACCGCGCTGATGGCCGGCTCCTTCGGCCCCGACGCGCTCGCCGCCCACACCGCCGTCAACCAACTCGTCTACATCGTCTTCCAAGTGGCCGTCGGCCTCTCCCACGCCGCCTCGATCAACGTCAGCCGCGAGCTGGCCCTCGGCCACCACGACGACGCCCGCCGCATCAAGAACACCGCCCTCGCCTGCGCCGCGGCCGTCATGACCGTCGTCGGCGTCCTCTACGTCACGATCCCCGACCTGGTCCTGGCTGGCTGCTCGCGTACGCGCTCGGACTCGACACCCTCGGCATCTGGCTCGGCCTCCTCACCGGCCTCGCCACCACGGCGGTCCTCCTCCTGCGCCGCTACACCCGCTCCCTGGGACAACGCGAAGCCGCCACAACCCTGCCCACGTCCGCCTGACACCCCGCACATCACAGCAGAGCCCACGCCGGGACCGCGAACGCGGGCCGGAATGCCCGGCCATCACGCCGGATACGACTACGGGCCCCGTACCGAAGGGGATGCCGACGGCCGGGTCGGGAGCGCGCGCTCCCGGCCCCGGGCCGCGTTCGCCGGTGACAGCGAGGAGACGGCCTGCTGTTCCCGCCCCGGAGGGAGATCGTCCCGCGCGGCCCCGACGGGATCGAAGTGACCGCCGCCCGGCGTGACCGTCAGGAGGAGGAATGGGTCATCCCTCAGCTGTCGGCGAGCCGCGCCTCAAGGGTGATCTCGGGAACGCCCGCCAGCGCCCGGCTCACGGGGCAGCCCGCCTTCGCTTCCGCGGCGTACCTCGCGAAGTCCTCCTGGTCCAGGCCGGCGACCCGGCCCTCCGTCACGAGCTCGATCTTCGTGATCGTCGGGATCCCGTCGACCGGACGCAGCGTCACGGCCGCTTCCGTCGTGATCGATGCCGGCGGGAAGCCCGCCGTGGCCAGCGTGTTGGCCAGGGCCATCGAGAAGCACGTGGCGTGGGCCGCGCCTACGAGCTGTTCGGGGTTGGAGCCGGGCCCGCCCTCGAACCGGGACTTGTACGTCACACCCCCCGAGATGCTGTCGCCGGCGGTGAACTGTCCGGTACCGCTCGGAACGTCACCGTTCCATGTCGCGTGGGCCTTCGAAATTGGCATGATCAATCCCTTTGCAGGCGCGTCGGCCGAGAGCTACGGCAACCCACCGTATGCCGTATCTCCCAGACTGCGACGTTTGTACACGGCCCTCCCTCACCCGAACAGGTGAGGTGGACGCGGCGCGAGCCGATCGGCCGGGCAAGGCCATCCGGCCTGGGCATCGGCGGTGGTGTCAGCGCTTCAACTGATCGAGCGCGGTCATCCAGTTCTCAATGTGATAGCGACTCGCGAGCTTGCCGTCGCGGACGGTGAAGACGTCGATGCCCATCGACTCCGCCGCAGGGGTTCCCGTCGCCCGCCCGCGCACGATCACCTTGCCGTCGACCACCAGCATGTCGACGACCTCCCACGCGTGGTCGGGGATCGCTGCGCCCATCGACTCGAAGACGGCAGGGAGCTGTTCGCGCGCAAGGAACTCCCCCTTCGCGTGGTAGCACTTGCAGTCCTCGACGCACGCCCGGGCGAGCAGGGCGGGCACGTCCTTCTCGGCGGGCCGGTTCAGGGAGTCGTAGAACGGAGCGGTGGTCCGCCCTCGCTTCGTCGACGGTGAGAGGGCCGTTGATGGTGGTCACGTGGTCAGCTCCTTGGGTGTCGGGTCCGGTCACCCCCCGGCAACCGGCTCAGGTCAGCTCGCCGGCGCAGGTGATGCCTGATGGCCCGTCAAGTGCCGGACGGGCAGCTGTCCAGGTCCTTGAGTCTTCGCAGTGATCGTGTGGACGTCCCTCACCTGAACATGTGAGACCTGGGGCCCCGGCCCAGGCGGTGAAGGTCACCGGTGGAGACGAAGCCGGGCGATAACGCCCGCTGCCGCGACGGCGAGGATGACGGCGCCGTACCCAAGAACGGTGGCCGACAGGCCGACCGTGCCGACCAGGAGGGCGGTGGCGATGAATCGGATCGCCTCGGCAGGGCCAGGGCACCGGTCGGACCTGACGGGCCCGGCGACATCGGCTCGCGGTCGATGTCGCGTCTGCAGCAGGAAGGGCGCCGGCCTCTTGCCCCGTCCGCTCTCCTTCTCGGGTCCACCCGTGAGTCGTCCGGTTGGGGACTGCGCCATCGCCGACGAGAACGGATAGTGGTTCTCGTGAGAACCATCCGAATCCAGGCTGCTGCCCTGGCCCTGACCAGTGCTGGAGCAGCCGCTCTCGTGGCCTGCGGCCCCTCTCAGACCACGGGCACCGCCCCTGCTCAGCCGAACAGCACGACGGCCGAGCAGGCGCTGGGAACGATCGCGCGGCTCGCCGCTGAGCGCGTGATGACCGCGGACACGGTAGCGGCAGCCAAATGGGGAACCACCCAGCCCATCGACGACCCGGCCCGCGAAAAGACCGTCCTGGACGATGCGGCTGCCCAGGCTGCGAAGCTCGGGATCGACCAGGCCACCGTCCAGCAGATCTTCAAGGACCAGATCGCCGCGAACAAGGACGTCCAACGCGCGCTGTACGCACAGTGGCGGGAACACCCCGCAGAGCAGCCGACCCACCGCCCCGACCTCGCCACCCAGGTTCGCCCGATCCTGGACCGCGTCGACAGTCAACTGCTCACTGCCATCCAGAAGGCCCAGCCCCTGCTGCCCCGCCCCGACTGCGCTGCGCTGCTGGAGCGGGGGAAGGCGACGACGGTCCAGGCCATGGGGCTGGACGCCGTCCACCGCAGCGGCCTTGACCAAGCACTCGCCCACACCTGCCCGACCCGATGACAGCCCGTGCCATCGGCGGTGGCCACGCCAGCGAGGCATTCATGCCCGTCTTTGCCATCGAGTCCGAGGACTACGACGTCACGCGTTTGCGCGGTCATTGCGGCGGCCCGTCGTGGGGCATCGAGCCCGCGCAGGCGGCACTGCTCGTCCACGACCTGCAACCGCGCTATCTCGACACGCTCTCCGCACGGTCCCGCCGCCTCCTCCTGACACGGGTGGAGCGCGTCATGGACTGGGCGGAGGGCAACCGGGTCCCCATCCTGGCCAGCGGCCCACGGCCGGCCTCCGACCTGACCCAGCGCGGACTCCTCGGCACCTGCTGGGGGATCGGACTGTCCCCCGCACAGGCCGCGCAGGTCGCCGTACCCAGGCTCGACGCGGCTGGCATCACCCGCATCACCAAACGCAGCTACAGCGCCTTCTACGCCAGCGACCTCGCAACGGAACTGCACCGCCGACGCCGGAACCAACTGATCATCATCGGGGTCTACGCCAGCCACGGGATCCTGGCCACGAGCCTGGACGCCGTCGCCCGCGACATCCAGACCTTCATCCCGTTCGACGCCACCGCCGACTACACGGCCTACCGCCACGCCGCAGCCCTTGACCTGATCGCCACCATGAGCGGACGGGTCCTTGCCGTCGAAGACCTGCCCACTCCATAGCCCGCAGGTCTGTAAGGCTTTCGGCTCTGTCTCAGACTCGGTGGTAACGCTGAGTGGTGGAGGTCGTTGTTGTCGGCGTGATGGACGTCAACGAGCTTGTGCAGATGGCGTTTTCAGGTATGTCTCCGCTGGTCATTGAGAACCCGGTCGATGAGGACAGGCGGGTCGTGGTGAGGGCGCGGACTCCGCAGGAGCCCGCGCACCGTCCGCCGGACCTACCTTGCACCTCGTCAGCTTGCGGAGCATGCAACGGGGCGCCCCGCCGCAAAACCGCTCTCCTACGTCTGCATCGCCATGTCTGTCGATCATCCGGCACATCTCCGACGAGACGGGCTTCCCGGCGTGGGCTCCGCTGACCCTGGACCGAGGGCTGGCCGGCATCGCGGTGATGTTCCACAGCAGTGCCTCCGAGGACCCGGCCCGACTTCACCACGCGCACCGGCACCTCACCGAGATGGTCCAGGAGTGCAAGGGCCGCAAGCAGACCATGGGCGGGCTGTACTTCGGGGTGGGCGCTCTGGCATTCGCCACCTCGGTCGCTCACGGGGCCACCGGTGGGTACCGGGGGCCCTCGACTCGCTCGACGAGAAGGTCCGCACCGAGGTCGGCGTCATGATGGGCCTGTCAACACCGGGCGCGCCCGCGCACTACATGGGCGAGTACGACGTCATCAGCGGTCTGACCGGACTCGGACGCTACCTGTCGGCCCGTGGAGACGACTCCTTGCCGGTGCTCCGGCAGGTACTCACCCACCTCGTGGGCCTGACGCGGCCGGTGTCGCACGCCGGTCAGTCCGTCCCGGGGCTGTGGGTCGAGGGGCCTCCGGTGCTCGACGCGGGGCCCTTGCCCCGGTACGAGCACGGGCACCTGAACCTGGGGATGGCCCATGGCATCGTCGGCCCGCTCGCCCTTCTCTCCACGGCTTGGGCCGCCGGTGTCAGGGTTCCGGGACAGGAGGAGGCCATCGAGGAGATCGCCTCGCTCCTGGTGCGCTGGCGGGCGGAGGACGAGCAGGGGTACTACTGGCCGATCGCGGTCGCACTCGACGACTGGGCCTCCGGGGCGCTGCTGAACCCGAAGCGCCAGCGGCAGGGATGGTGCTACGGCACTCCAGGAGTTACACGGGCCCTCCAGCTCGCGGGCCTCGTCCTCGATCGGCCGGAGTGGTGCGACCTCGCGCGCGAGTCCCTCCTCTCCCTCCTGCGGATTCCCTGCGAGGAGTGGGGTGGACGGGGTCGCCGACTACCCGGGACTGCTGACCGGGGCGGCCGGCATCGCGCTGGCCCTGGAGAGCTACGCGCATCCCATGGCCGACCGCTCCTGGCAGGCGGGTCTTCTCCTCGCCTGACGCCGTGCCGACCCAGGGGTGTGAGCACGATGCCGTGCTCACACCCACCGCTGTCCGGGGCGGCTGCGTGTGCCCGACCTGGCGGCACTCGCTGGCGTCATGTACGTGCTGCGTACCGGTGTGTCGTGGCGCGATATTCCCGCAGGGACACCGTGGGCTGCTCCGGAGTGACGGCGTGGCGCCGGCTGCGGAACTGGACCGAGGCCGGTGTCCGGCCGCGCCTGCACATCGAACCTCCTCCGCCAGCCACCGGAGGTTGAACGGCAAGCTCAGGCGGGACGGGGCGGTGCACGCGCACCGTGCGCTCGGCGACGGCCAGGCGGCCGCCCGCCAGGATCATCGTGGGGGTGCCGCCATGGCGGTAGCGCGGATCCGTGATCGCGACAAGGCGGCCGCCGACCAGAACCTGGTCCCCGACGCGCAGTTCAGTCGGGGCCACGTCCACCGGCACCCGGCCGTCCGGGACCCGTACCCCATCGCGGTCCGCTTCGGCGTCGCGGGCGACCGGTGGCGGCGGGGCCGGCTCGCAGGCGATGGTGTGGGGCCTCCGTCGTCGTCAGCGCCGCCGTGGCGAGGTCGCGTAGGGCTCGTAGGGCTCGATGTTGTCGGGCGTGGAAGAGCCGGCGGCGGTGCAGCCGCCGGCTCTCGCGCACTCGTGCGGTGAGCTCGGGTCCGTCGGCGGCCCGGAAGGCCGCGGGCCCACGCGGCCGCCTTCGCGGAGGTTAGGTCGGGGAGGTCATCGCGCCAGGTCAGGGGTGTGCCCCGCGGAAGGCTGCTCGGAGGCGGGCGGGGCGCGGGGTCCCCGGGAGCACTCTCAGAGTCCCGCCGCGGCATGGTGGGGGCCTTCGGGCGGGGCGGCGGAGGCCGCTTGGGCGAGCAGATAGCCCGCCTGGAAGCGGCTTTCAGCGCCCAGTGCGTCCATCAGCTCGGCGATGTGACGGCGGCAGGTCCGCAGGGACATGCCAAGCCTGCGGGCGATCAGCTCGTCCTTGGCACCGTCGGCGAGGCGGGCGGCGATGGTGCCCTGCAGCTGGCTGGACGTCGCCGCCGTGTACGAGGCCGAGTAGGGCTCGGCGAGACCCCAGGCGTTGGCGAAGACCGAGCAGAGGAAGGCGACGGCGGAGGGCTCGCGCAGCACCACAGCCGCCTCGGGGTTGTCCCAGACGGGCAGGAAGGCGGTGGCTCGGTCGAAGACCAGCATCTTCCCGAAGAGTTCGCCGAGGGTGCGCACCTCTCCCCCGGCGGCGCTGACGGCCTGGACGTACTCCTGGGTGCCTGGGCTGTAGCGGGCCGTGTGCTGGTAAAGGGTGTGCAGGCGCACCCCGCGGCCCAGCATCTCCAGGTCGCGCGGGAGGGCCCGTTCCAGGTAGCCGGGCGGGCGGCGGCCGCCAGGCTGCACGGTCAGCACCTCCTCGGTGCACCGGGCTGCGGTGTCGGAGATGAGGAGCATGACGCGGTCGCGGGACTCGACGACCTCCACGGCGCCGGAGTCGGCGCCGCGCCGGGCGGTCTTCTCGTAGAGCGGGATCAGCGCGCCCAGCCGGGCGCGGGTGCGCTCCAGGGTCTCCAGGCGGCGGCGCAGTCTGTCCTCCTCGGGGCCCACCAGCTCGGCGGCGGCGGTGTAGGGGCTCACGGCCCGCCACCGGTCGTGGGAGCCGTCGGGGTCGCGGGCCAGCAACCGCTGGCCCAGCAGCTCCTCGGCGGCCCGTTCGGTCTGCTCTCGGCTGAGGCCCAGCGCGGCGGCCAGGTCGGCGGTCGGCGCGGAGCCGCCCTCCAGCAGCCGGGTCCAGAGCCGCACTGCAACAGGACCGATGTCCGCCGTCCCCGCCGGATCCGGCCCCGGATCCGAAGGCTCCGACGGGGTCGGTAACGGGCCCGACACCCATGCGGCCGACCCTATTCCTTCGGTTCTGTCCATTTTCTACGCCCTCCCTTTCGTGCCACGCACTTTGCTGAGACCCGCCGGCTCTGGACCCGGGCTGCCCCGGCGGGGGATTCTTGAGTCACCGGAAAGAAACACCCGGCGAAATCAGACCGGAATTCACTTTCTCAGGAGTACAGCATGAAGTTCGCTCGGTTCCTTTGTGCAGCGGCGCTGGCAGCAGGTATTGCGGGCGGTTTCACCGCCGGGGCTGCATCCGGCGTCGACTCTGATACCGATTCCGTCCGGGCCACCTCCGCCTGCACCAACAAGCCGGGAGGGGACACCGAGTGGACCAACCCCGCGACCCACTGCCCCCCGTCCGTCTAGAGCCGACCGGGCCCCCCGAGGTTCCGAATCGAGCAAAACTCGCCGGAAGTGCCCGATGCCGAAACCTTCAACCGCCCTCAGGGGGGCGTGTCTTCCCTGGTGGCAGGCCCTCTCCCTGCTCTGCGCCGGAGGCTGCGCCCTCCTGCTGCTCCGGCGGATTACCGCCCCTCCCCTCTCCGGGGCGGCCCGCCGGGACCGGCACCCCCTCCGGAACGACGCATCCACCCACCTCACCACCTTGTGGTGATGGAGCTCCCTCCCGAACCCCAATAAGCGGAGCCCCCTTTCCCGCGGCAGTGTTGCGATTCCCTGCCGGACACAGCCGAATGGGTTCGCCTTAAAACACTCCCGACGGCGAAACCTGAAATTCTTCCGCGCTCCGCCACGCCCCGCCGCGCTCTGCAGCCCTCCGCGGCGCATTCACTCACCGCACATTCACCGGCGGCGGCCTCCGTGACTGCCGCACGCCCGAAAAATCGCCTCAAAGGAGCAGAACCATGCGTTTCAACCGCAAGCGTGCCGCGCTCATGCTCGTCAGCTCGGTCGCCGCCGCCGGCGTCCTCGTCCCCTCGACGGCCGCCTTTGCCGCCGATGCCCCCGCCCAGAGCCGCCCCGCCGCCGTCCAGGGCGCCGTACCGGGTGAGGCGGGCACCCTCGCGGGCAAGATCGACGTCGGCTCCGCCCTCATCGACATCACCAAGAAGATCATGGATATCGTCACCGATGCCATCGAGCGCAAGCAGAACCGGTCCGGCTATGTGAAGTCCCTGATGGAGGGCGCCTTTTACCAGACCGGCCAGCGCTACAACGTCATGGTCATCAACAACGCCAACAGCTACACACCCAAGCTGCGCGGCGTCGTCTACGACGCCAAGGTCAGCGGCATCCACGGCACCTACCGGGTCCTCGTCTTCGAATCGGGCGAATTCACCAACCACGGTGACGGCGGCTGGATCAACTGGGCGTTCCGCGGCTGGTTCGACCGCAACGGCGGCCACGTGAAGTTCCGCCGCTCCTGGTGAACCGGCGGCCGGTTCCGGGACCTTCAGGCTCGCGTCTGCCGGTCCCGGAACCGCCAGGCTCGCGCCCCGGCTCCCCCCTCACCCACCCGCCCCATGAGAACAGGACCCCACCATGCGTCGCAGCACCTCCCTCGCCACGATCGCCCTGACCGCCCTCACCCTCACCGGGGCGGCCGCCCTCCCGGCGCAGGCCGCCGACCGGCCCGGCGCCCCAGCGGCCTCCGCCCCCGCCACCTCCGACGTCGCCGCGGACGCGGCCGAGGCCGCGTCCGGCAATAGCGTCACCGTCACCGTCTCGATGGACCACCTGGGACGCGGCAAGGCCATAGCCGACGCCCTGCGCGGCATCAAGACCGACAACCGAGGCGGCTTCGTCCAGGAAGCGGTGGACAAGGCGTTCAAGGCGGCGGGCAGCCGGCACAACGTCATGCTGTTCAACCTGAGCCACAACTACAACGACAAGTTCCGCGGCACGAAGGTCTACGCGAACGTCCAGTGGGGCAACATCCACTACGGCCTGTGGATCTTCGAGTCCGGCGAGTTCACCAACGAGGGCGACGGCGGCTGGATCAACTGGGGCTTCGTCGGCTGGTACGAGCGCAACGGCGGCCACGTGAAGTTCAACCGCTCCTGGTAGGCAGACCCCACCAGACCCACCGGTGGCCCCCTCCCCCACCCGGGGACGGCTGAGGGGGCCGCCGGGCGCCGGCGGTGGCCCCCTCAGCGCTCCCGTTCGATCCGCAGCCGCAGCCGGGGCACGTCGTCCCGCTCGATGCGAAGGCCTGCGGGTACAGCGACAGTTCCGCCTCCTGCACCCGGGCCATCTCGTCCGGCCTCCGGAAGCCGTGCCCCTCGCCCCGAAGTGAGAAGCTCCTCCGCCTCCATCGCGAGCAGTGGCCCACCGGTTCCCGGCTCCACCACCCCGTACGCCTCGGTAAGCTGAGCGACGAAAGCAGCGGCATCGGGGACCCCACCAGCGCGCGCCGCGTACGAGCGGTGTCCTCCCCGAACTCCACCATCTCCAAGGGACCCCCTCCACGACTCAATGCGAAGCGACAGCGACTGCCGCCGCCGGACCGGTCCGGCGGCGGCTCGCCAGGCCCACGTCAGAGCAGGGTTCCCGCCGGGTACTTGTCCACCATCCGCGTCGCCGAATTCCACACCCATACCGCCGTGGTCCGCCATAGCCGCGGGTAGTCGAGGACGGGCTCCGCGTGCTCCGCGAGCGGCCCCGGCAGAGGTTCGCCGGTGGCGCCGTCCACCCAACCGGTTTCCACCTTCGGGGGCCGCCAGTCCGGGTTGCCGATCAGGATGGCGTGCAACCCCTCTACGCCCACCGCGCCACCGTCCACGGGGAGGCGCCATTCCTGCTCGTGCATCCACATCGAGCCCTCGTCGGTGCGGACGGCCCAGTGCCCGAACCCGGCCGCACGGAGCTTCTCCTGTTCCGAGGTCGGCAGGTAGGCGACCGCGCCGCCCCCGGCTGCCAGGAGCGCGGACCGGACCGCCACCACGCCCCACGGGGAGAAGCCCTCTCGCTCGATCAGGTGCGCGAGGTGGTCGGGAGGGCTCTCCGACCAGCACACGCACGGCATGTCCGCCCGGTACGGCGCGAACCCCCGTATCAGCTCATCCCGGAGGATCGCCCCGAGGCGTTCCACCGGGGTCATGTCGCGTATCTCCTGGGGCACCCCCGGGGACGGGGGTCTGATCCGGCCCGTGAAGTGGTAGAGGGCCTCCGACTGCGCCGGGCCGATGTCGTTGAAGTTGAGCGCCAAGCCATCTCCGTCTGTCCGCACAGGGAACTGTCCGCACCCTGATCAATGCGCAAGCACAACGTCGACCCCGGGGACGATGTTCCCGGACACGATGGAGTGGACATCCATGGTGTCCGGCCTCAAGGCTCCGGCGGCTGCTGCGGCTTCGTCGTGTACATCGGCAGGAAGAACGCCACCGTGTAGACGCCGACACCAAGCATCCATGAGCACTGCCGGCCGGGGGCCGGGGCCGTGCCCGGGGAACGTCCCGCCGGATCGGGCGGGCAGCCCGGCAGGCGGCGCTGATGAACGGCGGCCCGGCGGGATCAGACTGCCCACGGGGTGTCCGGCCTTGCGAGCCTGGTCGGCGGTTCTCCGCAGCTCTTACCCGCGCCGGATCTCCACCGTCGCCCCGCACGCGTCGCACCCCCAGACGAGGGGGCCGTCCACGCTCACGCCGGGGCCTTTCGGGCGTACTCGCCGCTGACCGAGTGCGCCCAGGCGCACAGCCGCGACGGCGGAAGCACACAGCCGGAAGACCGGACATCGCGGGATGAGACAGGAACGAGCCAGCACCAGGCCGGGCGGCATCAAGGCAGGTCAGGTCAGGTCAGGTGTCAGGCCCGGGACCCTCTCCGGAGACTCGGCGTATCCGGAGAGGGGTGTGCATCCCAGTATTTCGACGAGTCGGCGAACAACCGGTTCTCTCCTGCCGTGGCGCACAAGCTCATCTCTATGTGCCGGACTTACGCGGTCCTTCAGACGCCCTCTCACCTGCCGTAAGCGGGCGGCCGTAGAGTTCCCGGTCCCACAGGGCCTGGCTCAGAAGGTCCAGCCCCTGACGCAGGTGTCGCCGGTAGGTGCCGTATGGCAGTCCGAGACGACGGGCTGACGCCTGCTGGGTCGGTGCGGTGGAGAAGTAGCCCGCCGTCAGGGCGTCGCGGGCGCGTACGCCGCGCGGATCATGGGCGAGGGCGTCGACGGCCTGCCGCAGCAGAATGCGCAGTTCCTCGCCGGGCTCGGTGAGGTCGGCCGCGAGCCTGGCACGTATCAGGGCACAGGCAGCGAAGGCGTCTCGGTCGCGCCAGTGCGTCAGTGCCTCTCGTACGGCACGGTCGAACACGGCGCGCGTGAATCCGGAGGGGCCGGACGGTGCCGGCACGTCGGTGGCGGTGATGACGTGCCGCAGCCAGCTCTCGACGGGCACCTGCCGCCAGTCGTTGGTGAACAGTCCGTAGGTGTGGTCGCCCACGCGCGGTCGCGCACCGGAGTCGTGCATGACCCCCTGGAAGCGTTGGGCCCAGGCGTCGGCGTCGCGGTAGACGACGAAGCCGTGTGCCCGTCGGCGGGCGCGGGCGGCTTCCGCCTGAGCCCTGGAGTTGCTCAGGTCGATGACCCGTGAGGGTACTTGGTAGTGCTCCGGGTAGACGGAGAAGCGTGTCATGCCGATGTGCTCTCCGGGGCTGACCGGCGCCGTGGCCTCGGTGTAGGCCCAGGCCGCGGCCACGACGGGGTCGACCGCCAGGTCCTCGGGATCGGGCGGGGCGGGCAGGGTGAGCCGGGTGGTGAAAGCCACCCGCCTGCCGGTGGCGACGCAGCGGAACACGTTGAACGCCTGTGGCTGGCGCCGGATCCAGTAGCGCACCAGATCCGCCGAGTCGGTTCCCTCTGTCTCCTCGGCCATGCGCAGGACGGTGTCGATGTCCTCGGGCTGGAGCGGACGCTCGTGCACTTCGTTCTCACGGGACCCAGTACGCAGGCGTGCGAAGCTCGCCAGGTCGCGGAAGAGGTAGAAGATCTCGTCGGTGACGGCCCAGACGCGTTCCTCGGGTGCCTCGCGCAACAGGCGCAGGTATTCCTCCGCGAGCCGTTGGCGCATCGTGGTGAACGCGGTGGGTGCCCGCCAGCGGAGGTCGGCCGCGAGTGTCTCCCGTGCGGCGTCGTGGGGGTGGAGCCCGCGGGAGGTGGACTCGATGAATGGCAGGTCCCGCAGCCAGTCGAACAACTGGTGGGAGTCCTCGTCGGGCATGACCGCGGTGAGCAGTTCCTCGGAGGTCGAATGAGCCTGGGCCACTACTTCCAGGGCGCGGCGGTGGGCGGCCGTCGGAACCTCGCCGACCAGGCCGGCCAGCAGGGTTCGCAGGACATCGGCTGAGGGTGCCCAGAACTCCTCGCCGCTCCAGCTCGCCGCTCCGGCGGCGGCGAGGGACAGGGCCAGGGGGTTCCCGCTGGCGAAGCGCAGTAGCTGCTCCCGCAGCGAGGACGGGACCCCGGCCGAACGGAGCACGGTCCGTGCCTGCTCTTCGGAGAACGGCTCCAGCTCACGGACGTACAGCACCTCGGACCAGGCGGGATCGGAGGTCCACTGCGGCCGCGGTGCCGTCCGGCTGGCCAGGACCACCACGGTGTGGTCCGCGGCACGGGGCAGGAAACGCTGCCACAGCCAATTCTCAAGCCACTGGCAATGCTCGAACGAATCCACGAAGAGGACGGTGCCGGGAACGTCCAGCAGGGCGCCAGCGGCCCGTTCGAATTCGGACGGGTCCCGGCTGGCGAAGCGACCGTCCAGTTCGAGGAGGATTCTGTCCGCTCTCCGTGCTTGCTCCGCCATGCACCGCAGCAACGACGACTTCCCGATACCGCCGGGGCCGTGGAGATAGAACACCAGGGGCGCCTGCGGATCTCCCGCCAACGCCTGTTCAAAGCAATGGAGTTCGCTCTCCCTGCCGATGAACGCGCGCTCGCGCGCACTGCTCAGCCTGTCTCGCACAGACCTCACACCGGTTCCCCCTTTTCCCCGTCCTTATATTTGGGAAGGTATTGAGGGTTCCTTGTCCGGTGAGCCGATCAGGGTCCCCAAGGTACGACGCGGGTGGCGGCACCCGGCTCAATACGCTGTCCCAGCGCGCGGCCCCCGTTTCCCGCCGCGCACCGGGCAGATTTAAGCACCAGATGACTGGATTCCCGAACTGGATCACATTCTTGGATGTCTTCTGGATGGTCCCGTCGAGTGTCCGTTATCCGAACCGGAAGGTGTGCTCGAAGTCGCATCTCCGGGAGAACACCTGCCGGCCAGGTCCACAGCTGTCGCGGTGGCGCGGGTCTTCGAGGACCACAGCCGTACCTGTGGCGCTTCTCGTTCTCTGGAGGGGGACTCAACGTTGAGGGGGACCAGGGCTCCCTCGACGATGGGGAGTTCGCCGTCACGCTCCACCCAGACCGAGCGGGGGGGCAGCCTCGGGCGGGATGCGGTCCCACGCCTGGGCTTCGGCCTCGCCGTGGTTCCCGGTGTCGGGGACCGTGGTGGTCACCGCCTCGGGCCCAGGTCTCCGGTTCGGCGAAGTGGAACTCTGAACCGCGCTTGGCCGGCCGCCCAAGGGGAGGGCCAGGCTCCACTCCCGCGGGAGGGTGCAGGACAGCGCATCACCCGGTCCGCGCAAGTCCGCCCGCCCGGCTCGACGGGCGGGTCGCGCAGTACCAGGGCCAGGCGGGTGTCGTCGTAGCGGGCGTACATGACGATGGTGATGTCCGGATCCCCCGGCCCTCGCCATGACCGACCTCATGGCCCGCCGCCTCACCGGCGAGAACACCGTCTCCTGGCGCGACCCGGCGAAGACATCAGAACACCCGATTCCGGGATGAAACAGCGGGACAAAGCGACCTCTAAGGAGTGGCGAGGGCCTCGGTGGGGGTGAGCCGGGCAGCTCTGAGGGAGGGGTAGACCCCCGCCGCCATGCCCACCGCGATCGCGCCGCCGATGCCGGCGGCCACGGAGAGCCAGGGGATGACCGGCGGCCAGCCCTGGTACGTGGTGTAGCCGAGGGTCGCCAGGACGCCGATCAGTGTGCCGCTCAGGCCGCCGAGCCCGGAGAGGGCGACGGATTCGGTGAGGAACTGGGCGCGGATCTGGCCGCGGCCCGCTCCCAGGGCCCGGCGCAGTCCGATCTCGCGCCGTCGTTCGAGGACGGAGATCACCATGGTGTTCGCCACGCCGATGCCGCCGACCAGGAGCGCGACCGCGGCCAGGCCCAGGAAGAGCGCCGAGAAGGTGCTCTGGGTGGCCCGTTTGGCGGCCAGGGCGTCGGAGGGGCGGCTGATCCGGACCATGCCGGGCAGCTCCGGGTGGACGGTGGCGGCGAGCACCGACCGGACGGCCTCCAGGGCCGGCTCCCTCGCCTTGACGTAGAGGACGGTGGGGTGCCCGTCGAAGCGGAGCTCCGTCCGGGCGGCCTCCCACGCGACGAGCACCGATCGGTCGATGTCGGGGGAGAGCGGGGTCGCGGCGAGGATGCCGATGACGGTGAACCAGCGGTCGTCGATGAAGATCTGCGGTGCCGCACCGCCCCGCGGCAGGTCCGGGATGCCCAGCCGGGTGGCGGCGACCGAGCCGAGGACCGCGGTGGGGAACCGGTCCGTCGCCGGACCGAGGAACGTGCCCGCGCCGACCTTCGCGTTGATGACGGGCAACAGGTCGTCCTGGGCGGCCAGGACGCTCAGTCCGGCGTAATCGGCGGCATCGACATGGTCGGAACGGTGGACCGAGGCGTGGGTGTTGGCGACGGCGCTGACGGCCGTGACCGGCCCGATGCGGCGGACCATGCCGATCGACGCTTCGGGCAGCTGGACCGGCGGCTTCCGGTCGGGTGCGGGTGTGACTTCGAGGAGGTTGGTGCCCAGCGCGGTCAGCCGTGCGAGCAGTGCCTTCTGGCTGGATGCCGGTACGGCGGTCACCACGATCATGGTGGCGATGCCGAGGGAGATCCCGAGGGCCGAGAGGGCCGCCCGGATTCTGCGGGTACGGATGCCCAGCATCCCCAGGGCCAGGACGTCGACCGGGGACAGCCGTACGGGCCTGGTGTCCGGCGGTGAGCTGCGGTCGGTCATGTCAGCACTTCTCCGCGGGTGTCGGAGACCAGCCTGCCGTCGAGGATGTCGACGCGCCGGGGCAGCCTCCTGGCGATGTCACGGTCGTGGGTGATGACGGCGATGGTGGTCCCTTCGCCGTTGAGTTCGGTGAGCAGGTCGATGACGGCCCGGCCGTTCGCGGTGTCGAGCGCGCCGGTGGGCTCGTCGGCGAGGACCAGGGCGGGGCGGTGGACCAGCGCCCGGGCGATGGCGACCCTCTGGCGCTCGCCGCCGGAGAGCTGGTGCGGCAGGTGCCCACTGCGGTGGGCCAGCCCGACCCGGTGCAGCGCTTCCCGTGCCAGCGGCCGGCGGCGGGCGCGCGGTACGCCCGCGTACAACAGGCCCGTCGCCACGTTCTCGGCGGCGGTGAGCCCTTCGGTGAGGTGGAACTGCTGGAAGACGAAGCCGAGCCATCGTCCGCGCAGGGCCGACAGGCGGCGGTCGGAGAGGGTCTCCACGTCATGGCCGCCGCAGTGCACCGTGCCGCTGGTCGGCCGGTCGAGGGTGCCCATGACGTGGAGCAGGGTCGACTTGCCGGAGCCGGAGGGGCCGACGATGGCGAGGAGTTCCCCCTGGTGGATGGTGACCGAGACGTCGTCCAGGGCCTTGACCCCGCCGCCGTAGACCATGCTCGCGTGCTCGACGGCGAGGACCGGCGCACCGGGAGCACCCGTCACGAGGTGGTCACCACCTTCAGGCCGGCGCTGACGCCGTCGCCGCTGACCTCCACCAGGCCCTTGGCGAACATCCCGGTGGTGACCTTGATCAGCCGCCCGTCGGGGGTCTGGAGGGCGTAGCCGCCCTCGCTGAGCGCGACGAGGGAACCGACGGGCACGGCCAGCACCTTTTGCTTGGTCCGGCCGGTGAACTGCACCTGCACGGGGGCGGAGTCGATGCGGTCGGCCTTGCCGGCGTCGTCCAGTTGGACCGTCACCGTGCGCTTGGGTGCGGCGTTGCCGCCCTCCGCGTCGCCGGCGGCCTGGATGACGGTGCTGACGGCGCTGATCCTGCCGGGTGCCGTGGAGCCGTCGGGGAGGGTCACGGTCACCGCCTGCCCCTTCTCGAAGGACGCGGAGTCCTGCGCGGTCACCGGGAGGGTCACGACCTTCTCGGTGCCGGTGAGCGACAGCAGGTCCGCCGCGGAGTCGTCCCCGGGCTGCGCCTTGAGGTCCCCGACGCGTACGGGCCCGGGCGTCACGACCACGTCGCCGACGTCCAGCACTCCGCTCGCGGTCATCCCCGCGCTCTGCTGCCAGCGCGTGACCGCCGCGATGAGGGACGGGGTGAGGACGGCGTCGCCCTCGCGGACCCGGGTCGGGCCCTGGGGCGCGGCGGCGGGCGCCTTGTCCTGCTGCCCCTTGCCGCCCTTGGGTTCCGCCGCGCCGGTCGGGGCCGGGGGTGGGGGTGCGGCCGGGGGTGGGGTGCTCGCGGCGGTGGTGGGGGCGGCGGGCGACGACGGGACCAGGGTGCCGACGGGGGGCTGGGGGCCGATGTCGTGGCCGAGGGCCCGGAGGTTGTCGGCGACCACGCGTACGTCGCGGCCGACGGTTCCCGGGGTGTCCAGGCGCCGGAACAGCGGGGTGGCTCCGTAGAAGACCATGGCGGGGCGGTCGTTGACGCGGTAGAGCTGCTGTCCCCGCCGGATCACGGCGCCACTCGCGGGCAGCAGTGTGACCCGTCCCCCGGCGGGACCCCTGAGCGTCCACGGCGTGCCGTAGCCCAGGGTGCCGCTTTTGGTCAGGGCGGTGGAGAGGTCCGTCTGCGTCACGGACGCGGTCTGCACCTCGGCCGGGTCGCCGGCCGCTGCGCCGCTCCCCCCGCCGGGGGCGGCGAGGCCGACCGCCACGCCGCCGGCGGCCAGTACCGACACGACCGCCGCCGCCACGGCCACCCGGCGCCGACGGCTACTGCTTCTTCTTGCCACCGAACGCCTCCGTCTGGCACTCGTCCTCGATCCGGCGCGCGTCGGGCGGGATCGGGCCGTCGGGCATGTCGTACCCCTCCTCGTCGGGGAGCGGGATCACCTTGTAGTCGCGCCGGTGCATGCAGGCGATCCATTCGCGCCAGTCGTCCGCGTAGTGGGGATTGCGGTTGCGGTCCAGCTCCGGCGGGCTCAGCGGTACTTTCGACACGCACTTCGCCTGGGCGGCGGGGAGCGCGGGATCGTTGGTCATCGGAAACCGCACCCCGTCCTTGACGACGTCCTGGAAGTTGTGGAATCCGTTCTGCTCCAGACAGGCCGTCCAGGCGCTCATCAGGCGCGCCCACTCCTCCTTGGAGGTGTCCAGCCGCAGCTGGGGGCGCCGGGAGTCGGATGCGGGGGCGGACGTCCCGGGAGTACCGGCGCCGTTCGCGGCCGCGGCCGTGGGGGCCGGGTCGCCGATCGAGGCGACGCCGACCTCCTTGTTCCGGTCATCGCCACCGCCGCAAGCGGTGAGCAGGAGGAGCGTCGTGGTACTCAGGGCGGCCGCGGCGACCGGACGGCGGTGGCGCCGGAGGGCTCGCGCGGAGGGGGTGTGGTGGGGCATGACGCCCACCCTGACCGAAGGATATGAAGGTCTTGTCAGGCCGGCATCAGGGACATGTTCGGGGTGCTCGGGGCACGTTTAGGCTCTCCGCATGTGCGCTTATGTCCTGGTGGCCGAGGACGACATCAAACAGGCCGCGATCATCGGCCGGTACCTCGAACACGAGGGCCACGTCCCGCGTCTGGTCCACGACGGGCGGGCCGCCCTGGAGGAGATCCGCCGCACTCCTCCCGACCTGTTGGTGCTCGACGTGATGATGCCGGTCGTCGACGGCCTGGGCGTGTGCCGGATGCTGCGCCGGGAATCGGACCTTCCCGTCCTCATGCTGACGGCGCGCTCCACCGAGGAGGATCTGCTGCTGGGCCTCGGCCTCGGCGCCGACGACTACCTGACCAAGCCGTACAGCCCGCGCGAGCTGATGGCCCGGATCCGCAGTCTGCTGCGGCGCACGGAGCGCTCGTCCCCGGCATCGCGGTCGCCCGTGCTGCGCGCGGGCGGCGTCAGCGTGCACCCGCTGCGCCGTGAGGTGCTGGTCGACGGACGGCGGGTGGACTGCACCGCCGGTGAGTTCGAGATCCTCGCCGCGCTGGCCGCCGAGCCCGAACGGGTCTTCACCCGCAAGCAGTTGCTTGAGGTCACACGCGGCACCCACCACTACGTCACCGAGCGCACGGTCGACGTCCACGTGCTGAACCTGCGCAAGAAGATCGAACCGGATCCGCGGCGCCCGGTGCACCTGCTGACCGTGTACGGCGTCGGGTACAAACTCGCCGCCGCCGGGACGGTGGTGGGGGCGGGAGGGGTGAACGGCCATGCGTACTGATCCCTCCGGAACCCAGACCAGGCTCCCGCTGCGCCGGAGCCTGATGTTCAGGCTGCTCGCCGCCTCCCTGCTCATCGCCGTCTGCGCGATCTCGGCCACCGCCTGGCTCGCCGTACGGACCACCGCCGTCGCCATCCGCCAGCAGCAGGGCCAGGTCCTCGCCGACGACACGATGGTCTACCGCACGCTGATGACGTACGCCGCCACGCATTCCGGCTGGCAGGACGTCGGGGAGACCGTACGGGACCTCTCGGCGCGCACCCAGCGGCGCATCGCCCTCACCGCGCAGGACCGCGAGCGCCGCGCGCTGGCGGACTCCGCGCCGCACGCCGGGTCCCTCCCCCACCAGGCGTTCGCCGTCATCGACCCGCTGTGGGTGGACCCTGCCCTCGAACCCTCGTCCGGCCCCGACCGCATCGCCCCGGCGGCCGTCGGCCCATACCGGCTGTCCGACGCCGACCGGAGCCGGCTGGCCGCCGACGCCGGGAAGAGCGCCGAGTGCCTCACCCGGTTCGGCTGGGACCACCGTTCGTCGGTCACCCAGGCTGGCCGGCCCCGTATAGAGGTCACGGGACCGTCGGAGCGGCTCGCGAAGAAACTGGCGGACACGTACGGGGGCAAGAACGGGGTTCAGGAGGGCACGGCCTTCGGCGGGACCTGCGGGCTGGCGGACCTCGACGTCCCCACCGCGAGCGAACGCACCGCGCTGGCCGCCCTGAACACGCTGGTCGCGGCTTGTCTGGAGCGTGTGCACCTGCCGCGATGGGAAGTCGGCCTCGATTTCCTCCCGCCGCGGCGGGAGGGCGGCGCCGACGCGGCCACGCGCAACTGCGTGGACACGAGCCGGCGGGAACAGCTCGCCCCCTCGGTGGCCCCGGCGGCGCTGCTCTACGTCAGCGCCGAGTCCGACGCGGCGGTCCCGGGCTTCGACCTCTCCCCCGCGAACACTCGCCGCATCATCGCCGTGACCGGGCTGGTCCTGGTGCTCACCGTCGGGGTGACCGTCCTGATCGGACTGCGCCTGGTCCGCCCGCTGCGGGCCCTCACCCGCGCCGCCCGCCGTCCCACGTGGCCCGACATCCGGGTCCCGGTCACCACCCGGGACGAGATCGGCCTCCTCACCACGGCCTTCAACGACCTCTCCGAGCACCGCGCGCGCACCGAGGAGCAGCGCAAGGTGATGGTCGGCGACATCGCACACGAGCTGCGGACCCCGCTCAGCACCATCCGCAGCACCCTCGAAGCAGCCCAGGACGGGCTCGTCCCCGCCGACGAACGGCTGAACGCCTCCCTGCTGGAGGAGGCCCTGCTGCTCCAGCACATCATCGACGACCTCCAGGACCTCGCCGCCGCGGACGCGGGCACCCTGCGCCTGCATCCCGAACTCCTCCACGCGGAGGATGTGCTCCACCAGGTGGCCGCCGGCCACCGCGCCCACGCGGAGGCGGCCGGGATCCTCCTCGCCGTGCACACCGAGGGCGGCACCGAGCTGTCGGCGGATCCAGTGCGGCTGCGGCAGGCGGTGGGCAACCTGGTCTCCAACGCCCTGCGCCACACCCGAAGCGGCGACCGGATCACGCTCCGGGCCGCGCGCAGCGCGGACGGCCTGCTGATCGAGGTGGCCGACACCGGGACGGGGATCGAACCGGCCGACCTGCCCCACGTGTTCGACCGATTCTGGCGGGCCGAGAAGTCCCGCAGCCGGCGGACGGGGGGCAGCGGGCTCGGGCTGTCCATCGTCCGCAAGCTCGTGGAGGCGCACGGCGGGACGGTCTCGGCAGCCTCGAATCCGGGCGGCGGCGCCGTCTTCACCCTCCGCCTGCCCGCCTGAGTTCGGCTTGCGTCTCCTGTTCCTGCTCCGTTACGCGGTCCAGGAGCTGGCTCGGCGGCGAGCTGCCGGGGCATCGCAGAGCGCCAAGGAGTCGCCGCAGCCGCCGCCGGGAGCAGTGCAGATTGGGCCGCGCTGCGCGCCGGCAGTCTGTCGGATCCGTCGTCAACTCCGGCTCAGCCGCTGCGCGATGGCCTCCAGCAGTTCATCCAGCGCCGCCTCGCGCGGCCGCCCCCGAGGTCGGGCCAACCCCACCCGGCTGGGCGAGACCCCGGAGACCGGACGGAACACCACGTCCGGGTGGGAGTAGAAACGGGGCACCGACGCCGGGGCCAGGGCAACGCAGCCGCCGGCCACCGCCCCGAGCCACTCGTCGGGACGGCTGGTGACCGCCCCGACCCGGACGGGGTGCCCGTCCCGCTCCTCCGCGGCCAGCCAGTGCTCCCTCCAGGCTCCGGTCTCGGCTCCGGCCGCGACGAACGGCTCGTCCGACAGCTCCCGGAGCTCCACCGTCTCGCTGTTCGCCAGGGGATGCCGAGCCGGTAGCAGCACCCCACGCTCCTCAACGAACAACTCCCGTACCGTCAAACTCTCCTGTCCGGGAAACGGCAAACGCACCACTGCCGCATCCACCTCACCCCGGGCCAGGCCCGCACTCGGGTCCGACCAGTCGCACTGCCGCAGTTCCACCCGCCACTCCGGTCGCGCCCGGCGGAACTCGGCGATGGCCTCGGGAACGGCACCCACCGCGCCCGCGTCGAGGAAGCCCAGGCGCAGCACCCGCGCCGCTCGGCCGGTTGCCCGCACCGCCTCGTCCCAGCCGTCCAGCAGTGCGGGCACCCGCGAGGCGAGCTCACGACCAGCCTCGGTCAGCGTCATCCCCGACCGCGAACGCGTGAAGAGCCGTACTCCGAGACCGTCCTCCAGGCGCCGGATCTGCTTGGTCAGCGCAGGCTGCGAGACGAACAGCCGCTCCGCTGCCCTGGTCAGGCTGCCCTCCTCCGCCACCGCGGCGAAGTACCGGAGCAGGCGCGTATCCAGGTCCATGCCACCAGGTTATAGAAGCAGGTATTGGACGGTGCCGAACTGCCTGCGGACCCTGAAGACATGACCGGTACCCAGTTCGCGCTCCTCGTCGTCACCCTGCTCACCGCCGCCGTCAACGTCGGTATCGCCGCCGCCGACCTCGCCGGAGCGCGCTTCGTGCTGGCCAACTCGGAGGAGGTGGGGGTTCCCCGATCCTGGCTGCCCTGGCTGGCCGCCCTCAAGCTGGCCGGTGCGGCAGGCCTCCTCCTCAGCCTCTCCGACGCCGCACCGCGCCTCCTCGGCGCCGCCGCGGCCTGCGGACTCGCCCTCCTCTACCTGGGCGCGCTCGCCTTCCATCTGCGTGCCCGGGTGCTCTACAACCTCGCGTTTCCCGGCTTCTACTTCGCCACCGCCGTCGCCTCGCTGGCATTGACCGTGTCCTCCTGACGGCGCGGGTCGAGTGGGCACAGGAGCGCGGTTGCCAACAGGCAGTCAGCGCCGCACGCCTTGCCCGGCAGGTACCCGGGAAATGACCGTAGGGCGGCAGGGGGAGGGTGGTGACCCAGTCTGGTGGGCGGCGATGAGCAGGTCGCGGTACTCGGTCCAGGCGAAGCTCTCGCGGCCTCCGCTTCTGTGACCGGTGTGCCGTTTGGGTCGGTAGATCAGGCGGGAGCGTTCGCCCAGGCTCGCCGCCACCGCTGGACCGACCGGACGCTGACGCGTGACTCCTCGGCGATCTCCGTACAGGTCAGCGAGCGGGCCGGCTGTCGTTCGAGACGTTGCAGCGCCGACCCGCCGCCCGCGCTCGTAGCGTGCCCAGACCGCCGCCTCAAGCGGCGCGCCGACTCCCTCGCCTCCGGATCTGACCGCGGTGATCAACCGGACCCGTACGACCCTGATGACATCGGGGGCAGTGGGCCGCGACGCCCCCGGCTCCCAGGGCCTGATGCTGGTGGAGGCCTGGCCAAACGGCGCCGCCTACGCCTGGGAGACGTCCGACCGGCGCCTGTGCTGGGCGTCGGCCGGCGAAACCGGATTCTCCGAGCGGGCCTGCGCCACCGGTCCCATGACCATCGGAGACTCGCGCGGGGTGGACCGGCTCGCAACCCTCTTCACCGACGGATGGGTTCGTCTCTTCGCCGCCGACCACCAGCAGGTGACCTCCGCCACCTGCGGCGGCAAACCCCTGGAAGTCCGCCGGGTCGGTACCGTCGCGGACGGTGCCCGGACCCTGTATGCGGTGTGGTTCCCGGACTACACGAAGGGCAGCATCACGCTGCTCCTGAGCCACGACGGCACCACGTCCACAGCCCCGCTCCAGCTCGGCGACATCGGCGACCGCACCTGCGCCCCCGCCTAGGACTTGTCCAGCCGGTCCTGCCCCTGTCCGCGCCGGGTCACCAGCACAACCGCGGGTCCCGCACGTGCTGTGGCGAGTGCCGGTCCTCTCCCCTGCCCAGACCGGTCCGGACCAGGAAGCCGGGGTCCCCGTCCCACGGCGAGGAAGCGCAGTGCACCCGCTGGGTGCCGGGGATCCCCACCTCCGCGAGGGCTCCGTCCCGGAACATCCACAGACCGAACGGGTCATCGTCCTCGTCGTGCAGCATGACCTGCACACAGGCGGGCTCGTTCCACGGCAGGGACTCCAGGTCCTTGAGCACTCCGCGGCGCCGGTTCCACCGCTCGAATTCGATGTGCCGGCCCCCGACGAACATGGGGATCTACACGAAGCGGCTCCTTCGTCACGCGGAGTTCGCCTGGGAGCAGCCGAGCTTGTTGATGCACCGCTCGACGGTGTTCCGCTGTTTGTGGGCCTCGCGGTCGAAGGCCGGCGGGCGGCCGCCGCGGCCGCCGCGCCGCTTGCGATGCGCGGTCTGGTCGGCGGGCTGCGGGATCACCGCCCGGATCCCGCGCCGCCGCAGGGGGTCGAAGCCGTCAGGGACCGGTGTCTCCCGGGTGGGAGCACAGTCCGCCCTGGTAGTTGCTGTCGTACCAGGCGCCGGTGGCGTCGACGTCCAGGTTGGTCCGGCCGGGTCCCACACAGCGGTGGTAGTTGGACCGAGGGAACCGCTTGACCTGGATCCACACGTTGGTGTTCGTGGCGCAGTGCTCGTAGTAGGCCCGTTCGCCGCCCCTGCCCTCGTTCCAGCCGCACCCCGCGAGGAAGGCCGTTCCGCCCGTGTTCGCGATGGTCTTGGCGGACGGGGCCGCAGCGGCGCCCCCACTGGCGGAGGCCGGCGCCGAGAGAGTACCGAGAGCCAGCGCGGCTGTGACGGCGGCTGCTGTGCGGAGACTTGTCTTCAGGAAGGTCATGACGCCACAGCTATCGGGTACTGCACGTCCCGGAATAGAGATACCGGGCAAAACCCCTCAAACGAATGATCATCTTTCAGCCGCACCCTGAGGCATGCCCGCCACACCGCTGTCGGTACGCGGCCCCTCCCCCATCCCAACGCCGCGCCGGCTTCGACCCAACGACATCCGCCTGGACGACACGCTCCTGATCGCGTCGCCGTGCGGGCCGGCCGATCGTCCGGAGCCAGGACACTGACGGAACGTGAGCGCGGGTGGCGGGATCACGGGTGACGCACGGGCCCGCCAGCGTCGTCTCCGGCTTCCGGCAGGTCGCGCCAGGGCAAACAGGTTCGGTACTTCCACGCGATGGCACCGCCGTGGTCCGGCGGAGGTCGGCGCGGCGTCGCCCACGGACCGAATTGGCCTGCATCAGCGACTCGGCCCCGGTCCCGCGGTCCGGTCGAGCGCGTGCTCGACCACCGATCGGCGTGCTGCCTCCGGTTCCCGGTCCGTAGGCGGGTCCGTCCGGGCGGGTCGATGACCTGCACGTTCATCCCGTGCACGAGGGGGCCGCCGTCCACCGGCACCCGTAACGGCCTAGTTCTCGGCGCTGTCGCCCTCGACGCGGCGCAGTTCTGCCTCCAGGTCCAGCGGGCCGAACGGCTGGCGTCCCTCCACCCAGGTCTCCCGGGGGGTGAGCCACATGACCTCGAATTCCAGACCGTCGGGATCCTTTGCGTACAGGGATTTGGTGGCGCCGTGGTCCGTTCCTCCCAGGAAAGCGTCCACCGCTGTCAGACGCTCTCGGATATCCACCAGCGTCGAAAGTGAATCGCACTGCCAGGCGGTGTGATACATGCCCGGGCTTCCCGGTGTCACCTCTCCGGCGACCTCGGCACGAAAGAGTCCGAGATCGTGATGATTGGGGCTGACGGGAGAACGCAGAAATGCCTTTTCGTCACCGTGCTGCTCGATCACCGACAGGCCGAGCACGAAACTGTAGAAATCGGCGGACCGATTCACGTCACGTACCCAGAGGACCACGTGGTTGACTCGTTCGACGCTCACAGACACCTCCGCGCCTCTCGTTGGTTCATCCATTTCATCCGTCGCGATTCTTCATGCTACGTGCGTGTGTTCGCGGGCAGCGGAGCACGATGCGGACGATCCTCATTCATCCGTTCCAGGACCGATCGTACGAAGCGGCATAAGCGCCGGAGCAGTGAGGCTGGTGCGTATCCATGACGGGAGAATTCCGATGCCGCACTACAGGAATGTGGGGTGCTACCCCCCGAAACGGCACATCTACTGGGAAGGTCCGGAGGGATCGCCACTGGTGGAGGAATTGCTGGGCGATGACGGATTCGACGGTGAATCGTCGCTGCTGTACCACCTGCACAACCCGGCAGGTGTCGCAGGGCGCGCTCCGTGGGAGCCCCCGTCCACACGATCCGACTCCTCGGGGATGCACGCCGCCCTGCACTTCCCTCGCGGGCCGGCGCCCCGCCCTGGCGTGACGGCCGACGCGGTGCGTCACCGCGTCATGCTGGTGGGCGGTGAAACTCTGCGTGTCTGGCGCGCCGTGGCCACCGATGCTTCGCCCCTGTACCGCAACGCGGGCGCCGACGAGTGCGCCTACGTCGAAGCGGGGAAGGCCCTGGTGCACACCGCGATGGGCAGCATCGAGGTCGGCCCGGGAGACTTCGTCGTCATCCCGGCCGGGGTGGTGCACGCATGGCACCCTTCCACGGAAGAAGGGGGCACAGCCGTCCCTCCCGCGGACCCGGGCCGGCGCACTCCGCCGGCGGCGGGCGACACGGCTCCTCCCCTGCGCCTGACCCTGTTCGAGTCGGCCGGCCGGATCAGCGCTCCGGCCCGGTACCTGTCCCCGCACGGGCTGCTCCTGGAAGGGAGCCCCTACTGCGAGCGCGACCTGAGGTACCCCGACGCGCCGCAGACCGTCGACGCGCGCGGTACGACCGTCCTGACCCGTCACGGTCACCGCGGGACGGCGATCACCTACCGGCACCATCCCTTCGACGTGGTCGGCTGGACCGGGACGCTGTATCCGTACGTGCTCAACATCGCGGACTGCGAGCCGGTGAGCGCCCGGCTGCACGCGCCGCCGCCGGTCCATCAGATCTTCGCCATGCCCGGCGCCGATCTGATCTTCTTCACCCCGCGCCTGCTGGAGTACCACCCGCAAGCCGTCAAAGTGCCCTACCAGCACGTCAACCTCGGGGGCGACGAACTCCTGCTGTTCGCCGACGGCGACTTCAGCTCCCGTACGGAGAGCGGCGTGCGCCAGGGGTCGGTGACCGTGTTCCCGCCGGGCATCCCCCACGGACCGCCCCCCGGACTGGCCGAAGCGACACGCGCCCACCGCGAGACCTCCGAGTGGACCCTGCTGCTCGACGGACACGAGCGCCTCGAACCCGGACGCGAGGCACTGACCATGCTGGACCCGGACTATCCACTGACGTGGTAATCCCTGACGCACAGGACCCCTGCCGTGACCACGAAACCGCTTCCCCTCCTCCACACGCGCGACCTCCCCACCACGGGTGGGGAACTGCGGGCGGCCATGTCCGCGGTCAACGCACTGATAGCAGGACTCGGATCCTCGCCGTCAGCTGCCGGCTCCGTACGTTTGCGGCGGATACTGGCGCCGGACCACTACGAGCCGGCCGGTCCTCAGGAAACCCCCTCCCTCGAGGACGCCTTCAGCGAGCACGACACCTTCTTCGGCGTGGCCCGCGCTCACGGCCCCGCCGACCTCTTCCTCCGTGCGCTTCTCGTCGCCGAGATCGACACCGCCCTCGACCTCGCGCGCACCGCCTCGTCACTCAGCCCTGCCGAACGCACCACGCTGGTGGGCAGCGGCTCGGCCCTGCTGGGCCATCGGCATGAGCGCCCCGGAAGCGGCCGACTCGTACACCCACCGGAGGACTGCACGGCTCCCCCGGCCGACGAGCACACCGCGCAGCTGCGTTGGAAGTCCGGACACCGCCTCTTCTTCGCACACCTGCAGGCGATCACCGTGACCTGCGGATGCGCCGTCCACGCCAGCACCGCCGCCGAGCAGGCCGCGTATCTCGACCACACCGTGATGTTCTGCACGAGCGCCGCGCTCGCCATGCGCCACGCCGCGGACTTCGCCCCCGAACTCTACGTCCGCTCGATCCGGCCCACCATGACCCCGCCGCAGGTGGGCTCGGGATTCAGCGGCCTGCAGACCCGTGACCACTACTACCTGGTGCAGTCCCTCGACAGCCTCGGCACACGGCTCCTGCCCGAAGTCGCCGAGGGAACGGCCTACCGGAAGGTCGAGGAGGCACTGGAGCAGCTCTACGCGGCACATGTCCACGTATGCCGTCGCTTCGGCGGAGACACGAACGCGAGCCTGCGTATGGAGGCGAGCAAGGAAGACAGCGGCACCACAGGCGCGGAACGTGCGCAGCAGTACGCCGGGCTGCGCCTGCGCAAACTGGGCGGACGGCGGCCTGCGGCATGACCGTCACGGACTGGCACGCCCACCTGTGGCCGCGCGCATACGTCGACTTCCTCGACGGACACGGCCAGGACTGCCGCCACCAGCGGGGCGTTCCGCCCGGTGACGACAGCCCCGCGATGCTGCGCCGACGCCTTCAGCAGATGGACGACAGCGGCATCGACTGCCAAGTCCTCGATGCCGCCGCCCTGTACCCCCGGCTCGCTCCGCCCAGCAAAAATGCCGAGGCTGCGCGACTGGCCAACGAAGCGATGGCCGAAGCCGTCCGCACGGCCCCCGGCCGCTTCGCCTTCCTGGGCGTCCTGCCCCTCCCCCTGGTGACTGCCTCGCTGCGCGAGCTGGACCACCTGATGAACCGGCTCGGAGCGCGAGGCATCGTCCTCCCCCCGGCTCTGCACGGCACATCCACCCTGGGATCCCACTACGACCCCCTGTACGCGGCACTGGACCACTCCCGGGCAGCGGTGCTCTACCACCCGGCCGGAACCGGTGCCGGCCCCTCGCTGTGCGACCCGGACACGGTGACGTGGTCCGTGGGAGCGATCGCGGAACAGACCACCGTCGTACTCGACTGGCTGGCAGCGGACATGTCGGACCGGTTCCCCCGCATCCGGCCGATCATCAGCAGAGCCGGCGGCGCCTGCTTCCTCCTCGGCCCCGACACCGTGGAGGGTGTCGCCACATCCACCCTGTGCTTCGACAGCCACACGCACGGAAACACGGAGGCGCTCCGACTGGCCGGACGGCATGTGGGCCGGCACCGCATCCTGCTCGGAACGGACTACCCCTTCATCCGTGACGCGCACCTCGTCGAAGCCGTCCATCGGTTCCGGGCAGTGACCACGCTCGGCGACGGGTCTCCGGCGTGAGGATGGCTCCGCCGATCCCGGGTTGACCCTCTCCCTACGTCAGGCTTGAGGCTGTTGCCGAACGAAAGGGCAGGTCCATGGGCTACACCGTGGGTCAGGTCTCGGCCTTCGCCGGGGTGACCGTGCGCACACTGCATAGCCGAGATCCTCGCTGACCCGCGAGCCGGCGCGCTGGAGCATCTGCGGACCCGGCAGCGTCAACTGGCGGAGGAGATTGCCAGGCTGCAGCGCCTGGCCGAGGTCGCCGAGCGGGCGATCGAGGTCCAGCAGACCGGGGTGCCGATGACGCCCGAGGAACGCTTCGAGGTCTTCGGTGAGGTCGCCTTCGACCTCACCTACGCCACCGAGGCCCAACTGAAGTGGCAGGACTCGAAAGGGCACCGGGAGGCGATGACTCGGGCCTCCGCCCACACCAAGGAGGACTGGCGCCGGCTCATGACCGAGGCCGCCACCCGGCGAGCGGAGCTGCTCGCGGGCTACGAGGACGGCGAACCCGCCGACGGCCAACGGGCCATGGACCTCGCCGAAGAGCACCGGCTGCACGTGACCCGCTGGTTCACGCCCTGCCCGCCCGAGATGCACCGTCGGATCGCCGACGACTTCGCGGCCGACCCGCGCGCCTTCGCCCTCGTCGTGCCGCCGTCGCAACAACGTCCCGGCCTGGCCGCCTACCTGACCCAAGCGGTGCACGCCAACGCGTCCCGCCACATCCACATCAATGACCACGCATGAGGAACGTCCATGAAAATCCTGATCGGCACGGCCGGATCACACGGTGACCTCGCGCCCTACACCGGCCTGGGTGCCGCTTTGCGCGATGCCGGACACGAGGTCGCGCTCGCCGCCACGGAGTCGTTCGTACCCCTTGCCCAAGCAGCGGGGCTGGAGTTCCGGCCGCTGCCCGCAAACCCCCGGGCCCATGGCGACGTCCAAGACAAAAGCGCACTGCTGCGGGCCGCCGGCGCGTTCATCGCTGACCTGGGCGAGGGGTCGGGTTCGCCGATGCCGTGCACAAGGACACTGACCTGCTTCTGCTGTCGACCACCACCGCCCCGCTCGGCTGGCACGTCACCGAGGCGACCGGGATACCGAGCATGGGCGTGTACCTGCAACCCACCGCCCCGACGGGCGACTTCGCCCCGGCTGTGACGGGAGCCCGCTCGCTGGGACGATGACCGCTTCGGTGCACGCTCTCCCCAGCCGTGTTTCACACGGTGAGGTGCCGCTTCGCGTCGGAGCCGGTGGCGGGCTCGGCGGCGATGCCGTGCTGCTCGTCGTCGGGGCGGCCCTTCTTCGGCAGCAGGAAGGTGATCGCGAGGAAGGCCACCAGCAGGCACGCCTGGACGGTCAGCGCGCGGTGGAAGCCGCCGGTGAAGTCACCGGTCTCGGCCCGGGCGAAGAAGACCGAGCCGAAGACCGCGACGCCGACGGAACCGCCGACGGCCTGGACCGCCGACAGGACACCGGAGGCCGATCCGATCTCCTCGTCGTCGACCGCGGCCAGGATGAAGCTGAACAGGGCGGCGATCACCATGCCGGCGCCGATGCCCGACACCGCCACGCCGGGAACGATGTCCCAGATCGAGAACGAGGCGGCATCGAGGCCGTCGAGCTCGAACCACAACACGGCCGCGCCGACCAGCTGAACCAGCGGTCCGATCTGCAGCACCTTGCGGCCGATCCTGTCCGCGAGGAACGCGCCGCTGACCGCGCCGCCGATCGCGGTTCCCACCGCGAGGGGCAGATTGCCCAGTCCCGCCTCGCCGGCGGTGAAGTGCCGGCCGATCTGGAGGAAGAGGGTCAGCACGAGCTGGGTGCCGATGAGCCCGCCGAAGAACAGGGCGATGCCGCCGAGCCCGACGGTGAAGGCGGGCTTGCGCAGCAGGCCCGGGGTCACCAGCGGCTCACGGCCCGCGGCGGCCGTGCGGCGCTGCTGAAGGGCGAACAGGGTGAAACCGATCGCCGAGGCGGCCATGGACAGCCACGTCCACAGCGGCCAGCCGCTCTCCTGCCCCTGGTTGAGCGGCAGCACCAGCAGCGCGCAGGAGATCACGACCAGGGCGGCGCCGGTCATGTCGACCCGTACCGTGCGGTCGCCCGCCTTCCTGGGCACGAACTTCGCGGCGACGATCAGTGCCGCGATGCCGATGGGCAGGTTGACCAGGAATACCGACCGCCAGCCCAGGCCGAAGAAGTCTCCCTCGATGAGGAAGCCGCCCAAGACCGGGCCGATGATGCCGCCCAGACCGAGGACGGGTCCGAAGATCGAGAAGACCTTGGTGAGTTCGGGGCCGGAGAAGTTCTCCCGCAGCAGACCCAGGCCCTGGGGCAGCAGCATCGCTCCGGCGGTGCCCTGCAGCAGGCGGAAGGCGATCAGCGACTCGATGTTCGGGGCGACCGCGCACAGCATTGAGGCCGCGGTGAAGGCCGCGAGCCCTACCAGGAACATCCGGCGCCGGCCGTGGCGATCGCCGAGCCGGCCGCCGAGCACCAGACCGGCGCCCAGGGTGAGGGCGTAGCCGCCGATCACCCACTGCAGTCCGGCGGAACCGGCACCGAGGGACTCCTCCAGGTCCGGCCCGGCGACGTTGACGATCGAGGCGTCCAGGAGATCCATGATCTCCGCGACGATCATCACTGCCAGGATCAGCCACCGCCCCCGGTAGGGCTCGGCCGTCTCGCAGGGAGTGGGGGACGGGTCACGCACGCCAGATACCTCCATGGTGAAGTAATTCCATCATGAAGGTAAAGCGATGGCGGTAGGTTGTCAAAGCGGGCGGGACGGCCGCGCGGACCGCGTGACAGGAGAGAAGGGCGCAGGCATGGAGGAAGCAGTGCGTGACGGTGTCGCGGAGCAGCGTGAGCGGCTCATGGAGTCGCTGCGGATCTACGGCGGCCACTACACCGAGCTCAGCCGGCGCTTCGCCGCCTGGCTGGGCCTGCACTCCACGGATGCGACCGCGGTCCTGGAGATCGCCGCCGCCGAGGAGCGCGGCACTCCCCTGTCACCGGCACGGCTGAGCGAGCGGATCTCCCTGTCCACGGGCGCCACCACCGCGCTCCTGAACCGTCTCGAAGCGGCGGGCCACATCACCCGCGCCCGCGAACACTCCGACCGACGCATCGTCACGCTGCGCAGTGGCGGGCACGTCCAGGAACGGGCGGACGAGTTCTTCGGCCCGCTCGCCCACCGGCTCGACGCCGCGATGTCGCACTACCCGCCCCGGTTCCTGGAGCAGTTCGAAGCCTTCATGGCCGACCTGAACACCACCATGGACAGCCACCTCACGGAACAGGACGCGGCGACACCCCGCCCCCCTCGCACCCCCTGATGAACGAACTCCCTGACCGGCCTGCTCCCCGCCGCACAGCCTTCCACCGTGACGCAACGCGACGGCAATCACCCTGCTTCCCACGACCGGGCGGACCACACCTACGACGCACGATCGATCGGGTGAACCGCCCGGCGAGGACTGGGCCGCCTGAATGACCGTCACGCCGCCTCCCATCGACAGCGGTGAGCCCGCCGAGTGCACAGCGATGCCCCGTGGTATCACCTCGGGGATGCGCCGGTGAATCGCCACGTTCTCGACGGACATCGATGCCGAGGAGTTGATTCGCATGTCGGCCGACAGTCCCGTCGGAGCACCGGGAGCGTCACCGCCGGACCCCTTCGCCCAGGTCAGGACCCGCGGCTACATCGGGCTCCTGGCCATGGCGGCGGTGCTCGGAGTGCCGATCTCCGCAGGCGCGTACGGCTTCCTCGCACTCGTCAATGAGCTCCAGCCCTGGGCCTACACCGACCTGCCCGAGGCGCTGGGTTTCCGGGGGACCCCGCCTTGGTGGCCGCTGCCGCTGCTGGCCGTGGCAGGCCTGCTGGTCGGATTGACCATCCGCCACCTGCCCGGGATCGGCGGCCACAAGCCGGCCGAGGGGCTGTCGATGTCGGGTGCGCCGAAACCGTCGGAGCTCCCCGGCATCCTCATCGCGGCCTTGGCCACGCTGAGCCTCGGCGCGGTCCTCGGGCCCGAGGCTCCGCTCATCATGCTCGGCAGCGGCGTAGCCCTCTGGCTGGCGCGCCTGATCAAGCCGGGCTTGCCCCCACAAGCCGGGGCCGTGGTCGGCGCCGCGGGGAGTTTCGCAGCTGTCAGCACCCTGCTCGGATCCCCCATCACCGGGGCCTTCCTGCTGATGGAGGTGTCGGGGATCGGCGGGCCGATGCTCGGGATCGTGCTGGTGCCAGGGCTCCTCGCCGCCGGCATCGGCTCGCTCGTCTTCATCGGCATGGACAACTGGACCGGTCTCGGCACGTACTCCCTGGCAGTTCAGGACGTACCGCACGCCAACCCGCCCACCGTCGCCGAGTTCGGCTGGGCACTCGTCATCGGACTCGCGGCGGCCCTCGTCGGCACGGCCATCCGACGGCTCGCCCTATGGCTGCAGCCCCGCGTCGAACGACACCTGCTTCCCGCCACCGTACTGATGGGCGTCGTGATCGCCGGGCTCGCCATCGCCTACGCCCAGGGCACCGGGAGGGCCGCGACCGAGGTGATGTACTCGGGACAGAGCGCCCTGGGCCCGCTGCTCGCGGACAGCGCCGCCTACGGCGTCGGCACGTTGACGCTGCTCGTCGCCTGCAAGGGGCTCGCCTACTCCGTCTCACTGAGCGCCTTCCGAGGCGGCCCGATCTTCCCGGCGATGTTCCTCGGGGCGGCGGGCGGGATCGCCCTGTCCCACCTTCCCGGGCTACAGCTCACCCCGGCATTCGCCATGGGTATCGGAGCCATGTCGGTCACCATGCTCAGGCTCCCGTTGACGTCGGTGCTGCTGGCCACCCTGCTGCTCGGATCGCAGGGTCTCACCGTCATGCCGCTGGTCATCGTCGCGGTGGTGATCGCCTACGTCGTGATGCTCAGGCTCAGTCCGGCTCCGACCGGCAGGCCCAAGGCCGGCACGGAGAAGGGCCCTGCCCCGGCATGACGCACCACAGGGAGCGCTCGATGACGTCGTTGCAGAAGACGGGCAGGATGACCTGCCGATCGTTCCCGGACAAGCGCGAGGTGCTCTTCGACAGGGCCCGGGAACCGGTCCGCTCGTCGAAGGGATCGCCTCGGCGCCGCCGGCGGCCGGGCCGCTCGACACGGTGGCGGGCGCCCTCGATGTGCTCGGCCGGAGGTGGTCTGGCGGCTGCGTGCCCTTTCCCGTTGACCGCCGTTGATCAACGCGTCATCCGATCAATGGGGAGGAACCCGATGAAGAAGCTCAGCCTCGCCGCCGCCGTGGCCGGCCTGATCCTGGCCGGAGCGACCACGCCGCAGGCGATGGCCGCCGACGGACCGCAGCCCGTCACGAAGGAATGCCCGGGCCCCAACCAGTACTACGGGGACGCCGACTTCACGAGGTTCTGGGAATGCTCCAACGGCATCGCCTACCTCTTCGACTGCCCCGCCGGCCTGCACTGGGACCTCACCCTGCTCACCTGCAACTACCCCGACCAGGCCAACCGGGTCGAAGGCGACCACCTCCAGAACCGGCAACACCCGTCGGCTTGACTGCCAGGACCGTTTCCAGGAGAGGGCCGAGGCCCTGATCGAGGCCAAAGCCGCGGGTGAGAGCGTGAAGAAGGGGCTAGCCGGAAACCGCGCATTCCGGCCGCCGTGCGGATTCCCACGTACGAAGCCGGCTGCCCGAAGTCCCCGCGACCGGGGCGCTGCCGGTCAGGCGTAGTGGCTGAGGATCACCAGCAGCGCCGTGCCTTCTGCGAGGAGCTGCGCGGCGAGCGCCGCCTGCCGGGCCCTCGGGACGGGAGCGGCCAAGGCGACGATGAACGCCACGAAGGCGACTCCGGTGCTCCAGAGGAACAGCCACCCGGGAAGCCCCCTGGCGCAATCGATCCCGTACGTCACGCAGCCTGACACTCGCACGGAGGACAGGAGGAGGACGACGGACGCCAGGACTGCGGGCACGAACAAGGCGGCGGACAGGCCCGACCAGAACCGGGAGCGGTCCTTGCCTCCGGGCACCGGCACCGGCACCGGCACCGGGTGTGTCGTGGAGGGAGCGGTTGCTTTCATGCCCCCATCCAACCGCTGCAGCGGGACCTGCACAGCCGTCCGGGTACTCACCTTGCGGGTGCGCGCCGTACTCAGACTGCCGGCCTTGAACACCGACGCAGAACGTCGGCCATGACGCTGTCCGCTCGGCCTCCACCGGCCGCCACCCCGAGGGCCAGCGCCGCATCGGACGCTCCAGGGCCGGCGCGACGGCTGAGGGTTGTCCTTCAGCCAAGAACCGCGAGGTGGTCGGCGGCGCCCCCGCGCCATTCGATCATGAAGAGGGTGGCATCGTCGCTGGTGTGTCCGCCCCGTTCGTTCTTGAGCGCGTGGGAGAGCCGGCGCAGGTCTGCCCGCATCCTCTGTGACGGCTCTTCACCCAGGCGGTTGACACAGCGGATGAGGCGTTCCTCGCCGAACTGCTCCCCGCCGCTGACGTGCTCTTCGATGATGCCGTCGGTGTAGCAGAGCACGCGGTCGCCTTGTTGGAGCGTGTGCTCTCCGATGCGGGGTTCCTCGCCGCCGAAGCCGACGGGCAGCGTCGTCGCGCTCTCCAGCTGCCGTACGACCTTGCCGCCGCGGATCAGCAGCGGCGCGGGGTGGCCCGCGTTGACGAGCTCCAGCTCACCGGTGGTGATGTTCAGGTGCATCAGCTGGGCGGTGACGAAGTGGTCGGGGCCGAACTGCCGGGAGATGGCGTCGTCCATGTACGTGTACTTCTCGGCCAGGCTGACGAACACGCGCCGGGCGTGCCGGTAGGCGCCGATGGCCACGGTGGCCATCACGGCGGCGTCGAGGCCGTGGCCCATCGCGTCGATCACGGCCATGTGCAGGATGTTGTCGTTGAGGGCGTAGTCGAAGCTGTCTCCGGCGACGCGGTAGGCGGGCTCCAGGATGCCGGCCACCGCGACCTGCGGCACGGTCATCGTCAGCGGCGGCAGCAGGCCCCACTGGATCTCCGCGGACACGCTCATCGGCTCCCTGCGCCGGGCCAGGAAGAACTGGTCGGTGTAGGCGCTCTTGGTGACCAGCAGATCGGCGACCAGGCCGGCGAGGCGGCGCAGCAGGCGCCGGTCGTCGTCGCCGACGTCGTCCAGGGTGAGGACCATCACTCCCACGGTGTCGCTTCCGTCCAGCAGCGGCAGGTACATCCGCACGCCGCCGCGGGCCAGGGGCACCTCGACGGCCTCCCCGCACAGGAAAGCGCGGCCGGCGGGGGAATTGATCACCGGCTCAGGCTGACTGACGTGCAGTTTCCTGCCCGGCAGCGGCACCAGCAGCTCCTGCGCGTAGTCCTGGAGCAGGATGGAGACGTCACGGCCCCCGACCCTGCCCACCTCCTCCGCGATCAACGGAGCGATCAGTTGCGGCGGCAGGTACGGCGCCCGATCCAGCAACAGGCCGAGCAACTGCTCGCCGAAACCCTCGGACCGGTCCACGCTCCCCTCGTCCATGACCCGGTGTGCCACCTTCTCTCCACCCGCGCGCCGGTCACCGCCTCCGCACAAAATGACCTGCCGGGCCACCGGAACGCCTCATTGCGCCATACGCGGCATGTCGACCCACAACGCCTCCGCCACGGCGACCGGGAACTCCGCGAACGAGCAAGCGTCTGAGGCGCTGCCCGTGTTCATCGCTTCCCAGCCGCCATGATGCAGACCGCCGCTGTGCGTGTCAGTTTTGTCCGAGAGGAATCCGAACCCCACGCGTCAAGAGGAGTCGCCCCATGGGCGGAAAGCAGGACAAGCGTCAGCAGCCCGGCAAGGGCCGTGAGGCACAGGAACACCGTCGCCCCGGAGACCCCGCCCAGCCCCAGCCGGGCAAGTCGTCCCGCGAGAAGGGACAGAAGCCCGGCCAGAGCGAGACCTCGCGCCGCCGCGAGGACGACCTGCTGCGCGAAGAGGACCTGCACGACGAGGGGCTCTGACCAGCACGCCGTTCGCCCACTCGGCCGCTGGGGATTCGGGGTCAGCCGTGTGGGTTCGCCCGTCCACGGGTGCGGCCGTACCGCGTCGCAGGTCGGCACGGGTGCCGGTCGGGCGACGTGCGCGGGCCTGTCGTCCCTTGACGGTACTCCCGCCGCCCGCTCCACCACCCGCCGGAAAATGCCTGGTCAGATCGACCACGGCCCGTCGAACAGGCGTACAGTGAAAGCACCGGGAGTACTTCGCACACCGGCTCTCATGCGGGTGTCATTTCCGGCGATCGCCTAAGAACCGGGCTGCCGACGGGCAGTCCGGGGGCAGGTCCCCATCATGACAATGGCCGTAGACCGGACCGCGCCCCGCGACCTCGCCGCAGAAGTCCCGGCTCGCTTGTCCCTCACCCCGAAGAGCACGCTCGCAGGCCGGCTGGACGGGGCCTGGTGGCCCCACTCCCGCGACCTCGAAGCCGAGCTCCCACCGCTCGCCGCCGCCTTGGCGGAACCCTGGGGGCGCATCACCCGCGTCACCGTGAATCCCACCCGCTGGCCCGTCGTACCGCGCACGGTGCCCGTGGCCGGGCGCGTGCTGCACGTGGGCTGGTTCACCGAACAGGACCCCGACAAGCTGATCCTGCTCTCCTACACCGTCGGCCGCTGGGACCTGCTCGTCATCCCGCCGGAGACCGCACCCGCAGCCGCGGCGCGGCTGATGGCCGCCGCGGCGATCCCGGGCAGCGTCCTCACCGCGGGCGTGCTCATGGCCAACGAAGCCGCCATCGGGCGCGGCATCCGCGATGCCGCGCGCCGTGAAGCCGCGTGGGAGGGCGAGGGCGGGGCCTGTATGTCCCCCTTCGGCGAGCCGATGGGACGGAGCGCCCTGCCGCTGTCGGCGAACGGCTGGAGGTGAGCTCCGTGGAGACCATCGTCCTCGTCGCGGTGATCGTGCTCATGATCGGCATCGGAATGCGCTGGATCCACCTGCTGAACGCCCAGCACGACGCGCGGATCGAAACGTACCGCTTCAGCGACCCCCGGCCGAGGCCTCCCGGCCTGCCGGACGACACCGGTCGTCGAGCCCACCACACGGAAGCCGACCGGTGAGGGATGACCTTCCTCCGACCGGGGGCAGCGGTCGGGGCGTCACGGCGCCCCGACCCGCCGGACCGGCGCCCACGTCTGAACCCGAAGGGACCCACGCCCACGTGAAGTACACCGAGAGCCAGACCCAGACACTGCCGTCACCCGGGCACGCCGAGGTACGGATCATCGCGCACACGCCCGAAGCCGCCCGAGCGGTGGCGGAGGCGCTCCGCCACTGTTTCGCGGGCACGGAACAGCGCAGCTATCCCGGCCTCGACGGCGATACCCGCCTCCACCTCACCGTGGACACGGCAACACCCGCCGGCCCCGCCCGCTCCTGGCTCGCCACCAGCCGGACCCCTGTCGGCGCAGGCGCCCACTCCGACGAGATCTGAGAGGCCCCATGGGGCCACGGGTCCGAGTCCGGCGACGGCGGGCGACCTGCCGCGCCCCCCGTGAGAGTGACCCGAAGGAGACGGCCCGGCCGGACGTACGGGAGTCCAGCGGCGCGGAACGAGGTCCGGACCGCCCCGGCGTGGCGTCCGGGGCGTGCGGGCGCCCGTACACTCGGGCCATGAACCGCACACGCGTCACGGAGGAGCGCCTGCCGCAGGCCGCTCCCGCCGCGCGTGCGGCCCGTACGGACCGCAGGGGCGCCGGCTCCCGAGCCGCCGTCGGCGGCCAGGCCCCCACGCTCCGCCGCTGCGCCCCGCACGGCCACGGCTAGCGCCTCCCGCCGCCCTCCCCTGCCGTCCCACCCATCCGGGCCCCTCCCGTATCCCTTCCCGGGACGGCCCCGCCTCCGGCATCCCCGCCGGACCACCGCGCCCCGACCCCTCCCGGTCCCGTCGCCCGGGGCGCCCCGGCGCCCCTCACCCCATCACGGCAGTACCGGCGGTCCGTCGGCGCTGCCGCCGTTCCCGAAGGGACCACCGTGAAGTTGAGCGGGTTGCTGACCGGCCACGAGCACCACGTCATCCAAGGGGACTCCGCATCGACGCGGATCACCGCGGGCACCACCTTCGACGTCGACCGGGTCGTGCCGGGATCGCTCTTCATCGCCGTACCCGGTCACCGCGGAGGCGGCCCCGCCGCCATCGGTGCGGCGCTCGCGCGCGGGGCGGTGGCCGTGCTCGTCGACGCGGCGGGAGCCGCCACCGTGCCCCCGCAGCGGGAACTGCCGCCCGCGGTGTGCGTCGTACGGGTGGCCGATACCCGCAAGGCCGCCGCCGTCGCTTCCTCCCGCTACTTCGGCGAGCCCGGGCGGCACATGGACGTGGTGGCGATCACCGGGACCAACGGGAAGACCTCCATCTCGTACATGGTCGAATCGCTGCTGAGGATCGCCGAGGGCGCCTCGGTGGGCGTCATCGGAACGGCGGGCAGCAGGATCGGCGACGAGGTGATCCCGATGCCGCCCTCGGTGCTGACCACTCCGGAATCGCCCGACCTGCAGTACCTGCTGGGCCGTATGCGTGACCGTGCCACGAGCAGCGTGGTGCTGGAAGCCACCTCGATGGCACTGCAGACCTACCGGATGGACCGCACTTTCGTCGACGTCGGCGTCTTCACGAACCTGACCCAGGACCACCTGGACGACCACGGCACGATGGACCGCTACACGAACGCCAAACTCCGGCTGTTCCAGGGACTTTGCCGGCACGCGGTGGTCAACGTGGACGACGCTGTGGGAGCACGGATCCGGGCGATGATGCCGGGCGCGGTGACGACGTACGGACTCGACGCGGAGGCCGACTTCCACGCCGCGGACCTGGTCGCCGACGCCTCCGGCACTCGGTTCACCCTGCACCACGCGGGCCGGACGTACCCCGCGGCCGTCCCCGTCCCGGGCCGGTTCTCCGTGTCCAACGCGCTGGCGGCCGTGGCGGCCTGCCGGGTTCTGGGGCATGAGCTGGACGGACTGGTCGCCGCGCTCGCACAGATGCCGCCCGTACCGGGCCGGTTCGAGCGCTTCATCACCCCCGCCGGCACGTCGGTGATCGTGGACTACGCGCACTCGCCCGACTCCCTCGACAAAGTCCTCACGGCCATCCGGGGCTTCGCCCGCGCCCGGGTGATCACGGTCTTCGGCTGCGGAGGCGACCGGGACACCACCAAGCGGGCCGAGATGGGCAGGATCGCCGGGATCCACTCCGACCTGTGCGTCCTGACCTCGGACAACCCCCGTACCGAGGACCCCGAGGCGATCCTGGATCAGATCGCCCCCGGCATCGCGGCCACCGGCACCCCCTACGAACGCTCCGCCGACCGGCGCAGGGCCATCGGGTTCGCGCTCGCCGCCGCGCGGCCCGACGACATCGTCCTGATCGCAGGAAAGGGCAGCGAACCGCATCAGATCGTGGGCGAGGAACTCCTCCCGTTCAGCGACATGGCGACGGTACGCGACCTCGCCGGGGCCGACCTGACCCCCTGACGGGCGCACATGCCGGTTCCCCCCTGACGAGCCCGTGCCTGGTTGGCGGTGTGGTGCCGGGTAGGTCCGTTGGGGCACGATCGGCACCAGGCGGGAGTCGAGTCCAGCCACGGCGGGAACCCCGTGACCGGCCTGAGCGCCCTCACCGGCCCCGTGCCGGCCCGTATCCGCGCATACCTGCGCTAGGACTTCGACAGCTGAACACTGCCGAGCCGTAGACCTCACGGACGGACGGCGTCGGCGTGGGCGGGCACCACCGGGCCGACACCGGGTCACCGCCGACGGACGGCCGGGGATGCGGGCCGAGTTCGGGTACGGACACCTCCGCCTGGAGGTCCTACGCCTCCCCGGGCGTTCGCTCGGCGTCCGCGTCGGGAGTGACGATGCGGCCGTCGCGCAGTTCCACTACGCGGTCGGCGAGTTCGATCAGGTTGGGGTCGTGGGTGGCGACGAGGATGGTGACGGCCTTGCTGCGGACCACCGCGCGCAGTAGTTCCATGATCGACCGGCCGGTCTCCAGGTCGAGCTGGCCCGTGGGTTCGTCCGCGATGATCAGGTCGGGGTCGTTCGCCAGGGCGCGGGCCACCGCGACGCGCTGCTGCTGGCCGCCGGAGAGTTCGCCGGGGCGTTGCTCGGCGTGATCGGCGAGGCCTACCAGGGCGAGCAGGGTGCGGGCGCGTTCCTCGCGCTCCTTGGCGGGGATGCGGCGCAGTCGCATCGGTACGCCGACGTTCTCGACGGCGGTGAGGACGGGGATCAGGCCGAAGGACTGGAATACGAAGCCGATGCGGTCGCGGCGCAGGGCGAGCAGGCCCGGCTCGTCGAGGGCCGCCAGGTCGGTGCCGTCGAGGGTGATCCGGCCGCCGGTCGGGGTGTCGAGGCCGCCGACGAGGTTCAGCAGGGTGGTCTTGCCGGAGCCCGACCGGCCCCTGAGGGCGATGAGTTCGCCGCGGCGGATGTCGAAGGACACGCCGCGCAGGGCGTGGACGGCCTGCGGTCCGCTGCCGAAGCTGTGGCGTACGTCGTCCACGACCACGATGGGCGTGTCCTCGTCCTTCCGTGGTGCGGTGACCGTCGTCGCGGTCTCCTGATGCGCCGTCATGATCTGCACTCCCCCGTTGAGCCGTGTGCGCGGCGCGCCCGGCCCCGCCTCCCGCGCGTTCTGCCACTGCGGATTTCCGCTCACATTTGCGCACCTGTCACGCTATTCACGCAAGTCTCTTCCTCTTGCCGCCCGACTCTGACAAGATCGTCCGCTATCCGGTACCGAAAGTCCGGACGGGGGAGGAACTGAACACGTGCTCGGCTTCGTCGTGCGCCGGCTGCGCGGGCGATGGCCGCTCGCCGTCGCCGCACTGCTCACCGTACTGATCACCGCGACCGCCCTGACCGCGCTGACCGCATTCACCCGTGGCGTGGGAGAGGAAGGGCTCCGGCGGGCCCTGGCCGGCCCGGAACGGTCCCGGACCACCGTCGTGGTCACCAGCGGCCGTCCCGCTTCCTCCCGCGCCAAGGACGACGAGTCCGTACGGAGCTTCGCGGACGAGGTGTTCGGGCGGTTTCCGGTGGCCTCCGAGAGCGTGGCCCTCAGCCGTTCGTACGGGCTCCCCGGCGCCGCCGCTTCGGGCCGCGACGCCGACCTGACCCTGCTCGCCGCGCTCGGCCGGGAGCACGTACGGCTGCTCGCGGGCGAGTGGCCGCGGCCGGTCACCGCCGCCATCGGGGGCGGCACTCCGCCGCAAGCGGCCGTGCCCCGGGCGGCGCTGGCACGGCTCGGTCTGGCCGAGTCCGCGCTGCCCGCGCCGGTCCGGCTGGACGACCGGTTCGGCGGCCCTCCGCTGACCGTGCTGGTCACCGGCGTGTACCGGGCCGCCGATCCGGACGCCGGGTACTGGCGGCTCGACCCGCTCGGCGGCCGGGAGATCCAGGCCGGCGCCTTCACAACCTACGGCCCGCTCATGGTGGACGACAGCGCCTTCTCGACGGGCGGCCTCCTCCAGGAGTACCGCGCCACGCTCCTGACCCCGGACCTGAGCACGATCCGCACCTCCGAGGCCGACGCCGTCTCGACCGCGGCGAAACCTGCGGGGGTCTCCCTCCAGCGCACCACCTCGCTCCGGGCCTCCACCGAACTCCCGCAACTGCTGGCCGAGTTGGATTCCGGGCTGCTCGTGGCCCGGTCCGCGCTGCTGGCGGGTGCGCTCCAGCTCGCCGTCCTCTCGGCCGCCGCACTGCTCCTCGTCTCCCACATCATGGCGGTCCGTCAAGAACCGGAGCGCGTCCTGCTCACCGCGCGCGGCGCCTCCCGCCGGCGCCTCGGCGCGCTGGGCGCGGCCGAGTCGCTGCTGCTCGCGCTGCCCGCGGCCCTCCTCGCACCGCTGCTCACACCGCCCCTGCTGCACCTGTTCGGCCGGGTCGGACCGCTCGGGCGGGTCCACCTGGAGATCCCGGACACCTGGCTGGTCTGGCCGGTCGCGGCCGGCTGCGCCCTGGCCTGTGTCCTGCTGACGACCCTGCCCTCCGTCCTGCGCGGTGCCTCGGCCGCCGTGCTGCGCCGCGCCGGCGGCAGGCAGGCCGTGGTGAGGGGCGCCGCCCGCTCCGGCCTGGACCTGGCCGTGGTGGCCCTCGCGGTCCTCGGCTACCAGCAGCTGTCGTACTACCGGGGTTCGGACGCCCCCGCGCCCGGCGGTTCCACGGCCGGCGGCCTGGGCGTGGACCCCGTGCTGGTCGCCGCGCCGTCCCTCGCCCTGGTCGCGGGCACCCTGCTGGTCCTGCGGCTGCTGCCGTTCGCGGCGAGGGCCGGGGGGCGGCTGGCGGCGCGCGGCCGGAGCCTCGGCCCGGCCCTCGTCGGCTGGCAGCTCGCCCGCAGGCCGGGCCGCGCCGCCGGGCCCGTGCTGCTGCTGGTCCTCGCCGTCTCCAGCGGGACCCTGGCCCTCGGCCAGCACACCGCCTGGGCCGCGTCCCAGCGCGACCAGGCCGACTTCGCGACCGCGGGCGGCCTGCGGATCTCCGGGAGCAGCATGTCCCCGATGGGGCAGGGCGGGCGCTACGGGGCGCTGCCGGGCGGGGACCGGCTGATCCCGGTGGTCCGCGCGGAGCAGCAGCTGCCGGGCGGGGGCGTCGGCGACGTCGTGGCACTGGACGCCGCCAAGGTGGGCGAACGGGTCCCGCTGCGGGCCGATCTGCGTGGCGGCCGCGGGATGCGGGAGCTGTTCACCCCGCTCGCCGCTGCCACGGGAGCCACCGGTGCCACGGGGCCGGCCGATGCCGCGGGAGCCATCAGTGCAACGGAACCGGCCGGAAGCCCCGCGGGCGGCCCGGGTATCGCCCTGCCCGGCTCGCCCCGCCGGATCGACCTCGACGTGACCGTGCGGACCGCCGGTACGAGCTGGGCCACCGTGAGCCTGCTGCTGCGCGACCGGTTCGGGGCGACCCACGGGACGCCGCCCGTCAGGCTGCCCACCAGCGGCGACGCCACCCTCCCGTTCGCGCTCGACACCCTGACCGACGCCCCGGTCGGTTCTGCGGCCGCGCCGCTGACGCTGGCGGGGATACGCCTCGCGTACGCCGGGGACGGCGGCCCCGCGGGCGACGGCAGCGAACTGGCCCTGCGCCGGATCGCAGTCTCCGGCACCGCGGACGGCGCCGCCGTACCGGTCGCCGTGCCCGCCGCACCCTCCGCGCCCGGCCCGGGCGGCACCGGGGGCTGGCGGTCGGCGCCCCCGCAGGAGCCCCGCTCCGCGCAGGCCGCCGTCGTCTCCCCGGTCCCGGCGGGTTCCACGGATCTGCTGCGGCTGCGCTACCACGGTGGGTTCGGCACCGAGAAGGGGGTGCACGCCCTGCTGTTCCCGGCGCCCGCCGCGCCGCTTGCCGCCCCCGTCCCGGCCGTCGCCACCACGCACTACCTGCGGTCCCTCGGCGCCTCGGTGGGAGATACGGTCCAGATCACGCTGGACGGCGCGACCGTCCCGGTGCGGATCACCGCCGCCGTGGACGCCCTCCCCGTGGCCGGACGGACCGCGCTCGCCGTCGACCTGCACACCCTCGGCCGGTTCCTGCTGGAGTCCACCGGTCAGCAGCCGGCCCCGCCCACCGAGTGGTGGCTGCCCGCCGCCTCGGCTGCCGACCCCGTCCCGGCGCGCGCGGCGGCCGCGCTGCGCGAGGGGGCCAGGACCGAACGCGTCCAGCTCCGCGAGGAGATCACCGCGGGCCTGCTGGACGACCCGCTGAGCGCCGGGCCGCAGAGCGCGCTGGCCGCCCTCGCCGTCGCCTGCGCGGTTCTGGCGGCCATCGGCTTCGCGACGTCCACCGCCGCCGAACGGCGGGTGCGGGGACGGGAGTTCTCCGTCCTGCTCGCGCTCGGCACACCGCGCCGGTCGCTCGCCGGGGCATCCGCCGCCGAAGGCGGGGTGCTGATCGCCCTCGGGACCGCAGTCGGGACCGGGCTGGGTGTCGCCCTCGTCCATCTGATGGCGCCCCTGCTGGTGCTGACGCCCGCCGCACAACTGCCGTTCCCGCCCGTACGGGTGGACATGCCGTTCTGGCAGACCCTGCTGACGGCCGCCGCCATCGCGGCCGTTCCCCTGTTGTCGGCCGCGTTCAGCGGCCCCCGGGGCCGCGACATCGCCGCCCGGCTGCGCCCCGTGGAGGAGATGTGACCACCCCGCCGCCGACCGTTCCCCCGCCGTCCGCCGCCGCCCCCCGGTCCGGCTCCGCCCCCCGGTCCGGGCCGCGGCCCGCGCCGTGGGTCAGGACCCGGCTGCGGGCGGCGCCGCTGGCCACCGTGCTCGGCGCCGCGCTCGCGTTCGTCGCCGTCCTGCTGGCCGCCGCTCTGCCACGGGCCCAGGACCGGGGCGCCGACCAGGCCCTGAGGTCCTTCCTCCACCGCAGCGGGCAGAGCGACACCAGCCTCCTGGCGACCGCGCCGCCCCCGGAAGCCGGGCAGAGCACCCGCGTCCTGGACGGAACGCTGAAGGACCTGCTCGCGCGTACCGGCGGCAGCCTGCCCGTCGACGCGGACGCGGTGGTCCACGGCAGCCGGACCGTCAAGCGGCAGCCGCTGGTGAATCCGGAACTGTCCCGCCCGTCCGGCTTCCCGCCGAACATGGCCCTGCTGTACGTCCGGCAGGCGGAGGCGCACGTGCGGCTGGTGGAGGGGCGCTGGCCGGGCGGCACACCCGCCGATGCATCCGGGGGCGCACCCTCGCAGGGCACGCAGGACCCCGCCGGATCCGCGCGGCCCCTGCAGATCGCGCTCTCGAAGCGCGCTGCCGAGACCCTCGGCGCCCGCCTCGGGTCGGTCCTGACGAGCGTGCCCCAGTTCCACGACACTCCCTCCGTCGAGGTCGTCGGTCTGTACACGGTCCCCGACGAGACCGAGGACTTCTGGGCCGACCTGGGGTGCCTCGCCCACGCCTGTGAGCACTACACCGGGGAGAACCTCTCCTGGGACGTCGACGCCTTCGTCGGAGCCGGGGACCTCGACCGGTTGGACAGCTGGGGCCGCACCGCCGTGGACTTCTGGCGGCTCCCGGTGGACATCGGCCGGCTGCGGGCCGACCGGCTCGATGCCACGGCCGGGGAGGTCGCCTCGTACGTCGCCGGGCCCACGGCCGCCACACTCGCCCGTGAGAGCAACCGCGATCTGCTGCGGACCACTTCGAAGCTTTCCGAGCTGTTCGAGCAGGCCCGCGTGCGCAGACAGGCCGCGGCTCCGCTCGCCGCGATCGGACCCGCCGGGGTCGGCGGGGTCGCCTTCGTCGTGCTGTGCCTGGCCGGTGCGCTCGCCTCGGACCGCCGGGACGCCGAGCTACGGCTGCTGCTGGCGCGGGGCGGCTCGCGGGCCGGCATCGTCGGGCGTCTCCTCGGGGAGGGCGCCGTCACGGTGCTCCCGGCGGCTGCGGCCGCCGCCGCACTGGCCGTACTGCTGCTGCCCACGCCCCGGCTCGGGCCCGCTCTGCTCTCCGCCGCGGCCGTCGCCCTGCTGGCGCTGCTGGCGTTCCCGGTACGGGCGGCCGTCCTGCTGGCCCCGCCGCGCCCGGCCGCGCGGTGGCGCAGGCCCGTCGGCGAGCTGCTCGTGCTCACCGCCACGGGCGCCGCCGTGCTGGAGGTCCGGCGCCGCGGGGTCTCCCCCGCCGGCAGCGACGTGGACCCCCTGCTGGTCGCGGCTCCGCTGCTGCTCGCGCTGTGCGGGGGGCTGCTGCTGGCCCGGCTGCAGCCCGTGGTGACCGGTTGGCTCGCCCGGGCGGCCGGCCGCGGTTCCGGGCTCGTCGGCTTCCTCGGGCTGGCGCGGGCCGCCCGCGGATCGGGGGCGAGCGGGGCGCGGGCCCGGGGCCGGAGCGGCCCCTCCGTCCTGCCGCTGGTCGCCCTGCTCCTCGCCATCACCACGGCCGGGTTCGGGGCCGCCGTCCTGCAGTCGGTGGACTCGGCCCGGCTGGGGGTGGTCCGGCTGACGGTCGGGGGCGACGCGGCGATCTCCGCGCCCGGGAACTCCCCGCTCCCGGACGGGCTCGCGAAGGCCGCGGGCGAGCTGCCGGGCGTACGGACCTCCGTGCCGCTGTGGATCGACCACGACTCCTTCGTCCTCGGCACCGCCCAGGGCACCACCCAGGTCACGCTCATCGTCGCCGAGCCCGCCGCCTACGCGGAGCTCTCCCGGACCCTCGGCTGCGGCGCCTTCGACCCCGCCCTGCTGGCCGCGGGCGGCGCGGGGTCCGCCGATGCCCCGGTGCCCGCGCTGTTCAGCGCCGGCCTGGCGCGGCAGGCGACGCCGGGCACGTACGTGCTGCGGGCGGGCAGCGGCGGGGAGCTGCGGACGCGGGTCACCGGCGTGATCGACTGCACCCCCGCCCAGCCGGGTCCGGGCGGGGTGACCGTCGTCCTGCCGGCCGGCCCCGCGACGGCCGCGATCCACGGCGCCGACCGCCCGAACCGGTGGTTCGGCCTCGGCTCCCCGGCCGCGGACGGGCTGCGCGCGCTGGTCCGGGCCACGCGCCCGGCGGCGGGTGCGGCGGCTCCCGCCGTGGCGCCCGGCGCGGGCCGGTATCCGACCGCCCAGGCGCTCCCGGTCGACGAGGCGTATCCGGTGCGCACCAGTGCGGAAGCCGTCGCCGAACTCGCCGCCGATCCGCTCCAGCGGTCGGCGCAACGCCTCTTCTGGGCCTCCGTTGCGGCGGCGGCCGGCTTCGCGCTGCTGGCCGTACTGCTCACACTGCTGCGGAACGTCCCCGAACGTGCGGCGCTGCTGGCCCGGCTGCGCACCATGGGGCTGCGCCGCCGGCAGGGCGTGGCACTGATCCTTGCCGAGGCCCTGCCGCAAACGCTGGCCGCGGCACTGGGCGGGGCTCTGGTGGCGGCGGCCGCGGTGGCGTTGCTGGGCCCGGCGATGGACCTGTCCACGCTGGTCGGCGCGAGCGTGCCGACCGGTATACGGCTCACCGCGGGGCCCGTACTCGCACCGGCCCTGGGCCTCGCCGCCCTGGTCGCCGCGGCCGTGCTCGTCGAGGCGGCGACGTCCGGGCGACGGCAGATCACCACCGAGTTGAGAGCGGGAGACCAGCGTTGAACACCGAGCAGCCGACGTACGAGGAACTGCGCCGCAGGGCGACGGCCGCCGCGGAGCCCCGCACCGCCGCGGTGGACGCCGCGATCGCCTGCGACCGTCTGGTCCGGATCTTCAGCACGGACGGCATCGAGGTACAGGCCCTCCAGGGATTGGAGCTGACCGTCGCCCAGGGCGACCTGGTGGCCCTCGTCGGCGCCTCGGGCAGCGGCAAGTCCACCCTCCTGAACATCCTGGCGGGCCTGGACGTCCCGACGGCGGGCAGTGCGGCGGTCGCGGGGTACGACCTGCTGGAGCTGTCGGCGCGGGACCGGCTGCGTTACCGGCGTGAAGCGGTCGGTTTCGTCTTCCAGCAGACGGCCCGCAACCTGCTGCCGTTCCTGACGGCCGCCCAGAACGTGGGGCTGCCGATGCAGTTGAAGGGCGGCGGCTCCCGTCGGGGCGCGGGCGCACGCCACGCGGCCCGGGTCGCGGAGATCCTGGACGCCCTCGGGATCGGCGACCTGGCCCACCGGCACCCGGCGCAACTGTCCGGCGGGCAGCAGCAGCGCGTCGCGATCGCCGTGGCGATGGCGAACGATCCCAAGGTGCTGCTGGCCGACGAGCCCACGGGCGAACTGGACTCGGAGACGGCCGCGGCGGTCTTCGAGACCTTCCGCACGGTGAACAAGGAGCTCGGCGTGACGGTGGTGATCGTGACGCACGACCCCATGGTGGCGGGCGAGGTCCGCCGCACTGTGGCGATCCGCGACGGCCGCACCAGCAGCGAAGTCCTGCGCAGCCTGGTCACCGACGAGCACGGCGAGGAATCGGTCAGCGAACGCGAGTACGTGGTCCTGGACCGCTCCGGGCGCGTCCAGCTCCCCCAGAAGTTCCTGGCGGCCCTGGGCATGGAACACCGCGTGGCGGTCGACCTGGCCCCGGACCGCATCGAGCTCCGGCCGGACGGGAGTTAAGGCCTGTCGTTCGGATCGAGCCGGGCCCGATCCGAACGACAGCCCCCGTTGCGAGCGCAAGCCGGAACACGAATCCTCTGCCGGGATGTCACACTCGCGCCCCCTCGATGCTTTAAGACCAAGACGCAGTGCACGGAGCGCTGCAAGGTCGAGGGGTGGGTCGTGGATCCGATGTTGATGACGACGATGGTGGCGGGGGTGATCCCGTTGCTCGGGCTCTTCGCAAGGCTGGCGTACGGGGCGGCACGGGACAGGGTTGACGTACGCCGGGTCGAGCTCGCCCAGCAGGGTCTCTCGGAGCGGGTGAGGTCGTTGCCGCCCGGCAGTCGAATCTCCGAGCGGACCCCTGACCGCTCCATCGAGATCTTGATCGGTGAGGCCGACCACAGCGGGGCGGAGTGACGTGACCGAGATTCCGGCGGCCCCCGCCGCCCGAGCGGTACCTGCCGCCCTGCGCGCGGCTCAACAGTCCCGACAGCTCGATCGGAAAGCCTTCGAAGCCTTCTACCGCACCGAGATGCGCAGGATCACCGGGTTCCTCATGAACCTGGGAGCCGGCCCCTATGAGGCTGCCGACGCGGCACACGAGGCCTTCGAGACGCTGCTACCGGACAAATGGCGCCAACTGGAGCGCCCTGGTGCATGGCTTCGCACGGTCGCCTACCGCAATTACCTGCGCCAGACCACGGCCCGCACACAGCCGACGGACTCGGTACCGGATCGCCCGGGGGGTACCTGCCCGGTGGACCTGGTCCTGCTCACCGAGCAGCAGAAGACGGTTCTCGCCGCGCTTGACCGGCTGCCGCCCGCGGAACGGCAGGCCGTGGCCTGGCGGCTGGACGGCTTCCGGCACGAGGAGACCGCTCAGGAGCTACGCAAGGACCCCGCTGCCGTGCGGCAGGCCTACGTGCGGGGGCGGAAGAAGTTGATTTCCATTTTGGCACTGAGGAAGGAGGCGACGTCCGGTGAGTGACGAGAGCGAGGACTTCGACGCCGAGGCTGCCCTCGACGCATTGCTTGCTGAGCACCAGAGCGGCCTCCTGGAAACGGTTGGGCCGGCGCTGGACGTCGAAGTCGGCCTGAGGAACCTGAGGCCCTTGCAGAACTGCGACCAGACTCCCGCGGTCGAACCCTCGGAGAACAACGCGGTCGAGCCCCCGGCGAGGACCTTCGAAACCGCACCCCAGCGGGTAAGGCGAGCAGCAGCCCTGATCCTGGGTCCCCTCTACGAAGACGTCCGCGACGGCGCCCGTGAGAGCGAGCACAACCCAGCCGTACGCAGGCTCGTCAAGCACCTGATCCAAGAGGTGGATGTACTGCGCCGCACCTACCAGCGCCTCACCGACCTGGCTACTGGCGGGAACAGCGGTGGAGCGCCCATTGCGGCCCACTGGGCCCAGGTCCTCGGCCACTTCGAGCTCTACATCCGATCCCTTCAGACGCTCCGGCAGCAGTTGGAGGCTCGGGCCGAGCTGCAGCGCGACGAGGTCCAGGAGGAACTGGGGCAGCATCTCGCAGTGCTCTTCCAGACTCAGGATCAGTTCGAGATCCAAGCGTCCAGGGACCAACGCGGACAGCGCAAGTGGCGAAAGCTCGCCCGCACGACCAATGACCACACACAGATTCTTGTCGCACTCCGCCAGGAAATCGATCGAATCTTCGACAACTCGAACGACCTGTACGGAGCGATGCGGTGACCTCAACGACCACCTCTGCCAACCCCACGCGCCCGACAGATGCATCGACGCGTTCCATGACGGCGGGTTGGAATCTAGGCGCGGGCGGTGGGCGGGGTGGGTTCGTCGAGTGCCGTGTTTCTGCGCTCTGAGTGCACTGGGGTGTCCACGGAGAGTGCACGGTGTTCGCTGGGGGTGATGCCGTAGGTTTCGCGGAAGGCCCGGCTGAACCCGGTGGCGCTGGGGAAACCCCAGCGCGCCGCGATCGCTTGGACGGGCTGGCCTCTCAGCTCAACGGACGCGAGGTCGGTGTGGGCGCGCTTGAGGCGGCGTTGGCGGAGGTACGCGCCGATGGTCAGGGGCTGGTCGCCGAAGAGGGCGTGCAGCCGGCGCACGGACATGTGGTGCCGCTCGGCGACCATCTGGGGAGTCAGGCGCGGGTCGCCGAGGTTGTTCTCCACGAAGCGGTAGACCCGCTGCAGTTCTTCCTGTGCGCGGGCCTCGGCGGGTGCCTGGCCGGGGTCGTCGAGCTGCCGTGCGAGGTACGCGGTGGCCAGGTCCACGGTGACGGACCCCATCGCCCTCAGCTCTTCGGGGCTGCAGCGTGGACCGCGCGTGAGCAGGACTTTGAGGAAGTCGGCGAGGACTGCCCCCGATCCCGTGCCCGCGGGCAGGCGCTGCGCGAGGAGGCGGTCCACCCGGTCCGGGCTGAGTGCCAGAGCCTGACGGGGAAGCTGCATGATCAATGCCCCGGCCTGCACACCGGTGAACTCCCCCTCGCTCGGCCGCGAGGTGTCCGTGAGTACGAGGTCTCCCGCGACCACTGACGCGTTGCCCTTCTGCGAGATCCTGAAGGCGCCCTGTGTGATCAGAGCCAGCTGCAGGTTCTCGGGATCTCCGTGCCGGACATGTGCCGAGGTGCGGCGCGAGAACACCGGTGAGCAGTCGAAGGACGACAACCGTGCAACGCCGAGGTCCAAGGACATGTGGCTCGCCCGGAAGTCGTCCGCATACCGGGTGCTGAGCGCGATGGGCATCACATCGCTGGACACCGTTTCACAGAACCAGTCGAATCGGTCTTTGCGTTCGACAGCATCGGATGTGTCCGGCAGCAGCATCTGTTCTCCCAGTACCTCGGCGTGGCAGCGATCCAGTCCCCTACGGCTGGTCACACAGCTGTGCTCCATCTCCACGGCCACGTCGTCGATTATCCGGCCCGCAGAGCCGGCGATCCAGGCAGGTCAGGGAAGGCCGCATCCCCATACGGCCAGGCCGGAAGCCGACGGGCTCGGCGGCATGCGGCGGGTGGCCGCAGTCCGCAGGATGGTGATCACCGGGGCGGCGCAGGACCCGTCGTCCATACCGACGCCACTGGTTCGAGGTACCGCCATGTCCAGAACGGCTCGGCTGCCGACCACGTATCTCCTCGTCCCTGTCGTGTTTCCTCAGCCATGTTCGGGGCAGAACGCGGTGGCGCCGCACCGGTTCGACATCGGTGCGGCGCCGCGTGCTTGCTCCGGGGGTCAGGGCTTGACGTTCACCCCGGCCCAGGCGGCGGCCACTGCCTTGGCCTCGGCACTGTTCGCGCCGTACAGGTCGGCGGCCGCCTTCAACGTGCCCTCGCGGGCACCGTGGTAGTCGGTGGTGGAGGTGAAGTACGCGGTCAGCGCCTTGTACCAGATCTGAACCGCCTTGTCCCGGCCGATGCCGGTGACCGTCGAGCCGTCCACGGTCGGGCTGTCGTAGTGCACGCCGTTGATGTCCTTCGCCCCACTGCCCTCGGACAGCAGGTAGAAGAAGTGGTTGGCAACGCCGGAGGAGTAGTGAACGTCGAGGTTGCCGACGCCGGCGCTCCAGTAGTCGGCCGAGCCCCGGCCGTCCTTGCTCGGCTTGTCCTGATAGCGCAGCGGATTGCCGTTGCCGAAGATGTCGATCTTCTCGCCGAGCAGGTAGTCGCCCTTGTCCTGGGCGTTGTTCGCGTTCCACTCCACCGCGGTGCCGAAGATGTCCGAGGTGGCCTCGTTCAGGCCGCCGGACTCTCCCGAGTACTGGAGGTCCGCGGTGGCGGAGGTCACGCCGTGGCTGAACTCGTGGCCGGCCACGTCGAGCTGGGTCAGGGCGTGCTGGTTGCTCGCGCCGTCTCCATAGGTGATCGTGAAGGACTGGTCGTCCCAGAACGCGTTCTGGTAGGCGTTGCCGTAGTGGACACGGGAGACCGGAGCCCGCCCGTCGTTCTTGATGCCGTTGCGGTGCAGGACGTTCTTGTAGAAGTCCCAGGTCTGAGCGGCACCGTAGGCGGCGTCCACGGCGGCCGTCTGGTTGTTGGCGGGCAGTCCGTTCCCCCACTTGTTGTCCGCGTCGGTGAAGACCGTGCCCTTGCCGCTCGTCTTGTGCTTGAGGTCGACGGTGCTGGAGCCACCGCGCACGCTGTCGACCAGGGAGTAACCCGTCGATGTCTTGGTGGTGTTGAGGGTGACGCTGCCGCTGTACTGGCTGGCGCCGGTGCCGACTGCGGCGGGCGCGGCGGCGCCGGCCTTGGCGGCCACGGATCCGCTCTTGGCGGTGACGCCATCGGCTATGTCGCGGATGAGCTGGGCCTCGTACAGTTTCTGGCCGGTGTTGGCGTCGGTGATGATGCGCAGTCGGCTCGGGGTGACGCCGTCGTGCTGGGTGCCCGTGACGACGGTCTCGTAGGCGAGGACGGGCTTGCCGTCGGCGGCCCAGATGACCTTGCGCGGGGCGTCACCGGTGGCGGCTCCCGTCGTGTTCGCGGCCTCGGCAGCCTGGACCGCGGCGGAGTTGGCGGCGGTCGGGGCCAGCTTCGGGGTGACCGAGGCGACCTTGATGTCGGCCTCGGTGGCCTTGGTGACCGATGTGACGGCACCGTCGGCGCCGCGGTGGACGACGAGGTCGCCGCCGAGGACGGGAAGGCCGGCGTAGGTGCGCTCGTAACGGGTGTGGACCGTGCCGTCGGCGTCCTTGATGACGTCCTTGACGACCAGCTTTTCCTCGCCACCGAGGTTGAGCGAAGCGGCGGTGCCCGCAGCCGAGTTGGCTTCGCCGGGCGCCGGGACGGCGCCCGCCGACGCGGCGGTGGTGCCGGCGGCGAGGAGGGTGCCGGTGAGGACGGCTGCGCCGGACACGAGGGCGAGACGGCGTGCCCTGCCGCCGGCGGGGGTGATCGACAACATGCGGATTCTCCAGAGAGTCGTGGGGAGTTGGACGGGATCGCCGTCCACCTCTGCAAGGAGGAATGCCTTGATGAGGAGGGAGACTCTCAGGAGGCCGTGGACATGTCACGGGGCGTAGATGATGGTTCGGCCGCTCATGTCGGATTCGCCGCCCACCTCTTCACGGGATGAACAAGATCCCGATACCTGCCGACACAGATGGCACAGGAATTCGCAACATGCCCGCAAAGAACTGCCCTAGGCGGAGCGGGAATTGACGCTGATGCCCCGACTGCCGGCAGCGGGGGTCAAGCGCGCGGCCCCCGTCGCGGCGCGGGTGCCGGAATCCGTCAACGGCATGCCCGGCATCGGCGGCGTGATCCGCGACGGCGCCGTCCCGCTCCCCGCAGAACTCACCTGGCTCCTCACCCATCCCGTCCGCCGAGCCGACGCCTTGGCCGCCGAGGAACCGCTGGTCGCGTCGAAGGCCCTCGCCGATCCGGGGTACGTCATCGCCCGGACCGGCCACGACGCAGCTCGCGGCTGCGCGGAGTACCGCCCGTCGACGGGGGCAACGGGGAGTCCAAGGACTACGGCGACGAGAACGACACCCCGCAGGCGGGCGTGTCCGGCAACCAGTGCTCCGGGGCGCGGTCCGCTCACGCCCTCCTGGAGCTACACCTGCGGTGCCGCCGGCGATGGCATCGGCTTCGACGGCCGACGGCTTCAGGAACCCCGACTCCGCGGCCAACGCCCGCGTTCAGCACTACACCGACTACTGCACCCTGGCGGGCCGGCGCATCGATCCGACCCCGCGGGGCCCCCAGCTGCTTGCCGCCGACCGGCTACGGAGGAGGCCCTGCCGGCCTCCCCGGACCGGATGGCAGGGAGAAGCGGCAGCCGGCCGCGAGTCGCCCGATCGGCGGCTCGAAGGGCTTGAAGGGGCTCGAAGGGGCTTGAGGGAGATCGGTGGCGCAAGACGGGCGAGAGGGCTAGTCTCGAAACAGGTAGAACGACCGGTCTTTCTCTTCGACTGGGTCGCGGCTCCCCCTGCCCCGGCAGGGGCTCACGAACGGAGCGCAGGGTGAGTGCTGTGAACGGATCAGCTGCGCGAGCGGATGAGCCGGACGGCATCCAGCAACGTCTTTTGGGCGCCTGCGGAAGCATCCAGATAGCCGGCGGCCATGGCGCCGTCGTACAGCATCAGCAGGGCTCCGGCCGCCGATCGCGGCTCGGCATGTCCGAGGCGGGTCAGCAGGTCCTCGAAGAGTTCACGGATCCACGCCCGGTGCGACGCCACCAGGCGGCGCACGGGGTGATCGGCATCGGGGTACTCCGCGGCCGCGTTCATGAAGGGCGACCCGCGAAACCCTCGCTCCAGCGCATGCCGGGAGATCGCCTCGAAGATCAGGTCGATCGCCTCGGCGGGCGGGTGCCCGGCGGCCAGCGGCTCGGCAACGGCCCGGTAGTAGGTCTCCTTGGTCTGGAGATAGGCCAGGACCAGGTCGTCCTTGGAGGCGAAATGCCGGTAGAAGGTGGCCTTCGTGACGCCTGCCTCCGCAATCAGCCGTTCCACCCCGATCGCGCGCACGCCCTCGTAGTAGAACAGCCGGGAAGCCGCCCGGACCAGCCGTTCCCTGGGCGGCCTGGCCCGGTCCGCATCCGCCTTCTCGTGCATGGGGTCCGTGGTCCGCCCGGTGATACTCACCTCCCCATTGTGCCCTCGGCCCGGACCGAGCCGAGACCGCCCCACGCCAACCCACCCCCGCAACGGCCGCGCACCCGCGGCCGTGGTCGAAAGGCTGCAAGGAATGACACGTCGTCTCGAAGGAACCGTCGCCCTGGTCACCGGGGCATCCAGCGGAATCGGGCACGCCACTGCCCGCGAGCTCAGCCGCCAGGGCGCGGCCGTGGCGCTCGTCGGCCGGCGCGAGGACCGGCTGACGGAACTCGCATCGCAGATCTCCGCCGAGGGCGGCACGAGTCTCGTCGTCCCCGCCGACCTCACCGACCCCCAGGCGGCCGCGGATGCCGTCGAACGCACCGTCACGGGCCTCGGCCGCCTGGACACCCTGGTCAACAACGCCGGTCTCATGCTGCTCGGCCCTGCTCCGGGTGCCGACATCGAAGGCTGGAGGCGCATGATCGACGTCAACCTGATGGGGCTGATGTACTGCTCCCACGCCGCCGTCCCCCACCTGCTGAAGGCTGCCGCCCAGGGCCCCCGCCAGGTGGCCGACATCGTCAACATCGGTTCCGTCGCCGGTCGCGTGGCATTCGGAATGTCGGCCGCGTACTGCGCCACCAAGTTCGGGGTCGGCGCGTTCAGCGAAGCACTGCGCCAGGAACTGACCGGCCAGCACGTACGCGTGTCGGTCATCGAACCCGGCAGCGTCGACACCGAACTGCGCACCCACAACCCCGACGCCGTCCAGGAGCAGCTCAGCGCCTACCTGGGTGACATCGAACGACTCCAGGGCCAGGACATCGCCGACACCGTCTCCTACGTCGTCACCCGCCCCCGGCACGTCGCCATCGCCGAGCTCCTCGTCCGCCCCACCGGTCAACAGATCTGAGCCGGGACGACCGAACCGGCCTCGGCCCGAGCCGGTCCGCTCGGCCGGCAACCTGCCCGGCCCACCCCGACCCGGCAGGAATGCTCCTGGGCGTCGGTACGGCGCACGCCGCCTCTCAGCCAGAACCCTGCGCAGCCGACCGCCGCCTCGCCGGTGGACCGAACCGTGGCCCACCGCCCGCCCGACCGGCGCTCCGCCAACCGCACCACCACGACGTCCAGGACCTGACGGCTCCCCCACGGTCCGCGGGGCGTACCCCGGCGGGTCCCGGGCACGTGGAAGGGGGGTTGGCAGCGGTCGGCCCGTTCGCCGCACGAAGGACCCGCGTGGCCGGCGGGATCGTCCGGACGCAGCCGGTCGGCGGGGTGCAGCTGCACCGTGCCCACCCGATACGGCCCGGACGGCACGGGTGGCCGCGGAGACCGGCCGGTAGCGGCACGCGCCGGCTCCCGGCCCCCGGCGTCAGCCGGGGACCGGGAGCCGGGAGCCGGGCCGGTGGACCGTCAGCAGTGGCCGACGCTGGTCTGGCCGCCCACCAGGGACGAGTGGACGTAGCCGGTCCCCACGTAGCTGGAGACGCGGAACCAGCGGTTCGAGGCGTAGTTCGAACTCGGCGGGTAGACCCACTGGGTGTCGGTCCAGCACAGCATCGTGACGCCGGTCCCGTTGGACAGGTAACCGAGCGATCCGCAGCCGGTGTTGGCGCAGGTGCGTTCGTTCGCCCCGCCGCTGTTGGACGAGATGTAACTGCCGGCCGCGTCGGCGCCGCCGGCGCCGGCGAGCAGACCGGTCAGGGCGACTGCGGCCGCGGCGGCGGCCAGTCCGGCCCGGGACCGCAGGGTGGTGGACGTCATGCGCATCGTCGTTCTCCTCGGGAGACTCGCGGTGGTGTGCGGCGCCCCGGCCGATCCGGCGGCGCTCCACCAGAGAGCCATCCGGACGGCGGCCGGGGGAAGGAATCGAGCGCAGGTCGACCAGGCCCGTACGGGGGTCCGTACAAGTCCGTACAGGCCGGCCGCCGGCCCGTTCACCGGCACGGCGGCGCGTACGGCAGTCCGGGGACGAGCTGGGCCCACTCCTGAGCGGTGATGACCGAACCCGCGCGCTCGCACAGCCTCCGGGCGATCTCCTCCTCGTCGCGGGACCAGAGCAGGGCGACCGGGCCGGCGCCGCCGGCCGCGAGGGAGCGGCCGTCCGGGCTGTACGCGACGGCGTAGGCCTTCCCGCCGAGGCCGCTCAGTACGGTGCGGGGCCGCGGCCGCCGCGGATCGGCGGTGTCCCACAGCCACACGGTGCCGTCCGTACTGGCGGCGGCGAGGGTACCGCCCTCGGGGGCGAAGGCAAGGGCGTACACGTAGCTGGTCGGCCCCGTCAGCGTCGGCCCGGCGGTGCGCGGGTGGCCCCCGCTCACGTCCCACAGCCACACGTCCCGGTCGGCGGTACCGGCCGCCAGGATCCGGCTGTCGGGGCTGAACGCGACGGACATGACGTAGCTGCCCGGTCCCCTCAGGGTCGATTCCATCACCGGCCGGCCGCCGCCCTGCGGGAGCCGCCACAGCAGCACCTGCTTGTCGACCGTGCCGGCGGCGAGCCACCGTCCGTCCGGGCTGAACGCCACCGAATAGACGTAGTTCGTCGGCTCGGACAGTTCCGCCGAGAGCTGCGGGTGCGCCGGGTTCACCGTGTTCCACACCCGTACCGTCCGCCCCTCGCTTCCCACGGCCAGGATCCGGCCCGTCCGGTCGAAGGCGGCGGACTGGATCGTTCCGGTGCCGCCGGTCAGGGTTTCCCCGTAGGGCTCGGCCCGGTCGGGGCGGGAGACGTCCCACAGCCACAACTTGCCTTCCCGGCCGCCCACGGCGAGGGTGCGGCCGTCCGGGGAGAAGGAGACGGTCGCGGAGTACCCCGTGGGATTGGTCAGGGGCTGCCCGACCGGGCGCGGGGTCCAGGGGTCGGAGACGTCCCACAGCTGTACGTCGCGCCCCCCGACGGCGAGCAGCTTCCCGTCCGGCGCGTAGCCGATCGCGTTGACCGTCCCCTGGAAGCCGCGGAGCGGGCGGGGAGGCAGCTGCCACAGGCGCACGGTCCCGTCGGCGGCGGCGGTCACCAGCTGTCGGCCGCCGGGATGGAAGGAGATCGAGGTGACCGGGCCCGGGTGCGGGAGCACGCCGGCGAGGACGTGCGTCCGGGCGTCGTACAGTCGCACCTGGTTGTCCGCGCTGCCCGTCGCCAGCCACTGCCCGTCAGGACTGCAGGCGACGGCGTTGACGTAGCTGGCCGGGCCGTCGGGGGTGGCCGGTGCCCCGCCGATCACGGCGGGCGGGGCGGGCGCGGAGCGGGGGGCGGGTACGTCCCACACCCGCGTGGACCGGTCCTGGCTCCCGGCCACGAGCCGTGCGCCGTCGGCCGTGAAGGCCAGCCCGAACACCGGGCCGCCCGCTCCGGTCATGGGCTGTCCGTACGCGAGCGGGTGCCCGGGATCGGCGAGGTCCCACAGGCGTACGGAGCCGTCCGCGCCCCCTGCGGCCAGCAGGGCCGCGCCGGGGCCGGGGCCGGAGCGGAACGCGACCGTGTGCACCGCCCCGGTGAAGCCGGTGAGGCGCGTCCCGGTCGCGGAGCCGCTTTCGGGGCTGCTCGCCGCGTTGCTCGCGGAGGTGCCCTCGGCGCCCGCCGACGGGGCCGTCACCTCCGGGTCCGGCCACAGGTACACCCCGCCGTCGGCACCCGCCGCGGCCAGCGTCCTGCCGTCCGGTGCGAAGGCCACCCCGTACACGGCCGAATCGGGCCCCTTGAACGACCGGGCCCCGGCCGCCGCCGGGTCGGGGGCCGACGGCTCCCACACCCGTATGGTCCCGTCCCCGGACCCGGCGGCGAGCCGCCGGCCGTCCGGACTGAAGGCGAGCGCGTACACCGTGTCGGCGAACGTGACCGGCGCCGCCCCCAGGGGTCGCGGCCGCTGCGGATCGCGCAGGTCCCACAGCGCGACCTGGTGGTCCAGGCCGCCCGCGGCCAGGGTGTGTCCGTCCGGGCTGAGGGCCACCGCCTGTACGACGCCGCGGAACGCGAGTATCCGGGTCACGGCGGGCAGCGCCGAGGCGTCCATCAGCGCCTCCCGGGCCTCGGCCGTGGGTGCCGTCCGGTACGCCACCAGAGCGAGTTGCGCGGAGAGGGCGAGGTCGCTGCCCCGCAGCCGTTCGGCGCGCGCCGCCACCAGCCGGGACAGCGCGACGGCCTGTTGTCCCTGCGCGTCACGGCGCTGGACCACAGCGACACCGGTGAGCAGGCCGGAAAGGACGACCAACAGCGAGAGCAGGACGAGGAGCCGGCGCAGCCGGCGGGCGCCGCGCGTCTCGCGCCGGACCCGGCCGTCCTCCGCCAGCCGGCTCGCGTCGAGGAACTCGCCCTCCCGTGCGTCGAGTTCCGGGGCGTGGCCGCTGTCCCGAGCCCAGCCGGAGGTCACTGCCAGGCGGGTGCCCCGGTAGAGCAGCGAGGGGTCGCGGCCGTGCGCGAGCCACCGGTCGGCGTCACGCGTCAGGTCCTGCCGGACGATCTGTCCGGCCCGGTCGGCGTCGATCCAGCCGCGCAGCCTCGGCCAAGCGGTGAGCAGCGCCTCGTGGGTGATCCTGGCGCCGTCGCCGTCGAGTGTGACCAGGCGGCGGTCGACGAAGCGCTCCAGGACCGCGTACACGTCTCCGGCTCGGTCGGGGTGCCCCACGGGCGGGGGCAGCGGCAGCAGCCTGCGCGCGTCGGGCACCCCGTCGCCCACCGCGACCATCCGCAGGAACAGCTGCCGCGCGCGTGCGCACTCGGCCTCCGACAGTCCCGCGTACACCTCCTCCGCCGTCTCGGAGACGGCTGCGGACATGCCGCCGCCCGCGCGGTAGTCGGCGATGGTCAGCGCAGTGCCGCGGCCGCGTTCCCAGGTCGACAGCAGCGCGTGCGACAGGAGGGGCAGGGCCCCGGGGCCGGAGTCCCGCAAGTCGGCGAGGAGTACGTCGATGAACCCCTCGTCCAGGACGAGACGGGCCTTGGCGGCGGGGCCGCCGACCACGGCGCGGATCTCGTCGTCGCTGAGCGCGCCCACGACGGTCTGACCCTTCTGCAGGGCTGCCGCCAGGGAAGGCTGGTCGAGGGCCTGGCCGTAGAAGTCGGCGCGCAGGCAGCCCGTGACGCGCACGTCGGGGGCGGGGAGGGCCGCGAGGCACCGCAGGAACCCCTCCCGTGCGGCGGGGTCGGGGCACGCGGTGAACACCTCCTCCAGCTGGTCGACCGCCACGACGACGCGTACGCCCTCGCGCCGGGCCGCCGCCGAGACGCGTGCGGCGAGTTCGAGGGGATCGCCCACCAGATCCGCCCACTCCGCGGCCAGTGCGTCCTCGGCGGACAGGGCGGACAGGGCGGACACCAGGGCGCGCATCGGGTCGCGGCCGGGGGCGAGCAGGAGCGGTGTGCAGCCGTGCTCACCGCGGAGGACGGGCAGCACGCCTGCTCGCAGGAGCGAGGACTTCCCGGAACCAGAGGCTCCGACGAGCAGTTGGGGGACGTCGGTGCCCCCTTCGGCGAGGATCCGGTCCACGATGACCGCCCGCAGGTCGTCCCGGCCGAAGAACCAGTCGGCGTGGCGTTCCTCGAAGCCCGCCAGCCCCCGGTAGGGCGACGCGCCTCCCGCGACGCGCAGGACCCCGGACCGTCGCAGCTCGGCGAGCCGTTCCAGCCAGCGTTCGATTTCAGCCGCGTCGGTCACCCCGCAGACGTGCAGCACCCGGCGGAACAGGGGCAGGGACCCCAACGACGGCAGGTTCTGGCCGGCGAACCAGCCGCCGATGGTGCTGTGCGCGCCCGGTGCGCCGACGCGGGCGGCGACCGCGCGGACGGTCAGGTCGGCCTTCTCGCGCAGACGCGTCAGCTCGATCGCGAACTCTCCGCGCGACAAGGGTGGTTGGGTGTGGAACGGGGTGGGGTCCATGGGGCCTCCGGGGTCCGGTTCCGCTCGGGCGGTGATGCCGGTGAACCACCCTTCCCGCGTCGATCCGGCCGCGTGGCCGGAACGCCTCGATCCGGGCCCTTTCGACGCCGCCCCACCGGCCCTTTCCGGCCACTCACTACCGCCTCCGAGCCCTCACGCGCCCCGCTGCCCCCGGCTCCCTCGCTGCCGGCCGGCGGAGCCGCCGCTGACGGCGTCGGCGGGCACCCGTCGATGTGGGCTCCGGCATCCACGGCGTTCCGCGTTCGATGGTGATCCCGATGTCGCACCGGTCGTCGTGGCCGCTCCTCCAGCCGCTCAATGCAGTCACGCAACGTGCCCGTGCGCACGGCGCTCCGGGAGGAGGACCCGGTACGGGCCGGCCAGGTCCGCCCGCTGCACGGCCGCATTCACCCGTTTGGCCGAACCTCTGTCGGCAGAAGCGCCTCCAGACAGGCGTGACGATGCCGAGCCTCCCCCGCCTCAGCCACCGCCCGGAAGCCGCTTCAGCCGCCGCGTGGCCGTGGGCGATGCGGTTGCGTCGGCCGTCGGCAAGAGGCGTGCTGGTTCGACACGGAGGTCCTCGCCCGAGGCAGCACGCCTCCCGATCCGAGCAGGAGGATCCCGGATGCCTCCCCTTCTTCGTACGGCCGCCGCCGCGGCCCTCTGCGCCCTCGCCGTCTTCCCCACCGAGGCCGCCGGCGCCGTGCCCACGGCGCACGCGACGGGCTCGGACGCCGATCGGAGCGTCACTCTCCGCCTCGGTCAGTCCACGGACGTCGTCCTCGAGGAGAACCCGAGCACCGGCTACGAGTGGCAGATCACGGCCCTCCCCTCCCCACTGCGCCTGAAATCCTCCACCTACACGCCCTCACCGAACCCGTCTCACATGGTGGGCAGAGGGGGCGTCCACACCTTCCGCTTCACCGCCGTCCGACGCGGCACCGGGGACCTGAAATTCGCCTACCGACGACCCGGGGAGTCCTCCACGCCGCCCGGGGAGACGCTGACCGTGAAGGTCGCCGTGCGCTGACGTCGCCTCGCCGCGCCCGTCCACTCCCGAGACGGCAGCCCCTCCCACGTGCACCCGATGTGCCGGTCCGGTACTCAGTGGGGCTAGGTAGGCGCACTCTGTCGCGCGCCGGCGGCGAACCCCATGCTTGGACCATGAACCGCAAGCCACTGGCAGTCGTCCACGTCCTGCTCACCTTCGTCGTCGCGGTCGCCGCATGGGCCGCCTGGCTGGGCTGGGACCAGCATCGCGACGTGCACCCCGACGGTTCGGTGACGGGCCCGTACGAGGCGTGGCAGGTGGCCGGGCTCGTACTGACCGTCGCCGCCTGCGTCGTCTGGTCCACGTCGCGGGGGCATCCCGCGGCTGCCGTGCTCGGCACCACGGCGGGGATGGGCGCGGCCTCGTATTACGACTGGTCGGACGATTCCAGCGGGCTCTTCGCACTCGGCGTGGCCATGGTCGTGGTGGGTACCCTCGCGGGGACCTCCGCCCTCGCCGCCCTGCTCCCGCACGTGACACGCGGTGGTCGTCGCGGAGGACCATGAGCCGCGCCCCGCTGCCTTGGGCCGCACGCGGCTGCTGCTGATGTCCGACACCCACGTCCCCACCCGCGCACGCTCACTCCCCGCAGCCGTGCTGACGGCCGTCGACGAAGCCGATGCCGTCCTGCACCCGGGGGACTGGGTCGACGAGGCCGCTCTCGACGTGCTCGTGTCCGGCCACAGCCACATCCCCTGGGACACCACGGTGGGGAGCCTGCGCCTGCTCAACCCCGGCTCCGCCACCGACCGCAGGCGCCAACCCTTCCGCACGTTCATGACCGCCACGGCCGAGCACGGCAAGATCCACGACGTCACGCCGCACCGGATCCTCGCGTAGCGGAGGAGCGCAGCCGGTGGGGGCCTCAGGGCAGACCCCGCTGGAGCGCGAGGTCCGAGGGCGTGCGGCAGTACACGGCATGCGACGCGGGCGATGCGAAGACGTGCACGGTGACCGTCGGCGCGACGTGGCGGCAGAGCCCGCGACCTGAGCCGGAGCCCGGCTCGAAGCCCCGTGCTACGAGCGCTGCCCGGCGCCCTCCGTGTCGAACGTGTAGTAGCGGTGATGGTCGAGCAGGTCGGCCGGGGTCACGTTGTTCCACGGGCTCAGGACGGACCGCAGGTCCACCACGTTCGGCGTCCGGACGGCGGGCAGGTAGCCCGACTTCGGGTGCTTCGCCTGCCACTCGGCCCACAGCTTGTCGATGAAGGCGTGGTGCAGCCAGAACACCGGGTCGTTGGGAGAGGCGGCGGAGGTCATCTGGCCGCCGACCCACATGTGCACCCGGTTGTGCAGGTTGACGCCCCGCCAGCCCTCCAGGGCGTTGCGGAACCCCTTCGAGGCGCTGTTCCAGGGAGCGGTGTCGTACTCCGGTATGGAGATCACGGAGTCCACGTCGGCCCGCGTCGGCAGCTGCGGGGTCCCGGTGCCGAGGCCGCGTCGCAGGTACGTGCGCCGGTCCACGCCCACCGTCAGGGCCCACTTGCCGCCCTGGAAGGCGAACGGCCCGTCGAGTACTTGGCCGTCGCCCGACCGGCGGGTGCCGCCCATGAAGTCGGAAGCCCATAGCGAGGAGTTGGCCGTACGGTCGGCCGTCCAGTCCCAGTAGGGAAGGGAGACGTTCTTGTCGATTCGCTGGAGCGCCGCCTCGAAGTCCAACAGGAACCGGCGGTGCCAGGGCAGGAAGGAGGGTGAGCGGTGGCCCGTCCGGTCGCCGAAGTCCGAGTCGTTCAGCAGGTACCAGTTGTGGGCGTTGACGTACCGGTCGTAGATGCCCGTCCGCTTGAGTTCGAGGACCGCGTTGACGAAGGCGCTCTTCTCGGCCGGTGTAAGGGTGGCCTGGTTCTTGCGGACGGTCACAGCTTGGCCTCTTTGGCGGTGAAAGGGACGAGGGCCGCGCCCTGGAGCTCGCGGACGGCGGCCCGGGCGGCCGAGACCGGGTCCGGGAAGGTCTCGTAGTGGTTGACGACGGTGACCCAGCTGCCATCGGCGTTGGGCATGATGTGCAGGTCGTTGCCGTCGATCTTGACCGTGGGCATCACCATGCCGTGGTGGCCGCCTGGACCCACGGTGATCTGGATGCGGTGGCCCTCGTAGGTCTCGTCGATGGTGCCGGTGGGCAGGGAGACGGGCGCTCCGGACGGGCCGGCCGCCCCCGAGGCACCGGAGGGTCCGGCCTCCGGCGCCGAGGAGGTCGATTCGGGCGAGCAGGCCGCCAGTCCGGCGGCCGCGGCAACGGCGGAGCCGAGCCCCAGCGCCTGTCGGCGAGTGATCATGTTCATGGCTTGAATATGTATCAGAAGCCTTCGAACACTTGAGCGACGGCTCACACGCTTACGGCCCGGTCAGGTTGGAATGGCGGCGGGTGCGTGCCGGTGCCGGGGTCATCTTACGTGGCCATGACAGCAGGTATCGGCCAGGCCGGCCGCAGGGGGCGGGGGCCGAGCGCGCCTGCGGGACGCGGGGCGAGCCTCTCCGACGCCGTCCTCACCCCGACCCCGGGGCACGGTCCCCGCGCCGGCTCCGGAAGCCGAACAGGAGGCCCACCAGGGCGAGCAGGACGATGGCCAGCCACGGTCCGTTCCCGCCCGTCAGCCTGTCGGCGTCGTCCTTGAGCCCGTCCCAGAAGCCCTGCTCGGGCGCCCGGGCGGCCCCGCCCAGCCAGATCGAGCCGTCGGGCGCGGTGACCGCCTTGGCCGCGGAGTCCTGCGCGGCCCGGTTGAGCTGCGGGTACCTCTGCTGGGCCTCCGCCGCGCCCACGGCGGTCAGCCGGACGTTCGTCAGGTCGGCCCCGCCGTAGACGAACCGGGTGACGCGCTGGACCCCGCTCTCGGTGGCTTCCCGCGTGATGTCGAATTCCTTGTCGCGGTACGAGCGGACGTAGTCCTCGAAGACCTGCTTCGGGCGCCAGCTGCCCTCCAGCCGGGCCGGGCCCAGGCTCCCGGATCCGATGATCTTGTCAAACGAGGTCCGGTGTCCCTGCTGGTGCCGCTCGCGGACCCACTGCGCGACGATGCGGGCCATGAACGCGCGCCGCAGGGGTGCGTACTCCGGCGCGGTGTTGACCGCCTTCACCACCTCGGGCAGTACGAGGGTGCGATGCAGTTCCTCGTTGCGGGCATCGGTGGCCGGGTCCGCCTTGCACGGCTGGGAGGAAGGGTCGTCGATGTGGTCCGACTTCGTCTTCACGTCGAGCAGCGCCTTGAGGATCTGGAGGGATCCGCCGTCCTCGCGCACCTCCACCTGTCCGGGCACGATCCACATCCGCCCGGAGAAGCAGAGGGAGCCGTCCGCACCGGGCCGGATCTGCTGCCAGTACTTCGCGCCCGTCTCCGTGTCGGGGTGCAGGATCCGCGCCTCGGTGCGCTTCATCTGCAGGTCCGCCTCCAGCATGGCCTTTCCGGCGTTGGTCTCCCCCAGGGCGGGGTCGACGATGCGGTCCGGTTCGGCGGGGTTGAGGTTGACCCAGAACTTCTGCGGGTCCAGCACCAGCCAGGTCCGCAGGTCGTCGCCCAGGTTCTCCACCATGCGCGCCCCGAGTCCGGGGTCCTGCTGGTAGCCCTCGGGCAGGGGCTGTGCGGAGTACGCGTACTGCACCCCGTCCGAGCCGTCGGAGAAGTAGCGCATCTCCAGGGTCGAGAAATCCACGCCGCCGTAGGTCGTGCCGGGCGGTGCGAGCGCCTGGTCGAGGGCTCCCGGCCGCGCGCCCCCTGCCGACCCGGCGCACGGGTCGGCAGCCCTGTGCAGGGGCATCGCCATGACGTAGCGTCCACTGCCGCTCCCCATCGAGGTGCACGCGGTGGTGGCCTGGCTGCCCGGTACCGGCAGGGCCGCCTTCGCCTGCTTCTCCTTCTCCTTCCTCTCCCTGGCCAGTTGGGAGATGCCCTGGCTCGTGATGGCGGCCACCCGGTTCGCCGATGCCTTCCTGTCCTGGCTGGTCTCGTACGGCGTACCGGACTTGAAATTCTTCTCGGGGATGCTGCTGGTGAGCTTCTCGCAGGGCCCGCAGCGGCCGCGGTCCGAGTATCCGGCGATCGCCCTCCCCTTCAGCTGGTCGATCGCTTCGGCCCGCAGGCCGAGGACGCCGAGGAGGGGGTTCAGGACCTTGTCGTAGATGACGGACTCGGAGTGGTTCCAGCCCGGATCGTTGACGGCGGCGAACTCCAGCAGCGGACCGTCCCCCGCGATGCCGATCTCGTCGAAGAGCGCCTCGTTGCCCTCGCGCCTCAGCAGCCTGCCGTAGCCGGTGTGGCGGCCGCTGAACTTGGTGGTCTCCTCTCCGAACGTCCTGGTGATGGCTTCCAGATGGAACGGCCGGAAGCCGGTCAGGTCGAACCAGATGACGGCAAGGTTGCGGGCTCCGTCCGTCATCTTGAGCTTGTCGTGGGCTTCGATCCCGGCCCGGCTGATCGGGTTCTTCAGGAGTTCGCGCGCGATGTCCGCGAACTCCCCCGCCACCTCGGACTGGCCGGGAGACGGCGTGGGCGCGGCCACCGCCGCCGGCACCGCCGCGGGCACCGGCAGACCGGCGATCAGCAGTGCGACGGCCAGGACCACGGCGCGCACGGTGCGGCTCCGGCGGCCCGCCCCCGGCGGGCCGGCGCTACTGCCCGGCATGGCCGTCTCCCTCCTCCGGCGGGACCACACCCGCGGCCTCCAGGTATCCGGTCAGCGCCGGGTCCGAACCCATGGCCTCCTCCCCCCGCCGGTAGGCGCGGCGGCCCGCCACGCCGAGCGCTCCGAGCACCAGGACGGCGACCCCGCCGGCTCCTGCGAGCGAGGTGCCCGTCGAACAGCTGCTGTGGCGGCTCGGCCCCCCGATGTCCAGGGACGGCTTGTATCCGATGCCGACCACACAGGCCGAGGCGGACGGGGCCGACAGCAGCATGCTGCAGGCGAGCAGGGCGGCGGCCCCGGTGATCCGTGCGGCAACCACGGCGGCGGTGCGGCGGCCCGTCATGAGCCGGCCTCCGACCGTCCGCCTTTCAGCCGCAGTATTCGCGCGCGCAACACGTCTCCTTGTGGTTCGAGGTCCGGGTCTTCCCGCACCCACCGGCTGACGAGGTCCAACTGGGCGGTCTGCAGGCGGTGCAGCCGCAGGGCCGCCCGCCGTCCGTACCGGCGGCTGGTGCGCGCCAACGCCCAGAACCGCAGCGCGGGCGAGACCAGCACGGTCTCCTCCGCCCTCGTGACGGCCGGGTGGCCGGTCGCGGCCTCTGCGGCCGTCGCGGCCCGCAGGGCCTGACCGCGCTCGCGCAGTCCGAGTACGAGGAGCACCACGGCCAGGGCGATGAACGGCAATTGCGGCAGCAGCCAGAGCAGGGGTGAGACCACCAGGGTGTCAAGCGTGCTGCCGGTTTCGACCTGGCCCCGCAGCCGGGAAGACAGCCACCCGGACAGCACCTCGGCCGCCGTCGCCCCGCCGGCGCCCGCGGCCAGGGCTGCCGCGGCGACCGCAGCGCGACGCCGCGCCCGGGTCGCAAGCGCGAGACCTGCTCCCAGCAGCGCGCCGAAGGCCACCTGCCCTCCGAGCAGGCCGATCGACTGCCTGATCCAGTACTCGAAGCCGCCGGTCGTCCCGAAGAAGGAGCCGAGCGAGCCGTAGATCTTGATGAACAGGATGCTCTCCACGAAGCTGTATCCCAGCCCGACCGCGGCTCCGAGGGTCAGGCCGGTGACCGCGTCGGTCACGCGGTACCGGAACAGCACGAGGAGCAGCAGCACGCCGGCCGCGACGACGAGGGCGTTGACGACGCCCAGGTGCACGATCACCAGGTCGATGGTGCGGAACTGGTTCCTGGTGAACTGGCCGAGGTCGCCACCGGGACTGCTGCCCAGGTGGCCGCTGATGGTGGCGAACGCGAGGCCGGTGTAGGCGCGGCCGAGGCCGAAGACGATCAGCGCGCCCCAACCGAACGCGGCCAGCAGCGCCGCGAGCGGCACGCGGGCGAACCGTACCCCGGCGCGCAGCAGGAGCAGCACGAACACGGTGCTCGGCAGACAGGCCAGTGTCACCGGGAAGTACTCGACCAGCACCATCAGCGGGATCAGCCCGAACGGCAGCAGCAGGAGCCCCAGCGTCACCCATGTCAGTACCGCGGCCCGCCGGTCGGGCTGCCGGGTGACGGCGATGAACACCTGGATCAGCACGCCCGCCACGATGCCGGCCAGCACGCCCCAGAAGACGGCGCGCGGCATGGACAGCAGGCGGTCGAGCGAGCCCGGGAATCCCGGCATGCCGGCGAGGTCGGACGGCAGCTCGTAGAAGATCGACAGGGCCGGTTCGTCGGGCAGCAGCCGGGTCCGCGTCAGGTTTCCCAGTAGCTCGACCACGTACAGCGCGACGGCGCCGCGGGCGATCAGCAGCGCCTTCGCCGTGGCGGCCCGGTCGTCCCGGAGGTCTTGGAAAACGCGTCCGTTCACGAGCCGCCTCCCGGCACGACGGGCAAGCTGGGCAAGGACGTGGGGAGCCCGGGTAGGTCGCTCGGGAAGTTCGTCGGCAAGTTCGTGGGGAAGCCGGTGGGGAAGTTCGTGGGGAATCCCGTGGGGAAGCCCGTGGGGAAGCCCGTCGGACGATCCGTCGGGAAGCCCGACGGGAGCCCTGTCGGGGAGCCGTTCGGGAGCACGGTCGGCAGCGAGGGCAGCCGCGGGACGCTCACGTCGTTGGCCCCCGAGAGGTCGATCACCAGCGAGGCGGCCAGCAGCACCGTCCCGAGGAGCCCGGCGCCCAGCACCACCCGGATCTGACGGCCGGGCGGCCCGGTATCGGCCTCGGGAACGGGTCGGGGCAGCGGTTCGCTCACGCCATACTCCACTCAGCTGGGCAGTTCACGGCAGGTTCGCGGCGCCGCGAACACGTCGACCGGACGCTACGGGGGAGCGATGAAATCGCCGTGAAATGGTGAAGGTCCCACCCCGCCCGGGCCGCCGGGCCGCGCGGGGCCGCGTTCCTCCCCGGCGGATCGGCGCGCACGCCGCCGTGCCCGACCGGCGGGCTGCCGCGAGGTCAGGGACCGCCGTGCCCGTCCGTCAGAGGGTCTCGCTCAGTGAGTCCGCCAGCCTGCGCCGGGCGGTCCGGGTCGCCGGTACGAGCGCCGCCGCCACCGCTCCGAGCACCGCTGCGGCGACCACCACCGACAGCACGGTCACTGAGGGGAACCGGGCGATGCCCGCGCCGATCCCGTTCGATGCGCCCTGCGCGTCCACCAGCCAGCCGCCGGACAGCACTCCCAGCACCGTCCCCACCACGGCCGAGGCCAGCGCGGTCAGTCCGGCGGCAGTCACGATCGTCGAGCCGATCTGCCGGGGCGTCAGTCCGATCGCCTTCAGTGCGAGCAGGTCCCGGCCCCGCTCGCGAACGCCCGTGCCGATCAGGGTCAGCAGTTCCGTCAGTCCGATCAGCGCCAGCACGGCGATCAGGGCGGCGATCACCGCTCGCGCGGGCTCCAGCCGGTCGGCCGGATTGGCGGTCTGCCGGATTTCCAGCGTCCCGCCCGCCGCTGTGGCGAGCGCGGCGCTGACCGCCCGGGGGTCCGCGCCCTCGCGCAGCACCAGGGCGTGGAAGCCGGGCCGCAGCGCCGGATCGCGCTCGCGCAGTGCGTCGAGCGTCGTGGTGATCACCCGGCCCCCGGATTCGGGTTCGATGGAGCGGCCGACCAGATGCAGGATCTGCGGCCGTCCCTCCACGGTCATCCGCACCCAGGCACCGACGCGCACCCCGAGGAGATCGAGCAGCCCTTGGCCGGCCACCGCCTCGTCCGGGCCTGCGAGCGCGCGCCCTTCCACCACCGCCGAGGGGTACGGGGAACCGGCCGTGCCCAGCCCGCGCAGCGTGATGGTGCCGGTCTGGCCCGGTACGAGCGCCGCCACCTCGACGCCGGGATGGACCTCCGCGACGTCCGGGTTGGCCCCGAGGAGCTTCTCCACTTCCGCGTCGGAGGCTCCGGCGGGCTGTTCGGCGCGTACGGTCAGTGCTGCGGGCAACCCCATCAGTGCGGGCCGGCTGCGGAACTGGTCCAGTGTCGACCAGGCGACGAGCGCGACGGTGATCAGCACCAGGGGCAGGGCGAGGCGGGCCACGGGTACGAGCGTCCGGCCTCGGCGCGGAAAGGCGGCGCGCCATCCCAGCACCAGCGCGGGAGGCACCCGCATTCCGAGGGCCCGCCTGCCGAGCGCGGTCATCGGCGCGGCGGACGACAGGGCGGCATGGGCCACCGGAACGGGAGGCACCCGTCCGGCCCGCCAGGCCGACAGACCGGTGGCGGTCGCGATCAGCAGCAGCGCACCGCAGGGCACTGCGATCATGAGTCCGGTGTGACCGGGGAGGTCCTGCGACAGCGCCGCCGCCTCACCGATGCGCCCCGGTATCCGGGCGCCGAGCAGGGCGATCGCCGTCGTGCCGAGGGTCACGCCGAGGAGGGCGAAGGCCAGGTGCTGTACGAGGAATCCGCGGGCCACCTGGCCGGGGGTGAAGCCGACGGCCTTGAGGATCGCGATGTCGCGCAGCTGGCCGCGGATGCGGGCGCCGATGGCGCCGGCGGCGGCGAGAGCCGCCGCGAGCAGTGCTCCGAGCCCGAAGACGCCGAACACCTGCCCGAGGAGCCGGTCGTCGCCGCCCGCCTCGGCGCGTGCCTGCTGCCACTTGGTGACCTGGGCCACCCGGTCGGCGCCGAGTACGGTCACGGCGCGCTGGACGATGAAGTCGGTGTCGTCGGGATCCGCCAGGCGCAGGCCCACGCTCTGCCCGGTGGCCCCGTGGGCGATCTCGTCGAGGGCCGTGTCGAGCACCCAGCCCGTGCCGGGCGCGCCACCCGGGTGGTAGCGGGGTTCGGCCGCCTCGGCGATGCCGCTCACCCGCAGTGCGTGCGGGGCGCCGTCCGCCCCGGTGACCCGTACGGTGTCGCCCGGCTCGATCCAGAGCGCCCGCGCGACCGAGTCCTCCAGTACGACGGCTCCGGCACCGGCCTTCGCACCGGCGCCGGTCTCCGCTCCAGCGCCCGCGCCCGGACGGGTACCGCCCTCCGGACGGGTGAGCCAGCTGCCGGCGGTCACGAGCGGCCGGCCCGTCTCCGGGGGCGAGGCCGATGCCGCGCGCAGCGTGACCCCGGCCCGCGCGCCGTGCGCCTCGACCGTCGTCGCCGTCGTGCGGTAGGGCCCGGAAACCGCCGCGACCCCGTCGAGGCCGGCCAGGGCGTCCGTGTCCGCCCCGGCGCGGGTGTGCAGCCAGATGTGTGCGCCGTGGGACCGGTTGAAGATCCGCTGCCAGGGGTTGGCGGCGTAGCCGAAGAGTGCGCCGGCCAACAGGAGCGACGCGATGATCCCGGCGCTGGCGAGGACGACGAAGAGTGCTTCGCCCCGGTGCGCGCGGAAGTCGGCGTGTGCCCAGCGCAGGGTGGCCCGCACGGTCACCGCTCGGGACCCGGTTCCAGGTCCAGTACCCCGGAGACGCCGCGGAGGGGCCCGCGCCGTCCGCCGTCGAGGTGTGCGTCGTCGGCTATGCGCCCGTCGAAGAAGCTGATGACGCGGTCGGCGGCACTGGCCATCCGGGCGTCGTGGGTGACCATCATGATGGTCTGGCCGCGCTGGTGGAACCGGGAGAGCAGCCGCAACACCTCGCGGGTGCCCTTGCTGTCGAGGCTGCCGGCCGGTTCGTCGGCGAGCAGGAGCGCGGGGTGGTTGACGAGTGCGCGGGCGAGCGCGACCCGCTGCTGTTCGCCTCCGGACAGCTCGCCGGGCATCGACCGCTCGCGGCCTTCCAGTCCCAGTTCCGCGAGCAGTTCGGCGCGGGATGCCCGGGCGGCTTTCGGGGAGGCGCCGGCGAGCAGGGCGGGCAGCTCGACGTTGTCGGCGATGGTGAGGTTGGAGACCAGGTTGAAGAACTGGAAGACGACGCCGATGCTGCGGCGCCTGAGGACCGCCCACCGGGCCTCGCGGTACTGATCGACCCGCTCTCCGGCGAGCCACAGCTTCCCGCTGTCGGGCCGCTGGAGGCCGCCGATCAGGTGCAGCAGGGTGGATTTGCCCGCTCCCGAAGGTCCGGTGACCGCGACGAACTCGCCCGGCCGGACGGACAGGTCCACCCCGCGCACGGCCTGCACCGGCAGGCCTTCGCCGTGATGGGTCTTGGTCAGGCCTTCGGCGCGCACGATGGGCACCGCACCACCGGCGGCGACGATATCGGCGGACACGACCGGAGCCGTGGCGGCATCGTCGCTCATTCCAGCTCCTCCTGACAGCGTTCCAGCCAGTCGAGGTCGGCCTGCAAGTGCAGCATGGCTCCCTCGATCAGCAGTTGGGAGATCTTGTTGTCGCGGTCCTCGGCCGCGGCCAGCTTGGACAGGTCCCGCATGGTGTTGAGGTACTGCCGCCGCTGCCTGTTGATCAGGGCGATGGGGTCCGCGAGGCCGGACCGCGGTGCGAGTGCCAGCTTCATGAAGAACTCGTCCCGTACCCGGGGTTCCTCGGCGGTTTCCTCGAACCAGGCCAGCACGGCCTCGCGCCCGGCGTCCGTCAGCCTGTACGTACGCTTGTTGGGCCGGCCCGACTGCTCGACGTCCTCGCCTTCGATGAGGCCGCTCTTCTCGAGTCGGCCGAGGGTGACGTAGATCTGGCCGACGTTGGGCTGAGGGTACGCGGCGCCCAAGAGCTTCTCAAGGTCCTGCTTCAGCTCGTAACCGTGCGCGGGGCTACGGGTGAGGAGCGCAAGGAGCGCCAGTCGCACTCGCCCTCCCCCTTCCCGCTCCGTAGTCAACGGTTCACTCGGCAGCGGGCCGAATGCGCCGTCGCCCGTCCCGTCTGCCTGGACGTCTAGTATCGCCCATGCCTAACGGGTATATATAGGCCACTGCGGTCGGCGGCGCAGCCGGATCGTGCTCTGAGTGGTGCGCTGGGAGGAATCTATGCGGTGGACACGTGCCGCGGGTAGAGCTCTCCTGGTGGCGGCGGTGGTACTGGCGGGCCATGCCGGCTTCGGCGTCCGCTCCGACGCGGGCGCGGCCTCCGCGAGCCGCGGCCCCCTCACCCTCGTGACGGCGGGCGATCTCACCCACTACCTCTCCCCGCTCCTGGACGACTGGAACGCCGCCCACGCGAGCGAGCGCGTCACGCTCGTCGAGCTGCCCGACTCGGCCGACGAGAGCCGGGCGCAGATGATCAGCGAACTGCGATCGGGCCGCGACCGGTTCGACGTGCTGAACATCGACGTCGCCTGGACTTCGGAGTTCGCCGCGGCCGGCTGGATCGCCCCGCTCGACCGCGGCCGGTTCCCCCTGGACGCCTTCCTGCGCCCGGTCGTCGACACCGCGACGTTCGACGGCCGTCTGTACGCGGTCCCGTACGTCACCAACGCGGGACTGCTCTACTACCGCAAGGACATCCTGGACCGCGAGGGCGAGCAGCCGCCGCGCACATGGGACGAGCTGGCTCGTCAGGCGCGGACGATCGCCCCGAAGTACGGCCTGGACGGGTACGCCGGCCAGTTCCTCCCGTACGAGGGCCTCACCGTCAACGTCACCGAGGCCGTGCACTCGGCGGGCGGTTCGATCCTGCGCGACGACGGGGCACGGGTGACGGTGGACTCGGACGCGGCGCGCTCCGGACTGCGCTTCCTCGCGGACGGCGTACGGGAGGGCTGGATCCCCCGTGACGCGCTCGGCTACAAGGAGGAGGAGTCGCGGCAGGCCTTCCAGGACGGCCGGCTGCTCTTCCTGCGGAACTGGCCCTACGTGTACGCGGACGCCGGGGCGAGCGGCTCGAACGTGGCGGGCAGGTTCGGCGCCGTACCGCTGCCCGGACGCGCCGGGCCCGGCACCAGCGTGCTGGGGGGCTCGAACCTCGCCGTGAGCAGCCATACGCGGCATCCCGCCTCCGCGGCCGATCTCATCTCCTACCTCACCAGTGAACGGGTCCAGCGGCAGGTGCTGACCAAGGGCTCACTGCCACCGGTGCGCGCCGCGCTGTACGAGGACCCCGAGCTGGTCCGCTCGCACCCCTACCTGCCCACGCTCCGCCAGAGCGTGCTGGCGGCGGTTCCGCGCCCCAAGAGTCCGCTCTACGACCAGGTGAGCCTGACCGTGCAGGCCGTGGCACAGGACGTGATGGCGCTGCGCCAGACGCCGGAGCAGGGCGTGGCGCGGCTCGCGCGCGAGCTCGGGCCGCTCTCCCGCAGGGACTGACCGCCCCCGCTTCGCGGCCATTCCGAAGGGCCTCTACTTACATGTTAAGTAGAGGCCCTTCGTCGTGCACGGGCAGATACATGCACAAATCACCCCAGTCTCTCGCTGTTTCTGGACACACCGTTGACACCTTCCAGTCGCTGCTACTTAACATGCATGCATAACAGCGCACCCGCTCTGGGGCGCCCTCGCATTCAGCAGAACAGGTCGACGCGAGATGCTCAGCACCCTTCCGGCCGACTCCGGCCAGCCCTCCCGCACCGCCCCCGCACCGGCCCCTTGGTGGCGCGACGCGGTGATCTACCAGGTCTACGTCCGCAGCTTCCTCGACAGCACCGGCGACGGCATCGGCGACCTGGCGGGCGTCCGGGCCGGACTCCCCTACCTGCGCAAGCTGGGCGTCGACGGCATCTGGCTCAGCCCGTTCTATCCGTCCCCGCAACACGACCACGGCTACGACGTCGCCGACCACTGCGGCGTCGACCCCGTGTACGGCGACCTCGCCGAGTTCGACCGGCTGGTCGCGGACGTCCACCGGCTCGGTCTCAAGCTGCTGCTCGACATCGTCCCCAACCACTGTTCGAGCGAGCACCCGTGGTTCCGCGCCGCGCTCGCCGGGGAGCCCGGCAGCGAGCAGCGCTCCCGGTTCCACTTCGCTCCCGGACGCGGACCGTCCGGCGCCGAGCCGCCCAACAACTGGCGCGCGATGTTTGGCGGTCCCGCCTGGAGCCGCGTCCCGGAACCCGACGGCACCCCCGGCGAGTGGTACCTGCACCTGTTCACGCCGGAACAGCCCGACCTGAACTGGCGCGACCCGGCCGTCGGCGACGAGTTCGAGCGGGTGCTGCGCTTCTGGCTGGACCGCGGCGTCGACGGCTTCCGCATCGACGTGGCCGCGGGACTGTTCAAGCATCCCGATCTGCCCGACTCCGAAGACCCCGGAGCGGACGAGCGCGCCCGCGACGCCGTCAACCAACTGGCCTGGAACCGGCCCGAGGTGCACGACGTGTGGCGCCGCTGGCGCGCGGTGTGCGAGGAGTACGGCGTGCGGGACGGCCGGGAGCGGCTGCTGGTCGGCGAGGTGTCGGTGCCGACCGCGCGCGAGCACGCCGCGTACGTCCGTCCCGACGAACTGCACCAGGCCTTCTTCTTCGACCTGCTCAGCGCGCCCTGGGACGCCGACTCGTTCCGCGCGACGATCACCGACGCGATACGCGACATCGCCGGTACCGGCTCCACCGTCACCTGGGTGCTCAACAACCACGACCAGGTCCGTACGGTCACCCGCTACGCGGGCGAGCCCGGGGTGGAGGGCAGCGGGCTGGGAGCGGCCCGCGCCCGCGCCGCCGCCCTGCTGATGCTCGCGCTGCCCGGTGCCGCCTACGTCTACCAGGGCGAGGAGCTCGGACTGCCCGAGGTCCTCGACCTCCCCGACGAGGTCCTCACCGATCCGATCTTCCACCGCACCGGCAGCCGCAAGCACATCAGGGACGGCTGCCGCGTGCCGCTGCCCTGGTCGGGGCACGCCTCCCCGTTCGGCTTCAGCCAGGGCGTGCCCGGTGCGAGACCGTGGCTGCCGCAGCCCGAGTGGTTCGCCGAGCACTCCACCGACCGGGCCCTGGCCGACACCCGTTCCTTCTGGCACCTCTACCGCGAGGGCCTCCAGCTGCGGCGCAGTCTGCCGCAGCTCGGCGAGGGCACCCTGCGCTGGCTGGACGCGCCCGCGCAGGTACTCGCGATGACCCGCGGTGACGGACTGGTCTGCGCGGTCAACTTCGGTACGGAGCCGGTGCCCGCCCCCGTCGCCGGTACCCCGCTGCTCGCCAGCGGCCCCTGCCCCGACGGGGTGCTCCCCGCGGCGACCGCCGCCTGGTGGACGGCGGCGTGCCCGGCGCCCTGACCACCCGGGCGGCCGCGACGAACCCGTCCGTCTGCCCCTGCCCCCTCCCGACGCCTTCCCGCACGAAAAGGACTTCATCATGCGACGAACCGGCAAGACGACCCGGCGTACCGCGGCCACCGCTTCGGCGGCCCTCGCCCTCACGCTCGGCGCCACCGCCTGCGGAACCACGACCGGCCCCGCGAGCGGCGGCGAACTGAGCGGCCAGACCGTCACCGTCGCCGGTGTCTGGACCGGCAGCGAGCAGAAGAACTTCAAGAAGGTCCTGGACGCCTTCACCGCGAAGACCGGCGCCAAGACCGTCTTCGTCCCCTCCGGCGACAACGTGTCCACCTTCGTCGGCAGCAAGATCGAGGGCGGCAACGCCCCCGACGTGGTGATGGTCCCCCAGGTGGGCGTGCTGAGGCAGTTCGCCAAGGAGGGCTGGCTCAAGCCCCTGTCCGAGGGGGCCGCCCGGACGGCCGGCTCCTCCCTCGCCCCGGTGTGGAAGGACTACGGCAGCGTCGACGGCACGTACTACGGCCTCTACTTCAAGGCAGCCCACAAGTCGACCGTCTGGTACGCCCCCCAGGCCTTCGCGCAGGCCGGCGTCGCCGCCGAGCCGAAGAGCTACGCCGACCTGCTGAAGGCGGGCCGAAACCTCGCCGACTCGGGCCGGCCGGCCTTCGCCGTGGCCGGCGAGGACGGCTGGACCCTCACCGACTGGTTCGAGAACGTCTACCTCTCGCAGGCGGGGCCGCAGAAGTACGACCAGCTCGCCCAGCACAAGCTCAACTGGACCGACGACAGCGTCGTCAAGGCGCTGACCACGCTCGGTGAACTGTTCAAGGACAAGCAGCTCGTGGCCGGCGGCTCCCAGGCGGCCCTCGGCACCGACTTCCCCTCCTCGGTCGAGCAGGTCTTCGGCCCCGAGCCCAAAGCGGGCATGGTCTACGAGGGCGACTTCGTGGGCGGGATCGCCAAGGACCAGTTCGGCAAGAAGCCGGGGACGGACGCAAAGTTCTTCCCGTTCCCCGCAGTCGACGGCGGTACCGCGCCGGTCGTCAGCGGCGGTGACGCGGCCGTCGTCCTCAAGAACGGCAAGAACGCCGAAGCCGGCATGAAGCTCGTCGAATTCCTGGCCGGCCCCGACGCGGCCGAGGTCTGGGCCGGCGCGGGAGGCTTCCTGTCCCCCAACACCAAGGTCGATCTCGCGGCGTACGGCGACGACACCACGCGCAGTACCGCCAAGTCCCTCATCGCTGCGGGCGATTCGGTCCGCTTCGACATGTCGGACCAGGCCCCGGCCGCGTTCGGCGGCACCAAGGGCGCGGGCGAGTGGAAGCTCCTCCAGGACTTCCTGCGCGACCCGTCGGACCCGCAGGGCACGGCAGCGAAACTTGAGGCCGAAGCCGCCAAGGCGTACGGGAACTGAGGCGGTCCGCCATGGCTGAGACTCTTGCCGCCGGCGGCGGGACTGCCAAGAGCAGCACCACCGCCGGCGCCCGCGCCGCCTGCCGCCCCGCGGATCCGCGGCGCCTGGCCCGGCGGAGAAGGCGCCGCCTCGCGATCGTCTTCGTACTGCCCGCCCTGCTGCTGCTCGGTGCGCTGGTCGTCTACCCGGTCGTCTTCTCCGTCGGCCGCAGCCTCTTCGACGCCGACGGCGACCGGTTCGTGGGGGTCGGCAACTATGCGGCGATCGCCCACGACCCCGCCACCCTCAAGGCGATCCGCAACAGCACCATCTGGGTCGTCGTCGCCCCCCTCCTGCTGACCGGGCTCGGGCTGATGCTGGCCGTGCTCACGGAGAAGGTGCGCTGGGCGACCGCGTTCAAGCTGGTGCTCTTCCTGCCGATGGCCGTTTCGTTCCTCGCCGCGGGCATCGTCTTCCGCCTCGCCTACGAGCAGGACCCGAACCGGGGCGTGCTCAACGCGGCCGTCGTCGGCGTCCACGACGCCTTCGTCGACGACCCCGCCTATCCGACGGCCCGCATCCGGGAGGGCCAGGGCCTGACGGGCGGGGCGGGCGGCCCGTACAGCACCGAGAAGACCGTACGGACCGGGGGCTCGGTCAGTCTCGGCTTCGTCGGGGTGGCGCCGGACGCGATACCCGCCGGCGCGAAGGCCGCTGCCGCGGCGGCCCCGGCGGCGGCGGACGGGATCGGGGGCGTCGTGTACCTCGACTTCGCCCCCGGTGGCGCCGGTACACCGGGCAGGGTGGATCCGGGTGAGAAGGGCCTGCCCGGCATGACGGTCGAGGCCGTACGGGACGGCCGGGTGGCCGCAACCGCGACCGCCGCCGACGACGGGTCGTTCCGTTTCACCGGGCTGGCCGACGGCGAGTACACCGTACGGCTGCCCGCGGCCAACTTCGCCGCCCCGTACCAGGGCGTGAACTGGCTCGGCCCGGCGCTGGTGACGCCCGCCATCATCGGCGCCTACCTGTGGGTGTGGACCGGTTTCGCGATGGTCTTGATCGGCGCCGGACTCGCGGCGATCCCCCGCGACGCGCTGGAGGCGGCCCGGATGGACGGGGCCAGTGAGGGCCAGATCTTCCGCAGGATCACCGTCCCCCTGCTCGCGCCCGTGCTCACGGTGGTGTTCGTGACCCTCGTCATCAACGTGATGAAGGTCTTCGACCTCGTCTACATCATCGCTCCGGGGCCGGTCCAGGAAGAGGCGAACGTACTGGCCACCCGGATGTGGCTGGTCTCCTTCGGAGGCGGCAACGACCAGGGGCTCGGCAGCGCGCTGAGCGTGGTGCTCCTCCTGCTGGTCGTCCCGGCCATGGTCTTCAACATCCGGCGTTTCCGAAGGAGCGGAGCATGAGCAGCCACAGCGCCGTCGAACGGCGCCGCACGTCCCGCCTGTTGGGCAGTTCGGTCGTCCAGGGGCTGCTGGTCCTGGTCGCCCTCGTATGGATCACGCCGCTCGCGGGCCTGTTCCTCTCCTCGATGCGTTCCGAGCGGGACAACGCCTCCGACGGGTGGTGGACGGCTCTGGCCGATCCGTCGCAGCTGTCCCTCGACAACTACAGCGCCCTGCTGAAGGACTCGGGCATCGCGGAGGCCTTCGGGAACACCGTCCTGATCTCGGTTCCCACCACCGCCTTGGTCGTCGGCATCGCGGCACTCGCCGGCTACGCCTTCGCCTGGCTCGACTTCCCCGGCCGCGACGGCATCTTCCTGGTCGTCGTCGGGCTGCTGGTGGTACCCGTACAGATCGGGCTGTTGCCCGTGGCCAAACTCTTCGGGGCGGTGGGGCTGTTCGGCACGATCGCCGGCGTCGTCCTGTTCCACGTGGCCTACGGGCTGCCGTTCGCGGTGTTCCTGCTGCGCAACTACTTCGCCGAGATCCCGGGCGAGATGCTGGAAGCCGCCCGGATGGACGGCGGCAGCGAGTGGCGGATCTTCTTCCGGCTCGTGCTGCCGCTCGGCCGCCCGGCCATCGCGAGTCTGGCCATCTTCCAGTTCCTCTGGGTCTGGAACGACATGCTCGTGGCCCTGCTGTTCGCAGACAGCGGGTCGCAACCCCTCACGGTCGCACTGCAGTCCCAGATGAGGCAGTTCGGAAGCAACATCGGCGTCCTCGCGCCGGGTGCCTTCCTTTCCCTGGTGGTCCCGCTCGTCGTCTTCTTCGCCTTCCAGCGGCACTTCGTCCAAGGCGTGATGGCGGGCTCGGTGAAGTGAGCGGCCCTGCCTCCGAGGGAAGGGCGGCGCCGGGAGCCTCCTCGTCTCACGCCAGGACGTTCACGGCCCGGGCGACGACGAGTCCCAGGATCATGAGGGAAAGGATCGACTGGAGCGTCATGACGCTCTTGGCCCAGGGGGCGAGCGGCATGACATCGGTGGGGCTCAGCGCGGTGGAATTGGTGAACCCGAGGTACAGGTAGTCGATGTAGTGGGGGCGCCAGTGCCGGGCGTTCAGTTCCGGGCTGAGGTGTTGGGGGAAGGCGAGCGCCGGAGTGGGGGGCATGTGGTGGGCCCGTGCCGCCGGCCCACCGCTGTCCAGTTCGAAGTACAGGAGGGAGAAGGCCAGAACGGTGGTGGCCCAGACGCTGCCGCCGGCCAGAAGGAGGGCATTGGCGGAGTTGGTCTCGTGGCCTCCGTGGATGAGGTCGTCGATCAGTTGGAGGGTCGACCAGATGGAGCTGCCCACGAGGACGACGACCAGGGCGATCGCCACTGAGCGCAAGGCGGTGGAGCGGCGGCTGATCCGGCCGGGGTCTCCCGAGATCAGCACCACCAGCAGCAGGGCTTCGGCGAGGGGTAGCGCCCATCGGGGCCCGAGACGCAGGTCGTCGGGCAGAAGCAGGGTGAGCACCGCGGAAGCGATGACCGCTGCGGCCATCGGCCAGCGGCTCTCGGTGTGGACGGCGGATTTCCGCCCCGGCGCCTGCGGGCTCGTCCGGTCCGCGCCGGAAGGGTTCTGTCCGGTCACGACCGACCGCTCCCCGGGTCCGGTCGCAGCTCAGATCGCATGTGCCGTCAAGGTCGTCCGGTGCCGGGAGGCGCTGATGGCGCCGGGCGTCCTTGTCGTCGGGTTCATCTGCTGCTCCTCGAAGGGTGACGCCGGACCTCGGATCCACCGTAGACCGGGGAGAACGGGGCCCGCCGCCGACACGCCTCGGCTCACGTTCCGTAAACATCCGCTGACCGGGCGCCGCCGACTCCGGCGCCCGCGGACGGGCGCTCAGGGGCCGGGTGCAGCACCATGAGGATGTCCGATGCCCCTCATGGCCTCAAAATGGACGTTGTGCACCTTCTCGCCCTGATGGGAAACGAGCATGGCCGACCTCAAGTTTGAACAGAAGCGTTCGCTGTCGCGTTTTGAAGCGGCCGACCAGCTCACGGCACTGGCGGCAGTGCTGAGAGAGGGCGGGGACGGCGAACTGGAACTCGGTTCCGGGACCCTGAGCCTGCGGATCCCCGACGACCTGCACAGTGAGATCGAGGTCGAGGTGAGTGACGGCCGGATCGAGCTGGAGATCGAGCTCAAGTGGCCGGTCACGCGGCTCCGGACGTCTGCGCCCCGCGCCGTCGCGGACAAGGAGACGACCCCGCGGCGCAAGAGCACTGCCGCCGCCAAAACCAGCCGCAAGAGCCCGGGGACCGGCAGGAGCAGGACCGCAGAGCGTTCCGCGACGAAAACGGCGTGATCCTCAGGCCGGTGACTCCCGGGCCCGTGTGCGCCGACCCGCCCTGATCCGAGAGACACGGCCGGACACGGCCTAGCCTCCGCCGCTGCCGCCCCCGCAGCTGTATCCCCCGGCGCCGCTGATGCCGGTGAATCCGCCGCGGTTCGCTCGGCGCGTGACCCTGGGGCGGGTCTTGCGCCTGACGTGGAGTTCGATGACGACGGACGATCCCAGCGCCTCTTCCAAAGCCGCTCCGAGCCGGGGTATGTCGGTGCCCGGCGGGAGAACCGACCGGCCGATGTCGCTGTCGTCCCGGATCACCCGCAAGCTCACGACAGTGGTGGCCGGATTGGGATCGTCGCCGCACGGTTCCTCGATCACCCGTTCCAGACGCACCCGGATCGGCCCCTCCCCCACCCTCCACGGGCCGGCCCGAAGGCCCCGCACGACCCGCACCATGAGGGGGCCGTCGGAGGAAGGCGAGAACGTGATCCGGTACACCCGGAAACAGGCCGCGGCAAGCGCGCCCGTGAAGCCCAGCGCCACCGCTGCCGACTCCATCCACGACACCACCACCCACACCGCCGCCCATCCCCTGCCGGAGAGGAGGACGACGGCCGCCGTCGGCACAGCGAGAACGAGCCCGGCCAGCCCCGCCAACAGGCCGGTCGTCGCGGCGCGGCCCACCGAACGCGGCAGCGTCAGCCAGGAACCCCCGCCCTCCCGCAGCACCACATCGGTCGTCCCCGCAGCTCCCCGCTCCACCTCGCCGGGCATCCCCGGCCTCCGCGTCGCCATGCCCTCACAGTAGGGGCCCCACTGGTGACCGGCTAGAGACCGGTCCGCCGCCGGTGAACGCCTCCGGCGGCGTCCGTACCGCCTGCGCCCCCGTGCTACGGGGTCTGCGGAACCTCGTCGTCCGGCTGGCCGGGGCCCGCTTCGGCCGGACCGAGGGAGCGGACGACACGAGCCGGGTTGCCGACGGCGAGGACGCCCGCGGGGAGGTCCTTGACGACCACGGAGCCGGCACCGACCACGGTGTCGGGGCCAATGGTCACGCCGGGGCAGACGATGGTGCCGCCGCCGAGCCACACGTTGTCGCCGAGGGTCACCGGCAGTCCGCGCTCCCAGCCCGCGCGCCTGGCCGAGGGGTCCAGAGGGTGCGTGGGGGTGAGCAACTGGACGTTGGGACCGATCTGGACGTCCGCGCCGATGGTGATCGGCGCGGTGTCGAGGAAGACCGCGCCGAAGTTGACGAACGTACCCGCGCCGATCCGGATGTTCCGGCCGAAGTCGCAGTGGAACGGGGCTCGGATCCGGACCCCGGCACCCACCGAGCCCAGCAGTTCCCGCAGGATCTCGTCCCGCTCCTCGCGCGGTTGCCCGGTCGGCGTGTCGTTGTACCGCGCGCACAGCTCGACCCTGCGCAGGGTGTCGGCCGCGAGTTGGGGATCGTCGGGGCGGAACCACTCCCCCGCCTCCATGCGCCGCTGATTCTCTCCCACCCGGGTGGCCTCCGTTCCGGACCGCGGTTGCCTGCGGTTGCGCGTAAGCACCACGCTCGCGGAGCGGTGGACCGCGGTCAAGCGTGACCCGCCGTGTCCGCTCAGGCCAAGGGCGTTGCGCGTCGGTGACTCCTCCCGGCCCCCGCGTGACGTCTCGGAAGCCGGGCAGGCGCGGTGCATGGACACGCTGAAAGGCTGGGAGCGGGCGATCGAGCAGGCCGAGCGGGCATTGGTGGAGAGGTTGTTCGGCATGGAGGCGGCGGAGGCGGAGGTGGTCCGGGCGCTGCTGCGAACCTGCGACGAGCGGGCCGTCGTCTGTAGCTCCCGCCGTATCGTGGTGCCGAACGTGTACTCGGTCGAGCTGCCTCCAGCGGTGTTCACCGAGATCGGCCCGCACCTCACCCTCGTGGGGCAGGAACTGACCGACCGGTTGGAGCGCCATGGCCGGCGCCGGGGCTACGAATGGGCCGGGCCGCTCACCGTGCGGCTCGACGCGGCCGAACGGATCCCCAACGGCCGCTACCGAGTTCGCTGTGCGCCCATGGAACACATCACGTCCGCGCCGCTGAAAGCTCCGAACAGGTAGCCCCCCCCCGGCCCCCTCCGACCCATCACGGCGAGTGCCGTCGCGCAGCCTCCCCCGACCAGCGCGACGAGTCCGGAGACGACGAACAGCGCGCTGGTGGGGACGTGGTGGCGAGGGCGCCGTTGTGGGAGGGTCGTGTCCGGCGCCCACGACGCCTCGGCGATCGTATGAAGCAATCGCTGCTCTCTCCGCCCGAGCCTCGACTGCCGAGCATGGGGAAACGAATTCCCCGGCCGGTGCAGCACCCGCGAAATGCAGTGCACCGGCGAAGGCATCAGCAGTGGAAAGGTTCGCCCATGCCAGTGAGGTGGAGAAATGCGGCCGCTGCCGCGGCGGCCGGCACGGCTGCAGCGGCTCTGACGCTCAGCACCGCGGGTATCGCTCAGGCATCCCCCAGCAATGCGGTCTACATGGTCCAGATCGATTCAATGAAGCTCCAAGTGATCGACGACGACTCGTGGGGGCTCCTCTTCGGTCCGACGGTCAAATCCTCCGAGACCATGACGCACACTCGGGGCGCGCAAACGGCGAGGATCGTCAGCCAGTCCAGTCCCCGCGCATTCCAGATCAGCGGTTGCAGCAGCGACAACGGGAACGGAGAGGTGTGGGCCGAGGCCATCGTCATCTTCTTCGTCGACGGACAGGGCAAGCTGCAGTCCAGGATCAGGGAGTTCCTCTACGAGGACGTGAGCGGCTCTTGCAGCGGCAGCGACATCCTCACGGGCTCCACCGAGGTCCTGATCAACGATCCGATCATCCTCTCCGGGGACACCTCAAGCGTCAGTTACAAGAGGACGACTCCGACGAACATGGACCTGGACGGCGAGAACCACACCGTGTTCACACCCGACGACCCCACGCAGCTCGGCGAAGCCGGAGTCACCTCGGGCCACATCGCCCGGAAGACCCTCGGGCCGGTCGGATGGGCCGGACAGGACGAGTCCCAATTCACGAGCGACTTCAGGGTATGGAAGCTGCGCTAGGACCACGGAGGCACTGAATGAAGATCAGAAACCTGGCCGGCGCGACCGCGTTGATGCCGGCCTCCTCGGCGCTCATGCCGGGCGGAGCGGGAGCGGCTCAGACCGCGCAGTCGACGTGCTCCGGCTGGACCTCGTTCCCCGGCAGCACTCCGCCGTGGGTGTGGGTGTCGTGAGCGGCATGCGGGTCAGCCCGCTGACTGCCGCCGGACGGAGGGCGAGGGTCTTGGCGCCGCTGGCGACAGCGGCCCTCGTCGCGGCGGCGCCACTGCTGGCGGCCGGTCCCGCCCATGCCGCGGGCCCGGTCTGCAGCTACGGCGTGCCGGTCGGGGCCTCCGCCCCGGGCCTGACGGCCACCGTCTGCATCGAGCGCTCGGGGCAGAGCGCCCGGGGGGTGGTATGGGTGCAGAACGCCGGTACCGCGTACGTGTACGTCAAAGCGGATGCCCATACCGACGACGGCGGGGCCAACGGTGCGACCGAGGGATGGGTCGCGCCCGGGGCGGCACTCTACGACGCCGGCAGTTGGCTCGTCGACTGGGACTCGGCTGGTGAGCGCGGGCATGCCACGCTCGACCACTGGTCCGGCACCGGTTGGCAGTGGACGGTCGTCAGTTCCCCGGTCGGCTGACGACGGAGGGGGCGCGATGAGCCCGGCGGGCACGATGTGCTCGCCGGGCTCGGCCGCGTTCCTCTTCCTCGCCGCTCGACGCCCGATCGGGCCGTACGTCGTGCGCGACGCCCCCGGACCGCCTCCTTGACGGCGGCGGCCCGGGGGCGCACGGGTTCAGTTGATCAGGGGGGAGACGAAGGCTGCGTAGGTCCAGGTCCTCTGGCCCGGATCCCAGTAGCCGACCGATGCCGCAGCACCCTCCGCGAGGAGTTCACCGTTGGTATCGCTGACCGGGCTGCTCGCACAGGTGAGCTTGTTCGCCGTTCCCGGTCGGATCGTGATGTCCGTGTTCGGAGGCGCACAGTTCACCTGGCCGCCCAGCACGGTGGTCAACAGGATGACGTCGTCGATGAAGACGTTGCTCGCGGTCAGGTTCGTGATCTCGATGCTCGACGTCTTGACCTGGCCTGCGCGTTCCGTGACACACACGTTGACGTCCACGTTCCGAAGGCTGGTGGTGTTCAGGGAGACGGCTCCGCTGCAGAGCTTGCCCGCGGAGGCCTGGGCGGGTGCGGCGAAGGACAGTGCGCAGATCACGGCGCCTACCGCGAGTCCGGCCCGCAGGGAACGGCTGATCGATGGGCTGAAAGGCATGGGGAACCCCCTCGGTCGTCGGGTTTCAGGGACATGCCGGACGGCGCGGAGCGGCAAAGGCTGCGCTCCGCGCCGTCCGGGAGGGGCTCAGGCTGCCCAGAGGGCCCACCAGCCCGGATACTGCGGATAGTTGAAGCAGGTGTAGCTCGACCATTGGCGGCTCACCACGCCCGCCATTCCCGCCACTTCGCAGTCGTAGTAACCGGCGTACCAGGACCGGAACGTCTGCTGCAGGGATGCGCCGGAGGGCGCGGCGGCCGAGGGCGCCGAGGGCGCCGAGACGGAGGCTTGCGGCACCTGCGTATCCGATGCCGCCGAGGCCGTGGCCGCGGTGCAGGCCAGCAGAACTGCGGCGATTCCCGCCACGACAGTCGTACGCGTTCGTAGCACTTTGACTCCTGTGGGTTGAACCGGAGAGGGATTCCCGGAGCGGGACCGGTGCCCGCTTCCGACGAGGGAACGATTCACGGGCGCCGGACTCGGACCGCCGGCTAGTACTCCACGATCGACACGGACTCGACACCGAAGGTGCAGGAACTCGTCCATTTCGTGTACGTTCCGTCGGTCCACCCTCCGCCGCTCACGGAATAGAGCGGGCTCCAGGCGCATTCCGCCCGGACCGTCCACCTCCCCGTTCCCGAACAGGTGCCCCAGCCCTTGTTCCCCGAGATCCCCGTCGTGCAGTTCATGTGGTACACGGGCGTGGTCGCTGCGGATGCGGCCGGGGCGGCAATGACCGCTGTGGTGGCGGCCGTTACCGCGAGCGCTCCGACGACGGGCGCTTTCCTCATCCATGATCGAAGGTTCACGTCAGGTCCTTTCATCGCGGACTGGAACTGCAAGTGATGACGTGATTAAAGGAGTTGGACGAGGCGGCGGTCACGAGCAATTCGTACTGATGGTCCGGCCCAGGTCGCCGGGCGCCGTTGAGCAGCCAATACTCTGCCCCTCGCACACAGCTCTCCGTAGCCTCCGAGCACATCGGTCGGCGGCGACTGCCGACGATCTGAACCGACCAGTACGGGGAACGTCGTGCACCCTTCAGACACCCGCTCAGAAAACCGCTCGGAAACCCGCGCGATATGCGCGCTCCCGGGCTTTCGCCCCTTGGAGTACCTCGGCCACGGCGCCAGCGGCACGGTCGTCCGGGCCCTGCACCTGGAGACGGGGCAGCAGGTCGCCATCAAGTACCTGAGCGACCGCATCCGCAGCGAGCCGCACCACCGCGCGTCGTTCCGCGCCGAGGCCGTGCTCCTGGGGAACCTGCGCAGTCCGTACGTGGCGCGCCTCTTCCAGTACGTCCAGGAGCCCGGCGGATCGGCGATCGTCATGGAACTCGTGGCGGGCGCCTCCCTGAGTTCGCTCCTGGAGCGGGAAGGGCGGCTGCCGGGCGAGGCGGCGCTGCTCGTCCTCAAGGGCTCCCTGCTCGGGCTGTCGGCGGCGCACCGCGTCGGGGTCGTGCACCGCGACTACAAGCCCGCAAACGTGATCGTCACACCCGAAGGGCGGTCCAAGCTGATCGACTTCGGCATCGCCGTACCGAACGGCACCGACGCCGCCCCCGCCGGTACGCCGTCCTACATGGCCCCGGAGCAGTGGACCGGAGGCGGCGTCGGGCCGGCCGCCGACGTGTACGCCGCGACGGCCACCTTCTACGAGTGCCTCACCGGAGAGCGCCCCTACGGAGCGCCCACGCTGATGGAACTCGCCGTACAGCACAGCACCGCGGCCATCCCCTACGGGAAGGCGCCCGCCTACGCGCACGACCTGATCCTCAGGGGCCTCGCGAAGGACCCCGGGGCACGTCCCCGGGACGCGGAGCGGTTCCTGGAGTCGTTGGAGGCCGCCGCGCAGGCGTGCTTCGGCACCGACTGGGAGGAACGGGGGCGCCGCCGCCTGGCGGCTCTGGCTGCGGCCGTCCTCATCGACGGCCACGGGATCTCCGACTCCGGCGGGGGCCCCTCCGACGCGGCCAGCACACGTCTGTCGGGCCCGGCGCGGCACCGGAGGACGTCCGCCGGCGTGCGCTGGACCGCCGCGCTGCGCGGCCGCCGCGCGGCCGCGGTGGTGGCGGCCCTGGCCGGCATGGCCTCGTACGGGGTCTTCGGCTCGCAGGGCTCGGCGAACCGGGTCGGGGAGGCGGTCGCGAACGTTCCCGACCTGCCCGAGAAGGACGCCGACGAGCCAGGGATCCGCTTGCCCACGCCCACGCCCTCGCCCACGGCGACACCGGCGGCGCCGGCCCCGGTCGACCGTGGCGCTGCCGCAGGGCCGTCTCCTGTTCTGTCGGCCGATCCGGGCCCGGTGCGTCCCGCCGTGTGGCAGTCCCCGAACCGGGGAGGAAGCCCGGCTCCGGACCGGCCGCAGCCCGCGCCGCCTGCGCCGAGCCAGGCGGCCGCCCCACCGGTCCTTTCCGACGCCGTGGCCCCGATTCCCGTCGTACCCGACCCCGTGCTCCCGGATCCCGTCGTACCCGACCCCGAAGTGCCCGCGGATCCGGGGCCTGATCCGGTGGTCGCCGCACCGACACGGGTCGTGCGCGTGGACATCGGCCGACTGGACGTCGCGGAGGACGGCCGGGTGACCGCGCCCGTCACCGTCGTCACCGACGGCACCGGCCCCGTGACCGTGTCCGTGCGGTGGTCCTCCTCGTACAGCACCGCGGGGGACGCGCAATCCGAACCGGAGGGGCCCGTCGAGACGTTCGTCCTCGAAGGACGGACCGACTACGTGATCCGTCCGGTCCACACGTTCAACCTCCTGTGCCATGCCCTGCTCTGGAACGTCGATGTCGACGCCCACGCCGCGCCGGAAGCCGGGTCCGAACGGTCTCGGCTCCGCAGGGCCACCGCCGCCCGGTGCATCGAGACACCTCGATGAGCGGCGCCGGCCCCTCGCCGCTCCCACCGGAGTGGCAGGACCACACCGTGCCCACGATCCTCGACGACGGATGGGGCCTCGTCGATCCGCAAGCGCGGACGCACGAGGTGCACCCCGTTCCGGCGGCGCCGGTCGGCGGCTCGGAAGCCGTCACGTTCCCGTGCCTGCCCGCTCCGCCCGCTCCTCTCTCCGAGACCATGCGGTTCGGCCCCGGGGTGTCACCCGTGCCTCCCGCACCACCCGCCCCGTCACGCCGACTCCCCTCGCGCATCGGCTGGGCGGTGCTCGGCGCAGTCGCGGCGGCGGTCGTCACGTACCTCGCCGGACACCCGCCCTGGGAACGCACCCTGTCGGTGGCGAGGGTGACCCTCTCGCCCTCCGCCGCGGCCGTGCGCTGCGGCGAGACCGTGCGCATCGCAGCGACCGTGCTGACGAACGGAGCCCCGGGCACGCTGCGGTACCGGTGGCGGCGCAGCGACGGAAGCTCGTCGGGGCTGTTGGAGGAGCGGCTCTCCACCGGGCAGCGGAGCGCGGCGCTGGAGACCACCTGGAGCATCAGCGGCCCCGGTACGTTCAGCCCCGAGGTGACGCTGGAGGTATCGGATCCGCAGCCGCAGGTGGCCTCGGTGTCCTTCGCCTATGCGTGCACCGCCTGACGACAGCGGATTCGGATCGCTCCACCCCTGCCGCGGGCGCCTCGTCAGCACGCCGCCGCAGGGCGCCCGCCCGCGGCGTGATCCCGGTGCCGTGGCACCCGCGGTTCGCCCGAACGGATGACGGGTTCGGTACCGGGCCGGTGGCACCGTGGCGCCATGACGGAGAGCGCACCGCCCCTCGCAGGCCACGGCGCCGTGCGGCGCCGGTCCGCCGCCGACCATGGAGTAAGTCCTGCTCAAGCGGTCGGCGGCGGGTCGCCCTACCGTTGCGGCGGTCCCCCGTACCGCTGGCGGGCAGCTCTCACCTGCCCCGTCCCGTGCACCGCCGGCGCTGCCGGTGCCGGTGCCGTACGGACCCGCTCCTGCGGACCGGGGACCGGAACCGCTCGACGAAAGAACCTGCCCATGCCGCGTACCGTTGCGCTCCCGATCTTCCCCGCCCACGGCACCGCAGCCCGCGGACGCTCCGCATGAGCGGCGAACGGCTCGTACGGTCCGCCCTGCCGTGGGCGCGCCCGCTGATCGGACGGCTCGCCCAGATCGAGGCGTTCGACAGGGCTCTGGCAGATCCCCGGGTCCGGGGGGTGGTCGTCCGGGGTGCTTCCGGAAGCGGTACGTCCCGGCTGGCCGATCACCTGGTGCGCCTGGCGGCGGAGCGGCGCCACCCGACCGCGCGGATCGTCCTCGGCCACAGCGCTTCCGGCCCCGGCCAGGACGAGTTCGCGCAGGTCTTCGGAGCCTCGGAGGGCGCCGGGGGCCCAGCGGCGGCCCGTACGGCACCTCGGCCTCGGACCGTGCTGCTGGTCGACGAGCTCCAGCACCTCCAGCCCTCGGACGCGGACGTGCTCCGGGCAGGCCTGCGCCACCCCGGCCTCTTCCTCCTCGCCACGGTCCGCGAGGGCGAGGGGAGACCCCCGTTCGCCGTGGAGCTCGCGCGCCGCGACGACATCCTGCACCTGCACCTGGCCCCGCTCGACACACAGGACACCTCCCTGTTGCTGCGCGGGCTGCTGGGGGCGGACGTCGACAGCGGGACGCTGCGGCTGCTGGACCGGCTCGCCCGGGGGAACGTCCGCATCCTCACGGAGCTGGTCGACGGCCTGCACCATGCCGGGCACCTGGAGCACGACGGGCAGCTGTGGCGCGCCACCGGCCCCGTGGTCCTCACGCCCCGGCTGGCCGTCCTGACGGAGGACCTCCTCGACCGCGCCGGCCCGCGGGCGCGGCGGGTCCTGGAGGTCCTCGCGCTCGTCGGCAGCGTCTCGGTCAGCGACCTCGATGACCTCGGCGAGGACGGTGGCCTCGGGGATCTCGGCGAGGACGGTGGTCTCGGCGAGCAGCGTGGTCTCGGAGATCGCGGCGAGGACGGCGATCACGGTCCCTCCCTCCTCGCGATGCTGGAGGACCGGGGCCTGATCGAGATACGTCTGCACGGCCGCCGGGCCGACGCCCGGCTCGCCCACCCCCTGTTCGCGGACGTCCTGCGCCGGAGCATCCCGCTGCTGCGCCGCAGGGAGATCCTTCGCGGTCAGGCCGACCGCATCCGGCAACACGGTTCCCGCCGCAGCGGCGACCTCCTGACAACCGCCAGGCTGCGGGCCATGGCCGGCGACGCCGAACCGGCCCTGCTCCTGGAGGCGGCCGAGGTGGCGCGGAAGGGCAACGACCACACGGCCGTCCTCGCGCTGCTGGACGCCCTGCCGGCCACGCTCGCCACTCCGGCCAGCGAACTTCTGCGGGCCGAGGCGCTGTACTACCGCGGCGACTGGCAGGCCGCGGACGCCCGGCTCCGGCTGCTCATCCGGTCCGAGGACGCCGAGGCGGTCGTCACCGCAGTGGTGGTCGGCATGGTCAACCTCTTCTGGTCGGGGGCACCGATCCGCGACATCCTCCGGCTGGCCCGGCAGGCACGCCCGGCGCTGACGTCCGACACGGCGCGGCGCGCCCTGGACGAGACCACGGCCGGAGTGCTGCTCCTGTCGGGCCACCCGTCCCTCGGCTTCTCCTGGCTGGACAGGCTCGCCGCCCTCCCCAGCACCCCGCACTCGCGGTTCGTCGCCGACAGCATGCGGCTGCTGGGGCTCATCACGGGCGGCCGGGCCCAGGACGCGCTGGAGGAGACCGAGCGCCTGCGCGAACGGCTCGTCAGGGGCACCACGCCGTACATCTTCCACCCGTCGGTCCTCGGGGTGCTCGACGTGGCCGCGCTGACCGAACTGGGCCTCCTGGAACGGGCCGAGGCCGAAGCGAGCGAGCAGGCCTCGACCGGCGTGTCCGCCCCGCTGCGCGACACCTGGCTGGCTTTCCGACGGGGACGCTGCGCGTGGATCGCCGGCCGGGCCGCCGACGCGCGGCTGCACTACGCGGACGCCATCGCCATCAGCGAGCGGATCGGGTACACGCGCGTCCTGCGCCTGGCCGGCTCCGGTCTTGCCGCGTCCTTGGCCGTGCTGGGCGACCGGGCGGCCGCGGCGCGCGCCGCGGCCGCCGCCCGTACCCGACCGGCGCTCGGTCTCATGGCCGGTGAGGACCTGCTCGGAGAGGCCTGGCTGCACGCTGTCGAAGGCCGCATCACCGAAGCCCGCGCCGTGCTGGAGACCGCCTGTCGCGAGGCCCGCGGCGCGGGACAGCACGGCTCCCACATGCTGCTGCTCACCGATCTCCTCCGGCTGGGCGGGCACGAGCACGCCGACGCGCTGCGCGAACTCGCCGAGGGGGTTCAGGGGCCGCTGTCCCGGGCCCGCGCTCTGTACGCGCGCGCGGTCGCCCGCCAGGACCACGTGCTCCTCGTGGCCGCCGCCCACACCCTGTCCGAGCTCGGCGTGCACGCGGTGGCCGCCGACGCCGCGGCCCTCGCCGCCCGGCTGCTGCGCCGTGCCCGTGGTCCCCGCCACGCCCGGCAGGCGGAGCTCCTCGCGGTCCGGGAGCGACAGCACCTCCAGGGAGCGCACACGCCCCACCTGCTGCCGGTGCCGACGGAAGGGGGCGAACTCACCTCCCGCGAGCACGAGATCGCCCTGCGCGCCGCTCACAGGATGACCAGCAAGGAGATCGCGGGCGAGCTGGTGCTCTCCGTCAGGACCGTCGACAACACGCTGCAGCGGGTCTACCGCAAGCTCGGGGTGACGAACCGGCGGGAACTGGCCGAGGCCCTCGCGCCGTCCCCGTCGGCGTTCAGTCCCGGAGTGCCCACAGGCTGACCCCGGTGTCGTCCGCGGTGATCCAGGTGCCGTTCCCGGCCACGGCCACGGCCACGGCGCGGGGAGGCGCGGCCGCGTCGTAGCGGATCTCCCCCACCTGCTCCAGCGGTCCACGGAGCACCGGGGTGCGGTACACCGCGGTGTGCGGGGGTGCGTCGTCCCCGACGTAGGTGTCGAGCAGCAGGTGTTCGGCGCAGTACCCCAGGGATCGGTCGAAGGCGGAGGTGCCGCTGCGGCCCGGGGCCTCCCGTTCGGCGATCGGCTCTCCCGTGGGGAAGTCCAGCGTGACGAGTCCGGTGGTATCGAGCAGCGTGTACTGGTCGCCGGAGGGCGAGAGGGCCAGGGCGCAGGGCTCTCGGTGTGGGTCGGGGGCCAGGGTGCGGGCTTGCAGGCGGTTGCCCGCGCGGCGCATCCAGTGGCCGTCGACGCTGTGGCCGTCGTCCGTGATGACGGCCATGTGCCGGCCGTCGGGGTGGGCCAGTATGCGTGAGTGGGTGACCTCGCCGCCCAGCGTCCGGCGCGCCAGCAGCGCCCCGGTGCTCGCGTCCCGTACCTGGCACTCCACCTCGGAGGCATCCGGGTCCGCCCCCTCCGTGTCCGGTCCGTCGTTGTCGTTGTCGCCTTCGCCTTCGCCTCCGCCGTCGAACGCTTCGTCGTCGGTGCGGCCGGTGCGGACGACGGCCCAGAGTTCTGTGCCACCGGCGGCGAAGGCGCAGGAGCCCTCACCCTTCGGCGCCTCGTCCCAGGAGCCTTGTTCGCGCCACCAGAGCCGGGCCCCGCCCCGGTGGAGCACGAGGGTGTCCGGGCCCGCCACCGCCAGGGCGTCGCCGTACCAGGCGCAGCCCGAGCCGGCGGGGACCGCCCGGCCTGTGCCGCCCACGACGTGGAGGGCGGCGTCGAGCAAGGTGGTCCGCGGTGGGCTCCCGCGCATGACGAGCAGCCAGCCTCCGCCCGGCACGGAGTGGCATTGGCCGGTGGGCCCGGGCAACTCGATCCTTTTCAGCAATTCCGCACGCATGCGCCGACGTTAACCCGGCGCACGGTCGGGTTCATGGGCTGTTTCTGCTCAACCCGTCACACCGGTACGACCTTGACGGGGAGCCCGGCGGCGCGTGCCGCGGCGACCGTGTCCGCGGTTCCGCCCGGGCGGCCCGGCAGGCCGTTCCACACCGCCACCAACAGGTCGGCGCGGCCCAGGAGTACGCGGTTGGCGGCTGTGTAGGCCCGTACGGAGGCCTGCCGGTACGGCATGACCGTCACCGCGGCGGCGGCGCCGCGCAGGCGGTCGAAGTCGGCGGCGAAGTGCGGGGCCACCATGCGCGCGCGGTAGTCGTGCGAAGGGAGGACGACCTCCAGCCGGCCCCCGGCCTCCAGGACCAGGTCCGCGAACAGGGCGTCGGCCCCCTCGGCCAGGCAGGAGAGACCGGTCAGCCCGCCGGCGGACGAGGACGCGAGGACGGAGCGGAGGGAATCCGCGATGGCGGCCGACCTCTCCGGTTCGATGCGCATGTGCCCGGTGACGGCGACCGTCGCCACGTCCCACCCCCGAGATACCTGGTCCCAGCCGTTTCAATCCGGCCCAATGCAGTCCGCCCGGCCGAGGGCCCGGGAGCGCGTCCCCGGCCCCACGGGGCACGGTCGGACTGACGTAGGACGAGCTGCTTCTGGCCGCCCACGGTGCCGGAACCACTCCGGCGCCGGAATCGGCATCGGCACCGCGTCCGCCCGCTCCCCCTCCCACAGCAGTGCGTCGCGCAATACGCGCGTCAACTGCTCCGCCACGGCAAGATCCAGGCGGTCATCCCGTACGCAGCGGGAGTCGTACCAGGCCCGCAGGCGCGCCTCGTCGGGCTCGCCGGCGGCATGGCCGCCAGGTGCTAACGGCCGGCCACCGGCGTGGCCGTCGGGTTCCACTCGCGGCGCAGGAGGCCGAAGACCCAGGAGTCGGAGACGTCGCCGTTGACGACGCAGTCCTCGCGGAGAGTGCCTTCGCGGACGAAGCCGAGCTTCTCCAGAACCCCCGCGGACGCCACGTTGCGTGTGTCGGTCTCGGCCTGGACACGGTTCAGGTCCAGGCTGTCGAACGCCCACCCCAGGACGGCGTGCGCGGTCTCCGTGGCGTAGCCGTGGCCCCACGCGGCGGCGTCGAAGACGTAGCCCAGGGACGCGCTGCGGAAGTCAGGGTTCCAACTGGTCAGGCCACACCAGCCGATGAACGCGCCGTCGGAGACGCGGTCGACGGCCACCCGCGCTCCCGAGCCTTCCTCCTCGATCCTCCGGCAGGTCGCGAGGAAACGCTGCGCGCGGGCGGGCTCGGTCCACGGCGGAGAGTCCCAATATCGCAGCACGTGGGCGTTGCTGTGCAGCGCGTACAGCGGCGCCGCGTCGGCGTCGGCGAACGGCCGGAGCCGCAGGCGGGCAGTCCGCAACTCGGGCGTGGGCAAGGTCATGCGGAGCATCCTGCCGCGCCGGACACGCCCTTGACCAACCGATTTTCCGCACCGCCGGGGCGGTGCGGTGCCCGCTCGGTACTCACAAGAAGCGGCGGATCGGCAGGACGGCCGCTTCCCGGGCCCTCTGCAGAAGGTCACGACGCTTCCAGCGGCCGGGCTCGATCAGCATGCTCTCCTCCAGGTCCTCATCGAAGTGCGCATCGAGAGCGGCCGTGAAATCGCCGTCGAGAACGGCGAGCATCACTTCCTCGTCGTGATCGAGCGAGCGCCGGTTGAAGTTGGTGGAGCCCACCAACGAGGCGACCCTGTCGATCGTGAGGGTCTTGGCATGGATCATCGTCGGCTGGTACTGGTAGATCTTCACGCCGCAGGCCGTCAGATCCTCGTAGTAGCGCTGCCCCGCCAACTGGCAGACCCGCTTGTCGGTGTGTGGTCCGGGCAGCAGGATCTCCACCTCGACCCCGCGGCGGGCGGTGTCGCAGAGCAGCCCGGTGAAGTAGGCGTCGGGGGCGAAGTAGGCGGTGGTGAGGCGGACACGCTCCTCGGCTGACTCCAGGACGACGCGGATCAGGGTCTGCATGTCCTGCCAGCCGAAGGAGGCGGAGCCGCGGACGACCTGGACGACGGAGTTGCCGTGCTGCTCGCTGCTGACGAACCGGTCGCGGTCGTCGAAGAGCTCGTCGTGGCACTCGGCCCAGTTCTGGGCGAAGGCGGCGGCCAGGCCGTCGACGGCGGGGCCGGTGACCTGGACGTGGGTATCGCGCCACTCGTTCTCGTTGCGGGCGTCGCCGCACCACTCCTGCGCTATCCCGACGCCGCCGGTGAACGCGGTTCGCTCGTCGACGACGAGGACCTTGCGGTGGCAGCGGTGGTTCTGCTTGAGGGGCGAGAGGTAGAGCGGCTTGCGGAACCAGGCCACGTCCACACCGGCCTCGTCCATCAGGTCCAGCTCGTCCTTCTCGATGAGCCGGCTGCCGAAGCCGTCCAGCATGAGGCGCACCCGCACTCCGGCTCGGGCACGCTCGGCGAGCGCCGCGGCGAACGCGTGCGCGATGTCGCCACGCCAGTAGACGAACGTCATCATGTCCACGGTGTGCTCCGCCCGCCGGATCGCACCGAGCATCGCATCGAAGATCTCATCGCCGTTGCGCAGCGGAACGAGAGTGTTCCCCTCGGTCGCCGCGATCCCGATGAGCCGCTCCAGTCTGCGTCTGAGCCGCAGTGAACGCTCCTGGCAGAGGTCTGTGCCCGGCCGGTCCTGACCGTCCAGCGCCGTTCCTTCGATCGTCTGAGTCATGCTCCACCTGTCTGTGCATCGAGTGCCGCGGGCGGTGAACCCACTGCCGGTGACCGGGTACGGCGATCGAGCGGCTGCAACGGATCGCCGCCCGACAGTGCGCTCTTGCGCAGCTGCCGCCTACCCCCTGGACGCCGGGAGATTCACCGCCTGACTCCCCTCTGCCGCAGTCCCTGTCCGTCCTCGGCCCGGCGAAGCCCGCTCCCTCCACCAGGCTCTGGCGAACCCGCCCCGGTGGGCACCCCCGCTTGCCGCTGCCGCAGCCCTGAGGCGGTACGCGAGCTCGCAGTGGGCCTGCACGTAATGATCGTGATCACCGTCGCTGTCGGAGATCTCGAACTGCCGGGTGAGGTCCGGCGTGAACGCTCGCGGGCGGTCGCTAAGGGGCCGCTATGGTGCGGACTACGGTCGCGGGGGTGTCCACCCACGCCGTGGTGGTGTTCGGCGACGTGGTCAGACCGTGGCGGGCCACATCCGGCCTACCCAGGTCCTCCCACCGTCGGAAGGCCGCGCTGACCTCGTGCCACAGCTGCCGGGGCCCTGTCTGGGTGACGGTGAAGTCGGCGGCCGTGTGCCCGTCGTAGTCGATGTTCGCCCACGAGCCGGTGGCGGGGTCCTCGATGACGAGGCGGGTGTGGGCGTGTTCGCCGCTGGTGTCCCAGGCGAAGGAGGCTCCGGGAACGGTGAGCCCGATGTGGAATTCGGCATCGAGGTCTCCGCCTGCGACCGCCCAGGGCGACAGCCGCGTCGACGAGCGCGCGGCACCGGTGGCGCGGCCCTCCCGCACAAACGGCGGTGCAGCAGAGCCGCCGGCATCGGGGCGGGTGATCGGCATGAAGGAGGCGAAGGGATGAAAGCGGCCCCGGGCGTGCCCGCCTTCCGTGGTGGTGAGCGCGAGGGTGCCGTAGGAGCACCAGGCCGAGGTCCAGGGCGTCACGATGCGGCCGCCCGGCCGGACCTGGGCCGGCCAGGCGGGCGGGATGTGGTCGACGGAGAACGTGGCGAGGACCAGGCCGTAGGGGGCGGCCGGCGGCCAGCCGAGAGCGCCGTCGCCGGTGACGACCGCGGGCGTGAACCCGGCCCGTTTCAGATTGCCGTGCGCGGCGGTGGTCAGGGTGGGGTCGAGGTCGAGGGTGGTGACGTGCTCGTCGCCCGCCAACGAGCACAGCAGACCCGCGTTGAAGCCGGTGCCCGCCCCCAGCTCCAGGACTCGTACCCGAGGTCTGTCACGGGCGGTGGGTCGGGTGAGGCCGGCGAGGAGGAGCATGCGGGCGACCATGGACGGCATGGACGCCGAAGACGACGGCAGGCCGTCGGTGAACCGGGTGACGAGCGGCTCGTCCGCGTAGGCGGCCGCGAGCCAGTACGAAGGGTCCGTCGTACGGTCGACCGGGGTGTAGCCGCCGGCCCCGTCGCGCCGCCAGACCCGGTCGGGCAGGAACCCGTGCCGCGGGACGCGGTGGAAGGCATCCCGCAGGCGGTCGGGCAGCGGACGGCCGAGCTGGGCGGCCACCGTCGCGAGGAGTCCGCCGACCTGGGCGTGGTCGGCCGACGGATCCGCGGTACCGGGCATGGGCTACTTCTCCGGGCCGGTACCGGTGGGCGGCGGAGGCGGTGGGGGCGGAGGCGGGGGCGGGGGGACAGGCCGGTTGGGCTGATGCCCGTCGTCGCCGATCGGCGACCGGTGCTTGCCCTCCACCATCCCAGCCACGGCAACCCCTCCCTGTCGGACCTGTCGGACCCGTCGGACCCGGAAGAACAACGGTAGAACCGGAACACCGGATACGGCAGAGCGCCTCCCGGACACCGTGTCCGTTGGTGACCGCTTCCTCCGGCCGCTCCCGCCTCATCCTCCCGGCCCGGCTGAGCCGTGGCCGGGGAGCGGCCTTAATCTGATGACCATGACCGATGCCCAGGCGCTTGCGCCCCGTGAAGCCTTCGCCATGCTGCTGGCCGGAAACGAGCGGTTCGTCGCCGGGTCGACCGAGCACCCGAACCAGGACGCCGCGCGCCGCACCGAGGTGGTACCCGCGCAGAACCCGTTCGCGGTGCTGTTCGGGTGCTCCGATTCCCGGCTGGCGGCCGAGATCATCTTCGACCGCGGGCTGGGCGACCTGTTCGTGGTCCGCACCGCCGGACACGTCCAGGGGCCGGAGGTCCTGGGCAGCATCGAGTACGGGGTGAGCGTGCTCGGTGCCCCACTCGTCGTGGTGCTGGGGCACGACGCGTGCGGCGCGGTCGCGGCCACACGCTCCGCCGTCGAGAACGGCGCGGCGGCGAGCGGATACGTGCGGGACGTGATCGAGCGGGTCACCCCCAGCGTCCTGGCCTCCCGGGCAGCCGGACACACCGAGGACGAGCAGTACATCGCGGAGCACATAAGGCACACGGTCGATCTGCTGCTGGAGCGCTCCCGCGTCCTGGCCGAGGCGGTCGAGGCCGGCCGGACCGCCGTCGTGGGACTGTCGTACCGGCTCGCCGACGGCACGGCCCGCCTGGTCACCACCCGCGGACTGGAGGCGGCCGCCGGCGCGGCTACGTGACGGCCGGATGTGGCGCCGCCGTACGGCACGCCCGCACGGCGGGCCGTACGGCGTCCGTACGGCGTCCCGGCCGTCCGCTCAGGAGGTACGGGGTCCCGCGGCGCGGCGGAGCCGGTTGGCGATCGCCAGTCCCAGCCCTTCCTCCGCCGGCAGGGAAGCGACGATGAGGTCGCACTCCCGCCGGTCGAGCTCGCGCAGGTAGCCGTACAGCGCCCGCGCGTAGGCGCTCGGCGAAGCGGGGACCTCGACCACGGCGTGCGCCTTCACCGGGAAACCGGCGAGGGCGGGGGGAAGCAGGACGCCCACCCGGTGCCCGAGCCCTTGTGCGAGCTCCGCCTCGGCGGCGGTCCTTTCGGGCGCCACCAGGACGACCCGGGCACGCGGTGCGTAGTGCGAGGGGTGCTGGCCCGGCACCCGTACAGGGCTGCTCGCGGGAACCGCGAGCGGGCGGCCCAGTACCGCTTCCAGGTCCTCCCGCGTCACACCGCCGGGCCGCAGGATGCACGGGGCTTCGCCTGTGACGTCCACGATCGTCGACTCGACGCCGACCTGGCAGGGACCGCCGTCCAGCACGAAGTCGACGGCGTCCCCGAGCTCCGCCCGGACGTGGTCCGCGGTGGTCGGGCTCACCGATCCGAAGCGGTTGGCGGAGGGGGCCGTCACGCCGCCGCCGAAAGCCGACAGCAATGCGAGCGCCAGGGGATGGTCGGGCACGCGCACGGCAACCGTCTCCAGCCCGCCGGTCGCTTCCAGTGGGACCCGGGAGCCCCGCCGCAGCACCAGCGTCAGCGGTCCCGGCCACAGCCGCTCGGCCAGGAGCCGCGCGGCGGGCGGTACTTCGGCGACCCAGTCGTCCAGTTGCCCGGCGCCGCCGATGTGGACGATCAGCGGGTGGGTGGAGGGGCGTCCCTTGACCTCGAAGATGCGCGCCACCGCTGCGGAGTCCTCGGCGTTCGCGCCGAGCCCGTAGACGGTCTCGGTCGGCAGCGCCACCAGGCCACCGGCGCGCAGCACGTCCGCCGCCGTCTCGATGTCAGTCGTTCGCGTCGTCACCGGCGCCATTCTTCCACCGCGCCGCGCCCCTGGCGTGCGAGCGGCAAGGACATCCGGTGCGGTACCGGCCGTGGCCGGGATCGTGCCTGCATCACTTACGTCACGCCGCCGGGGCGGTGGTCCGCAGGCGGGAATGCTCGCTTCGGACCGGGGCTGAGGCGGCTCGGCCGTCACGGGTGCGGGGACAACTGCGGCCGACTCGGCCCTTCTTCCACCGTCAAGTGACCGATGCGCGGCTCCGGCACCCGGCGGAGAGTTCTCGGTGCAGGCTTCGTCCTACGGAGGGGAACTCTCGTCATGCATGCTGATCAGCCGCACGCGCCGGTGCGTTCACAGGCCGAGCCCGTGCCGCCGCTGCGCCTGGACGTGGACCGGATGCTCGACGAGTTCACCCGGCTGCCGATGCGGGCCACCTTCCGGTTCGACTCGTCCTTGCCGTCGGTCATCACGGTCGAGTTCACGACGGACCGCGGGCGCCGGATCGTACGGCGGATCGGCCGGGAGCTGCTGCACGGTGGGCTCACCGCGATGAGCGGGTGCGGTGAGGTGCGGATGTGGCCCGCGTTGCCCCGTGAACGGCCGTCGTCCTGGCTGCTCCTGGAGGCTTCCGAGGTGGAGGCCCTGTTCGAGGTGCCGACTCGGCGGTTGGCGGCGTGGCTGGAAGCCACCTACCGCTTGGTTCCGGCCGAGGCGGAGTGGGGTGGGCTGAACTGGGACGGTTTCCTCATGGAACTCCTCGACGGGCCGGACGCGGGGTCCCCCTGACCTGCCCCCGGCACGTCCGGCACCGGATCCCCGGCACGGCACCGGATCCCCGTCCCCGGCTCCGTCGGCCGCGGGTGTGACGGCCGACGGCTGACGGCCGTCGCGAAAACTCCGCGACGGCGGGGAGACGGGCTGTTAGCCTGACCGGGACATTGATCTTGGAGCGAGGAGTCGCAGACGTGGTGGGTGAAGACGACATCTCCGGGTGAGATCCGGATCTGACGGCCGCCGGGCGTGCTGAAGAAGCGCCGCCGGAGTGGCCTCGTCGTCGTACCCCTTTCCCGCACGTCTGCCCGGGGCGGAGCTGTCTGCGCCCCCAGCCCTTTCGAGGTCACATCCATGTCCGACGCCACCGTCGTCTGCTCCGGCCTGTCCTTCTCCTGGCCCGACGACACCCCCGTCTTCCAGGACCTGTCCTTCACCCTGACCACCGGCCGCACGGGCCTCGTCGCGCCCAACGGGTCCGGCAAGAGCACCCTCCTCAAGCTGATCGCGGGAGAACTGCGGCCCGCCACCGGTTCGGTGTCCGTCAGCGGGACGCTCGGCCACCTTCCGCAGTCCCTCCCCCTGACCGGGAACCTCACCGTCGCCGACGTACTCGGTGTCGCCGGGGTGATCCGCGCCCTGGACGCCGTCGAGTCCGGTGACGTGAGGGAGGAGCACTTCACCACCATCGGCGACGACTGGGACATCGAGGAGCGCACCCGCGCCCAGCTGGAGCGCGTGGGCGTGGCCGGCCTCTCCCTCGACCGCCGCCTCGGCACGCTCAGCGGCGGCCAGATCGTCCAGCTCGGCCTCGCCGCGCAACTGCTCAAGCGCCCCGACGTGCTCCTGCTCGACGAGCCGACCAACAACCTCGACCGGGACGCCCGGAACCTGCTGTACGACGTACTGGCGGACTTCCCCGGCCTCCTGCTCGTCGTAGCCCACGACCGGGCCCTGCTCGACCGCATGGACGGCATCGCCGAGCTCGGCGGCTCCCGGCTGCGGCTGTACGGCGGCACGTTCACCGCGTACGAGGAGGCCGTACGCGCCGAGCAGGAGGTCGCCGAGAAGAACGTCCGCAACGCCGAGCAGGAGCTCAAGCGGGAGAAGCGCGAGATGCAGCAGGCCCGCGAACGCGCCGAACGACGCGCGAGCAACGCCGCCCGCAACCTCGGGAACGCCGGGCTGCCGCGGATCTTCGCCGGGAACATGAAGCGCGGCGCCCAGGAGTCCGCGGGCCGCGCCGGCCGGCTGCACTCCGCCCGGGCCGGCGAGGCCAAGGCCCGCCTCGACGAGGCAGGACGTGCGCTGCGCGAGGAGCAGCGCATCGTCCTGGACCTGCCCGACACCCGGGTGCCCTCCGGACGCCACCTCTTCCTCGGTACGGGGATGCAGGTCCGCCACGACGGCCGGGACGTGTTCGCCGAGGGCGGTGTCGACCTGTCCGTGCGCGGACCCGAGCGCATCGCCCTGACCGGACCCAACGGTGCGGGCAAGAGCACTCTGATGCGCCTGATCACCGGCGCACTCGTGCCGGACACCGGCGAGATCAAGCGGGGCGACGTCCCCGTCGCCCATCTCTCACAGCGCTTGGACCTGCTCGACCTGGAACGCACCGTGGCGGAGAACTTCGCCGCGTTCGCGCCCGAGCGGCCCGAGGCGGAGCGGATGAACCTGCTGGCTCGCTTCCTGTTCCGCGGGTCCCGGGCCCATCTGCCCGTCGGCGTGCTCTCCGGCGGTGAGCGGCTGCGCGCCACCCTGGCCTGCGTCCTGTGCGCCGAACCGGCTCCACAACTCCTGCTGCTCGACGAACCCACCAACAACCTCGACCTGGTGAGCGTGGCCCAGCTGGAGAGCGCGCTCGATTCCTACCGGGGCGCGTTCGTGGTGGTCAGCCATGACGAGCGGTTCCTCGACGGGATCGGGGTGAACCGCCGGCTGCGGCTGGCCGACGGGAAGCTGGAGGACTCGGGAGCGTCGGCCGCGTGAGCCGTCCCGGGGCGGGGACCCGCGTCCGGACCCCCGCCCCGGTCGCCCCGCCCCGGCCGCCTCCGCACCCGCACCCGCACCCGCACGTACCGTGACCAGCCTTGCACGCCGCCACAGTCACCTGTCAGGATGGTGATGTGAACCTTGACCATGTCTTCGTGTGCGGGCACCCGGTGCTCGACTTCGCGGCGACGCTGCGCGCCCGGCGTTCGACCCGGTTCGAGATGTTCGTGACTCCCGACCGGCTCAACGCCTGGTACCTGGAGTCCGGACTCGTGGACACGGTCACCCCCGGCACGGACGGCGACGTCCGGGAGGCGATCTCGCTGCGCGAGGCCGTGTACGCCCTCGTCACCAACCGGCGTCTGGGCGAGGACTTCGACCGGCAGGCGCTCGGCGTACTCAACGCCGCCGCCCGACAGGTCCCGGCGACCCCCCAGCTCACCGCGGCGGGCCGGCACACCGACGCGACGCCCGCGCAGGCCCTGGCGACCGTCGCCCGGCAGACCGTCGAACTGCTCAGCGGGCCCGACGCCCCCCTCCTCAAGGAGTGCGGGAACCCGGAGTGCACCCGCGTCTACGTCGACCGCTCCCGCGGGATGCGGCGGCAGTGGTGCGGCATGGATTCCTGCGGCAACAAGATCAAGGCAGCGGCCTACCGCGCCCGCAAGAAGGCGGCGCCGGTCCCGGCCGGACACTGACCGGAACCGGCCGGACCCTGACCGGGGCGACGCACGCCCGGAAGCCGTCCGGCCCCCACCGGCCCGGCCCCGAGTGGCCCGATGCCCTGCAGCGAACGTCCGCCCGCCGAGCACGAAGCCCTTCCTCACGCGTGCACAGCGACCGGCCCAGGGCCGGCTGCCGGCGGCACCACGACTTCACCCACTCCGTCACCGACCAAAACGGTGATGCGCCATCCCCCGCCGCCCCGCCGCCGACACAACGGCGTACGCGCACGTGGACCGTGAGGACGCCGACCGCGCGGCCTCCGTGTGACGGCACCCCGGACGGACATCTAATCTCTTGATCACGAAGTCCGGCCGAGGTCGCCGCGGCGGCGGTGAACGGAGCAGAGGAACGGTGGAGTTGAGCGCTCGGTCGATAATCGGTCGCGACGGCGAGCGGGAGCACCTGTCCGCGTTCGCGGCAGCCCCCGAGGGGCAGGCGCTCGTCCTGCGCGGGGAGTCGGGGGTGGGCAAGAGCGCGCTGCTCGACCACGTCGCGGACCTGGCGTCGCAGCGGCACCGGGTGATCAGGGCGGCGGGTGTCGAGGCCGAGTCGCAGCTGCCGTTCGCCGGTCTGCACCAGTTCCTGTATCCGCTCCTCCCCTTCCTCGACCGGCTGGACGAGGTTCACCGCAAGGCCTTCGACGTCGTCTTCGGCAAGAGCGAAGGCACTCCGCCCTCGGTCATGACGCTCGGCATCGCGGTTCTCGACCTGCTCTCGCTCGTGGCCTCGCAGCAGCCCGTTCTGCTGCTCCTCGACGACGGTCAGTGGCTGGACGCCGCGAGCACGGAAGTGTGCGGATTCGTGGGGCGCCGCCTCACGGGCAGTGCGACGAAGCTCATGGTCGGGCTGCGCTCGGACGTGCGGTCCGCCTTCGATTCCGCCGCGCTGCCCGAGCTCGCGGTGACCGCGCTGTCGGCCCGGGCGTCCGAGGAGCTGCTGGACCTGCGTCATCCCGGTCTCGCCCCGCGGATCCGCCGGCTCGTCCTGGACGAGGCCCGGGGCAATCCGCTGGCCCTGCTGGAGCTTCCGCCCCACGTGCGGGCCGGCCGCGCGGGACGCACCCCGCAGGAGCTGTTCGGGTACACGGGCGTCCAGCTGCCGCTGCGCCTCCAGCACGTCTACGGTACGCGCATCGCCTCGCTCGGTGACGCCGTACGGGCGGAGCTGCTGCGCGGCGCCCTGGACGGTGTGGGAGCCGGTACGGCGACCGCGCTCCCGCAGGGCTCGCGCTACCGCATGCGGGACGTCGACGAGGCCGCGGCCTGCGGCTTGCTGGACGACGACCCGGTCAGCGGCGACTTCGTCTTCCGGCACCCCCTCGTGCGGTCCACGGTCGTCCAGATGGCGACCCCCAACGAGCGGCGCGCGGCCCACGCGGACCTCGCCCGGGTCCACCTCGACGACGTGGAACGGCACGCCACGCATCTGGCGGCGGCGACCGTCGACCCCGACGCGAGGGCCTCGGCGGCGCTGGAGGCGGCGGCGGAGTCCGCGACCCGGCGGGGCGGCGCGGTGACCGCCGTGACCTGGCTGTCCCGGGCCGCCGAACTGAGCGAGACCCCGCAGGAGCGGTCCAGGCTGCTGGGCGACGCGGCGTTCGTCGCGGGGCACGCCGGGCTCCTCGACCACGCCCGCAAGCTGGTCCGTACGGGCACCCCGTCCGGCACGCCCGAGTCCCCGGCCTCCGTGGTCACGTCGGCCTACACGGCGCTGTACGAGGACGGGGACGTGCGCTCCTCGCACCGCCAGGTCCTGGCGGCCATCGAGGAGCTGCGCGGGAACGGGGCGGAGGCAGGAGCCCCCGAGTGGGACGGGACGCCCGCCCGCCTGGTGAACCTGCTGCTGGCCATCAGCCAGTACGCCGGGGACGAAGTCCTGTGGCGGCGCACCCACGGGCTGCTCCGCTCCCTGGACGGGCTGGTTCCGCAGAACTCCCTCCTCTACGAGGACACGTGGAGCGACGTGGTACGTCGCGGCGGTGGCGCGCGCGAGCGGCTGGAGCGGGCCTTCACCGGATTGCGCGACCTCGAACCCTGGGACCTCACCCGGCTGTCCGTCGCCGCCTACCACGTGGACACGCTCAGCCGGTTCCGGCCCCACCTGCAGCGGGCCGTGGACCGCGAGGTGGAGACGGGTGCCGCGGCGACCGGCATGACCATGCTGCACCTGATCATGCTCGACCAGATCGCGGCCGGCGAGTGGCAGGAGGCCCGGCTGACCGGGCACCGCTGCCTGGAGCTGACGACCTCGCACGGGTACGACCTGTTCACCCATCAGACGCACGCCTACCTGGGGCTGCTGGCCGCCCTGCGCGGGGAGGCCGACCGGGCCCGCGGGCTGCAGGCCACGGTGGACGCCTGGGCGCGTCCGCGCGGGGTCGGGTTCCTCACGCAGATCGCCGACGCGATCGGTACCGCCGCCGCGCTCGGGGAGGGCGACCACGAGGCCGCCTACCTGCACGCCATCGGCATCACACTGCCCGGGACCTTCGCACCCTGCGTCCATCAGGCCTCGCGCACCCTGCTCGATCTCGTCGAGGCGGCCCTGCGAACCGGCCGCGCGGAGGAGGCACGCCGACACGCCCTCGCCGCGGAGGAGGCCGGCCTCGCTGAGCTCTCCCCCCGGCTGGCCCTGCTGACGTACGGCGCCCTGGCCATGACCGCCCCGGACGCCGCCCAGGCGGACGCCCTGTACACACGCGCGACAGGACATCCGGACGCCGACCGCTTCCCCTTCGAACTGGCCCGCATCCGCCTCGCCCACGGTGTCCGCCTGCGGCACACTCAGGGCTGGAAGGCGGCCCTGCCGTCCCTGACGGCTGCCGCGGAGGCGTTCGAACAGCTGGGCGCCCCCGCCTGGACCGAGCGCGCCAGGGCCGAGCTTCGCGCGGCCGGGCCGTCCGCGGCGGCCGCGGCAGCCGCGAGCGCGGCCCCACTGCCCACCCTGACCTGGCAGGAGCGCCGGATCGCGGAGCTCGCGGCCGGCGGTCTGACCAACAAGGAGATCGGCGCACGGATGCACCTGTCCCCGCGCACGGTCAGCTCGCACCTCTACCGGGTGTTCCCCAAGCTGGGCATCACGTCCCGGGCCGCCCTGCGCGACGCCCTGGGCAGGCTCCCCGGCCGGCAGAGCGGCTGAGGGGGTTCGGAGGACAAGGACGCGCACCTCGGCCTCAGCGAGTGGACTGCGCGCGGATGGCGTGCTCGTCGAGCCAGGTCAGGACGTAGTCGGCGACGCTCCGCCAACCGCCGTCGAGGACCAGGGAGTGGCCGCGGTCCGCGAACTGCTTCAGGTCGGTCACGGCCGTGCAGTCGCCGTACCGCTTGTAGACCGCGCGCGTCACGGAGTCGGGCACGAGCCGGTCCTCCTGCCCCGAGACCAGCAGGAGCGGGCCCCGGGCCGTCCCGCCGGCCTCGACGACGGCCTGGGGTGCGGGCGCCGCGAGGTCGGCGAGCAGCCGCCGGGGCGCGGGCATCGCGTGGCGCGCGAAGAGCCGGTCGGATTCGGGGCCTTCGACGGTGTTCGCCAGGACACGGTGGAACCGGCGGGCCGTCAGGGACACGAGTGGTCCGGCCGTCGGCGGCGGTGTCCACAGCCGGGCCACGCCGGGCGGCAGGGGGACGCCGCCCACCGGGGCCGGGGCGATGGCCACCGCGGCCCGGCCGACGTCGGCGCCTACGAGTCGCTGCGCCACCAGTGCGCCGACCGAGTGCCCGACGAGGACGGGCGAGGCGTCGAGCGAGCGGGCGACCTCGGCGTAATGCTCCGTCAGCACGTCCAGCCCCACGCCGCCGAGCACGTCCGGCACCACGGGTGGGCCCCCGTCGGGGCCCTCTCCGGGCCAGCCCGGCGCGAAGGTGCGGAACCCGCGCCTCGCGAAACGTTCCGCCCATGACTCCCACGACGAGGCACGCAGCCATGCGCCGTGGATGAAGACGACGGGCGTACGGGTCACCACTGCTCCCTCCGAGCATGCCCTCCGGCCCACGCACTGGCGCCCGGGCGACCGTCCCAGCATGAGCTGCGTCACCGGTCGGGGGCGACAGTCGAATGACTTAATACCTGCGATTCGCTGCACAGGGACCCGCACAGGGCTTCTCCACATGAGGGATCGTCACCGGCTTGACCGGTGACTGGTGTTCCTGCCATGGTGACGTCACCACTTCAACCGGTGACGCCGCACCAGGCGGCATCCCGGAAGCGGAAAGCAAGGGAGATCACGATGAACCTGCGCAGAACGGCACAGAGGCTCGCGGTCGGCGCCGCCGCCGTGACCGCCGCGGTCACGGCGAGCACGACCACCGCGCATGCCGCCGTCCTCACGGACATCCAGACGGGATCCGGCAAGTGCCCCGCCAACTGGGTGTGCCTGTGGAGCGAGAACGACTTCATCAGGGGGAACCCGGGAGACGGATCCGACTACGGGGCCGTGGGTTCGGACGCGAACGTTCCCGACATGGGGAAGTTCGTCCTGGAGTCCAAGCTCTGGCGCTGGAAGGGAATGCCGGACCGCGCCTCCTCGGTCGTGAACAACACCGGGAGCAGCATCTGCTTCTACGAGCACGTCGGATACGGCGGGCTGGAATTCAGGATCGGCCCCCGGGAGAAGTGGGCCTCCGTCCCCTCGTGGATCAACGACAAGATCAGCTCCTTCAAGTACTGCTGAACCGGAAGAGAGAGAACGGAACATGAAGCTTTCGACGGGGAAGACGGCCAGGCTCGCACTGTGCGCCGCGGCGGTCACCGGATTGATCATGACCACGGCGACTTCCGCGAGCGCCGCCAGCGTCGTCTCCATGGGCCACGGCGCCGGGTCATGCCCCAACGCCTTCGTCTGCCTGTGGTCCGAGGGCAACTTCATTCAGGGCACGTTCGCCAACGAGGCCAAGTTCGGCTCGTTCGGCTCGAATCAGAACATCGGCGACATGGGAAAGCTGAAGCGCGAATCCAGTGCCGACAAGGGAATGCAGGACGTCACCTCTTCCGTGCTGAACAACACCGGAAGCGCCGTCTGTTTCTACGAGCACAACGGTTACGGCGGTGCGGAATTCAGGATCGGCCCCTGGGAGCAGTGGCCCTCACTCCCCTCATGGATCAACGACAGGATCAGCTCCTTCAAGTACTGCTGACCTGCCGACCCCAGACCGATTTCCTCGAAACACTCGAAACAAACGGAGACAACCATGCGCCGGAAGATCGTGAAGCTCGGACTGTGCGCCGCGGCCGTCACCGGGTTGGTCATGACGACGGCGGCGTCCGCGAGCGCCGCGACCATCCTCGGGCTCGGAACGGGTGCGGGAGCCTGCCCCGACAACTACGTCTGCCTGTGGGCCGACGGTGATTTCATCAGCGGGTCCCCGTCGGGCAAGTTCGGCTCGATCGCGTCGAACCAGAACATCAGCGACATGGGCAAGCTGGAGCGGGACGGATCCCTGTGGTCGGGGATGCAGGACGAGACGTCGTCGGTGGTGAACAACACGGGCAACAGCATCTGCTTCTACGAGCACAACGGCTACGGCGGTGCGCAGTTCAGGATCGGTCCCCGGGAGAAGTGGCCGTCCGTTCCGTCGTGGATCAACGACAAGATCAGCTCCTTCAAGTACTGCTGACCTGTCGCGGGGCCTTATGGGTTCATGAGGTCATGAGGTCATGAAGTGATGAGGTCATGAGGTCATGGCCGCGGGCCCGGCTGCATCGTGAAGACGCAGCCGGGCCCGTTGCGCGGAGGCCCGAGGGTCCGGCCGGCGCCGGCGGGCCGGGTGCGGCCGGCGGGATCAGGCGGTGGGGGCGCCTGCGGGCACGAAGTGCCGTACGGCCTCGGTGGAGACCGGGGTGAGATGGTGGCGGACCGCCCACTCCGCGGAGTCGAGGGAGAGGTACTCGGCGAGCACGCGCCCTTCGGCCGTACGCACCTCGTAACGGTCGGCGATGCGGTTGATGCGGTAGGTCACTGCACTCGCGGCGCGGATCACGGTCCGCTCCCTTCCTCGATGACGTCGTGTTCTCCGTCTCTTCTCCGAGGATGCCGCAGGCGCACCGGCCCGCCTTCGACCGTGCGGACGACCGGGCGGATGAAGGCCGCCCGTGAAGCCGACCCGGACGATTTCCACGGCTGCGGCCCGCGTGAACCGCCCGGCCCCTGAGCAGCCGTGGTGACGTCCGGTACCGCCCTGCGGAACAACGGGTGCGGCCCGGGGCATGTCGTCCGGTCGGACGACACGGGAGCGATGAGACCGGACTGAACGTGCGACAGGCGGGCAGGTGGTCCGCTCCTAGCGTGAGGAGCGTTCTCCGGAACCCGAACCCCCGGCGCCCGGAGGACCCGGCGCCGCAGCGCGTCCCCACGACCGCACCCCACGGAAAGGCCCGCCCCATGGCACACGACCAGGCCGTCGCGTACGGCGCTGCTTCGCCGAGAACGGAACCCCGGTGGAGTACCTCGTCCTGCGCGGCGGGGACGCTGCGGCGCGTGCAGCTGATCCGGATCATCGGCACGGCGCGCAGGATCGGGCTGGGTCGGCTGACGCGCGGAGCGGGTACGCCATGACCACCGTGAGCCAGACCCCCACCGTGCGCCTGAACTCCGGCGCCGCGATGCCGGCGATCGGCCTGGGGACGTACGAGATACCCGACGCGGACGCCGCGCAGGTGGTCCGCTGGGCCACCCGGATCGGCTACCGACTCATCGACACCGCCGCCTCGTACGGGAACGAACGCGGCGTCGGCGAAGGCGTCCGTTCCGCGGGCGTGCCGCGCGAGGAGCTGTTCGTCGTCTCCAAGGTCCGGGGCCGCGACCAGGGCCACGACGCGACGCTGCGCGCCCTGGAGGCCAGCCTGCGCCGCATGGGCCTGGACCGCCTGGACCTCTACCTCATCCACTGGCCGCTGCCGCGCCACGACCGGTTCGTGGAGACGTGGCGGGCGATGGCCCGGCTGGTCGCCGAGGGGCTCGTCAGGTCGATCGGAGTATCGAACTTCACCCCGGCCCACCTGGACCGTCTGGAGCGGGAGACCGGCATCGTGCCGGCCGTCAACCAGGTCCAGATCAACCCGTGCCTGACGCAGACGCCCTGGCAGCGGTACGCCGCGGACAAGGGCATCGCCCTGCAGTCCTGGGGGCCGCTCGGCCACGGCGGGGCCCTCCTGCGGGAACCCGCGGTGGAGCGCGTCGCCGACCGCCACGGCAGGACCCCGGGCCAGGTCGTGCTGCGCTGGCACCTCGACCACGGGCTGGTGCCGATCCCCAAGACGGTGCGCCCCCAGCGCCTCGCGGAGAACCTGGGCGTCTTCGACTTCCGGCTGACGCGCGACGACCACCGGGCCCTCGCGTCGTTGGCGGGAACGCAGACCGCCATGGACCCCGACGACCACGAGGAATTCTGAGCCCGGGCACGGACTCGACCGCCGCGCTCCTGTGACCACGGCCGCCGCACCAGGAAGGGATCACCCATGACGCCCATGACGCCTCTGACGCCTCTGACGAACTGGGCTGGCAACATCACGTTCAGCGCCGCCCGGGTCCACCACCCCACGTCCGTATCGGCCGTGCAGACCCTGGTGAGCAGCCACCGCCGCGTCGGCGTGCTCGGCACCGGGCACTCCTTCAACTCCGGTGCGGACACCAGCGGGGAGTTGCTGCGCCTGGACCGCCTCCCGCGCCTCGTCGAGGTGGACCGGGCGCGGCGCACGGTGCGGGTGAGCGCGGGCACCACCTTCGCCGAACTCGGTCCCCGCCTCCATGAGCACGGCCTGGCGCTGCGCAACCTCGGGTCGCTGCCGCACATCTCGGTGGCCGGTGCCTGCGCCACCGCCACCCACGGCTCGGGGGACGACAACCCCGTCATCGCCGCCGGCGTATCGGCCGTGGAGCTGGTGACGGCCGAGGGCGACCTGCTCTCGCTGGACCGGACCGCACCGGACTTCCCAGGCGTCGTGGTCTCGCTCGGCGCCCTGGGCGTCGTCACGAGCCTGACCCTGGACCTCGTTCCGGCCTACGACGTCCAGCAGTACGTCTACACCGACGTCCCCTGGCAGACGGTGGCCGCCGGCTTCACGGACATCACGGGGAGCGCGTACAGCGTCAGCGTGTTCACCGACTGGCGTGAGCGCACCCAGATCTGGGTCAAGCACCGCATGGGCACCGAGGCTCCGGACCTGGACTGGACCGGCGGGATCCTCGCCGACGAACCCGTGCACCCCGTCGACGGGCACTGCGCCGCCAACTGCACTCCGCAGCTGGCCATTCCGGGCCCGTGGCACCTGCGCCTGCCGCACTTCCGCGCCGAGTTCACCCCCAGCACGGGGAACGAACTGCAGTCGGAGTACTTCGTGCGCCGCGAGGACACCGGCCGGGCCCTCACGGCCCTGCGCGCGCTGCGCGGCACGATGGCACCGGTCCTGCAGGTCTCGGAGATCCGCACCGTCGCGGCCGACGAGGGCTGGCTCAGCCCCGCGTGGCAGCGGCCCGCCACGGCACTGCACTTCACCTGGGTCCGCGACCCCGGGGCGGTCGCCCCGGTGGTCGCGCGGATCGAGGAGGCGCTGGCCCCGCTGGACGCGCGCCCCCACTGGGGCAAGGTGTTCTCCACCCCGCCGCGGGCGCTGGCCGCGACGTACGGCCGCATGGAGGACTTCTGCGCGCTGCGCAAGCGCCTGGATCCGCGGGGCACGTTCGGCAACGAGTTCACCGACCGGCACCTGCCCGGAGGGTGACCTGCCGGGAGCGTCCGCCAGGGCCGCTCGCGCCGCCTCATGGGGAGGATCGCTCGACGCCGTCCGCAGCCGGGCGCCCACCGGGCCACCGGGCCACCTGGCGTCGGTCATTCCGGCAGCTGGGAGCGCAGCGCCTTCGCCACGGCCACGCCACCGCCTCGCCTCGCCTCGGCGGGAGGGGCGTGCGCGGTATGCGGCCGCTCCCGCTCGCTCCCCCCGGTCCCCCGTTCCCCCGCGCCGCCGAGGCCTCGCAGCACCCCGTGGGGCCCGGAAATCTGGCCGGGACGGACCGAACGGACGACACGGTCTCCGCCCCTCCTTCCCTACCGTCGAAACGAGCCCGTTCCACGGGTTCGCCCCCCTCCGACGACGATCCGAAGGACGGCCGTCCCATGACCGCCACCACCACACGTCCGGCGCCGCACCACACCCTGACCGTCGAGCGGCTCGGTACCCACCGGGCCGTCGCGGCGGAGGAGACCTGGCGCCGCCTGGAACCGCTCTTCCCGCAGGCCGGGATCACGCGGGTGGCCGACGTGACGAAGCTCGACGACATCGGCCTGCCCGTCTGGCAGGCCGTACGGCCGAACGCGGCCAACCTGTCCGTCGCCCAGGGCAAGGGCTTCACCCACCGCCTCGCCCGGGTGTCCGCGGCCATGGAGGCCTACGAGTCCTACGTCTCCGAGCAGCCCCGGCCCGACGCCGTCACCGCGTCCGTCGCCGACCTCGCCGACGCCCTCACCTATGACCCGTACCTGCTGGCCCCCTCCGCCGACCGCACGCCGTCGCCCCGGACCCCGCTCACCTGGTGCCCGGCCGAGGACCTCACCGACGGCCGCACGACCTGGCTCCCGGTGGACGCCGTCCGCACCGACCTGCGCGTCCGGACCCGGTGGGCCCCCGACACCTTCGCGGCCGTCACCAGCAACGGCATCGCCGGCGGCAACACCCTCACCGAGGCCACCCTGCACGCCCTCCAGGAGGTCGTCGAGCGCCACGACCTGGCACTCGCCCTGGCCGCGGGCGGGTCCTGGGCGGACGCCGCAGCGCTGCGCGCCGGCCGCCACGGCGCGGCGGCCGCCGTACTGCGCCACTGCGCGGAGGCCGGCGCGGTGGTGCAGGCCGTGGACCGCACCGGCCCCTGGGGGCTGCCGACGTTCGAGGCGCGGCTGTGGTCGCCGAGCGTGCCCTCGTGGTTCTCGGGCTCCGGCACCCACCACGACGCCGACGTCGCCCTGTCCCGGGCCGTCACCGAGGCGGTGCAGTCCCGGCTCACCGCCATCGCCGGAGCCCGCGACGACCTCCCGTTCATCACGTACGCCCCCGAGGCCGCCGAGCCGGCCGCCCCCGACGCCCCGGACAGCGACGACCTGATCGCGCGCCACCACGCCCCACCGGCCGCGGAGGCCGCCGGCCGCGACCTCGACGCGGACCTTGAGGAGCTCCTGGGCCGCCTGACCGGGACCGGGCACCGCGTCCTGCGCGTGGACCTGACGCCCGCGGGCTCCCCGCTACCGGTCGTCCGGATCGTCGTACCCGGCACCCGGTGCGAGCACAAGGCGGGCAGCTGACATGAGGACCCGCACCCCTGAGGACCGCCGTACCGTCGTCACCGCGGGGCCCACCCTCACGCCCGACGAGATCCGCCTCGTCCTGCCCGGCGCCGAGGTCCGCCCGCCCGTGGCCGCGGACCAGGTCCTGCGCTGGGACCTGAGGCCCGGCGACCGGCTCCTGATCATCGACGGCCTCTTCCTGCACTCCCGTGCCATCCGCCACAAGGAGCTCCTCGCGCTGATCGACGCGGGAGTCGAGGTCTACGGAGCGTCCAGCATGGGCGCCCTGCGCGCCGCCGAACTCGCGCCCTTCGGCATGGTGGGCATCGGCAGCGTCTTCCGCGCCTACCGCGACCAGGAGATCACCGGCGACGACGAGGTCGCCCTGCTGCACGCCGGCCCCGAGGCCGACCACCGCGCCATGAGCTGGGCCCTGGTCGACCTCCGCCACGCCGTCCGCCACGCCCAGCGCACCGGCGTCATCGGCAGCGACTGCGCCGCGCTGATCGTCGACACCGCCGCCCGCATGCCCTTCACCGCCCGCGACAGCGCCACCGTCCTGGCCGCCGCCCGCGCACAGGGAGCCGACGCGGACGAGCTGGACGCCTTCCGTACCGGGTACGCCCGCGGCGGCCCCCGCATCAAGCGGCGCGACGCCGTCACGGCCCTGCGCCATCTGGCCCTCACCAAAGAGCAGCCACCGGCCGCGGAGGTTCCGGCGCGCGGCCGCCTCACCTACCTCGGGGCGCCGGTTCCCCTGGCCGAGACCGTGTTCCTGCGCTCCTGGCGCAGCACCCCGCTGCCGGAGGCATGCCGCAGCGGGGCCACCACCCCGGTCTCCGGCGAGCAGGTCCTGGAGGCGCTGGCACTGACCTGGGACGGCTTCCCGGACGCCCTGCGCGACATCGCCGCCGCCGAGATCCTCGCAGTGCTCCCCACCGCGCACGGCACGCCGCCGCTGACGGCCCGGGCCGGCTGGCCCGCCCTCTCGGCCACGCTGTCGGAGCACTCGGCGGAGCTGGGCCTGCCGGCCGACCGGGCCGCGGCCCGGTCGTACGCGGAGCTGCTGCGGCCGGACGAGCGCGAACTGCCCTGGCAGCAGGCCGGCGCCCTGCTGGCGACACGGCTGTGGCGGACCACGTCCCGCCTGGACTGGGCCACGCCCGCCGTCGCCGCACTGCGCGACCACCCCGCCTTCGCCGCGACGGCGGCAGCCCTGATCCGCTGCGGCGAGGAGAGCGACCCGGACGACCCGGCGGATGCGGCGGACTCCGCGGACTCGGCGGCCGAACAGCAGCGCACGCGGGCACAGTGCGCCCGAATCCTCGCTGCCTGGCAGGTCACCGGCCCCGCAGAGCTGATGCCGGCGCTCCGCGCACACGGCTTCCTGGGCCTCCCCGACTTCGTCCGCACCGTACGCGCCCACCTGCCCTTCCTGAGCACGGCCGAGCCCGTGCCGGAGGCTGCCCGGGCGCCGGGGGCGGCCGCATGAACGACCGGCCCCGCCACCTCGACCACCACGCCGCCACGCCGCCGACGCCCGCCGCACCCTGCGCGTGGGCGTGGGCCGGGCCAGCACCGGTGACGACGCCGACCCGGCGGCCCGGCTCATCGCGGACGCGGTCGCGGACGCGGACGCCCCGCGCGACACCGTATGTGGGCGCCACGAGCCACGGTCGGCGCGCCGTGCCGCGTGTCATCCCCCCGGTCGTCCGCACGGACGACACCTCGACCCGGACAAGGCTGGTGGACTGGAGACATCAAGCACGGACACCCCGTCCGTGAAACGAACGAAAGGCCTGACATGACCGTCGACCAAGAGCTCGCCCTTGCCCTCGCCGCCGAGTTCGGTGCCGTCCGCGCCGGCACGCTCGCGGAGTAGCGCGACAAGAGCGCTCGCCACCTCCGGCTCCCGGTACTGGTTCCAGTACCGGGAGTTTCCTCATGCGACGAGGGCGTCGCTGCCGTCCGGTTCCCCGTCGACCGCAAGGGCACACACCCCAAAGGCCCCCGCTGCCGCCCGCTGCCCGCTGCCCGCTGCCCTACGACATCGCCAGGGCCCTCGCGGCGCAGCTCCCGTCGGCGCCTCGGTCAACTCCCTTCGGGCAAAAGTGAGTTGGTTACACGCGTAGGCGGCGGAACCAGTGGTGTCCGCCTCTTGCCGCCTCGTCGTGGCTGGCCAATGATGCTGCGGGCGCGCACCGGCAGACCGCCGGTGCGCCCCTCCCCCGCGCCCCCCGAGGAGACCTCGTATGCGAACGGGTCATCGCCTGAGCAGATCGGCGGCTGTCGTCGCAGCAGCCCTCGCCCTGGTCATCGCCGTTCCCCAGGCGGCCTTCGCGGCCCCGCCCCCGGGCCTGCCCGGCAACGCCTCCGCCCTGGAGTCGACGTTCCAGCCCGCCTACGACTACGACACGGACGGCTGCTACCCGACACCCGCCATCGGCTCGAACGGGGAGCTGAACGGCGGGCTGAAGCCGACCGGCGCGCTCAACGGGAGCTGCCGCGACGCCTCGGACCTCGCCAACACCAACGGCTACTCCCGCGCCAAGTGCAACAACGGCTGGTGCGCGGTCGTGTACGCGCTCTACTTCGAGAAGGACCAGGCTCTCGCCGGTGTCAGCCTCGGTGGGCACCGCCACGACTGGGAGCACGTCGTGGTGTGGAGCCAGGGCGGCGAGGCCAAGTACGTGTCGACGTCGGCGCACGGCGACTTCGAGATCCATGCGCGCGACCGGATCCGCTGGGACGGCACCCACCCGAAGATCGTCTACCACAAGGACGGTATCGGCACCCATTGCTTCCGGGCGGCGAACACGAACGACGAGCCCCCGGAGAACCACCGCGGGACCTGGCAGTTCCCCACGCTCGTCGGCTGGGAGGGCTACCCGGCGAACCTGCGGGACAAGCTCGCCTCGGCCGACTTCGGCAGCGCGCACTTCGGGCTGCGCGACGACTCGTTCGCCTCCCACCTGGCAAAGGCCAAGCCGGCCGGGATCCCCTTCGACCCGAACGCGTGACGGAAGCCCCCGGGCCGGATGGCCGACTCGGCCCCCTTGCAAGTGACCGGCGCAGGCCGGCCGGGGAGGAGACGGGTATGCGGGGGCACGGGCCGGCCAGGCGGCCCGCCCGTGCCCCCGGCGCCGGGGCTCAGTCGGTGACGGACACCCGGTCGGCCTTCGTGTAAAGGGTGCCGTCGCACCAGATGTGGTTGAGGCGGCCCCACTCCGCCGCCGTGGCCACGTCGGGGAAGAAGCCGCGACCGTTCATGTTGGCGCTCGTGTTGCACAGCACCGGGATGCCGGTGAGCCGCTCGTAGGCGGTCAGCACCTTGGAGACGGGTGTTCCGGCATCGGAGTCCACCGTCTGGAGGCGGGCGGTCCCGTCCAGGTGCACGACGGCCGGGATGCGGTCCCCCCACTCGGGACGGACCCGGTGCTCGAAGAGCATGTACGGGTCGGGGGTGCCCGGCGAGAAGACCTCCGCCGCCCGCTCCGTGAGGCAGATCGGCGCGACCGGGCGGTAACCGGCTCTGCCCTTCACCTCGTTGAGGCGCTCCTTCGTACGCACGTCCGTCGCGGGCGCCAGGAGGCTGCGGCCGCCCAGCGCCCGGGGGCCGATCTCCGCCCGCCCGGCCAGGAACACGACCGGTTCCCCCTCCGTCGCGAGCAGCTCCGCGAGCTGCGCCTCGTCGCAGGGGGAGGCGCGCCAGCCCTCCGGTGCCGCCCCGGCCGTCGTCAGGCGCGGGCCGCTGTACACGTCCCAGTCGAGTCGGGTGTGGCCGGACTCGGCGAACATCGCGCAGGCGGCGGCACCGATGGCCGCACCGGAGTCGTTGGGGAAGGGCGGTGCCCAGACCTCTCCGAAGAGGCCCGAGGCCCGCAGCTTGCTGTTCCACTTGATGTTGAGGGCGCAGCCGCCGGCCAGGGCCAGGTTGGGCCTGGAGGCGGGGTAGTGCTTGCGCACCTGGACGGACACCTCGTCGAGGATCTTCTGCCCGAGGTAGGACTGGAGCGTCGCGATGATGCCGGCGCTGGTCATTCCCGGGAAGAGCGAGGCGCGTTCGGCGACGAGCCGCTCCCTGATGTACAGGACCTGCTTGACGAGCGCGACGGCGTCGTTCGTCGGGGTGATGCCCGAGAGGAGGTCGTCGAAGGTGCCGAACGCGGCTTCGTCGACCGTGCCCAGGGCCGCGTAGGCCATGGCCTTTCCGGCGACCGAGAGGATGCCGAGCTGTACATCGGGGTCGTTCGGGTCGTCCACGATCAGGGAGGCGTTCTTGATCTGGAACGGCTCCAGGGCGGAACAGAGGATCGAGAACATGTGGCCCGAGAACGGGAGGACCACGCCGACCTGGGTGACCTTCGGCGGGTTCGGCGCGACGTGGTAGAGGCGGCTGGTCGCCCCGCCGTCCCAGGTCAGGACGAGGGCTTCCTCCCCCCGGGCGGCGAACGGGCTGGCGCAGTACGAACCGAGCACGTGCCCGGTGGAGTGGTGGTAGCTGGAGTACCCGTCGGCGCCCCGGGAGAAGCTGTGGTCCGTGAGGTGGCGGCGCAGGAGCGGGTTCTCGCCTCGGAAGCCGCCTGCGACCATCTCGTCGGCGTACGAGGCGACGGGGAGGCGCAGTGTGCAGCCACCGTCCCGGACGGGGACTTCCGCACGCCCCGTGACCGGGTCCTCGAACCAGCCGTCGATGACGAACCGGTCGACGCTCGCGAGGTCGACCCCTTCGGCCGTCAGGATCTCCTCCACGCGCGCCACGTCGTCCAGCGGGCTGTAGCGCGGCCGATTGCCTATCTTCTCCATCTCGACGCTGAATGCGAGGCGGTTTCCGTCGATGACGGCGACCCCGCCGTCATGGGTCATCTTGATTCCACAGATCAGCATGGATTTCTCTCTTTGCGTGGTGGACGTGGCCGACGGGGAGCCGTCGATCCGGGCACCGGAACGCATCGTGGCGCCACTGGCGCAATCACCGTAGGTACGGCCCCGGACCGCCGGTTCCTCCGTGCGGACGAGAGCCCGGAGGACAGGTCCGCGCGGCGGGCGAAGTCCGGCCTCCCCCGGCATCCCTTTCCTCCGCACCCCGGACCAAAGGGATGACACGGGCGGCATCACGGCCGTCCTAGAGTCCTGGCACATCCCGGCGCCGTCGGCGAAAGACGCCCCGGTGCGCGCAGCCCGCACGCCGCCGTACGCCGGACCTCGGAGGTCCGACGTCCGACGTCCGACGTCCGACGTCGCACTCCGTGCCGCTTGTACGAAAGGACCACGCACCGTGCCAGAACTCATCCACCACATCGGATTCCTCGTGGCCGATCTCGAAGCCGCGATCGTGCAGTGGGAGAAGGCCACCGGCTACCGATTCAGCGAAATAGGCCGCTACCGCACCGACACCTACGCCGACGACAGCGCGCCTCACCCGCACCCGCACGACGCGCGGATCTCCTTCTCCAAGGAAGGTCCTCCCTACATCGAGCTCATGGAATTCCACGGGCAGGGCACGCATTCCGCCTCGCACGGCGAAGGAATCCACCACCTGGGATTCATGGACCACCCCGACGTGGAGGGGCGGCGGCAGGATCTGGAGGCCGCCGGAATGCGCTGCAACGGCATCGCCCTGGACGAGGACGGCAAGACGCTGCTCTGGTTCACGGACAAGGACGACCTCCACGGCGTGCGTCTGGAATTCGTCAGTCCCGTCCCGCAGCCCATCGTGATGGACGACGGCGGCGCGGCCCACCGCGACGGCCGCGGTTTCCCCTCCCTGTGGCCCGTGGAGCCGCCCGTATGAGCGGCTCGGTGAAGGGACCGGCGAGAGGACCGGTGAACGGATCACAGAAGGGATCGGTGACCGGGTCGGCGACCGGGTCGGTGACCGGATCGGGGCGGGCGGGTGAGACGACCCGGGCCAACGTGTGGGTCGACCGCGGCCGGCTGGAGCTGACGCGGCTGCCCGTGCCGGACCCGCCGCCGGGCGGGATGCTGCTGGAGGTCACGGCCAACGGGATCTGCGGCACCGACGTCCACTTCCTGGGCCTGCGGCCCACCGCACCGCTGGTCCTCGGCCACGAGATCGTCGGCCGGATCCTGGCCTTCGGCCCCGGGCACCCGGGCACCGACGCCGACGGCCGGCCGCTGCGGACCGGGGACCGGGTGGCGCTCTTCCCCTGGCTCCCCTGCGGCCGCTGCTGGGGCTGCCGGCGCTTCGGCCCCGGGGCGACGACCTGCACGGACGCCTTCGTCTACGGCATCCCTCCCGAGGCCATCGGCCTGCCCCCCGCCGCCGCCGGGCACGGGCCGCCCACACTCACCGGCGGTTTCGGCGACCACCTCGCCGTCCGGGCCGGGACCTACCTGTGGAAGGTCCCGGACGGCGTCAGCGACCCGGTCGCCTCCCTGCTCGACCCCCTCGCCGTCGCCGTCCGCTCGGTCACCGTCGCCCGTACGGCGACCGGAACCTGGGACGAGGTCCTGACCGCCGACTCCACCGCCGTGGTCCTCGGACTCGGCGCCGTCGGCCTGCTGACCGGGCTCGTCCTGCGCCAGGCGGGCATCGGGACCGTCATCGGCACGGGATCGCGGCCCGCACGGCTCGCAGCCGCGCGGGACCTCGGGTTCGACACGGTCCTCGACACGGGCACACTCGACCCGGCGGAACGCCGCGCGATCGTCCTCGACCGGACCCACGGACGCGGCGCGGACCTCGTGGTCGACGCCGCGTCCGGCCCCACCGCGTTCAGCGAGGCGATGTCGCTGGTCCGGCGCCTCGGCACCGTCGTCGAGGTCGGCAACATCGTCTCGGACGGAACGACGGTGCCCGTCGATCCGGCCGCCGACGTGTGCCAGCGCAACGTGCGGCTGCTCGGCGTGAGCTTCAACCCTCCCCGGTCGTACGCCGAGGCGATGGCCCTGCTCTCCCGCCCGGATCTGCCGCTCGACCGCCTGATCACCCGCACCTACCCCCGGGAACGGGCCGACGAGGCGCTGCGCGCCCTGTCCGGCGACGCGGTGAAGCTGGTGCTCACCCCGTGAACGGGCCCGTGGCCGTGCGCGCCCGGCGGGCCGAGAAGCTCACCGCACCGGACACCGGGCGGCCACCGCGCGCACTCCGTCGCGCGCAGCGCCGTACGCTCGCGGTCGCCGTGTCCGCGGGCGCGCTGATCGGCGTGTCGATCTCCACCATGAACGAGAGCCTGACCGACATCGCCGCGCAGTTCGGCCTGTCCCCGCTCCACGAGGGGATCGTGGTCAGTGCCCTGCTGGTCGGGGCGCTCGTGGGCAGCCTGTGCTCGGGTGTGATCACCGGACGCATCGGCAGGCGCCGCATCCTCTGCCTCGCCGGGGCTCTCGGCGCGGTGTCCGCCGTGCTCTGCGCCGCTGCCCCGAGCGCGGCGGTGCTCGTCGGCGGACGGTTCCTCATCGGCCTGGCCATGGGGGTGGCCTCGGCCGTCGGTCCCGTACTGGTGGCGGACCTGGCCCCGGCGCGCACCCGCGGCTCCGTCGTCACCGCCTACCAGGTCTCGATCGCCGTGGCCATGCTGGCCGCGCTCGGCCTGGGCATGGGCCCCATGGGCCACGGCGGCTGGCGGGTGCTCTTCGCCGTGAACGCCTTGCCCTGCGTCGCCCTGTGCCTGGCGGCCCTACGGGTTCCCGACGCCCCCGGGGACCTCGTGGCGCGGGGGCGGACGCCGCAGGCCTTGGCCGTCCTGCGCAGCACGCGCGACCCCGAGGAGGCGGCCGCCGAGCTCGCCGTGCTGTCCGGCGCGCGCCGGACACCGCACCGGTCCGTCCTGCGGTGTGCGGCCGACCCCGTACTGCGCCGGCCCCTGGCCATCGCGGTCGGGGCGGCGCTGATGAACCCGATCGTCGGGATCGGGGCCGTGGTCTACTACTCGACCCTCGTGTTCTCCTCGGCCGGGCTGCCGGGCGGGACCGGGGCGAGGACCGCCAGTCTGACCGTCGGCATCGTGAACGTGGTGATGTCCTTCGTGGCGCTGCGCCTCATCCGGCGCCACGGACGGCGGCCGCTGCTGTCGGCGGGTTTGGCCGGGATGATCGCGGCCTTGGGTGCCGCAGCCTGCTTCCAGCTGGTGGACGTGGCGGCTGCCGGGGCGCTGACCGTCGCGGCCGTGCTCGGCTACATCGCCTGCTACGCCTTCTCGGCCGGTCCGCTGAGCTGGGTGCTGTTCGCCGACGTGCTGCCCCCGGAGCTGCGGGCCCGGGTCTCGGGCGGGGCGCTCGCGGGAACCTGGGCGGTGAACCTCGCGATCGCGCTGCTGTTCCCGGTGCTCGTCGGCACCCCCGCCGCTCCCGGCCGGCTCGCGGGAGCCTTCCTGCTCTTCGCGGTGGTCACCCTGGTGATCCTGGTGCTGCTGCGCCGGTACGTGCCGGAGACGAAGGACCGGACGCTCGCGGAACTGCGGACCCTCTTCGACGCGTCGGGGCCCGCTCGGACGCGGTGACGCCCGCGCCGCCGGCGGAGTACCCACCACGCGCCACCAGGGGCACTGCACAAGCTGCTCCCGACGGCCATGCGTGGCGCCTCGCCCGTGCTGCGCGGGCCGTCGGGCGTCCGATGCCGGACGTCCGGCGCCGGACGTCCGGCATCGGACGTCGGACATCAAGGGCGGGGTGAAACGCGGATGTAGTTCCCCGGTTGGTCCGTTCGGTCGACAACACGGGACCGGCACCGGCAACAGACTCACGTCCAGACGTGACGGAGGTGGCCGCCCGAGGGCCCCTCCCCCACAGGATGGAGCGGAACATGACCGAGCCGTACCGCTGGACCATGAATGCGACGAGGCGCTACGACTACGAGATCGTCGAGACCACACACCTGTTCGACCCGGACAATCCGGAACTGGGCAGACTTCCCGACGACAGCGGGGACGGCGGAGACCACGCAGATCACGGAGGCACCCGCCTCGTGGTGATGGACGAGACGGTCGAGGAGATCTACGGCCAGCGGATCCGCCACTACTTCGCGCAGAACGGAACCGCCGTCGACTACCTGACCGTGCCGGGCGGCGACGCCCACAAGACGTTCGAACAGGTGCTGCGCATCGCATCCCGCCTCACCGCCATCGGGACGAACCGGCGCGGCACACCGCCGATCGCCATCGGCGGCGGCGTGGTCCAGGACGTGGTCGGAATGGCCGCCAGCCTCTACCGGCGGGGAATCCCGTACGTCCGGGTACCCACCACCCCGCTCTGTCAGATAGACGGCAGCGTGTCCGCCAAGACGGGCGTGAACTACGAGGGCTGCCGCAACCGCCTCGGGACCTTCGCCCCGCCTCCGCTCACCCTCATCGATCGCAGCCTGATCGCCTCGGTGCCCGACCGGCAGGTGCGCAGCGGGCTCGGCGAGGCGCTGAAGATGGCGCTGATCAAGGACGCGGAGTTGTTCGAGCTGCTGGAGGAGTACGGCCCCACGCTGGTCGCCGAACGGCTCCAGGACTCGGGTCCTGACACCCGGGCGCTCCAGCCGGGCCGCATGGTGATGCACCGGGCGATAGCGGGGATGGCCGAGGAACTGCAGAAGAACCTGTGGGAGACCGATCTGAAGCGGATCGTCGACTACGGGCACACCTTCTCGCCCGTCGTCGAGATGACCGCCCGGCCGGAGCTCTGCCACGGCGAGGCGGTGGCGATGGACTGCGTGTTCAGCGCGGTCCTGGCCCACCATCGCGGGCGGCTCCGGCTGCGGGACCTGGAGCGGATCGTGAACACGGTCAGGCGGATCGGCCTGGCACCGTCCCATCCCATGTTCGGCGAACCCGCCGTGATGCGGCAGGCCCTGACCGACACCATGCGCCACCGCGACAACCACCAGTACCTGACGCTGCTGACGGGGATCGGCCGCACAGAGTTCGTCGACGACGTCACCGAGGCGGAGATCGACGACGCCGCACGCGTGATGGCCGCGCTCGACCGCGATCCCCGGACCCGTCTCGCCGACGTTTGCGCTTCCCCCCGCGTCCGAATGGCCGCCTGAACCCGACGGAAGGAACGCAACGATGGCCACGTCCGTACGCCCGAGCCGCACGACCCACACGAGCCTCAGTCCTGCCGTTCTCGTCCTGGAGGACGGTCGGATCTTCCGGGGCCGCGCCTACGGCGCTGTGGGGGAGACCTTCGGCGAGGCCGTGTTCTCCACCGGCAT
>NZ_JBIASC010000013.1:0-248162 GCF_042890485.1 Streptomyces sp. NPDC002181 | reverse complement strand
GCGTTGATTTTTGGCACGCTGTTGAGTTCTCAAGGAACGGACGCTTCCTTTGTACTCACCCTCGCGGGCTTTCCTCCGGGCTTTCGTTCTTCGTTTCCAACTCTACCAGATCATTTCTTCGTCGTTTCCGACTTGGATTTGAATTCGGCGGCCGTTGGGGGCCTTTGCCTTTCGGCGTTCCACCACTTTAGCGCTTATCCCTTGCGACTCATAATCGAGTCACCGGATTCGAATTCGGGCATGCCGAAATCGACCCCGCCAGGGGAACGTCGTAGGTAGTGGGTTGGCCGCCCCGGGGGTCTGCTGATGGCAGTGCCCCGTTCAAGCGGCTCGGGCTACGTTAGGCGTCCGCCAAGGTGGAGTCAAGTTGAACGGCGGCGTGGCGCATGGGGCCGATACGGGCTCACCGTGGGGTCGTGCGTGATCCAGTAACGGTACGGATGGCCCGCGCCGGCTCCGCCGACTCCCGTGCGCGGGCCGTTGCTCACCAGGTCGGATGAGGTGGCGGTGCCGGTCAGGAGCGCCAGGGGGGAATCGGGGCCGTCACAGAGGTCCGTGCCGTCCAGCGAGCGGTCGACCGCCAGGGCGGTGGCCAGGCGGGCCGGGCCTTTGGCCAGTTCCCGGTCGCTTCTGGCTGAAAGTCGACGTTTGCGGGCCAGGTCGGCACCCACGGTGATCTCGCCCGCGCGCAGCAGCACCCCGCTCGCGTGCCCCGGCGGCCCGCACACCAGGTTGAGGCTGAACCACATGCCGTAGATGAAGTAGACGTACGCGTGTCCGGGCGGACCGAACATCGACGCGTTGCGCCGGGTGCGCCCCCGGTAGGCGTGGGAGCCGGGGTCGGCCTCCCCCTCGTACGCCTCCACCTCCGTGATGCGCAGCTCCATCGGGCCTTCGGGGGTGCGGCGGACCAGGATCCGGCCGAGGAGGTCCGGGGCCACGGTGAGGACCGGCCGGTCGAAGAAGGACCGGGCCAGGGGCGTACGGTCGGGGCGCGCGCTCATCCGGTCGAGCGTAGTCGAGCGAGCTGACCTGCAACCGGGGCCTAAGGTTCCGCGTTTGTCAGGGTGTACTCGTAAGCGGTAGTCGCACGAGCCTTCAAGGGGAGTCAGAGCATGGGGTTCAAGAAGCTGTTCGCGGCGCTGGGTGCCGGCGGTGCTTCGGTGGACACGATCATCACCGAGCCGAACGTCGTGCCCGGCGGGATCGTCCAGGGCGAGGTCCGCATCCAGGGCGGTTCCGTGGAGCAGCAGATCGAGGGCCTGTCCGTCGGTCTCCAGGCACGGGTGGAGGTGGAGGGGAACGACCAGGAGTACAAGCAGGACATCGTCTTCACCAAGCAGCGCCTCGGCGGTGCCTTCCAGGTGCAGGCGGGCGCCCTGCACGTGGTGCCGTTCGGTCTGGAGATCCCGTGGGAGACGCCGATCACCCACTTCGGGGGGCAGCACCTGCACGGGATGAACATCGGGGTCAGCACCGAGCTGGAGATCGCGCGCGCGGTGGACGCCGGCGACCTCGACCCGATCAACGTGCACCCGGTGCCGGCGCAGCAGGCGATCCTGGACGCCTTCCGTCAGCTCGGCTTCGGTTTCCGCAGCGCGGACATGGAGCGCGGGCACATCCGCGGGACCCGCCAGACGCTGCCGTTCTACCAGGAGATCGAGTTCCTGCCGCCGTCGCAGTACCGCGGGCTGAACCAGGTCGAGCTGACCTTCGTCTCGGACGGCCGCGAGATGGACGTCGTGCTGGAGATGGACAAGAAGTCCGGGCTGTTCTCCGAGGGCAGTGACACCTACCGCTGCTTCCAGGTGGGGCTGCAGTCCTACCAGGGGACCGACTGGGCGGCGTACCTCAACCAGTGGATCGCTTCCGTGGGTTCGCAGCGCAACTGGTTCTAGGCTCGGCCGGGTACCGGCATCCCGGTGCCGGTACCCGTACTGGTTCGCGATCAGGAGGTTCAGCAGTGGCCGAGCAGAACAGGGCGCCCCTTCCGCACGATTTCCACCCCCGGGTGCACGCGTTCTCGGTGGAGAGCGCGGACATCGAGCCCGGTGGTGAGCTGGGCGACGCCCAGGTGCTCAAGGGCGGCAACGTCTCTCCGCACCTGCGGTGGGAGGGGTTCCCGGAGGGGACGAAGAGCTTCGCCGTGACCTGCTTCGACCCGGACGCCCCGACGGGCAGCGGGTTCTGGCACTGGGTGCTCTTCGATCTGCCGGCCTCGGTCACCGAGCTGCCGGCCGGGGCGGGCAGCGGGAAGTTCGAGGGCCTGCCCGCCGGGGCGGTGCACGTACGGAACGACTACGGCACGCAGGACTTCGGCGGCGCGGCTCCGCCGGCCGGGGAGCGGCACCGCTACGTGTTCACCGTCTACGCGGTCGACCAGGAGAAGCTGGGCCCCGGTGCGGACGTCTCGCCGGCGGTCGTCGGATTCAACCTGCGGTTCCACGCATTGGGACGGGCGCAGCTGATCGGTGAGTACGAGGGCCCCGCGAGCTGATCGTTCGCCGTGCGTTTGCCCGGTCCTGGTCTAAAGACGACCAGGACCGGGCATTTTTATTGCGTTGTCCCGCGTGGCGCGCGCGGCCAGAGTGGTCGCGGGCCCTGCCGCCAGTGTGGTCGCGGGCCTGCACACGGGAGGTGGGCGAGATGCGGGACACGCTGGTGCTGAATGCGAGCTTCGAGCCGCTGTCGACGGTGACGCTGAACCGGGCTGTGGTCCTGGTCCTTCAGGACAAGGCCGTGGTCGAGCAGTCCCACCCCGAACTGCGTGTGCGCGGTGCCTCCATGGATCTTCCGCTGCCCCGGGTGATCAGGCTGTGCCGGTACGTGCGGGTGCCGTTCCGAAGACATGCTCCCTGGTCGCGGAGGGGGGTGCTGGTCCGGGACCAGCACCGGTGCGCGTACTGCGGGAAGCGCGCGACGACCGTGGACCACGTACTGCCCCGGGCCCAGGGCGGTGGGGACACGTGGCTGAACACGGTGGCCTCCTGCGCCGAGGACAATCACCGCAAGGCGGCCCGGACTCCTGAGGAGGCGGGGATGCCGCTCCTCCGGAAGCCCTTCACACCCTCTCCGGCGGACGCCATGATGCTGGCCCTGGGAGTCGGCGTGCAGGACGTCCTGCCGGAGTGGCTGGAGCGTTCCGCCTAGCGCGCGGCACTGGCCGTCGCGGGTACGTGCGCTGGGCGACGTATTTTCCGTACGTCGCTCAGTGCAGCAGCAGCTGGACGATCGCGAGCAGTCCGACCACGACGATGACCCCGCGGAGCACGGTCGGGGACAGGCGGCGGCCTACCTTGGCGCCGATCTGGCCGCCGAGGGTGGAGCCGATGGCGATCAGCAGCACGGCCGTCCAGTCGAACTCGGCGACGAAGAGGAAGAAGACGGCCGCGATGCCGTTGACGAGCGCGGCGAGGACGTTCTTGACGGCGTTGAGGCGCTGGAGGTCCTCCTGGAGCAGCATGCCCATCAGCCCGACGTAGAGCACGCCCTGGGCGGCGCCGAAGTAGCCTCCGTACGCGCTGGCGAGCAGCATGCCGGTGAGCAGGGCGGGGCCGCCGTCGGGATGTCCGGGCTCGGAGCCGGCGGCTTCCTGGCGCCTGCGCAGGGCCGCGGCGAGCCGGGGCTGGAGGACGACGAGCACGAGGGCGAGTCCGATGAGGATCGGCACGATCGTGTCGAAGGAGTCCGACGGCAGGGTCAGGAGCAGGACGGCCCCGGCGAGTCCTCCGACGAGCGAGACGGCGCCGAGCCGCACGATGCGGCCGCGCTGGCCCTGGAGCTCCTTGCGGTAGCCGATGGCTCCGCTGATGGAACCGGGCACCAGGCCGAGGGTGTTGGACACGTTGGCGGTGACCGGCGGGAGTCCGGTGGCGAGCAGCACCGGGAAGGTGATGAGGGTGCCGGATCCGACGATGGTGTTGATCGTGCCGGCGCCGACGCCGGCCGCGAACACCGCGAGTGATTCCCAGGGGGACATCGAGAGCAGAGACATGGACTGAGCCATCCCCTTTGCATGAGTGAGTCGCCTCCCCGCCATGAAGGTCGAGGGGCCTCACTGATCATGCAGGAGGGGACGGGCCGGTCAGTCGATGGGGGGCTGTTCGCGGCGCTCGGCGGCGGCCTTGTCGGCCGCTCCGGCGCCGTTGCCGCCGTCCTTGCCGGAGTTCTGCGGGTTGAAGCCCGAACCCCCGCCCATGGGACCGAAGTTGCCCATGGCTCCCGAGAGGCCCTTGAGGGCGTCTCCGATCTCGCTGGGCACGATCCAGAGCTTGTTGGCGTCGCCTTCGGCGATCTTCGGGAGCATCTGGAGGTACTGGTAGGCGAGGAGCTTCTGGTCGGCGTCTCCGGCGTGGATGGACTCGAAGACCGTACGGATGGCCTGCGCCTCGCCCTCGGCCTTGAGCGCGGCGGCCTTGGCCTCACCTTCGGCGCGCAGGATGGAGGACTGCTTCTCGCCCTCGGCGCGCAGGATCTCGGACTGCCGGACACCCTCGGCCTGGAGGATCGCGGCGCGCTTGTCGCGGTCGGCGCGCATCTGCTTCTCCATCGAGTCCTGGATGGAGGTCGGCGGCTCGATCGCCTTGAGCTCGACGCGGTTGACGCGGATGCCCCACTTGCCGGTGGCCTCGTCGAGGACTCCGCGCAGGGCCGCGTTGATCTCCTCGCGGGAGGTCAGGGTCCGCTCCAGGTCCATGCCGCCGATGATGTTGCGCAGGGTGGTGACGGTGAGCTGCTCGATGGCCTGGATGTAGCTGGCGACCTCGTACGTCGCGGCGCGGGCGTCGGTCACCTGGTAGTAGATGACCGTGTCGATGTTGACGACCAGGTTGTCCTGGGTGATGACCGGCTGCGGCGGGAACGGCACGACCTGTTCGCGCAGGTCGATGCGGTTGCGGATCGAGTCGATGAACGGGACGACGATGTTGAGGCCCGCGTTGAGGGTGCGCGTGTAGCGGCCGAAGCGTTCGACGATGGCGGCGCTGGCCTGCGGGATCACCTGGATCGTCTTGACCAGTGCGATGAAGACCAGAACCACCAGAATGATCAGGACGATGATGATCGGTTGCATGCGGTTCCCCGTGCCCTTCCGGCTGTCTGTGCTGCCCCGTTGAGCGGAGTCTCGCAGACCCCGGGGCCGCGGGTCGGCTCCTTGGCGCAAGCTCACACGAGCTCGGCCTCACGCGCTCACATCACGACGGCGGTGGCCCCGTCGATCTCCACGACGTCCACCTGCTGGCCCGGTTCGAAGCTGCTGTCCGCGTCGAGGGTGCGGGCGGACCAGATCTCGCCGGCGAGTTTGATCCGGCCTCCGCTGCCGTCGACGCGTTCGAGGACGAGTGCGCTTCTGCCCTTCAACGCGTCGATTCCGGTGCGGTGTTGGGGGCGCTGCTCGCGGTGGTGGTTGGCGATCGAGCGGACGACGGCGATGAGTGCCACCGACACGATCACGAAGACGAGGACCTGGGCGACCACTCCCCCGCCGAACGCCGCGGTGACGGCGGCCGCGACCGCGCCGACCGCGAACATGCCGAACTCGGGCATCGCCGTCAGGACGAGCGGGATGCCCAGTCCGACCGCGCCGATGAGCCACCACAGCCACGCGTCGATGTTCACATGGTCATGGTAGGTCGGGGGGGCGCGGTCGGGACAGGGTGCGATCGCCCCGTTACTAGCGCAGCGGGAGGCCCTGGGCGGTCCAGCGGTCGCTGTCGTTGCGCTCGACGACCAGGGGGAGGCCGAAGCACAGCGAGAGGTTGCGCGAGGTCAGCTCAAGGTCGATCGGGCCCGCGGTGACGACCTTGCCCTGGCGGATCATCAGGACGTGGGTGAAGCCGGGGGCGATCTCCTCGACGTGGTGCGTGACCATCACCATGGACGGCGCGAGCGGGTCGCGGGCGAGGCGGCCGAGGCGGCGTACGAGGTCCTCGCGGCCGCCGAGGTCGAGGCCGGCGGCGGGCTCGTCGAGGAGGAGCAGCTCGGGGTCGGTCATCAGGGCGCGGGCGATCAGGGTGCGCTTGCGCTCGCCCTCGGAGAGGGTGCCGAACTTCCGGTCGAGGTACTCGGTCATGCCGAGGCGGTCGAGGAAGGCGCGGGCGCGCTGCTCGTCGATCTCCTCGTACTCCTCCTGCCAGGTGGCCGTCATGCCGTACGCGGCGGTGAGGACGGTCTGCAGCACGGTCTGGCGCTTGGGCAGCTTGTCGGCCAGGGCGATGCCGGCGACGCCGATGCGCGGGCGCAGCTCGAAGACGTCGCTGCCGGGCTTGCCGAGGGTGCTGCCGAGGATGGTGGCGGCGCCCTTGGTGGGGAAGAGGTAGCTGGAGGCGAGGTTCAGCAGCGTGGTCTTGCCGGCGCCGTTGGGGCCGAGGATCACCCAGCGCTCCCCCTCCTTCACCGACCAGGAGACCTGGTCCACCAGAGCCCGGCCCTCGCGGACCACGGATACGTCCACCAGCTCCAGAACATCGCTCATGAGCGTGTTGTCTCCCCTTGCAGTCTCGGTTTCGTCTGTGCACCGGTAGGCGCAGCCCCAGGGGAAAACCTACGCCACTCGGCGAGGGGTCCGGGCGCCAGGTGGGACGCGGGAGCCGATCCGGGGTGATCCGTAAAGTGGGGGGATGCTTTTCGAACCACGTTCAGGGCGCTTGGCCGCCTGGGGGAACGCGCTGCTGGCCGGTTTGGTCTCGCCCGACGAGGCCGTGTTGTCGATCGTGGGCGAGGACGCCGTGCACCGGGTGGAAGGGCTGCCGGGCGAATCGGGTCCGGTGGGCCTGACGCTGGCGCTCGGCCGGCTGCGGGCGCTGGGGGTGAGCGGGCTGCGGGTCGCGCTGCCGGCGCCGGGCCATCCGCTGGGGCTGAGCGGGCCCCCGGAGTTCAACGCGCGGGCGCTGGAGGCCGAGGAGGCGGTGGTCGCGGTGGGCGCGGCGCTGGGTCTGGTGCCGGAGGTGGCCGAGGCCGGGCCGGCCCCGGGGGACTTGCACGTCTCGGTGACGTGGCACTGCCTGCCGGTACGGGAGGCCCCGCCGGCGGACGTGCCCTCGCTCGGTGAGGCGGAGCGGGAGCTGGCGGAGGCGCTGCGGGAGGCGACGGTGGTGCTGACGCGGCTGGACGTGGCGGGGTCGGGGCCGGTGGCGGAGGCGGCGCTGTCGGCGTACCGGGCGCGGGCGGACGCCGGGCGCGAGGTGCTGGCTCCGGGATATCCGCCGCGGGCGGTGCGGGTGCTGGCGCTGGCGCAGCGGGTGGACCTGCTGGTGTCGCTGGCGTACGAGCACGGGCCGGGCGGCGCGGTGGCCGCGTCGGAGATGGCGGCGCGGGCGGAGGCGCTGCGGCCGGTGGAGCGGGTGGCCCGGCGGGCGCTGGTCGCGGCGTACAACGCGGCGGTCGAGGAGCGCGAGCGGGGATAGGCCCGCTCGCGCCGCGGCCCCGCTTCCCGGGGAGAGGTGGGGGAAGCGGGGCCGGTGGGGCGGGGCTGGTCAGGCGTTCACGCCGGTGTTGCCCCAGGCGCCGTTCAGGAGGCCGATCACGGTGACCGCGTTGCCGACCACGTTGACCGGGACGTGCACGGGGACCTGGACCAGGTTGCCGGAGACGACGCCGGGCGAGCCCGCGGCCTCGCCCTCGGCCGACGCGCCGCCGTGCGCCGAGGAGACGCCCGCGCCCGCGGCAAGGAGACCGCCCGCGATCATGGTGACGGCAGTGGCCTTCTTGATGTTCTTCACGTTCTTCGTCCTCCAGTACGTCCGCCGCGGCCAGCCGCCGCGGCACGTCATGAAGAACGGTCATCGGACGAACGGGATGCGCCATGTGGGCGACGTCCACCCGACCGTATGAATCTGCGAACGGAACAGGACGGTCCGTTCCTGCCCGGTTCAGTCGCTGATCCCGTGCCTGACCGCCCACAACGCGGCCTGCGTGCGGTCCGCGAGGTCCAGCTTCATCAGGATGTTCGAGACGTGCGTCTTGACCGTCTTCTCGGACAGCACGAGCGCGCGGGCGATCTCGCGGTTGGACCGGCCGTCCGCGATCAGGGACAGCACCTCCTGTTCCCGTTCGGTCAGGGAGCCGCTCCGGCCGGGCGACGGCGCTCCCTCCTGGGAGAGCAGGGCGTCGGCCACCTCGGGCTGGAGCAGCACGTGCCCGGCGTGCACGGAGCGGATGGCCCCGGCCAGGGCGTCGGGGTCGATGTCCTTGTAGACGTATCCGGCGGCGCCGCCCCGCAGGGCCGGGACCACCGTCCGCTGTTCCGTGAAGCTGGTGACGATCAGCACCCGCGCCGGGTTCGCCAGGGCGCGCAGCCTGCGCAGGGCCTCGATGCCGTCGGCGCCCGGCATCTTGATGTCCATCAGGATCACGTCGGGCCGCAGCTCCTCGGCGCGCGCCACGCCCTCCTCTCCGTCGGCGGCCTCCCCGACCACCTCGATGTCGTCCTGGACCTCCAGGAACGTGCGCAGGCCGCGGCGGACCACCTGGTGGTCGTCCACCAGCAGGACCCGGATGGGCGTGTCAGCCACCGGGGACCTCCATCTCGATCGTGGTGCCCGTACCGGACTCCGAGTGCACGGTGAGGCGGCCGCCGACGCCGCTCGCCCGGTCCCGCATGGAGACGAGTCCGAGGTGGCGTCCGGCCGCGCGGACGGAGGAAGGGGAGAAGCCCCTTCCGTTGTCCCTGACGGTCAGGACGGCTCCGGCGGCGCGGCGCGCGAGGGTGACCTCGACGCGGTCGCCGGCCGAGTGCCGCAGGGCGTTGTGGAGGGCCTCCTGGGCGACCCGGAGCAGGGCCTCCTCCTGGGTCGCCGGGAGGGCCCGTACGCCGTCACAGGTGAAGGTGACGTGCGCGGTGTGGGCGCGGTCCAGTACGTGGACCTGGTCGCGGAGGGTGGCGACCAGGCCGTCCTCGTCGAGGCCGGCCGGGCGCAGCTCGGTCACGGCGGAGCGCAGCTCGTCGGCGGCCTCGGCGGCGAGGGCGGCGACCTGCTGGAGCTCGCCCTTGGCGCGGGCGGGGTCGCGGTCGACGAGTGCGGCGGCCGCCTGGGCGGTCAGGCGGAGGGAGAAGAGCTTCTGGGCGACGGCGTCGTGCAGCTCGTGGGCGAGGCGGGAGCGCTCCTCGGCGATGGTGAGCTCGCGGCTGCGCTCGTAGAGGCGGGCGTTGGTGAGGGCGATCGCCGCGTGCTGGGCGAGCAGGGCGAGGAGTTCCTCGTCCTCCTCCGTGAAGCCGCCGGGGCTCCTCTTGTTCGCGAGGAAGAGGGCGCCGAGGGTCTCCTCTCCGTCGCGGACGGGCCGGCCCAGGAAGTCGGACATCTCGGGGTGGGCGGCGGGCCAGCCCTCGAAGCGGGGGTCCTCGCGCACGTCGGCCAGCCGCTCGGGGCCGTCCTGGTGGAGCATCGCGGCGAGGATGCCGTGCTGGCGGGGCAGCGGGCCGATGCGGCGCCACTGCTCCTCGCTGATGCCGTCCACGACGAACTGGGCGAAGCCGCCGTGGTCGTCCGGGACGCCCAGGGCCGCGTACTCGGCGTCGAGGAGCTCGCGGGCCGAGACGACGATCGTGCGCAGGACGTCGCGGACCTCCAGCCTGCGGCTCATGGCGAGCAGGGCGGTGCTGACGGCGGCGAGGCCTCCGCGGGGGCCGCCGAACACGGGACTACCGGTCATGGGCTCACCGTACTCGCGGCCCTGACCTGCGGGATCGGGCCCGGGGCCTAGGTCCGGGGCCCAGGTCCGGGGGCGGCGTGTCCTCCTCCTCCGGGAGGGGGCCCGGGGGGCCGTCTCTGCCCTGGGGATGAGGGCGGTGGCGGGCTCGTGGTCCTCAGGGCGGAGAATTCCGTTACAGAGCGCATTGCTCTCGCAACGCCTGGCGAGACCGTTACACGGCCGATGTGAGCCCGCACATAGGACCCACGTCACTTACGAAGGCGCCTAGTGGACGCATAAAGACCGTGTCAGCACTGTCGCACCTAGCGCCCGGCCCCGAATTCCGGGCCCGTCGGCGCCCCCTGATCCACTAAGCGGGATCGTACGTCACACCTTTGCCAGGCGATTTTGCCGCCGCTAAGAATTGCTCCCGTCGCACAGCGCCGCGGATCCCGGATCCCAGCGGCGCCTTCCTGCGGCTCCCGCTATTCGAAGAGGTTGCTAGCCATGTCCAAGACCAGCACCCCCGGCCACAGTCGTCGTCTGACGAAGGCCCACAAGATGACCTTCGCCGCGTTCGCCACCATCGGCGCCGCCGCCCTGGCCGCCACCGTCGTACCCGCCGGCTCCGCCGACGCCGGTACGACCGTGAGCGCCGCCCCCGTGGCGTGGACCCAGGCCGTCGAGGGTGTCCAGTCCAAGACCGTGCAGCACCTCGGCGCCCAGACCAAGCTGGCCACGGACGCCGCGAAGGTCGAGGCCGCGATCAAGGCCAAGGCCGTCGCCGCCAAGGCCAAGGCCGACGCGGCGAAGGCGAAGGCCGACGCCGAGGCCAAGGCGAAGAAGGACCGCGAGGCGAAGGCGGCCGCGAGCCGTTCCACCGTCCGCACGCCGGTCTACGCGAACAACCTTGACGGCTGGATCAAGGAGTCGCTGGCGATCATGAAGGCGCACAAGATTCCGGGCACCTACAACGGCCTGTACAAGAACATCATGCGCGAGTCGAGCGGCAACCCGCGGGCGATCAACAACTGGGACATCAATGCCCAGAACGGCATCCCCTCGAAGGGTCTGCTCCAGGTCATCAAGCCGACCTTCCTCGCGTACCACGTCGCGGGCACCCCGCTGGACCAGTACCACCCGGTCGCCAACATCGTCGCCGCGGCCAACTACGCCGCCGACCGTTACGGCTCGATCGACAACGTCAACAGCGCCTACTAGGGCCACTGGCGTAGCAACCCCCCATGCGCCTCAGGGCGGCACCCGGTATCCGGGGTGCCGCCCTGAGGCGTTCGTACGGGTGGGGTGGGCCCGGGCCGACTAGTTGCGCATGACCTCGGGCTCGTGGCGGCGCAGCAGCTTCTGCACGGCGAAGCCGCAGGCGACGCCGATGAGCAGCAGGATCGTGATGTTCACGCCCCACTGCGCGATGGAGTGCTCCCACAGCGGGTCGGTGTTGGTCGGGTTCTGCTGGTCCCACGGCGGCATGAGCTTGCCGAGGTCGAGCGTGGTGCCCGCGGCGGCGACCGCCCAGCGCGAGGGCATCAGCCAGGCGAACTGCTCCAGGCCCGGCGAGTCGTACACCTGGAAGAGGATGCCGGTGAAGACGACCTGGACGATCGCGAACATGACCAGCAGCGGCATGGTCTTCTCGGCGGTCTTCACCAGCGAGGAGATCACGAGGCCGAACATCATCGAGGTGAAGCCGAGCGCGGTGACCGACAGGCAGAGCTCGACGGCCGGCGGCATGAGCAGGCCCTCGGTGGGCAGGTCGCGCGGGACGAAGCCGATGGCGCAGATGACCGCGCCCTGGATGGCCGTGATGAAGCCGAGGACGATCACCTTCGACATGAGGTACGCCGACCGGGACAGACCGGTGGCGCGCTCGCGCTCGTAGATGACCCGTTCCTTGATCAGCTCACGGACCGAGTTCGCGGCGCCCGAGAAGCACATGCCCACGCAGAGGATCAGCATGATCGTGCCGGCGTCGCCGTTGAACCGGGACGGCGGCTTCGGCGGGGCGAGGCCGAAGGTCGCGGGGATGACCGTCGAGACGATGCCGAGGACGGCGGGCAGGATCAGCATCAGGGCCATGAAGCCCTTGTCGGAGGCGATCACCGAGACGTAGCGGCGGATCAGGGTCCACAGCTGGTCGCCCCAGCCCTGCGCCTTCGGCGGCATCATCTGCTGCATCGGCACCATGGCGACCTGCTGCGGGGCCACCGCGTCGAGGTCGGCGGCGTAGAGCTGGTAGTGCTGCGAACCCTTCCAGCGGCCGGCCCAGTCGTATTCGCGGTAGTTCTCGAAGGCCGAGAAGACGTCCGCCCACGTGCTGTAGCCGAAGAAGTTCAGCGCCTCGTCCGGCGGGCCGAAGTAGGCGACCGAACCGCCCGGGGCCATGACCAGCAGCTTGTCGCACAGCGACAGCTCGGCCACGGAGTGGGTGACGACGAGGACCGTGCGGCCGTCGTCGGCGAGGCCGCGCAGCAGCTGCATGACGTCGCGGTCCATGCCCGGGTCGAGGCCGGAGGTCGGCTCGTCCAGGAAGATCAGCGAGGGCTTGGTGAGGAGCTCCAGGGCCACGGACACGCGCTTGCGCTGACCACCGGAGAGCGAGGTGATCTTCTTGTCCTTGTGGATGTCCAGCTTGAGCTCGCGCAGCACCTCGTCGATGCGGGCGGCGCGCTCGGCCTCGGCGGTGTCGCCGGGGAAGCGCAGCTTGGCCGCGTACTTGAGGGCCGTGCTGACCTTCAGCTCCTTGTGCAGGATGTCGTCCTGCGGGACCAGGCCGATGCGCTGGCGGAGCTCCGCGAACTGCTTGTACAGGTTGCGGTTGTCGTAGAGGACGTCGCCCTCGTTGGCGGGCCGGTAGCCGGTCAGCGCCTTGAGCAGCGTGGACTTTCCGGAGCCGGAGGGGCCGATGACGCCGATGAGCGACTTCTCCGGGACGCCGAAGGTCACGTCCTTGAGGATCTGCTTGCCGCCGTCGACGGTGACCGTGAGGTGGCGGGCCGAGAAGGAGACGTCACCGGTGTCGACGAACTCCTCAAGCCGGTCACCGACGATCCGGAACGTCGAGTGGCCGACGCCGACGATGTCGTTCGGGCCGAGGAGCGCGGTGCCGGACTTGGGCAGCGGCTGGCCGTTGACGTACGTGCCGTTGTGGCTGCCGAGGTCGTGGATCTCGAAGCGGCCGCCGGCGGAGCGGAACTCCGCGTGGAGGCGAGAGACCTGGAGGTCCGAGACGACCAGCTCGTTCTCCAGCGCACGGCCGATCCGCATGACGCGGCCGACGGCGATCTGGTGGAACGTGGTGGGGCTGCGGTCACCGCCGTAGACGGGGGCCGCCTGCTGCTGTTGCGGGACATGAGGCTGCTGCGGCTGCTGGGCGGCGGCCTGCTGCGGCTGCTGCTGCTGCCAGGCCTGCTGCTGCGCCGGCTGGGCCGGGGCCTGGTACGCCGGGGCGGCCTGCTGGGCCGGGGCCTGGTAGGCGGGCGCCGGGGCCTGGTAGGCGGGAGCGGCCTGCTGCGGTACGGCCTGCTGCGGAGCCGCGGCCGCGCTCAGATTCAGCCGCGGGCCGTCGGTGGCGTTGCCCAGGTACACCGGCGTGCCGGGCGTGAGCTCGGTCTGCCGGACCCGCGCGCCGTGCACGTAGGTCCCGTTGGTGCTGCCGTGGTCCTCAATGCCCCAACCCCGGCCGTTCCAGGCGATGGTGGCATGCCGCCACGACACCCGGGCGTCGTCGATGACCACGTCTCCCTGGGGATCGCGCCCCAACGAGTACGACCTGGACGGATCGAGCGTCCAGGTCCTTCCATTCAATTCCAGTACGAGTTCCGGCACTCCAGCCCCACTTAAGTCCCCCGAGAATCCCCCTGACGCCAGGGAGTCCGACGTCAGGGAGTCTAGGGATGGCGAACATCCGGGGGAACTATTTCAGGCCTGGGGCCACATGTGGAATCGGGGCCTTCCCAGGGCGTCTACGCCTGCCCGTTGACGGGGGTGAAAGTCACCCGGAGAGTGAGATACGGGACTTCTCGCCCGCCCGGCACCGTCCCGCTCGGCCCGCACGCTCGACAGGCACCGGGGGTACGCATGCGCCGCATTCGCTGGGGGGACGTGGTGCTGTCGGGCATCGCCGCCACCGGCTGGGCCCTCGTCACCATGGCCGCGGTCGCCGCCCTCGGGCTCCGCCTGCTGGGTGCCGACGCCGTGGGAGGCTCGCTCGGGGCGATGACCGCCGCGGTGGTGGTCCTCGCGGTCGGCGGCACGGTCATCCCGTCGGGGGACCTGTCGGTCCTCGGGACCACCGGGCCGGGTGCCGGGTCCTCGCTGGACGTCATGCCGCTCGGGGTGGGGCTGGCCGGGGCCCTGGTGCTGGCACGGATCTTCCTGGGCTCGATCCGGACCGGGGCGCCCCGCGGGGAACTGGCGGCCCGTGCGGGCGTGGTGGCGGTGCTGCTCGTCGCCGCGGCGGGCGGGCTGGCCCGGGCCGGGCACGACGTGGTCACCCTGGACGGGCCGCGGCTGCCGGCGACCGCGCCGCCGAAGGTGGTGGTCCCCGGGATCGGAGACGTCGGCGGGCTGCTCCCGGACCGCGTCGGGGACCTCATCGGCAGCCGGGCCCGGGTGGGGTTCTCGGTGGAGTCCGGGCCGACCCTGCTGGGCGCGGGGGTGTGGGTGCTGGCCGTACTGGCGGTCGCACTGCTGGCTTCGCGGCGCGGACCGGCGGCGTTCGCGCGGCTGCGGCCCGCGGTGTCGGCGCTGGTGACGGCCCTGCTGGTGGCGGTGGCGGCCGGGCTGGCGGCGGCCGTGTGGGCGGCCGCGGGCGACGAGCATCCGGGGCGGGTGCTGGGCGCCGCGCTGCTCGGGGCGCCGAACGGGGCCTGGACGGGGGTGCTGCTGGGGCTCTTCGTACCGTTCGACGGCCGGGTCACGGGAACGCCGGGCCGGCTGCTGCCGGATCCGCTGGACGAACTGCTGGGGGTGCCGGCGCGGGACCCGGTGACGGTGTCCCGGCTCGCGGAGTACGACGGGCGGGCCTGGCTGCTGGTGGCGGGGGTGGGTCTGCTGCTGCTCTGCGCGGGTGTGCTGGCCGCCGTACGGGCTCCGGGGCGCGGGACCGCGGCGTGCGCGGTGCGGCTGTCGGCCGTGACCGGGGTGGCGCTGGCGGCGCTGACGGTGCTGACGGGGGTGTCGGCCGACGCCTCGCTGTCGGTGCTCGGCGTCGATGCGGTGGACGCGGGGGTGGAGCTGCGGGGGGACGCGCTGTACGCGCTGCTGCTCGGGGCGGCCTGGGGTGCGGTGGCGGGTGGGGCGGGGGCGCTGCTGGCGGGTCGGGGGCGCCGTCCGCGGCCGGCGCCCGAGCCGGTGCCGGTGCCGGGGGCCGCGCGGGGATGGGCCGGCGGCCCGGCCCCCGGCGCGCCCGCGCCTCCCTACCGGCCCCCGCCGGGGCGGCCGTACCCGTACCCCCGTCCGGGCGATGAGCCGCAGCGGTTTCCCGACCCCGAACCGGACGGCTCCTGGGACGTCACGATCACCCGGCTGCCCCGCAGGCCCTCCGGGCGCCCGGCGTCGCACCCGCGCCCGCCGTTCACCCCGCCGCCGCCCCCTCCCCCGCCCCCGCCGCCGGGGCCGCCGGGCTGAGGCGACGGCGGGAGGACGGACCGTATCGAATCGAACACGCTCGGCCACCACCCTGTCCCGGGGGCCCCGGACACCTCCCCGTCCACCCGCATTCACCCCGCCGCCATCCCCCCGCCGCCCCCCGGGCCCCCGCGAAGCGCGGCGGCGGAGGGCGCCGCGCCGGAAAATGGTTCCGGCAGGTGGGACAGGGGTCCGAGCATGTGGGACGGGAAGATACGGTGAGGGCACCATGAGCGCTTCGCAGACCTCCGACGTCCCCACCCTCCTCGTCAAGATCTTCGGCAAGGACCGTCCCGGGATCACCGCCGGGCTGTTCGACACCCTCGCCGCCTACTCCGTCGACGTCGTCGACATCGAGCAGGTCGTCACCCGCGGCCGCATCGTCTTGTGCGCCCTCGTCACCAAGCCCGCCTCCGCCGGTGAGGGCGAGCTGCGGGCCACGGTCCACAGCTGGGCCGACTCGCTGAAGCTCCAGGCCGAGATCCTCTCCGGCACCGGCGACAACCGGCCGCGCGGCAGCGGCCGTTCCCATGTCACCGTGCTCGGGCATCCGCTGACCGCCGAGTCCACGGCGGCCATCGCCTCCCGGATCACCGCGACCGGCGGCAACATCGACCGCATCTTCCGGCTCGCCAAGTACCCCGTGACCGCGGTCGAGTTCGCCGTCTCCGGGGTGGAGACCGAGCCGCTGCGCACCGAGCTGGCCACCTCCGCCTCCCACATCGGGGTGGACGTGGCCGTGGTCTCGGCCGGGCTGCACCGGCGCGCCCAGCGCCTGGTCGTCATGGACGTGGACTCGACCCTGATCCAGGACGAGGTCATCGAGCTGTTCGCCGCGCACGCGGGCTGCGAGGCGGAGGTCGCCGAGGTGACCGAGCGGGCCATGCGCGGCGAGCTGGACTTCGAGCAGTCGCTGCACGCCCGCGTGAAGCTGCTGGCCGGACTGGACGCCTCGGTCGTGGACAAGGTCCGCTCCGAGGTGCGGCTCACGCCGGGCGCCCGGACCCTGATCCGCACCCTCAAGCAGCTCGGCTACCAGGTGGGCGTGGTCTCCGGCGGGTTCACGCAGGTGACGGACGATTTGCAGGAGCGGCTGGGCCTGGACTTCGCCTCGGCCAACACCCTGGAGATCGTCGACGGGCGGCTGACCGGCCGGGTCACCGGCGAGATCGTGGACCGGGCGGGCAAGGCGCGGCTGCTGCGCCGCTTCGCCGCGGAGGCCGGCGTGCCGCTGGCCCAGACGGTGGCCATCGGCGACGGCGCCAACGACCTGGACATGCTGAACGCGGCCGGGCTGGGCGTGGCCTTCAACGCCAAGCCGGTGGTGCGCGAGGCCGCGCACACGGCGGTGAACGTGCCGTTCCTGGACGCGGTGCTGTTCCTGCTCGGGATCACCCGGGAAGAGGTCGAGGCCGCCGGCCTGACCTGATGGCGCGCGCGTGACGAGGACGGGCCCCGGCGGATCGATCGCGCCGGGGCCCGTCCTCGTTCCCGCTCGGTACGCCTCCGTGTACGCGCACGTGTCCGCGTGCTCAGTGGTCCTCGGGCGTCCAGAAGTCCAGCAGCGTGCCCACCCCGTGCTCCACGGTCTTCCAGGAGCCGGTGAAGGAGACGACGGCGAAGGCGGCGGTCGGGAAGCCGGTGCGGCTCATCCGCGCCGGGGCGTCGCCCTCCGCGCGCCCGGAGAGGGCGTCGGCGAGGGCGTGCATGCCCGGGTTGTGGCCGATGACGAGGAGGTTCTCGACCTCGTCGGACGTCTCATTCAGCAGGGCGATGAGCTCGCCCAGGGAGGCGTCGTACAGCCGCTCCTCGTACGAGGTGCGCGGCCGGTGCGGCATCTCCTGAACGGCCAGCTTCCAGGTCTCGCGGGTGCGGGCGGCGGTGGAGCAGAGGGCCAGGTCGAAGGCGATGCCGGTCTCGGCCAGCTTCAGCCCGGCGGCCGGCGCCTCCTTGCGGCCCCGTTCCGCCAGCGGGCGGTCGTGGTCGGCCACCTGGGGCCAGTCGGCCTTGGCGTGCCGGAGGAGGACGATCCTGCGGGGTGTGTCGGCGCTCATGGCTCCCAGCTTCGCATGAATCGGGCCATGGGGCGCAGGGTGTTGGGGGCTCGGCGGGAGGCGTACGCGGGGCTCGGTCGCGCGGTACGGGAGCGCGGCCCGGTCAGCCGACGACGCGCAGGATCTGCTCGGTGACCTGGAGGATCGCGGAGGCTTCGCCGGTGGCGGCATGGGCCTGGCCCGAGCCGGCGAGGAGCAGCAGGAGGAAGCCGAAGGCGAGCGCGGGCAGGGCCAGCGCCCACCAGTGCAGGCGGGTGCTCGCGCCGTGGACTCGGGGACCGGGAGTGTGCGTGGGGGCCGACATGGCCGCCTCCGTGGGTACGCGGGGTGGGACTGGCTCGCTCTCTTCGAATCTATGGATTCGAAGGCGCGGCGCCCATCCGGGACACACCCCAGTCGACCCTGACCCTGGCCCCCTAGGGGTTGGGGGGTTATCCCCACCCCCACGGCCCGTCAGGGGGAGACGACGGAGGCGATGACGGAGATGATCACGGTCACGACCAGCATCGCGCCCAGCACCAGGCCGAGCTTCTTGTGGCTGTTCTGCGGGTTCGGTTCGAGTACGGGCGACATGCCGCTCAGTCTCGCATGCCGCATTCGTCCTCGATCGTGCGGTCCCGGCCGGCCAGGATGCCCAGCGCGATCTGCGGGACCAGCAGGGACGCCATGACGGTGAGCGGCAGGTCCCAGCCCCCGCTGTGCTGGTAGAGCGCGCCGACGAGGAGCGGTCCGGGGATGGAGATGAGGTAGCCGACGCTCTGGGCGAAGGCGGACAGCTTGACCACGCCGGCCGGGGACTTGGCGCGCAGCCCGATCATCGTGATGACGAGGGGGAAGGCGCAGTTGGAGACGCCGAGCAGGAGGGCCCAGGCCCAGGCCCCGGCGGCGGGTGCGAAGTAGAGGCCCGTGTATCCGGCGAGGCCGAAGAGGCCGAGGGTGACGGCGATGGCCCCCTGGTTCCGCATCCGGCCGGCCAGGCTGGGGATGACGAAGGCGAGCGGGACGCCCATGACCATGGTGACGGCGAGCAGCACGCCGGCGGTGGAGGCGGAGACCCCGGCGTCGCGGAAGATCTGCGGCAGCCAGCCCATGGTGATGTACGCGCCGGTGGCCTGGAGTCCGAAGTAGCAGGCCAGGGCCCAGGCGGTACGGCTGCGGACGATCTTCGGGCCGGCGTCCGCCCGTACGGTCGCGCCCGGTCCGGAGGCGGCGGCCCGCTTCTCCCGCCGGGCGGCCGCCGCGACGGGCAGCCAGGGCAGTACGGCGACCAGCGCGAGCACGGCCCAGACCAGCAGGCCCGCACGCCAGCTGCCGCCGAGGGCGGAGGTCATCGGGACGGTCACGGCGGCGGCGAGCGAGGTGCCGAGGGCCAGGGCCATGGAGTACAGGCCGGTCATGGTGCCCACGCGGTCCGGGAACCAGCGCTTGACGATGACCGGGAGCAGCACGTTGGTCAGGGCTATGCCGGCCAGGGACAGGGCGCTCGCGGCGAGGAAGCCGGCGGCGCCCTGTGCGAAGGGCCGGATCAAAAGGCCCGCGGCGACGGCGGCCATGCCGGCGCAGACGACGGCGGCGGGGCCGAAGCGGCGGGAGAGCCGGGGCGCGGTCACGCCGAAGACGGCGAAGCAGAGGGCGGGGACGGAGGTGATGAGTCCGGCGACGGTGCCGCTCATGCCGAGGCCCGTGCGGACCTCCTCGAAGAGGGCTCCGAGGCTGGTGATGGCGGGCCGCAGGTTGAGGGCGGCCAGCACGATGCCGACGATGAGGACCGGCCCGAGCCATGCGGGCTCCGGCTTCGGCTGCGACCGCGTCCGGGCGCTCGCGGGAGCGGCGGAACGGGTCGGCGCAGGTACGGCGGGCGCGCCGGGCCGGTTCAGGGTCTGTATTTCTTCGTCGGGCATTACGCCATCATAGAATCATGGGATGATTGGTTGTCCACTTTCGGAGAGGAACCCGCCCGTATGCCGCTGACCTCGCCCCGGCGCTCCGCGCTGGTCGATCAGGTGATCGCCCAGCTCCGGAACCAGATCACGTCCGGCGAATGGCCCGTAGGTGCCCGCATCCCCACCGAGCCGGAGCTGGTGGAGCTGCTGGGCGTCGCCCGCAACACCGTCAGGGAGGCCGTACGGGCGCTGGCGCACAACGGGCTGCTGGACATCCGGCAGGGCTCGGGCACCTACGTCATCGCCACCAGCGAGCTGGCCGGGGTGATGCACCGCCGCTTCGCGGGCGCCGACCCGCGGCACATCGCCGAGCTCCGCTCGACGCTGGAGTCCGCCGCGGCCCGGCTGGCGGCGGAGCGGCGCACCGAGCGGGACATGGGGCAGCTGGACGCGCTGCTGGCGCGGCGCGAGGAGACCTGGGCGGGCGGGGACGCGGAGCGGTTCATCGCGGCGGACGTCGCGCTGCACATGGCGGTGGTGGCGGCCTCGCACAACGAGGTGCTCATCGAGCTCTACGCGGACCTCGGCGACCTGGTCGCGGACTGGCTGCGCACGGACGTGGGCACCGAGCTGGACCCGGCGGCGCACCTGGACCACGCCCGCCTGATCGAGGCGATCCGGCGCGGGGACGGGGACACGGCGGCCTCGGAGGCGGCGGGCTACCCCTACGTCTGCCTCGGCGGGAAGTAGCCCGCGCGGGGAAGTAGCCCGCACTGGAGAGCGGCCCGCGTACGGCCGGTGCCGGCCCGGTCAGGGCCGCTGGTGTGTCACCCAGGCCGAGCGGACCTCTTTCCAGCAGCGGCCGGTGAGCTCGATCCGGCCGGCCGGCGCCAGGGAGACGGCGGCGCTGTCGGCGTCCACGTCCCACCAGCGGTCACACTCCACGTGCAGGCGCAGGAGGTCGGTCTCCGGATAGCCGTTCTGGCACGTGGCCGTGGCCTGCGAGCCCTCGATCACGGTGTCGCAGTCGGCGCCGTAGAGCTCCCGGGGTGCGGGCGGCCTGGGCCGTACGGGCGGCTCCGCGGGGATTTCGTCGAGGTCCACGGCGGCGGGCTCCACGACGGCCACCGCCCCCGGCTCCGGCAGCGCCTCGTCCCCCTCTTGCCGCGCGTCGGCCCCCGAGATCAGGAATCCGGTCAGGACCACCGAGGTGACCAGCAGGGATACCGCTCGGCTCCGCCTCGCGCGCACGCGTACCTCCTCCCCGCACGAGCCGGGAAGATCCCGGCTCGGTCAGTTTGCAGGCATCTGTTCCGGTTTTCGACTCGGGAAGATCCGGTCGGAGGGCGGACATCTGATCGAGCACCCGGCCGGGATCCCCGCCCCCACCGGCGCGAACGGCGGCGGCCGCGCCTCCCGGAAGGAAGACGCGGCCGCCGCCGTACGGACGTACCGGTGCCGCTCAGGCACCCATCGCGTGCAGGCCGCCGTCCACGTGGACGATCTCGCCGGTGGTCTTCGGGAACCAGTCCGACAGCAGGGCCACGACGCCCTTGCCCGCCGGCTCCGGGTCGCTCATGTCCCACTCCAGCATCGAGCGGGAGTTCCACACGTCCGCCAGCTCCGAGAAGCCCGGAATGGACTTCGCGGCCATCGAGCCGATCGGACCGGCCGAGACCAGGTTGCAGCGGATGTTCTCCTTGCCCAGGTCACGGGCGAGGTAGCGGCTGGTGGCCTCCAGCGCGGCCTTGGCCGGGCCCATCCAGTCGTACTGGGGCCAGGCGTACTGCGCGTCGAAGGTCAGGCCGACGACGGCCGCGCCCTCCGCCGGGAACAGCGGCTTGCACGCCATGGTCAGCGACTTCAGCGAGAACGCCGAGACGTGCATGGCGGTCGCGACCGACTCGAACGGGGTGTTCAGGAAGTTGCCGCCGAGGGCGTCCTGCGGGGCGAAGCCGATGGAGTGCACGACCCCGTCGAGGCCGCCGAGCTCGTCGCGGACGAGGCCCTCCAGGCGAGCCAGGTGCTCGTCGTTGGTGACGTCGAGCTCGATCACCTTGACCGGCTTCGGCAGCTTCTTGGCAATGCGCTCGGTCAGCGTCGGCCGCGGGAACGCGGTGAGGATGACCTCGGCGCCCTGCTCCTGGGCCAGCTTGGCGGTGTGGAAGGCGATGGACGACTCCATCAGCACCCCGGTGATGAGGATGCGCTTGCCGTCGAGAATTCCGCTCATGGTGATCAGTGACCCATGCCCAATCCGCCGTCAACGGGAATGACGGCTCCTGTGATGTACGCGGCGTCGTCGGACGCCAGGAAGCTCACGGCCGCCGCGATCTCCTCGGGCTGCGCGTAACGGCCGAGCGGCACCTGGCCGACGATGCCGGCGCGCTGCTCGTCGGTGAGCACCTTCGTCATGTCGGTGTCCACGAAACCGGGGGCCACGACGTTGAAGGTGATGTTGCGCGAGCCGAGCTCACGGGCGAGCGAGCGGGCGAAGCCGACCAGCGCGGCCTTGGAGGCGGCGTAGTTGGCCTGGCCCGCCGAGCCCAGCAGCCCGACGACCGAGGAGATCAGGACGACGCGGCCCTTCTTGGCACGGAGCATGCCACGGTTCGCGCGCTTGACCACCCGGAAGGTGCCGGTGAGGTTGGTGTCGACGACGGAGGCGAAGTCGTCTTCGGACATGCGCATGAGCAGCGTGTCCTTGGTGATGCCGGCGTTGGCCACCAGCACCTCGACCGCGCCGTGCGCGTCCTCGATCTCCTTGTAGGCCTGCTCCACCTGCTCGGAGTCGGTGATGTCGCAGCGGACCGCCAGGACGCCGAGCGCGGTGAGCTCCTGCGGCGGCTCACCCGACCGGTACGTGATCGCGACCTTGTCGCCGGCCTGCGCGAAGGCTCGGGCGATGGCGAGGCCGATGCCCCGGTTTCCTCCGGTGACGAGAACCGAGCGGCTCAACAGATCACCCTTTCGACTAGCGGGTCTGAGTACCAGAAACCTATAGGCCGGGCCCCCCGCGCGCAGAATCGATCTCCGACAGGGCCTCGGTACCGGGTCTGTCGAGTCCCTACAGAAAGATGTAGGCACAAGAGCCCCGAGCGCGACATGATCGAGGCGACCGGCCCCGACCCCGGGAGGACTACCGTGCCCCATTCCATCGACGCGGCCTTCACCGCGCTGCCCTTGCGGGCGCTCGCCGACGCGGCGCTCGCCCGGGCCCGCGCGCTGGGCTGCGACCATGCCGACTTCCGGCTCGAACGGATCCGCAGCGCCGCCTGGCGGCTGCGGGACGCCAAGCCGTCCGGCAGCTCCGACACCACCGACCTCGGGTACGCGGTGCGCGTGGTGCACGGGGGCAGCTGGGGGTTCGCCTCCGGTGTGGACCTCACCATGGACGGCGCCGCCAAGGTGGCCTCCCAGGCCGTGGCGATGGCGAAGCTGTCCGCGCAGGTCATCAAGGCGGCGGGATCGAACGAGCGGGTGGAGCTCGCCGACGAGCCGGTGCACTCCGACAAGACGTGGATCTCGGCGTACGACGTGAACCCGTTCGAGGTGCCGGACGCGGAGAAGGCGGCCCTGCTCGCCGACTGGAGCTCGCGGCTGCTGGCCGCCGACGGGGTCGCGCACGTCGACGCCTCGCTGCTCGCCGTCCACGAGAACAAGTTCTACGCCGACACCGCCGGCACCATGACGACGCAGCAGCGCGTGCGGATCCACCCGCAGCTCACCGCGGTCGCCGTGGACGCCACCACCGGCGAGTTCGACTCGATGCGCACCATCGCCCCGCCGGCCGGCCGCGGCTGGGAGTACCTGACCGGCACCGGCTGGGACTGGGACGCCGAGCTGGAGCAGATCCCCGGGCTGCTCGCCGAGAAGATGCGGGCGCCGAGCGTCGAGGCCGGGCGCTACGACCTCGTCGTGGACCCGTCCAACCTGTGGCTGACCATCCACGAGTCCATCGGCCACGCCACCGAGCTCGACCGCGCGCTGGGCTACGAGGCGGCGTACGCGGGGACCTCCTTCGCCACCTTCGACCAGCTGGGCAAGCTCAAGTACGGCTCCCCGATCATGAACGTGACCGGTGACCGCACCGCCGAGCACGGGCTCGCCACCGTCGGCTTCGACGACGAGGGCGTCCAGGCCCAGAGCTGGGACCTGGTCAAGGACGGCACGCTGGTCGGCTACCAGCTGGACCGGCGGATCGCGAAGCTCACCGATCTCGGCCGGTCCAACGGCTGCGCCTTCGCCGACTCCCCCGGGCACGTGCCCGTGCAGCGGATGGCGAACGTCTCGCTCCAGCCGGATCCGGGCGGGCTGTCCACCGAGGACCTGATCGGCGGGGTGGAGCGCGGCATCTACGTCGTCGGCGACCGCTCCTGGTCGATCGACATGCAGCGCTACAACTTCCAGTTCACCGGGCAGCGGTTCTTCCGGATCGAGAACGGCCGGCTGGCCGGGCAGCTGCGCGACGTCGCCTACCAGGCCACGACCACCGACTTCTGGGGCTCGATGGAGAAGGTCGGCGGGCCGCAGACGTACGTGCTGGGCGGCGCCTTCAACTGCGGCAAGGCCCAGCCCGGCCAGGTCGCGGCCGTCTCGCACGGCTGCCCGTCCGCGCTGTTCCGCGACGTGAACATCCTGAACACCACGCAGGAGGCCGGCCGATGAGCCGTACGAGTCCCCACGAGATCGTCGAGCGCGCGCTGGAGCTGTCCACCGCCGACGGCTGCGTCGTCATCGCCGACGAGCAGTCGACCGCCAACCTGCGCTGGGCGGGCAACGCGCTCACCACCAACGGCGTCACCCGCGGCCGGACCCTGACGGTCATCGCCACCGTCGACGGCAAGGAGGGCACGGCCTCGGGGGTCGTCTCGCGCTCCGCCGTGACCGCCGATGACCTGGAGCCGCTGGTCCGCGCCGCCGAGGCGGCCGCCCGCGGGGCCGGCCCCGCCGAGGACGCCCGGCCGCTGGTCACCGGCACCCCGGCCTCGCCGGACTTCACCGCGGCGCCCGCCGAGACCTCCTCGGCGGTGTTCGCGGACTTCGCCCCGGCGCTCGGCGAGGCCTTCGCCCGGGCCCGCGCGGGCGGCCGGGAGCTGTACGGCTTCGCCAACCACGAGCTGGTCTCGACGTACGTCGGCACCTCGACCGGCCTGCGGCTGCGCCACGACCAGCCGAACGGCACCCTGGAGCTCAACGCCAAGTCCCCCGACCGGCAGCGCTCGGCCTGGGCCGGCCGCTCCACCCGGGACTTCAAGGACGTGGACCCGACGGTGCTGGACGCCGAGCTCGCCGTACGGCTGGGCTGGGCCGAGCGGAAGATCGACCTGCCCGCCGGCCGGTACGAGACCCTGCTGCCGCCGACCGCGGTGGCCGACCTCCTGATCTACCAGATGTGGTCCGCGGCGGCCCGGGACGCGGTCGAGGGCCGGACGGTCTTCTCCAAGCCCGGCGGCGGCACCCGGCTCGGCGAGAAGCTGTCCAGGCTGCCGCTGACCCTGCGCAGCGACCCGGGCGCTCCGGGCCTGGAGTCCGCGCCGTTCGTGATCGCGCACAGCTCGGGCGACGATGCCTCGGTCTTCGACAACGGGCTGCCGGTCCCGGCCACCGAGTGGATCCGCGAGGGCGAGCTGGCCCGGCTGACCACGACCCGGCACAGCGCCGCCATGACCGGGATGCCGGTCGCGCCGGGCTTCGGGAACCTGATCCTGGACGGCGGCGGCGACCGCTCGCTGGAGGAGATGGTGGCCGCCACCGAGCGGGGTCTGCTGCTGACCTGCCTCTGGTACATCCGCGAGGTCGACCCGGCGACGCTGCTGCTCACGGGCCTGACCCGGGACGGGGTCTACCTGGTGGAGAACGGGCAGGTCGTCGGCGAGGTCAACAACTTCCGCTTCAACGAGTCGCCGGTGGACCTGCTGTCGCGGGCCTCCGAGGCGGGCCGGACCGAGAAGACCCTGCCGCGCGAGTGGAGCGACTGGTTCACCCGGGCCGCGATGCCCGCGCTGCGCATCCCGGACTTCAACATGAGCTCGGTCAGCAAGGGCGTCTGATCCACCTAGACTGAATCCTTGGCGCGACGCAAACCATTCGAAGGAGTCGAGAAACCGTGACGGACATCGTCGACGAGTTGAAGTGGCGCGGGCTGTTCGCCCAGTCCACCGACGAAGAAGCGCTCCGCAAGGCGTTCGCGGACGGTCCTGTCACCTTCTATTGCGGCTTCGACCCGACGGCGGCCTCCCTGCACGTGGGACACCTCGTGCAGGTGCTGACCGTACGCCGGCTCCAGCAGGCCGGACACCGGCCGCTGGCGCTGGTCGGCGGGGCCACCGGTCAGATCGGCGACCCGCGGCCGACCGCCGAGCGGACGCTGAACGACCCGGAGACGATCGCGAACTGGGTGGCCCGGCTGCGCACCCAGATCGAGCCGTTCCTGTCCTTCGAGGGCGAGAACGCGGCGCTCATGGTGAACAACCTGGACTGGACGGCGGGCATGTCCGCCATCGAGTTCCTGCGGGACATCGGCAAGCACTTCCGGGTCAACAAGATGCTGACGAAGGATTCGGTCGCCAAGCGGCTCGACTCCGACCAGGGCATCAGCTACACCGAGTTCAGCTACCAGCTGCTCCAGGGCATGGACTTCCTGGAGCTGTACCGGCGCTACGGCTGCGTGCTCCAGCAGGGCGGCTCCGACCAGTGGGGCAACCTGACGGCGGGCCTCGACCTGATCCACCGGGTCGAGCCGGGCGCGGTCGTGCACGCGCTGGCGACCCCGCTGATGGTCAAGGCGGACGGCACCAAGTTCGGCAAGTCCGAGAGCGGGGCCGTGTGGCTCGACCCGGAGATGACCACCCCGTACGCGTTCTACCAGTTCTGGCTGAACGTGGACGACCGGGACATCTCCACCTACATGCGGATCCTTTCCTTCAAGTCCCGCGAGGAGCTGGAGGAGCTGGAGGCGCAGACCGCCGAGCGGCCGCAGGCGCGCGCCGCCCAGCGGGCGCTGGCGGAGGAGCTGACGACGCTGGTGCACGGCGCCGGCCAGTGCGCGGCCGTGATCGCGGCGTCGAAGGCGCTGTTCGGCCAGGGCGAGCTGGCGGACCTGGACGAGGCCACGCTGGCCGCGGCCCTGTCCGAGCTGCCGCACGCCCGGGTCGCCGAGCTCGGCCTGGTGGTGGACCTGCTCGCGGAGACCGGGCTGGTGGCGAGCAAGTCCGCCGGCCGGCGGACCGTGAAGGAGGGCGGGGCCTACGTGAACAACGCGAAGGTCACCGCCGAGGACGCGGTCCCCGCCAAGGAGGAGCTGCTGCACGGGCGCTGGCTGGTGCTGCGCCGCGGCAAGAAGAACCTGGCGGCGGTCGAGGTCACGGGCTGACGCCCGGGGCCTGAGGCCCGGGCACGGCGGAGGGGCCGGTACGGACGGGACGTCCGGCCGGCCCCTCCGTCATGCCGCTCCTCAGGTCATCTGCTTGCTTCCGCCCTTGAGCGACTTGTAGACCATCTCACCGAGAGCCACGATCAGCACCGCTCCGGCGAGTTGCAGCAGGTGCCGGGTCCAGTCGATGCCCTTGGTCTCCCCCACGCCGATCCACACGGCGACGGCATTGCCGAGGATGCCGCCGGCGATGCCGAACAGGGTGGTCAGCCAGAGGGGCTGGTGCTGCTTGCCCGGCAGGACGGCCCGGGCTATGAGGCCCAGCACGAAACCGACGATGATCGCCCACAACCATGACATGTCGAGCCTCCTCGTGGCGCGTTGTGCGCATGTGGGCCCAGTTTCGACCCGTACGGCGTACTACGCATTTCGGACAGCCCCATTCGGGGGATACCCCCTCTCCTCCCCACGGAGCGGGCGGCGTACGGTGGGAGGGTCCGGACCGGGGAGTGTCCGGCAGGCGAATCGGGCGGTGGAGCGTGGAGCGGAAGAAGCGGAACGGGGCCCAGGTCTTCCGGATCACCGGAGCCCGGATGAGCCTCGACGAGGACGTGCGGGGACGGCAGCGCCGGTACGTCATCTCGATGGTGATCAGGACGCTCTCGGTGCTCGCGACGGTGATCCTGTGGAACGTGGAACGTCACGTGGCGATCGTGACGCTCATCGCCGGCGGGCTGCTGCCGTACGTGGCCGTGGTCATCGCCAACGCGGGGCGCGAGTCGACGCCCTCGCTGCCCTCGCACTTCATCCCGTCACCTGTGCGTCCGGCACTGGACACGGGAAACCTCAAGAAAAGCTCAGATCAATCATGAAGTTCCGGTGCACCGCACCGGGTCCTGCGTGACATACTGCCTACGCGCTCCGCATCCCCCGTCGGAGCGACGGACCGACGCCGGGCAGCTCCCCCCGTGGCTGCTCGGCGTCGCCTTTCCGTGACAGGGGTTTGTAGGGTTGAGGCGTGAACTCCCCTGACTCCCCCGGCTCCCCCGGCTCCCCCGGCTCCCCCGAATCCACTCCCTCTCCCCGTGCCGCCGATGCGCCCGCGCCCTCCTGCTCGGCCAAGGGCTGCCGCGAGGCGGCCGTCTGGGTCCTGGCGTGGAACAACCCGAAGCTGCACGCTCCGGAGCGCCGCAAGACCTGGCTGGCGTGCGAGGAGCACCGGGAGCACCTCTCCCAGTTCCTGGGAGTGCGCGGGTTCCTGAAGGACGTCGTGAAGCTCGACGAGTGGGTACAGACGGAGGGCTCGGAGCGGCCGTAGCGGCCGCCGGCCGCCCGCGGCCCCCCTCGACCGCCCGTGGGCGGCGCCGTCAGCCGCCGATCGCGGACATCGGGCGGTCGGGCTGGAGGAAGGACGGGTCGTCGAGTCCGGACCCGGCCTTCTTGCCCCACATCGCCACCTTCCACAGGCGGGCGATCTCCTCGTCCGGGGCCCCGGAGCGCAGCGCGGCGCGCAGGTCCGACTCCTCGGTGGCGAACAGGCACGTACGGATCTGGCCGTCGGCCGTGAGCCTCGTACGGTCGCAGGCCCCGCAGAACGGGCGGGTGACCGAGGCGATGACGCCGACGGTGGCGGGGCCGTCGTCGACCACCCAGCGCTCGGCCGGGGCGGAGCCGCGTTCCTCGGCCCCTTCCTCGGTGAGGGTGAAGCGGGTGCGCAGCGAGGCCAGGATGTCACCGGCGGTGATCATGCCGTCGCGCTTCCAGCCGTGCTGGGCGTCGAGCGGCATCTGCTCGATGAAGCGGAGCTCGTACTCGTTCTCCACGGCCCAGGCGAGCAGGTCGGGAGCCTCGTCCTCGTTGAGGCCCGGCATCAGGACGGCGTTGACCTTGACGGGGGTCAGGCCGGCCTCGCGGGCCGCGGCCATGCCGTCGATGACGTCGCGGTGGCGGTCGCGCCGGGTGAGCGTCTTGAAGACCTCGGGCCGCAGGGTGTCCAGCGAAACGTTTACCCGGTCCAGCCCGGCGGTCTTGAGCGCCTGTGCGGTGCGCTTGAGGCCGATCCCGTTGGTGGTCAGGGACATCCGGGGGCGCGGCTCCAGGGCCGCGCACTGCTCGACGATCCCGACCAGGCCGGGGCGCAGCAGCGGTTCGCCGCCGGTGAAGCGGACCTCGGTGATCCCGAGCTGCGTGACGGCGATCCCGATCAGCCTGACGATCTCCTCGTCGGTGAGCAGATCGGACTTGCCGAGCCACTGCAGGCCTTCCTCGGGCATGCAGTACGTACAGCGCAGATTGCACCGGTCGGTGAGCGAGACGCGCAGGTCAGTGGCCACACGGCCGTAGGTGTCCAGAAGCATTTCGGGCCCCCTCCCTGTCCGGTCCATAGAGACGTTCGCGCCACTTCGGGTAAACGCCTGGCGCTGTATCCGAGCCTACGCGACGGCCGTGACGCGTAGGGATGCCCAAATGAACGAGACGCGGCGTGGCCGCGTCGTAGAGAAGTACGACGCGGCCACGTTGTGTGCTCGGCCCATCTCACATGTGCACGGTGTCAGTGCGCGCCCGTTCCCGTAAGGGAGCGGACCTCAAGCTCCGCGAACTTCTGGGGGTCGGCCTTCTCCTTGGACAAGACCGTGCCCAGCCAGCCCAGCAGGAAGCCGAGCGGGATGGAGATGATCCCGGGGTTCTCCAGGGGGAACCAGTGGAAGTCGACCCCCTTGAACATCGAGGTCTTCTCGTTGCCGGACACGACGGGCGAGAAGAGCACCAGGACCACGGACGAGATCAGGCCGCCGTAGATCGACCAGAGCGCGCCCTGGGTGGTGAAGCGCTTCCAGAAGAGGCTGTAGAGGATCGTCGGCAGGTTCGCCGAGGCCGCGACGGCGAAGGCGAGGGCGACCAGTCCCGCGATGTTGATGTCCCGGGCGAGCGCCCCGAGGACGATGGCGACGGCGCCGATGACGACGGTGGACCAGCGGGCCGCCCGTACCTCTTCCTTCTCGGTGGCCTCGCCCTTGCGGATCACGTTGACGTAGATGTCGTGCGCGAAGGAAGAGGAGGAGGCCAGGGTGAGGCCCGCGACCACGGCCAGGATCGTCGCGAAGGCCACCGCGGAGATCACGGCGAGCAGGATCGCGCCGCCCGTGGAGTCGGCCCCGCCGCCGACGGCCTGGGCGAGGAGCGGGGCGGCCGTGTTGCCGGACGGGTTGGAGTCGGTGATCTCCTTGGGGCTGAGCAGCGCGGCGGCGCCGAAGCCGAGGGCGATCGTCATCAGGTAGAAGACGCCGATGATGCCGATGGCCCAGTTCACCGACTTACGGGCGGCCTTTGCGGTGGGCACCGTGTAGAAGCGGATCAGGATGTGCGGCAGGCCGGCGGTGCCGAGGACCAGCGCGAGGCCCAGGGAGATGAAGTCCAGCTTCGAGGTCCCGGTGATGCCGTACTTGAGTCCGGGCTCCAGGAAGGACGCGCCCTTGCCGCTGTTCTCGGCCGCCTTGCCCAGCAGGTCGGAGACGTTGAAGTTGAACTTCCACATCACCAGGAAGGTGATCAGCAGCGCGCCCGCGATGAGGAGGACGGCCTTGACCATCTGGACCCAGGTGGTGCCCTTCATGCCGCCGATGGTGACGTAGAGGATCATGAGCACGCCGACCAGCGCGACGATGGCGATCTGGCCGCCGTCACTGGTGATCCCGAGGAGCAGGGAGACCAGTACTCCGGCGCCGGCCATCTGGGCCAGCAGGTAGAAGATCGAGACCACGATGGTGGAGGTGCCCGCGGCGGTACGGACGGGGCGCTGGCGCATCCGGTAGGCGAGGACGTCGCCCATCGTGTAGCGCCCCGAGTTGCGCAGCGGCTCGGCGACCAGCAGCAGGGCCACCAGCCAGGCGACGAGGAAGCCGATGGAGTAGAGGAAGCCGTCGTAGCCCTTGAGGGCGATGACGCCGGCGATGCCGAGGAAGGACGCGGCGGACATGTAGTCGCCGGAGATGGCCAGGCCGTTCTGGAATCCGGTGAACTGGCGGCCGCCCGCGTAGAAGTCGGCGGCGTCCTTGGTCTGGCGGCCGGCCCAGATCGTGATGACGAGGGTGGCGACGACGAACAGCCCGAACAGGGTGATGATCAGCGGCCGGTGCTCGGTGGCCCCCGCGGCCACGTTCGCCGCGAGGTGGACGGGGAGGGTGGCGCTCATTCGCCCGCCTCCATCCGCGCCTTGATCGCCGCCGCCTTCGGGTCCAGCTTCGTGGCGGCGTGCCGGGAGTACAGCCAGGCGATGAGGAACGTCGTCGCGAACTGGGCGAGGCCGAACACGAGGGCGACGTTGATGTTGCCGAAGAGCCTGGTCCCCATGAAGCCGCCGGCGTAGTTGGACAGGAGGACGTAGAGCAGGTACCAGGCGATGAAGGCCACGGTGAGGGGGAAGGCGAAGGAGCGGTAGGAACTGCGCAGTTCGGCGAACTCGGCGCTCTGCTGGACGGCTGCGAACTGTTCTGCCGTGGGGCTCGCCGTGGGCGTTCCCGCGCTGCCGTGCGGCGGCGCTGCTTCGGTGGTCACGGGGGGCTCTCCTTGTGACGCGGGTGCGGTGGGGACGACGGACAAAACAACCTCCGTGTGGGGGGGCCGATGGCGCTGATCCCCCCTTGTCAACGGCACGTACCGCGCGTCGGGACGGTTCAACACCCTTTGATTCTTCGGATGATTCTTCGAAACCTGATTTCGTCGAACTGATGGCGGAGAGTCGAAGGCCGGCACTAGGTTCGGTTGTCATGAACCCGCCGTCCGGCGCGACCCCGCGCGGACGGCTCTTTCACGGATGATGTGGAGAACCCATGGCTCATCTGGGACCCGGCCGCCGGCGTATCGCCGTTCCGGTCGGCCTGGCGCTCACCGCCTCGCTCGCCTTCCTGCCCTCGGTCGCGGCCTCCGCCGCCCCGCTGGGCAACACGGCGGGTACGGCGGCCGCGGCCAAGCCCGACACCACCGGCCCCAAGCTCTCGTACGTCGCGAACCTGACCACGTACGCCTCGGTGAAGGCCGCGAAGAAGGCCGTCGAGCGGGCCGGTGGAACGGTGGTGACGTCCTATGAGCAGATCGGGGTCGTCGTCGCACACTCCCAGAACCCGGACTTCGCCAAGCAGCTGCGCGCGCAGCGCAGCCTGTTCGTGTCGGTCGGCGCCACCCGGACGGCCCCCCTCCAGACGGTGGCGACCACCGAGGAGGGCACGACGCAGAAGCTCGGCGCGGAGGACGCCGCCAAGGCCGCGGCGAAGGCCACGGACGGTCAGGAGCCGCTGGAGCCCAACCAGTGGGACCTGCGGGCGATCAAGGCCGATCAGGCGCACAAGATCAACGATGGCAGCCGGAACGTCACCGTGGGCGTCATCGACACGGGTGTCGACGACACCCACCCGGACCTCGCCCCGAACTTCTCCAAGGGCCAGTCGGCCAACTGTGTCGGCGGTGTCGCGGACACCACCGACGGCGCGTGGCGCCCGTACCCCGACGGCAGCGACCACGGCACGCACGTGGCGGGGACCATCGCGGCCGCGCGCAACGGCATCGGCGTGGCGGGCGTCGCGCCCGGCGTGCAGGTCGCCGCGATCAAGGTGAGCGAGCCGGGCACCAGTCTGTTCTTCACCGAGGCGGTCGTCTGCGGCTTCATGTTCGCCGCCGAGAAGGGGATCGAGGTGACCAACAACAGCTACTACGTCGACCCCTGGCTCTACAACTGCAAGGCGGACGACGACCAGAAGGCGCTGGTGGAGGCCCTCGGCCGGGCGACCAAGTACGCCGAGCGCAAGGGCGTGCTCAGCGTGGCCTCGGCGGGCAACTCGAACCACGACCTGGCGTCGAACGCCATCGTCGACGACACGAGCCCCGACGACGGCACACCGGTCCCGCGCACGATCGACCCGCACGTCTGCCTGGACATCCCCACCCAGCTCCCGGGCGTGGTCACGGTGAGCGCCACCGGCGACCAGGGCATCCGGTCGTACTACTCCAGCTTCGGCCTGGGCGTGGTCGACGTCGCCGCCCCCGGCGGCGACAAGTGGCAGATCCCGGCCACCCCGGACGCCAACGGGCGCGTGCTGTCGACGCTGCCCGGCGGCGGCTACGGCTACAAGCAGGGCACCTCGATGGCCGGACCGCACGTGGCGGGCGTGGCGGCGCTGCTCAAGAGCGCGCACCCGAAGGCCACGCCCTCGCAGCTCCAGGCCATGCTGAAGGCCCAGGCCACGAAGACGGCCTGCCCGGAGAAGGTCTACGACGCCGCGGGCGCGCTGGTCGACGCCGCCACCTGCCAGAGCAAGTGGGGCCAGACCGGGTACTACGGCTACGGCGTGGTGGACGCGCTGAAGGCCGTGAAGTAGGCGGGGCCAACGCCTGAGGCCTGCAACGGGAGGGGCCGGCCCGGGGATCCCACCCCGGGCCGGCCCCTCCCTCCGTCGCCGAGGACGGTCAGGGCTTGATGAGCACCTTCAGCGCGCTGCGGTCGTCCATGGCGCGGTAGCCGTCCGGGACCTCGTCCAGCGACACCGCGCGGTCGAAGACGGGCGCCGGGTCGATCGCGCCGCTGAGGACGTCCTCCAGCAGCTCCGGAATGTACGCGCGCACCGGCGCGACGCCGCCGCGCAGGGCGATGTTGCGGTCGAACATCACGCCGAGGTCCAGGCCGGTGCCGCTGCCGTGGGGGACGCCGACGTAGCCGATCGCCCCGCCGTCGCGGGTGATGTTCACCGCGGTGCGCATGGACTGCTCGGTGCCGACGGCCTCGATGACCGCGTGGGCGCCCTGGCCGCCGGTGAGCTCGCGGACGGCGGCCTCGGCGGCCTCCCCGCGCTCGGCGACGACGTCGGTGGCCCCGAAGAGCTTGGCGATGTCCGTACGGGCGGTGTGGCGGCCCAGGGCGATGATCCGCTCGGCGCCCAGGCGCTTGGCGGCGAGCACGCCGCACAGGCCGACCGCGCCGTCGCCGACGACGGCCACGGTGGAGCCCTTGCGGACGCCCGCGCCCAGGGCCGCGTGGTGCCCGGTTCCCATGACGTCGGAGAGGGCCAGCAGGCCGGTCAGCAGCCGGTCGTCGGAGACGGCCCCGGCGGGCAGCTTCACGAGGGTGCCGTCGGCGTGCGGGACGCGGACGGCCTCGCCCTGGCCGCCGTCGAAGCCGACCGAGCCCCAGAAGCCGCCGTGCACGCAGGAGGTGTACAGGCCCTCGGAGCAGTAGTCGCAGGTGCCGTCGGACCACATGAAGGGGGCGACGACGAGGTCGCCCGCCTTCAGGCCGGACACGGCCGAGCCGGTCTCCTCGACGACGCCGAGGAACTCGTGGCCGATGCGCTGGCCGGGCTGGCGCGCGGCCTCGCCGCGGTAGGCCCACAGGTCGCTGCCGCAGATGCAGGCACGCAGCACGCGGACGACGGCGTCCTCGGGGCGCTGGATCGCAGCGTCGGGCACCTCCTCCACGCGGATGTCGTGCGGGGCGTGGATGACGGTGGCACGCATGGGTGTGCAGCCCTCCGGATCGATTGGTTCAGTCTTGTAGGACTTCCCTACCGTACGCCTGCTCCCGGGCGAGTGCGCCGGTGGCCAGCAGGTACTGCGCTGCGACGTAGGTGGCCATGATCCAGAAGTCGGGACGGGGCGGCTGCGGCCAGTCCGCGACCCCCGTGGCGATCAGCGTGTCGGAGAGCAGGAACAGCGCCCCGCCGAGGCCGGCGCGCAGGCCGAGGGCGCTGGAGCGGTAGGCCATGGCCGTCAGCAGGAGGCTGTACCCGGCGACCGGGATGCGCAGGTCGGCCGGCAGGTCCGGCCAGAGCAGCGCGACGGTCCCGACGAGCGCGAGGGCGTACGCGCCGCCGAGCGCGGGGTGCGTCCGGCCCCGGCCGAAGAGCACGAGGTAGCAGACGTGCCCGGCGGCGAAGGACCCCATGCCGATCAGGAAGGCGGGGTCGGCGTCGAAGAGCAGGGCCAGGTCCCCGCCCCACCCGAAGAGCAGGGCGGCGATCAGCAGGCGGGGCGCCTTTCGCGTGATCACGTACGCGACGAGCAGCGGCATCAGCAGCGGCTTCGCGAGGACGTGCCCGAGGTGCCAGCCGGCCAGGAGTGAACCGAGGTCGACGGCGGTGGCGACGGCGAAGGCGGCGAGCAGGATCCGGCCGGCCGCGCCGTCGGCGGCGGCCGCCGCGGGGCGCGCCCAGGAGGGCGTACGGGAGTCGGTGTCGCTCACGCGGCGTGCTCCGGGGCGGTCGCGGGCTCGGCGGCGGGGGCGCTCCCGGCCGCCGCCGGGGCGGGGGCCTGGGCCTGGGCCTCGGTTTGGGTTCGGGCCTGGGCCGGCTGCCAGCCGGGCCCGCCGAACACGCGCCCGGCGCGCTCGCGCCAGCTGCTCGCGGCACGGACGTCGCGGGCGATGGCGGCGTACTCGTGGGTGGCGACGCGCAAGGGGTTGTGCGTGTTGATGTTCTTGGTCAGCCCGTAGACGGGCCTGTCGGTCTCCCCGACCCACGAGCCGAACAACCGGTCCCAGACGATCAGGATCCCGCCGTAGTTGCGGTCCAGGTAGCCGCCCTGGGAAGCGTGGTGGACGCGGTGGTGGGAGGGGGTGTTGAAGACGTACTCGTAGGGCCGGGGCAGCTTGCCGATGCGCTCGGTGTGGACCCAGAACTGGTAGAGGAGGTTGAGGCCGTAGCAGAAGGGGATCGCGGCCGGGTGCACGCCGAGGGCGACCATCGGCAGGTAGAACCACCAGGTGGTGGCGCTGGTCCAGGGCTGGCGCAGGGCGGTGGTGAGGTTGAAGTTCCGGCTGCTGTGGTGGACCACGTGGCAGGCCCACAGGATGCGGATGACGTGGTGGAGGCGGTGTTGCCAGTAGTAGAGGAAGTCCTGCACCAGCAGCATCAGCAGGGCGGTCCACCACAGGAACGGCACGCGCAGCGGCGTGAGTTCGTAGACCGCCGTGAAGACGGCGACGACCGGGATCTTCCACAGCAGGTCGAAGCCGATGCTGCCGATGCCCATGGCGACGCTGGTCGCGGCGTCCTTGGTGTCGTACCCGGCGGCGTCCTCGTCGGGATGGAGGCGGTAGCTCACCACCTCGATGACGGTGAGCAGCACGAAGGCAGGTATGGACCACAGCACGACATCGGGCAGGTTCGGCATGCCCGCACCATAGAGCGGGTTCGGGGGCTCCGCCAGGGGTTGTTACCGATCGGTATCCATCGGGGTTACCGGCGGTTCACGCGATAATCTCCGGGCCGAGGGGAGGACGGGGGATGACGGGCTTGGAGACGGTCGTCTTACGGGTGGCGGGCACGGCGGCGGGCGCCCTGGTGAAGTCCCTGCTGACGCGGGTCCCGGGCGCGGGCCTGACACCGGATCCGGCCGCCCCGGCCCCGCGCTGGCGCAGCCCGGCGGAGCTGGGCGAACCGGAGATCCGCCGCCTGACGGAAACCCTGGCGTCGGGCATGAACCCGGTGTGCGCGTCACTGCCGGAGCACGAGCGCCTGGCGGCGCTGGACGCGGTCGCGGACGCCTTCGCGACGCTGGGCCCGCTGGACGCGGACGCCCTCTTCGAGGCGGACCTGGACCCCGCGATCCTGGCCGGGCCGCTGCCACCCCCGCCGCCGGGCCTGAACGCGGCCGCGGAACGTCTGTACCGCGACCTGATCGCGCTGTGCTGCGCCCACGCGGTCGAGTACGTGACGACCCTGCCGGCCTTCGGAGCCCGGGCAGACGTGGAACTGGTCCGCCGGACGGGCGCGTTGGGACGGGCCCTGGACCGCCTCGACCACGCCGGCGGTGGGACTGCGTACGCCTTCGAGGAGCGGTACGCGCACTACGTCGCGGAGACCCACGGGCGCATGCAGCTGTTCGGGGTCACCACCAGTACGGCGCGGCAGGAATGGCCGCTGGACCTCGCGTACATCAGTCTCGCGGTGAGCGGCGAGCAGGAGCTGATGCCGGGCCGGCCCGGGGCGCACCAGACCTCCGTCAGGGCCGAGCAGGCACTCGGGGCGGCGGAGCGGGTCCTGCTGCGGGGCCCGGCGGGGTCGGGCAAGAGCACCCTGGTGCAGTGGCTGGCGCTGAACGCGGCCCGGCAGGCCGAGGGGCCGTGGAGCACCTGCGTGCCGTTCGTGCTGCGGCTGCGCTCCTTCACGTCGGCCGATGCCCTGCCGCTGCCGGAGGAGTTCCTTCGCGCGTCGGGCGTGCCGCTGACGGCTCCGCCGGGGTGGGTGGAGGAACTGATGTCCTCGGGCCGGGCGTTGGTCCTGGTGGACGGGGTCGACGAGGTCCCGCAGCGGCTGCGCACCCGCACGGAGGCGTGGCTGCGCTCGCTGATCACCGCGTTCCCGAAGGCGCGGTACGTGGTGACGACCCGGCCGTCGGCGGTCCCGGAGAGCTGGCTGGCGGGTCAGGGGTTCGCCCCGCACTCGCTGCTGCCGATGGAGCGGGAGGACGTACGGGCCTTCGTCAGGCACTGGCACGCGGCGGCCCGGGCCGGGGGCCAGGAGGTGGACGCGTACGAGGCCGCGCTGTTGGAGGCGGTCGGCAGCCGTCGGGACCTCGGCCGGCTGGCGACGAACCCGTTGATGTGCGCTCTGCTGTGCGCCCTGAACCAGGACCGCCGGATGCAGCTGCCGCGGGCGCGGAAGGAACTGTACGACGCGGCGCTGGACATGCTGTTGGTCCGGCGGGACACGGAGCGCGAGATCCTCGGCGTCGAGGGCGTGTACCTCACCCGGGAGGAGCAGATCGCGCTGCTCCAGCGGTTCGCGTACTGGCTGATCAGGAACGGCCAGGTCGAGGCGGTCCGGGACGAGGCCGTGGAGATGGTGGCCGGGTGGCTGGACGCGATGCCGCAGGTACGGGCCGACGCGGAGCAGGTGTTCTCCCACCTGCTGATCCGCAGCGGACTGCTGCGCGAACCGGTCCGGGGCTCCGTGGACTTCGTCCACCGCACCTTCCAGGACTACCTGGGCGCGAAGGCCGCGGTGGAGTCACGGGACTTCGGGGTCCTGGTGAAGAACGCGCACGACGACACCTGGGACGACGTGGTCCGCATGGCGGTGGGCCACGCCCGGCCGGACGAGCGGATCCGCATCCTGCGGGGCCTGCTCCGCCGGGCCGACAAGGTGAAATCAGCTCACGACCGCCTCGTCCTGCTGGCGGCGGCGTGCCTGGAACAAGCCCCCGAGCTGGACCCGGCCGTACGCGCCGACGTACAGGAGCGCACGGCGCTCCTGTTGCCGCCCCGCACGCGTGCGCAGGCGGAGGAACTGGCCAAAGCCGGCGAACTCGTCCTGGAACTCCTGCCCCTGGACGCCGACCTCGACGAGGACGAGGCGGAGGCGATCGTCCGCACAGCGGGGCTGGTGGGCGGCCCGCGCGCCCTGTCGATCATCGCCCGGTTCCGGCAGGACGCACGCCTGGGCGTGGCCTTCGCCCTGTCGGATGCCTGGGCCCGGTTCGACGCGGCCGAGTACGCCGACACGGTCCTGTCGGGGGCCCCGATGCCATCAGCGACCCTGCTGGTGAGCACCCGTGAGCAGGCGGCCCAGGTCGGACGGCTCACTCACCTGAAGCGGATCAACCTGCACTGGTCCCCGGGCCTGCCCGGGCTGGTCGCACAGCGGCCGGACCTCGAATGGCTCTTCGTCTTCCGGAACGAGGGCGTGAGCGACCTGTCCGTGCTGGCGCCCCTCGACCGCCTGACGTTTCTGGGGCTGTCGCTGTGCCCGAACGTGCGCAACCTCGCGCCCCTGGCCGGGCTCCCGTTGCGCGAGCTCAGCCTGGTCGGTCTGCCGGAGGGGCTGCCCCTGGATCCGGTGCACGACCTCGCCCTGGAGACCCTGGCGCTCGGCTACCCGCTTGGGGCGGACTGCGTCGGCGACCTGCCGCTCCCGGAGGGACTGCAGGCACTCCACTTGCTCGGGGAGTCGGGCCGCCTGTCGTTGGCCGGCCTGGACCGCTGGCCCGCGCTGAGAGGACTCGCGGTCAACGGCGACGACCAAGCCCGCGATGTCGCCCGCGCGGGCGTTCCTGCCCTCACCAGCCTGAGCATCACCGCGGCGGCGCCGGACCTCGCCGGGCTGTCGCGCCACGAGCGGCTCGCCTTTCTGACCCTGAGCCAGTGCTCCGTCGCCGACCTCGCTCCCCTGCGCTCGCTGCCCCACCTCCGGCAGCTCGTACTGAACCACTGCGGGCAGACCCACGACCTCGGTCCGCTGGCCGACTTGGATCAGGTCGCCATCTCGGTGTTCGGCACCGCCTCGGTCACCGGCGCCGATCACATCCCGCCGGAGCGGCTCAGGCTGCGGCGCCCCTGAGCCGCCCCGACGGGCTCCGGGGCTACCAGATGCGGACCGAGCCGCCCCTGGCGAAGGCCGGGCTCGTGGCTTGCGGGGGGATCTCCTTCAGCGGTTCGGCTATCTCCGAGACCAGCGGGCCGTGCTTGGCCGCCGCCGCGTCCAGCAGGGCCAGGTCGAAGCCGTAGACGCGGGCCGCGTTGCCGCCCACCATCGCGGCCACCTCGTCCCTCGGGAGGCCCGCGTAGGCGATGCGGAGGCCCTCGCGGGAGAACGGGGTGGTGCCCTCGTCGTGGGGGTAGTCGCTGCCCCACATGATCTTGTCGAGGCCGATCCGGTCCCGCAGCGGGACCTCGTGCGGGCGCATGAAGCTGGCCCCCACGAAGCAGTTGTCCCGCCAGACCTCGCTCGGGCCCTTGCCCATCGACTCCGCCAGGCCCGCCCCGAACTTCGACTCCGCCGTCGCCGAGGCCGCGACCAGGCGGCCGTGGTAGTAGTCCAGCATGTCGAGCACGCCCGGGATCCAGCCCGAGCCCTGCTCCGTCAGGACCAGCTTCAGGCCCGGGTGGCGGCGGAAGGCCCCGCCGAAGACCAGGTGCCACAGGGCCCGGTGCGAGAACCAGGTCGTCTCCACCATGAAGACGGCCCGCGCGGCCGGTTCGTCGCCGAGCGGCGGCGACGCCGAACCGCCGTGGTGGTTGACCGGGACGTCCAGCTCGTCGCAGACCGCCCAGATCGGGTCGTACACCGCCGAGTACAGCTCGGGCACCGTCGAGCCCGGTGGGACGCCCGGCAGCAGGATGCCGCCCGTCAGACCGGCCTCCCGCGTGCGGCGGATCTCCTTCACCGCCGCGTCCACGTCGTTGAGGAGGATCTGGACCACGCCCGCCCGCCTGCCCGGCGCGTCGGCGCAGAACTCCGCCAGCCAGCGGTTGTGCGCCTGGAGCCCCGCCCAGCGCATCGCGTACTCCTCGGCCGTCGGCGGCTGGGCCATCAGCGAGGCCTTGGGGAAGAACGGCGGGATCGTGTTCGGGAAGACGACCTCCGCCACGATGCCGTCCGCCTCCAGCTCGGACAGCCGGCGCGCCGAGTTCCAGTTGCGGTCCGCCGTGTCCGCGAGGAGGTCCTCGTACGGGTTCACGTACGTGGCGGCCCAGGCGTCGAACTCCTCGTGGTACCGCTTCTCCAGGTACGGCTTGTAGTCCGGCAGGTCCGCGCCCGCGTGGCAGTCCGCCGAGATGACCGTGTACCGGTCGGCCTCCGTCATCGGGTCACCCCCAGCGACGGGAAGTCCTCGCCCGTCAGCCAGTGGCGGCCCGTCTCCCGCGAGCGGGCCCACGAGGCCTCCACCGCGGCCTGGTCGGCGGGCTGGCCCAGCTCCGCCGGGGTCGGGCCGATCCGCCGGGCGACCGGTGCCAGCTTCTGCGCGTCGAAGCCGAAGACGTCCGCCGCCGCCAGCCCCAGCATCCGGCGGGTCTCGCCGACCGGGATGTCGTGGAAGGTGTTCTTCAGCCAGGTCCGGGTGTTCGGCCAGGTCCCCTCGGGGTGCGGGAAGTCCGAGCCCCACAGGATGTTGTCCACGCCGATCTCGTAGCGCTGGGCGAGCTCGCGCCGCTTGGTGTTCGTCGCGCAGATGAACACCTGCCGGTCCAGGTACTCGCTCGGCGGGCGCTTGAGCTCCTCGAACGGCGACAGCTTCTTTCCGCCGTGCGCGCCGAGGTAGAGCCGGTCCATGAACCAGAGCTGGTTCGGCAGCCACCAGCAGCCCGACTCGGCGACGCCGAACTGCAGCCCGGGGTGGCGCTCGAAGACCCCCGACCAGAGCAGGAACCACAGCGGACGGGACGGCCACCACGTGACCTCGGAGACGAAGATGCCCAGGTGGTCGCCGTACTCGTGGCGCGGCGAGGACCCCGAGTGGGTGACGATCGGCATCCGCGTCTCGGCCGCCGCCGCCCACACCGGGTCGTAGCGGCGGTCGTGGTACGGCGCCTTGTCCACCCACATCGCGGGGATCATCAGGGCGCCGAGCCCGGACTCCTTGGCCCGGTGTATCTCGGCGACGACCTTGGACGGCTCGCCCGTGATGGGCAGCAGGGCGACCCCGCAGTGCCGTTCGGGGGTCTGGGAGACGAACTCCGCCAGCCAGCGGTTGTGCGCCTGCGCGCCCGCCATGCCGAGCTCGGGGTCCTGGTCGCCGGAGAGCCCGAGGCCCACCCCGAAGGGGGCGGCGGTCTGGCTGTCGACGGCATCGGCGTCGGGGAAGACGACCTCGCCGGCGACCCCGTCGCCGTCGAGCTCCTTGAGCCGCTGCCCGGTGTCCCAGCCTCCGCGCAGGCCTTCCTCGTGGTCGTGGAACCACTTCTCGGCGAAGGCCTCGTTGCGGACGCCGAGCTTCGTGGCCTCGGCGCGGCGGGCGTCGCGCTGGCCGAGGAACTCGTCGAACTGGGGGTGGAAGCGGGAGTCGAGGTACGGGCGGTACTGCTCGGTCGGCAGTCCCGCGTGGCAGTCGGAGGAGATGATCAGGTACGGGTCCTCGTACGTGCTGCTGTCGGTCACGGTCTCACTCACTGCAAACGCTCCTCAGTCGAGGATGAAGCTCTCCAGGTAGGCGGGGTCGGCGCGGTCGAGCATCGACTGCGACCGGGCGCGGATCTGCCGGTCGCTGTGCTCGCTCGCCGGGAGCATCCAGAAGCGGTCGGTGCGGATGCCGTCGACGACGTGCTCGGCGACCTCCTCGACCGGGGTGAATTCCACCGCGTGGCCGGCCTTCTTCATCGCGGCCTCGTACTGGTCGAGGCTGCGGTACGGGGTCTTGCGCGGCCGCTGCTTCGCGTACCGCTCGGGCCGGTTGCGGTGCGACTCCCACAGCCCGGTGCGCAGCATGTGCGGTCCGGGGAAGAGGACGGAGGCGCCGACCGGCGCGCGCTCGGCCTTGAGGTGGGCGTACAGCGACTCGGTCATGGTGACCACGGCCGCTTTGGTGACGGCGTAGACGGAGGCGGTGGGCAGCGGGGCGATGCCGCCGTCGCCGGAGGAGGTGTTGACGACGTGGCCGGGGCCGCCGCCCGCGATCATGCGCGGGACGAAGGCCTGGATGCCGTGGAAGACGCCCCAGACGTTGACGGAGAAGGCCCATTTCCAGTCGTTGGGCTCGTGTTCCCACATCCGGCCCTCGGCGCCGGAGCCGACGCCCGCGTTGTTGCAGAGGACGTGCACGGCGCCGAAGGTGTCGTACGCCGCGTCGGCGAGCGCGATGACGGAGTCGCGGTCGCTGACGTCGACGGGCCGGGCGAGCACCCGGGCGCCGTCGGCGGCCAGCTCGTCGGCGGCCTTGCGCAGGGCTCCTTCCTCCACGTCGGCGAGGACGACCTTCAGCCCCTCGGCGGCGAAGCGGCGGGCCATCGCGAGCCCGATGCCGCCGGCGGCGCCGGTGACGACGGCCACCTGTCCGGGTTCGAGCCGCACGTCACACGCTCCCTTCGGGCGGGCCGTCGAGGATCTGCATGGGGTCGTCGTAGCGCTGGTGGATGTACGGGAGGAGCGCCTGTGCGCTGACCCGCTCGACGACGCGGCCCTTCTGGTCGGTGGTCTTCTCCCCGATGGTGATCTCCACGATCCGGCGTACGGGGAGGTCGGCGACCGGGTCGAACATCGACTCGCGCAGGACCACGTCACCGGTGATGTGCTCCAGCTTGCGGACCTTCTCGTTGCGGGTGACGTGCACCAGCACCGGGTCGGCGTCGAAACCCGAACCGTCCACCGCCGGGAGGAACTTGAAGTAGAAGTCGGTCTTGGCGGCCGGCTCGGGCAGCGGCAGTGCGCGGTCCACCGCCCCGCGCACCTCGACGAACGCGATCCCGTGCCGGGCCAGGGAGGCCCGTACGACGAGGCCGTCGCGCTCCACGTCGACCTCGCCCAGCTTCTTCGGCTCGCCGAAGACCTCGCGGCCGCCGATCAGGGCCCGCTCGTGGGTCATCGGCATGACCAGCGGGTACCAGCCCTCGACCCCGCCGTGCTGCGCGGCGACCGCCACCGAGCCGGCGCCGAGGGGGTAGCCGGGCAGGTCGACCTTGCTGATGTTGGCCCGCACGAGGGGCCGCTCGGCGGGCTTGAGCGGCGGCGGCAGGACCGCCGCCACCACGTCCGGGTCGCTCTCCCAGACCGCCACCACTCCGGTGGACCAGATGTCGGGGAGCCGGGAACTCTTCTCGCGCGACGCCGTGATCTCGGCCTCGGTGCGCGCTCCGTACCGTACGCGTGCCATGTCTCGCGCCACCCTTCGGTAGGTTCTGTAACACAGTTACACCGCGACCGATGAAGGGTAAAGACCCCTGCACGGACGAGAACTGACGATTCGACAGATTGGCGGGAGACGGCCATGGCCAGAACCACGCTCACCCGTGACGAGGTGCTGGCGGCGGCCGCCTCGCTGGTCAAGCAGCACGGCCCGGCGGCCCTGACCATGCGCAAACTCGCCGCCGAGCTGGGCACGGCCGTGACGTCCATCTACTGGCACGTCGGCAACCGCGAATCCCTGCTCGACGCCCTCGTGGAGCGGACCGTCCAGGAGATGGGCGCGATACGGCCGGTCGGCCGCACCCCCGTCGAGCGGATCCTGTCCGTGGCCCGGATCCTGCGCCGCGAACTGCGCGAGCGGCCGCACCTGATCGCGATGGTCCACGAACGCGGCCTGACCGAGCGGATGTTCCTGCCGGCCCAGCAGGCCCTGGTCCACGAGGTGCACGCGGCCGGGCTGCGCGGGGCCCGGGCCGCCGACGCCGTGCGCGCGGTCCAGTTCCAGATCGTCGGGTACCTCCTCGTGGAGCGCAACCGCGAGCGCTCCCCCGCCCAGTCCCCGGCCGAGAGCGACCTCTGGGGCTCCCTCGGCGCACCCGGCGGGACCCCCGCCGCCGCCCCCGACGACCCGGAGCTCGCCCGCGCCCTGGCCCGGCCGGCCGACCCGGAGCGCCTGTTCCTGCTGTCCCTGCGCGCCCTCGTCCGCTCCCTGCTGGCGTCGCCGAACCCGCCCCTGCGGTAATCCGGTTTGCGGGCCCCGCGCCCGGGCCGGTCCGAACCCGCCGGGCACCGGGTGTCAGTGTGTGCCGATATCCTCTGTGACCATGCTCGACGACCGTACGACCGCAGAGACGACGTGGCCGACCGCGTACCCCGAGGGGTACGCGGTCGTCGACGTGGAGACGACCGGGCTCGCTCGCGACGACCGGATAATCTCCGCCGCCGTCTACCGGCTCGACGCGCAGGGCAATGTCGAGGACCACTGGTACACCCTGGTCAACCCGCAGCGTGATCCCGGCCCCGTCTGGATCCACGGGCTGACCAGCGACATGCTCCAGGACGCCCCGCTCTTCAAGGACATCGCCGAGGAGTTCGCGGGCCGGCTCGCGGACCGGGTGCTGGTCGCGCACAACGCCATGTTCGACTGGCAGATGATCGCCCGGGAGTACGCGCGGGCCGCCGAGACCGCGCCGGTCCGTCAGCGGCTGTGCACCATCGCGCTGTCGAAGGAGCTGAACCTCCCGCTGCCCAACCACAAGCTGGAATCGCTCGCCGCGCACTTCGGCGTGGTCCAGCAGCGCGCCCACCACGCCCTCGACGACGCCCGCGTGCTCGCGGAGGCGTTCCGTCCGTCCCTGCACGCCGCCGCGCGGGACGGCGTGCGGCTGCCCCTGCTGGAGTGCCGGCCGCTGACGGAGTGGTCGGATTCCCCCGTCACGCCGCGGATCGGCCGGCAGGCCTCGTACGGGAGCAACAGCTGGCGGCCCTCGCGCAAGCGGCCGCCGTGCCCGCACCCGAACCCGGGGCGCTTCGAGGACGGCGAACCGCTCAAGCAGGGCATGCGGATCGCCTTCTCGGGTGACACCTCGGTGGACCGGGAGCTGCTGGAGGACCGGGCGGTCGAGGCCGGGCTGCACGTCGCGACGAGCGTGTCGCGGCTCACGAGCCTGCTCGTGACGAACGACCCCGACTCGGCCACCTCCAAGACGGTCAAGGCGAAGTCCTTCGGTACGCCGGTGGTCGACGAGGCGGCCTTCACCCAACTGCTGCGGGACGTGGCTGCGGCAGACGGGTGAGCCTCGGGCGACTCGCCCGCCGCCCGCTTTCCCGTCCCGCCGGTCCGGTCCCACCCTGTGGCGCATGGCACGTTGTGAGGTCTGCGGAAACGATTACGGCATGTCCTTCGAGGTGCACGCGCAGGGCAGCGTGCACGTCTTCGACTGCTTCTCCTGCGCCATCCACCGCATGGCGCCCATCTGCGAGCACTGCCGGGTCCAGATCATCGGGCAGGGCGTCGAGGTCGAGGGCCAGTGGTACTGCGGGGCGCACTGCGCCCGCGCCGAGGGGAAGGTGGGCATCGTCGACCGCGTGTGACCCTCCTCTCCCCCTCCGCCCGCTCCCGTCTTCCCTCCCGACCCCGGACGGCCACCCGGCCGCCGGGGTCTTCGCGGCTGGGGGTACCGTCGTGGGCGTGTACCGCTTTGTGCTGACCCGGCAATGGGTGTGCCTCACCCTCATCGCCCTCGCCCTCATCCCCGCGATGATCAAGCTGGGGTTCTGGCAGTACCACCGCCATGAGCACCGGGTCGCGCAGAACCAGCTGATCGCGGGCAACCTGTCCGCGAAGCCGGTGCCGGTGACCGAGGTGACCTCCCCCGGCCACCGGGTCCCGCGGTCCGACTTCTGGCGTGCCGTCACCGCCACCGGCACCTACGACTCCGCGCACGAGGTCGTCGTGCGGATGCGCACCGACAACGACGAGAAGGTCGGCTTCCACGTCCTGACCCCGCTGGTGCTCGCCGACGGCCGGGTGGTCCTGGTCAACCGCGGCTGGGTGGCGGGCGGCGACGACCCGCGCGCGTACCCGCCCGTGCCGGCCGCGCCCTCGGGCGAGGTGACCGTCACCGGACGGCTGAAGGCCGACGAGACGAGCGGCGGCAGCGGCATCAAGGACCGCAAGGGCCTGCCGGACCGCCAGGTGATGCTGATCAGCAGCACGCAGCAGGCGGAGTACCTGGGCAAGCCCGTCCTCGGCGGCTACATGGAGCTCACCGCCCCGGCCCCGGCGGGCGGCAGCCCCGAGCCGATCGCCGATCCCGACCACGACTCGATCGGCCCGCACATGGCCTACGCCGTGCAGTGGTGGCTGTTCGCCGCGGCGGTGCCGGTGGGCTGGCTGGTGCTCGTACGGCGCGAGAAGCGCGACCGGGCGGCGGCCGCGGCGGCCGGCACCACCCCCGAGCGGGAGCCCCAGCCGACGGCGTAGCGTGTCGGGCATGGATCTTGGACTGAAAGACCGCGTCTACGTCGTCACCGGAGCCACCCGCGGCCTGGGCTTCGCCTCGGCCCGCGAACTGGCGGCGGACGGCGCGAAGGTGATCGTGACGGGCCGCGACGCGGCGCGCGCCGCCGAGGCGGCCGCCTCGCTGGGCCCGGACGCGGTGGGCATCGCCGCGGACAACGCCGACCCGCAGGCCGCGGCCGCCCTCGTCGCCACCGCGAAGGAGCGCTTCGGCCGCCTCGACGGCATCCTCATCAGCGTGGGCGGTCCCACCCCCGGCTTCGCGTCGACCAACACGGACGAGCAGTGGGCCGCGGCGTTCGAGTCGGTCTTCCTGGGCGCGGTACGGCTGGCCCGCGCGGCGGCGGCCGAGCTGGGCGAGGGCGGGGTCATCGGCTTCGTCCTGTCGGGCTCGGTCCACGAGCCGATCCCGGGCCTGACCATCTCGAACGGCCTGCGGCCAGGGCTGGCAGGCTTCGCCAAATCCCTGTCGGTGGAGCTCGGACCGCGCGGCATCCGCGTGGTCGGACTGCTCCCGGCACGGATCGACACCGACCGCGTCCGCGAGCTCGACGCCCTGTCGGGTGACGCGGCGGCGGCCCGGGCGGCCAACGAATCCGGCATTCCGCTGCGGCGCTACGGCACCCCGGAGGAGTTCGGCCGCTCGGCGGCCTTCCTGCTGTCGCCGGCGGCCTCGTACCTGACCGGCGTCATGCTCCCCGTCGACGGCGGCTCCCGCCACGGGTTCTGACGCCCCGCCCTCCGCCGGGCCGCCGCCTCAGGTGACGCGGCGGGCCCGGTGCGAGGTGATCCGGAAGCGGGCTTCCGCGGCCAGTTCGGGGAGCCCCGCCGACCTGCGGGCATGGTCGAGCACCGGCCCGGCCAGTCCCGCCAGGGCGTCGGCCGGCACCGCGTGCGGCTCCAGGTCCAGCTCCATCCGCAGCTTCGGCGTCCCTCGCCGGCGCCCGCGGCCCTGGCGGCCCCGCAGGACGGCACGGCACCGGGCGACCCCGTCCAGCGCGCCCGCCTCCGCGGCCACCGCCTCCTCCAGGGCCCGCCCGCGCAGCACCGCGTACGCCTCGTCGCCGGTGTCCACCACCAGCGTGGACAGCCGCGAGCGCCGCAGCTGCGCCAGCAGCCACCACAGGGCGAGCACCACGCACACCGCGAGCCCCGCCGCGACCGCCCACCACCAGCCGCCCTCGGCATGCCAGTACCGCTCGCGGGTCGCCGCCGACAGCAGCGGTTCGTGGCGGCCGCCGAGCGGCCGCAGAGCCGCCGCCAGGGCCGCGCCGACCGCCAGGAGCACGGCTCCGGTGATCCCGAGCAGGACGCGGTTCACGGCTCCGAGCATCCCGTCACCTCTTCCCGACGGGGGCCCGGGTGACCCGTACCCGCGGCTGCGGCGGGTACGCGAGGCCCAGTTCCCCGATGCCCACGGTGAGGACCTCCTCCAGGTCGGCCCGTACCTCGTCCAGCTCGCGGAAGTGCGACTGCGCCCGGACCTTCACGCGCGAGCGCCGCACCGCGACCCGCGCCGACCGCACTCCCGACACCTCCATCGCCCGGTCCCGCAGGACCAGCGCGGCCGCCTTGCGCTGCAGGCCGGCGCGGACCCCGCCCTGCGGGTCCGGCGGCCGCATCGAGAGGATCCGGCGCAGCCCCGGCGCCAGCGCGAGGAACAGGAGCAGTGCCCCGGCCACGGCGAGGACCCCGGCGGCGACGAGCACCCAAGGGTCCGAGGGGGTCTTCCGCCCCAGCTGGTCGGCGAGTTCCCGGCGCCATTGCATGCCGGGGCGGCCGGCCCGTACGGCGATCAGGTCGTAGAGGAACAGGCCCGCCACGCCGAGTACGGCCAGGGCCGTCAGCGCGGCGGGGATCCGCCGGGCGGAGCGGAAGCGGGCGATGTGGGCCGGGGCCGGGGCGTCGCCGGGGGCGGGGGCCGCTGCCCGGTCGGCGGGGGCGGGCGCCGTCACCGCAGCTTCCGGTCCCGCAGGGCGGCGGTGCGGGTGTGCGCGGAGTGCAGGTGCTCGATGTCGATGTCGACCTCGGGTACGGACATGGCGGCGCACTCCTCGACGCGGCGGACCACCTGGCGGCGTACGGCCGCGCACTGGGCGGCGAGATCGGAGGGGTAGTCGAGCTCCATGCTCACCCGTACGCGGGCGATGTCATGGTGCACGGTGACGGTGGCGTGCGGGGCGCCCTGGGCGGCACCGGCTCCCGGGGCTCCGGGCGGCCCGTCCCGCTGCGCGGCGAGCGCCTCCCGGGCGGCCTGGGCCGCGATCTTGGCGACGACCCGGTCGGCGATCCGGGTGGCCCCCCGTTCGGCGGGGGGCACCTGCGGCGGGGTGGACCGTGGCGTGGTCATCGGCGCCTCATCTGTCGCGGTCGCGGGGGCGGAAGAACTCGCCGGGCTCCAGGTCTCCGTCCAGGAACCGGCCGGCGATGAAGCCGACGGCGCCCAGCGCCGCCACCAGCAGGAAGGCCCCGAACCCGCCGAAGTACCCGGCGAACGCGAGCGCCATGCCGGCGAAGAGGCCGACGACAGCCATCCTCATGGGGCCTCCTTCACTGGATCCGGTGCTCCGGCTCCTCGTCGGGCTCGTCGGGCAGCTTGACGTCGCTGACCGCGATGTTGACCTCGACGACTTGCAGGCCCGTCATCCGCTCGACCTCGGAGATGACGTTCTCACGGACGGCCCGGGCCACGTCGCGGATCGACACGCCGTAATCGACGACGATCTCCAGGTCGAGGGCGGTCTGCACCTCGCCGACCTCGGCCTTGACCCCGCGCGTCACCGAGGACTTGGCCCCGCCCGGGACGCGGTCGCGGACGGCGCCGAAGGTGCGGGAGAGGCCGGTGCCGCTGCCCATGGCGTGGACGCCGACCACCTCGCGGGCGGCGAGCCCGGCGATCTTCTCGACCACCCCGTCGGCGATGGTGGTGCGGCCGCGTTCGGCCGGGTCGCGGGAGGCGCCCCCGGATGTGGATTCGGTCATCGCGTGTCCCTTCGCGCGGATGGACTCACTCCGCTCCACGGTAGACGCGCGGAGGCCATGGCGCTCTGGGACTACGCCGGTCGGCTCGGAACGGACCCCCGCCGACGCTTGACCTCAACTGCGGTTGAGGTCAGAGAGTGGGAGGCGATCAAGGCCGAACGGCCGCTTTCGGACAGGACAGGACAGGGGGCTCGCCATGCGGGCGATTCGGGTGGACGGGTACGGCGGTCCGGAGGTCCTGGTGTCGGTGGAACTGCCGGATCCGGTCCCGGGGCCGGGCGAGGTGGTGGTCCGGGCCGAGGCCGTGGACACGATCTTCGTGGAGACCCAGATCCGCGGGGGCTGGGGCGCGTCCTTCGGCATCCACCCGCCGTACGTGCCGGGCGGCGCGGCCGCGGGCACGGTCGTCGCCGTGGGCGAGGGGGTGGATCCGCTCTGGCGGGGCCGGCGCGTGGTGGCCGCCCCGGGCACGAAGGGAACCTACGCGGAACTGGTCCGCGTCCCGGTGGAACTGCTGGTCCCGGTACCCGACGGACTGGAGAGCGCGGAGGCGGCGGCGCTGGCGCACGACGGGGTGACCGGTTCGGGCATCGCCGAGGGCCTCGGCATCGGGGCGGGCGAGCGGGTGCTGATCCTGGGCGCGGCCGGCGGGATGGGCACGCTGCTGGTGCAGATCGCGGTGGCGGCGGGGGCGTACGTGGTGGGGGCGGCGCGGGGCGAGCGCAAACTGGCGCTCGTCCGGGAGCTGGGCGCGGACCGGGCGGTGGACTACTCGGAGCCGGACTGGACCGGGGCGGTCGGCGGCCCGGTGGACGTCCTGCTGGACGGGGTCGGCGGGGAGCTGGGCCTGGCCGCCTTCGGGCTGGTCCGCGACGGCGGGCGGGTCTCGGCGCACGGAGCCCCGAGCGGCGGCTTCACCGCGCTGGACTCCGCCGAGGCGGAGCGGCGCGGGATCGCGCTGCGCGGGATCGCGGAGGTCCAGTTCCGGCCGGCGGAAATCACCCGGCTGGCGGGCTTCGCCCTGGCCGAGGCCGCGGCCGGGCGGCTGCGCCCGGTGATCGCGCGGAAGTTCCCGCTGGCGGAGGCCGCGGACGCCCACCGCGCGATCGAGGCGCGCGCCATCCCGGGCAAGGCCCTCCTGATCCCCTGACGGGGGCTCGGTTTCGGGGGCTCAGCCCCCGAAACCCCGTGCCCGCGTCAGCGCCGGATCAGTCCGAGAGGCCCGCGAGGTCGCGCAGGCGGCGGGCCTGGGCGGCGCGCTCCGCCGAGCGCTGGGCGTCGTACGGGCGGGATCCGGCCTCGCGGAGCAGCGCCTTCGTCTCGATCACGGCATCGCGCGGCGGTGCCAGCAGCGCCGTCGTGAGGTCCTGCACGGCCGCGTCCAGCTCATCGGCCGGTACGACGAGGTTGGCCAGCCCGATCCGCTCGGCCTCCTCGGCGTGCACGAAGCGGCCCGTCGCGCAGATCTCCAGCGCGCGGGCATAGCCGACGAGCGAGGTCAGCGGCTGCGTCCCGGCCAGGTCGGGCACGAGACCCAGGCTGGTCTCGCGCATGGCGAACTGCACGTCGTCGGCGACCACGCGCAGGTCACACCCCAGCGCGAGCTGGAAGCCGGCACCGATCGCATGGCCCTGTACGGCGGCGATGGAGACGATGTCGTTGCGCCGCCACCAGGTGAACGCCTCCTGGTACTCGGCGATGGTGGAGTCGAGCAGCTCGTCCGAGCCGCGCGCCAGATCGAGGAAGGACGGCTCACCCTCGAAACCCTCGGGAGTGAACGCCTGCCGGTCGAGTCCGGCGGAGAAGGACTTGCCCTCACCGCGCAGCACCACGACCCGGACGGTGCCCGGCAACGACCTTCCGGCCTCCGCCAACGCCCGCCAGAGCGCGGGGGACTGAGCGTTTCGCTTGGCCGGATTGGTCAGTGTCACCGTCGCGACCGAGTCGTCCACGGTGAGCCGTACGCCGTCCTTGTCGAGCAGAGCCATCGGTGTGCCTCCGGTGTGCAGTCGGCCGCAATCCCGGCCTAAGTGACTGCACAGTAACCACCCGGTCGGCCGGAGGGCCGACCGGGGGTCACCGAAGGAACTACGGTGTGGGCAGGCGAGCGTGATCCACCCCGGCCCCGGGCCTGACGGCCTGGATGGGGGTCGGTCAGGCCGTAGCCGCCTTCTTGCCGCGCGTCGCGCCACCGCGACCACGCAGAATGACTCCGGACTCACTGAGCATCCGGTGGACGAACCCGTAAGACCGGCCGGTTTCCTCGGCCAGTGCACGGATACTCGCACCGGAGTCGTACTTCTTCTTCAGGTCTGCCGCGAGCTTGTCGCGCGCGGCGCCGGTTACCCGGCTGCCCTTCTTCAGAGTCTCGGCCACCCGTGCCTCCTCATGGGAAGTGCGCTCTGGACTTCTCATGATCACCCCTCCCCGGCTTCCTGGCCACCCATTCAGCAAGGTCGGTACGACGACATTTCCCGAGCGGTGGACACACCAGCAGAACGGAATCTCCTCTTCCGCTGCATGATGTCCGTCACACTTCTCCACCCTCACCGGGAATCTCCAGGTCAGGGGCCGGACGGCAAAAAACTGCGGCCCCGGACGCGTACCCGGACGGGCACGGCCGGGGCCGTCGTACAGAGCGCAGGGGTACGAGACCGTCTCACTCAGATGATGGATCACGCCTGAGCCGAATGATCCATAAGGAACTGGATCACCGGCTCCGGGAGGATCAGGCGAGGGCGACGAGGTCCCGGTAGTCCGGGCCCCAGAGGTCCTCGACGCCGTCCGGGAGCAGGATGATCCGCTCCGGCTCCAGCGCCTCGACGGCGCCCTCGTCGTGCGTGACGAGGATGACCGCGCCCTTGTACGTGCGCAGCGCGCCCAGGATCTCCTCGCGGCTCGCCGGGTCCAGGTTGTTCGTGGGCTCGTCGAGGAGCAGCACGTTCGCCGAGGAGACGACCAGCGTCGCCAGGGCCAGACGGGTCTTCTCGCCGCCGGAGAGCACCCCGGCCGGCTTGTCGACGTCGTCGCCGGAGAACAGGAAGGAGCCGAGGGTCTTGCGCACGGCGACCAGGTCCAGGTCGGGCGCGGAGGAGCGCATGTTCTCCAGGACCGAGCGCTCCGGGTCCAGGGTCTCGTGCTCCTGGGCGTAGTAGCCCAGCTTGAGGCCGTGGCCGGGGACGACCGTGCCGGTGTCCGGCTTCTCGGTGCCCGCGAGGAGGCGCAGCAGCGTGGTCTTGCCGGCGCCGTTGAGGCCGAGGATGACGACGCGGGAGCCCTTGTCGATCGCCAGGTCGACGTCGGTGAAGATCTCCAGGGAGCCGTACGACTTCGAGAGCCCCTCGGCGGTCAGCGGGGTCTTGCCGCAGGGCGCCGGGTCCGGGAAGCGCAGCTTGGCGACCTTGTCGGAGACGCGGACGGCGTCCAGGCCGGCGAGCAGGCGGTCGGCGCGCTTGGCCATGTTCTGGGCGGCGACGGTCTTCGTCGCCTTGGCGCGCATCTTGTCGGCCTGCGAGTTCAGGGCCGCGGCCTTCTTCTCCGCGTTCTGGCGCTCGCGCTTGCGGCGCTTCTCGTCGGCCTCGCGCTGCTGCTGGTAGAGCTTCCAGCCCATGTTGTAGATGTCGATGACCGAGCGGTTGGCGTCCAGGTAGAAGACCTTGTTCACCACGGTCTCGACCAGGTCGACGTCATGGGAGATCACGACGAAGCCGCCGCGGTAGTTCTTCAGGTAGTCGCGCAGCCAGACGATCGAGTCGGCGTCGAGGTGGTTCGTGGGCTCGTCGAGGAGCAGCGTGTCGGCGTCCGAGAAGAGGATGCGGGCGAGCTCGACGCGGCGGCGCTGGCCGCCGGAGAGGGTGTGCAGCGGCTGGCCGAGGACCCGGTCGGGCAGGCTGAGGGCGGCGGAGATGGTCGCGGCCTCGGACTCGGCGGCGTAGCCGCCCTTGGTGAGGAACTCGGTCTCCTGGCGCTCGTACTGCTTGAGCGCCTTCTCGCGGGTGCCGCCGGAGCCGGTGGCGATGCGCTCCTCGTTCATGCGCATCTTCTTGAGCAGGACGTCGAGGCCGCGGGCGGAGAGGATCCGGTCGCGGGCCAGGATGTCGAGGTCGCCGGTGCGCGGGTCCTGCGGGAGGTAGCCGACCTCGCCCGAGCGGGTGATGGAGCCGCCCGCGGGCTGGCCCTCGCCGGCGAGGCACTTGGTGAGCGTGGTCTTGCCGGCTCCGTTGCGGCCGACCAGGCCGATGCGGTCGCCCTTGGCGATGCGGAAGGAAGCGGACTCGATGAGGACGCGGGCGCCGGCGCGCAGCTCGACGCCGGTGGCGGTGATCACGGAAATACTCCAGGGCGGGGGGACGGCGGAAGGGGGGCAGGACGCGATGCTTCGACGCCGCTAATCCGCGAGGAGATTTGCCATGGGATTCATTCTACCGGGGGTGCGCAACCAGTTTTCGGGGCGTCCGGCCCTTGACATGTCCCCCGTTCGGCTTACGGACGGCCCCGGAGGGGCGGGGCGCGTATCAGGATGGACCGGGCGATACTCGCCGCAGGGGCGGCCACGGTGAATCGAGGCGGTGCGGGATGCAGTTCGACGACGACGCCAATCTGGACACCTCCGACGTCAAGGACGTGCGCGGCAGCCGCGTTCCGGGCGGGCGGGCGACGATCGGCGGCGGGATCGCGGGGCTGATCGCGCTGGTCCTCGGGCTGCTCTTCGGCGTGGGACCGGACCAGCTGGGGCTGTCCTCCGGGAACCCGGAGCCGGCGGCGACCTCCTCGTCCGTCAGCGAGGTGCAGCAGAGCTGCAGGACCGGGCGGGACGCGAACACCCGCGACGACTGCCGGCTGGTCGCGGTCGTCAACAGCACCCAGGACTTCTGGAAGAACGAGTTCACCCGGCGCGGCGGCCGCTACAGCCCGGCGTCCACGGTCTTCTTCAAGGACCGCGTGAACACCGCGTGCGGCGCCGCCACGAAGGCGGTCGGCCCCTTCTACTGCCCCACCGACCGGCAGGTCTACCTGGACCTGGGCTTCTTCGAGGACCTGCGGACGAAGTTCGGCGCGAGCGGCGGCCCCTTCGCCCAGGCCTACGTCGTCGCCCACGAGTACGGGCACCACATCCAGAACCTGACCGGCACCCTGGAGAAGGCCCAGGACGGACAGCAGGGCGCGAACAGCAACGCGGTCAAGGTCGAGCTCCAGGCCGACTGCTACGCCGGGGTGTGGGCGCACAACGCGACGCGGACCCCCGACCGGGCCACCGGCCGCCCGCTGCTCACCCGCCTCACCGACGAGGACATCAAGGACGGCCTGAACGCGGCGGCCGCGGTCGGCGACGACCGGATCCAGGAGAAGTTCCAGGGCCGGGTGACCCCGGAGTCGTGGACGCACGGCTCCGCGCAGCAGCGCCAGCAGTGGTTCTACCAGGGGTACCGCACGGGCGACATGGCCCAGTGCAACACCTTCCGCTGACTGTCGGCGGCGCCTGCCATGCTGTGACACAGGTCACCGTCACGAGAGGGAGTGGTCGTCATGACAGGCGTTCCGTCCATCTGTCCCACGCTGCGGTACGGCGACGCGAAGGCGGCCGTCAAGCTGCTGACCGAGGCCTTCGGCTTCAGCCAGGTCGCGGTGTACGAGGGCGAGGACGGCTCGGTGATGCACGCGGAGCTGGCGTACGGCAACGGCCTGGTGATGCTCGGCAGCAAAGGCACCGGCAGCGTCTTCGACAAGGCCATGGGGGACGGCGGGCCCGTGGGGGTCTACGTGGTGGTCGACGATGTCGACGCGCACCACCGGCGGGCCGCGGAGCACGGTGTGGAGATCCTCATGGAGCCCACCGACCAGGACTACGGGTCCCGCGACTACATGGCCCGCGACGCCGAGGGCAACATCTGGAGTTTCGGGACGTACGCACCGCAGGTCTGAGACCCGCGGCGCGTCCCCGTTCCTCCGTGCGCGGCCCCGCCGCTGCGGGCGCGCGGCGCCGGGACGCCGGGGCGCTACGCGCCTCCGGTGTGGACCTGGAAGGCGGCCCGGCGGACCGCTTTGGCCAGGGCCGGGTCCGGGTGCGCGGCCGCCAGGGCGACCAGGACCTGGACGGTGCGCGGGTGGCCGACCGCGCGGACCTCGTCCAGCAGCCGCGGGACGGTGGTCCGGACGGCCGAGTCGAGGTGGCGCGCCAGCAGGTCCGCCTCGCCGTGGTCGGCGATGGCGGCCGCGGTGTCCACCCAGAGCCAGGTCGTCTCCTCGGCGGTGAGCACGTCCTGCGCCTCGTCGGGATCGACCCCGTCGTGCTCGGCGAGCCAGAGCAGGGCGTACGGCCGCAGGGCGGGATCGCGCACGGCGGCGCGCACCTCGGGTTCGGCCGGGGCGCCGACCACGCGCAGGGCCTCGAAGGCGAGCCCGCGCAGCAGGGCGTCCTCGCCGCGGGCGGCGTGCAGCAGTTCGCTGACGGCGTGGCCGACGGGCCGGGCGGCGAGCCAGGCCCGGTACTCGGCGCGGGCGGGTCCCGGGGTGAGCCGGGCGCAGCCGTGCAGCATCGCGGCGGCGGACTGCTCGATGTTGCCCGCGGGGCTCTGCGCCGCCACGCAGATCTGTTCGAGCTTGACCCAGACGGCCCAGCTGCCGAGCGGGGTGAGGGCGGCCTGCGCCGGTCCGAGGGTGACGGCGTCCACGGCGGCGAGCCCGCCGAGCGCCCAGCGCAGCAGCCGGGCGAGCGGGACGGGCGCCGCGTGGCCGTTCGCCTCGGGGGCGGCATCCCGGTCGGCCCCGGCCCCGTCGGCGGGCGTCGTCTCGCGCGCGGGGGTCTCGTAGGGGATCTCGCAGCGCTCGTCGCGCAGTTCGGTGACCCGCTGTCCGAGCAGGTCCAGCAGGTCCGGGACGGTGACGGGGCCGGCGGACAGCTGGAGCAGGGACAGCAGCTGGGGCATCGCCTCGACCACCTCGGCGACGACCGCGGGCGCGATGTCGGCGGGGGCCGGGTGGACGAGCGACCAGGCGTCGAACAGCGCCACCCAGCCGCGCAGTACGGCGGTGTCGTCCCGGTCCCAGGCGCGCAGCCGCCAGCCGGGGCGCGCCTGGCCGCCGTGCACCTCGACGAGTCCCGCGAGCCGGGCGCGGTCCCAGCCGACCCGGATCTGCCCGTGTGTCAGGTTCAGTTCACCGGCGGCGCGTTCGACGTCGGCGGTGGGCAGTGCCCCGGCCGGGGCGGGCCTGCCCCCGTCGCCGGCACCGAGGTTGAGCTCGGCCCAGCGGGCGAGCCGTACCGCGTCGGCCAGCGAGGCCCGGGCACGGCTCGCGAGTTCGGCCGTGGCCGGGGTGCCCGCCGGGGGCCTCGAAGCGGTACGGGCGCGTCGGTCGGTCACCGCCTTGCGGGCCGCGGCGACGGAACGCGGGGAGACGAGTCGGAGTCTGGAGTCGCGAGCCAACTGCTCATCAGGCTTTCGGGACGTCACGGAAGCAGTCTCGCCCGTCACCGGCCGAAAGCCCAAACGGAACCAGCCATTATCGTCAGCTGGCGGGGGTACATACCGGGATACTCCGCCCTCCCCGTCCCGTCCGGCACACGCCCTTCACATGAGAGGGGTCAGAAAGCGCCTCAGGGCTTCCTCGTATCCGGCCGGATCCGCGTTCCACATCGCCCCGTGCGGGGCTTCTCGGACGGTCCGCAGCGTGACCAGGTCGGGGCGGGCCTCGGCGAGCCGGCGCGAGGGCTCCCAGGGGGCGAGCGCGTCGTCCGGTCCGTGGAAGATCAGGACGGGGACGCGCAGCGCGCCGGGGTCCGCCCCGGGCCCCGACCGGTCGGCGCGCAGTCCGGCGCGCCCCTCGGCGGCCCGTACCGCGAACGGAACCAGCGCGGCCGGGGTGCGGCGGGCCGCGATGAGCGCGCGCAGGGTGGTGTGCCAGTCCAGCACCGGCGAGTCCAGCACGAGCCCGGAGATCCGGTCGGCGAGCGCCGAGCGCTCGGCGGCGTGCAGGGCCATGGCGGCCCCGGTGGACCAGCCGTGCAGCACGACCCGGCGGGCTCCGTAGCGCACGGCGTAGCGGATGGCGGCGTCCACGTCCCGCCACTCGGATTCACCGAGGTGGCCGAGACCGTCCGGTGACGCGGGGGCTCCGAGGTCCCCGCGGTAGGCGAGGTCGAGGACGGGCATCCGCTGGCGGTGCAGGAAGGGCATGACCACCATCGGGTGCTCCCGGCCGGCACCGAGTCCGTGCACGGTGATCACCCAGGTGTCGCGGGCGGCGGGCACGAACCAGGCGGGCAGTCCGCCGAGCTCGCCCGGGACGTCCACGTCGGCGTGTTCGAGCCCGAGGGCGGTCCGCGGGTTCCCCACGTGGACCTGGGGGGTGAGGGTGACCCGGGTGCCGGGGTCGAGGCTGCCGTGGGTCACGGCGAGGAGCCGGCGCACGACGGCGTCCGGGCCGGGGTCGAGCCCGTCGATCACGGATCCGACCACGGCGTGCACCCCGGGGGCGCAGAGCCCGTACGTGCCGGGGCGCAGGGAGGCCAGCGAGCGGGTCAGCGTGATCCGCCCGGGGCCGGTGGAGTGGACCCCGAGCCGGGGCCCGCCGGGCAGGGGGCGGCCGGGCTCGTGCCGCAGGGCGGCGTCGGCCGCGTACCGGCCGGCGGCGACCGCGGCGGCGCCGGCCCCGACGAGAGTGGTCGCGACGGCCGCGGCGGTCGCTGTGGCGGAAGGCACGGCTCCAGTGTCGAGGCGGGAGCGCCGTCGGGCCACCGGAGCGGAATGCTCCGATTGCGGCCGGGCGGAGACGGGAAGAGAGGAGGCGGCGGACGGGCGGGCCGGGCGGCGGGGAGTGATCTGCGTCTCCCCCCGGACCCCCGAGGGGCGGGCCAACGGGACCGGGGGCCCCGGCGGGGCCGCCCGGTTACCCGGGGTTGACGTGCATCAATCGCCGTATCAGCGGCAAAATGGGGATGAAGGTCCCGATGACATGACGGGCCAGTACACCGCTCCGCCCGCGTCAGTTCACCTTCCGTTCATCCAGGTTGCCTACGGTCGCCGAGCCACTGACGTCAAACAGAAGCCTGGGTAAATGGAGCACATAACGCTTCTCCTCGGGATCGTGATCATCACCGCTCTCGTGTTCGACTTCACGAACGGTTTCCACGACACAGCCAACGCGATGGCCACCACCATCTCGACCGGCGCCCTCAAGCCCAAGACGGCGGTGGCCATGTCCGCCGTGCTCAACCTCGTCGGAGCGTTCATGTCCGTGGAGGTCGCCAAGACGATCTCCAAGGGCCTGGTCAACGAGGAGGGCATCCAGCCCGAAGTGATCTTCGCCGCCCTGGTCGGCGCGATCCTCTGGAACCTGGTCACCTGGCTGGTCGGACTCCCCTCCAGCTCCTCGCACGCCCTGATGGGCGGCCTGGTCGGCGCGGCCGTCGCCTCCGCCGGCCTCGGCGCCGTCAACGGCGGCACGCTCGTCACCAAGGTGCTGCTCCCCGCGATCGCCGCGCCGATCGTGGCCGGCGCGGCCGCGATGCTGGCCGCCAAGGTCACGTACAAGCTGGGCGGCAACGTCGGCAAGAAGACCTCCGCCAAGGGCTACAAGGCCGGTCAGATCGCCTCGGCCGGTCTCGTCTCCCTCGCGCACGGCACCAACGACGCGCAGAAGACGATGGGCATCATCACCCTGGCGCTGGTCGCCGGCGGCGCGCTCGCGCCCGGCTCCAACCCGCCGGTCTGGGTCATCGTCTCCGCCGGCATGGCGATCGCCATGGGCACCTACCTGGGCGGCTGGCGCATCATCCGCACCATGGGCAGCGGCCTGACCGACCTCCAGCCGCAGCAGGGCTTCGCCGCCCAGACCTCGGCCGCGAGCGTCATCCTGGCCTCCTCCACCCTCGGCTTCTCCCTCTCCACCACCCACGCGTGCTCCGGCGCCGTCATGGGTGCGGGCCTGGGCCGCAAGGGCGGCGTGGTCCGCTGGTCCACCGCCACCCGCATGTTCATCGCCTGGGGCCTGACCCTGCCGGCCGCCGCCGTCGTCGCCTCCGGCGCCGAGCTGGTCATGCGCACCGGTGACGTCGGTGTCGCCGCCGTCGCGCTCTTCCTGATCGCCTCCTGCGTCGCCATCTGGCTGATCTCGCGCCGCCAGGTCGTCGACCACAGCAACGTGAACGAGGTGCAGGCGGCCGCGGCGGAGGAGCCGGGTGTCGTCACCACGGCCATGGCCGCCGTCACCGTCCCGCCGACGATGGCCGCCGAGGCCGCTGCCGAGGCCGTCGCCGGTACGACCGCCGCTGTGACGGACGATGCCCTGAAGGCCACCATTCCGGCGGCCGCCCCGACCGCACCGGCGGCACCCGCCGCCGCGGTCTGACCCCGAGAACGACAGAGGAATCCGCAGTATGAAGATCGACTGGGCAGCACTCGGCTCCGTCTTCGGGGTCAGCCTCTCCGCCACCGTCGCCCTCGTGGCCCTGTTCACCCTGGGTCTGGTGGGCCTCTCCAAGCACGAGACCGCCACCGAGCAGGGCGGCACCGCCACCCTCGCCCGCAGCGGTGCGTACGCCTGCTTCGCGCTCGTCACGGCGGCCGTCGGGTACGGGATCTACCTGATCGTCAGCTGACCTGATCCGATGCCCCGGTCCGACCGATCGGGGCACGGCGTGCCAGAGCTCCCTCCGGGTTCCCCGGGGGGAGCTTTCGTACGCCCGGCAGCCGTGTCCGCGGCCTGCCCCGCCGCAGGTCAACGGCGAGTTGACGGGCCTTCGCGGTGCGTGGTGGACTGCCCGAGCCAATACGGCGGCATGGAGAGGAAGTCCGGTGCGAATCCGGCGCGGTCCCGCCACTGTCACCGGGGAGCACGCGGCACGTGCGCCCCGGGAGCCAGGAACTCCCACCGCCGGACACGTCGAACCAGGGCGCGGACCCTGAGTGAGGACATACCTGCACCATGCGTGCCGACCGCGTCTTCGCGTACGGCGCCGCGGCGGGCCTGATCGGCGACCGGATCCTCGGTGATCCGCGCCGAGGGCACCCCGTGGCCGCCTTCGGACGAGCCGCCGCCGCCGTCGAACGCGCCCTGTGGCGCGACGACCGCGCCCGCGGCGTTCTGCACACCCTCGTATGCGCCGGGGGCGCGGTCGCCGTCGGCGCGCTGGGAGCCCGCGCCGTGCGCTCCCGGCCCGCTGCCGCCCGTATCGCCCTGACCGCGGTGGCCACCTGGGCCGTCGTCGGCGGCACCTCGCTGGGCCGGGAGGCCCGCGCCATCGGCGGCGCTCTCGCCGCCGGGGACGCCGAGGTGGCCCGCGAGCGGCTGCCGCACCTGTGCGGGCGCGATCCGCAGGCCCTGGACGAACAGCAGATGGCCCGCGCCGTCGTGGAGTCGGTCGCCGAGAACACCTCCGACGCGGTGGTCGGGGCCCTGGTGTGGGGCGCCGCCGCCGGTGTCCCGGGGCTCCTGGCGTTCCGCGCCGTGAACACCCTGGACGCGATGGTCGGCCACAAGTCCCCGCGCCACCTGCGTTACGGCTGGGCCTCGGCCCGGCTCGACGACCTCGTGGGCTGGCCGGGCGCGCGGCTGACCGCCCTGGCCGCCGCGGTGGCCGGGCCCGATCGCCGGGGAGCCGTACGGGCCTGGCGCGCGGACGCCGCGGCGCACCCGAGTCCGAACGCCGGACCCGTGGAGGCCTCGTTCGCCGGGGCGCTCGGTGTACGGCTGGGCGGGACCCTCGCGTACGGCGGGCGGGTCGAGCACCGGGCCGTGCTGAACGGCGAGGAGGGCCGGCCGGTGGAGGTCGCGGACATCGAACGCGCGGTGCGGCTGTCGCGTCAGGTGACGTGGCTGGCGCTGGGGGCGTGTGTGGCACTGCGCTGTGCGGTGTCGTACGGCATACGGAAGGGACGCGGATGAGCGGCGCGAAGCAGCTCGGCGGGGGACTCCTCGTCGCCGGCACCACATCGGACGCGGGCAAGAGCGTGGTCACCGCGGGCATCTGCCGCTGGCTGGCCCGGCAGGGCGTGAAGGTGGCGCCCTTCAAGGCGCAGAACATGTCGCTGAACTCCTTCGTGACCCGCGAGGGCGCCGAGATCGGGCGCGCACAGGCGATGCAGGCGCAGGCGGCCCGCGTGGAGCCGACGGCGCTGATGAACCCGGTGCTGCTCAAGCCCGGCAGCGACCGGAGCAGCCAGGTGGTGCTGCTGGGCAAGCCGGTGGGCGAGATGAGCGCGCGCGGCTACCACGGGGGGCGGCAGGAACAGCTCCTCGGGGTCGTCACGGACTGCCTGGAGCAGCTGCGGGGCACGTATGACGCCGTGATCTGCGAGGGGGCGGGCAGTCCGGCCGAGATCAACCTGCGCCGGACCGACATCGTGAACATGGGGATCGCGCGGGCCGCGCGCTTCCCGGTGGTCGTGGTCGGGGACATCGACCGGGGCGGGGTCTTCGCGTCGTTCTTCGGGACGACGGCGCTGCTGTCGCCCCAGGACCAGTCGCTGATCGCCGGATACATGGTCAACAAGTTCCGCGGCGACGTGTCGCTGCTGGAGCCCGGGATGGAGATGCTGCGCGGCCTGACCGGGCGCGCGACGTACGGGGTGCTCCCGTTCCGGCACGGGCTGGGCATCGACGAGGAGGACGGGCTCCGGGTCTCCCTGCGGGGCGCGGTGCGCGAATCGGTCGTGGCCCCGCCGGTCGGCGAGGACGTGCTGCGGGTCGCGGTGTGCGCGGTCCCGCTGATGTCGAACTTCACGGACGTCGACGCACTGGCGGCGGAGCCGGGCGTGGTGGTGCGGTTCGTGGACCGGGCCGAGGAACTGGCCGACGCGGACCTGGTGGTGGTGCCGGGCACGCGCGGCACGGTGAAGGCGCTGGAGTGGCTGCGCGAGCGCGGCCTCGCGGACGCGCTGCTGCGGCGGGCCGCCGAGGGCCGGCCCGTGCTCGGGATCTGCGGCGGCTTCCAGGTGCTCGGCGAGCACATCGAGGACGAGGTCGAGTCGCGGGCGGGTTCGGTGGACGGGCTGGGCCTGCTGCCGGTGCGGATCCGCTTCGAGCGGGAGAAGACCCTGGAGCGGCCTTCCGGGACCGCGCTCGGCGAGGCGGTCGACGGGTACGAGATCCACCACGGGGTGGCCGAGGTCCTGGGCGGGGAGCCGTTCCTCGACGGCTGCCGGGTGGGTTCCGTCTGGGGCACGCACTGGCACGGCTCGCTGGAGTCGGACGGCTTCCGGCGGGCGTTCCTGAGGGAGGTGGCTTCGGCCGCGGGCCGCCGCTTCGTCCCGTCCCCGGACACGTCGTTCTCCTCCCTGCGGGAGGAGCAGCTGGACCTGCTGGGCGATCTGATCGCCGAACACGCGGACACCGACGCCCTGCTGCGCCTCATCGAGGGCGGCGCCCCCGCCGGCCTCCCGTTCCTCCCCCCGGGCGCCCCGTGACGGCCCGGATCCCGCGGGCGGCCTCCCCCGCCCCGTACGAGCACACCAGCCCGCGCACGCGCACCCGCACCCGCACCCGCACTAGGAGAGGCATCGCATGAGCACGCCCTACCCGTTCACCGCAGTGGTCGGCCAGACCGACCTGCGGCTGGCGCTCCTGCTCAACGCCGTGAGCCCGGCGGTCGGCGGCGTGCTCGTGCGCGGCGAGAAGGGGACCGCCAAGTCCACCGCCGTCCGCGCGCTGTCCGCGCTGCTGCCCCAGGTCGACGTCGTCCCCGGCTGCCGGTTCTCCTGCGCTCCCGGCGCACCCGACCCCGCCTGCCCCGACGGCCCCCACGAGCCGGGCCCCGGGACCGCCCGGCCCGCGCGCATGGTGGAGCTGCCCGTCGGCGCCTCCGAGGACCGCCTCGTCGGCGCCCTCGACATCGAACGGGCCCTCGCCGAAGGCGTGAAGGCCTTCGAGCCCGGCCTGCTCGCCGACGCGCACCGCGGGATCCTCTACGTGGACGAGGTCAACCTCCTCCACGACCACCTCATCGACCTCCTCCTCGACGCCGCCGCGATGGGCGCCTCGTACGTGGAGCGCGAGGGCGTCTCCGTGCGCCACGCCGCCCGCTTCCTGCTCGTCGGCACGATGAACCCCGAGGAGGGCGAGCTGCGCCCGCAGCTCCTCGACCGGTTCGGGCTGACCGTCGAGGTGGCGGCCTCCCGCGAGCCCGCCCAGCGCGTCGAGGTGGTGCGCCGGCGGCTCGCGTACGAGGACGACCCGGCCGCCTTCGCCGGCCGCTGGGCCGGTGACGAGCAGGACGTCCGCGCCCGCGTCGTGGCCGCCCGCGCCCTGCTCCCGCAGGTCCGCCTCGGCGACACCTCCCTGCTCCGGATCGCCGCCACCTGCGCCGGGTTCGAGGTCGACGGCATGCGCGCCGACATCGTGATGGCCCGCACCGCGACCGCGCTGGCCGCCTGGGCCGGGCGGACCGACGTGCGCAAGGAGGACGTACGCCAGGCCGCGCTGCTGGCGCTCCCCCACCGGCGGCGCCGCAACCCCTTCGACGCCCCGGGCCTCGACGAGGACAAGCTCGACGAGATCCTGGACGGGTTCCCCGACGAGGAGCCGGAGAACGAGCCCGACCCGGAGCCCGACCCGGAGCCGGAGGGCCCTGACGACGGCGGTCCGCAGGACGGCGGTCCGGACGGCGGAGGCGGCGGGATCCCCCCGCAGGGCGGACCCGAGGCCCCGCAGACACCCGGGGCCCCCGCCCCGGAGGACGCTCCGGAGACCACCCCCGAGGCCCCCGACTCCCCCGCCCCCCAGCCCGCCTCCCAGGACGGCGCCGCGCCCGAGCAGGCCGCCGTACGGGCCGCCGAGCCGTTCCGGACCAAGATGCTCAGCGTCCCCGGCCTCGGCGAGGGCGCGTCCGGGCGGCGTTCGCGGGCCCGCACCGCGCACGGCCGGACCACCGGCGCCCAGCGCCCCCGCGGCCAGCTGACGAAGCTGCACCTCGCCGCGACCGTCCAGGCCGCGGCCCCGCACCAGAAGGCGCGCGGGCGCACCGGGCGCGGGCTCGTCGTCCGCAAGGACGACCTGCGCCAGGCCACCCGGGAGGGCCGCGAGGGCAACCTGGTCCTGTTCGTGGTCGACGCCTCCGGCTCGATGGCGGCGCGGCAGCGCATGAGCGCCGTCAAGGGTGCGGTGCTCTCGCTCCTGCTGGACGCCTACCAGCGCCGGGACAAGGTCGGTCTGATCACCTTCCGCGGCTCCGCCGCCGAGCTGGCGCTGCCGCCCACCTCCTCGGTCGACGCCGCCGCGACCCGGCTCGAACAGCTGCCGACGGGCGGGCGCACCCCGCTCGCCGCGGGCCTGCTCAAGGCCCACGAGGTGCTGCGGATCGAGCGGCTGCGCGATCCCAGCCGCCGCCCGCTGCTCGTGGTCGTCACCGACGGGCGGGCCACGTCGGCGGGTTCGACCGGCCCGGCCGGTACCGCGGGCGGGGACCCGCGCGCGCTCGCGGGCCGAAGCGCCCGGCTGCTCCAGGCCCAGGGCGTCGCGTCGGTGGTCGTGGACTGCGAGTCGGGGCCGGTCCGGCTGGGGCTGGCCGGCGTACTGGCCGCCGACCTCGGCGGGCCCGCCGTCACGCTCGACGGGCTGCGGGCCGACTCGCTCGCCGGGCTCGTGAAGAACGTACGTACCGCATCAGACACCCACAGGAGGGCCGCGTAATGCCGCAGGGACAGCCGACCGTCGTTCCGGACGACGGACTCACGACGCGCCAGCGCCGCAACCGCCCGCTCGTCTTCGTCCACACCGGCCCGGGCAAGGGCAAGTCGACGGCGGCCTTCGGGCTGGCGCTGCGCGCCTGGAACCAGGGCTGGCCGATCGGGGTGTTCCAGTTCGTCAAGTCGGCGAAGTGGAAGGTCGGCGAGGAGAACGCGCTCAAGGTGCTCGGCGCCTCGGGCGAGGGCGGCTCCGTCGTCTGGCACAAGATGGGCGAGGGCTGGTCCTGGGTCCAGCGCGACGCGCAGCTCGACAACGAGCAGGCGGCCAAGGAGGGCTGGGAGCAGGTCAAGCGCGATCTGGCCGCCGAGACGCACAAGCTGTACGTGCTGGACGAGTTCGCGTACCCGATGCACTGGGGCTGGATCGACGTCGACGAGGTCATCGAGGTGCTGCGCGGCCGCCCCGGCACCCAGCACGTGGTGATCACGGGGCGCAACGCACCGGAGAAGCTGGTGGAGTTCGCGGACCTGGTCACCGAGATGACCAAGGTCAAGCACCCGATGGACGCCGGCCAGAAGGGCCAGAAGGGCATCGAGTGGTGACTTCGTTCCACATCCCCCGGCTGGTGATCGCCGCGCCGTCCTCCGGCAGCGGCAAGACCACCGTCGCGACGGGCCTGATGGCGGCCTTCTCGGAGCGCGGCCTCGCCGTGTCCCCGCACAAGGCCGGGCCCGACTACATCGACCCCGGCTACCACGCCCTGGCCACGGGCCGGCCGGGGCGCAACCTGGACGCGTTCATGTGCGGGCCGGAGCTGGTCGCCCCGCTGTTCGCGCACGGGGCCGCGGGCTGCGACCTCGCGCTCGTCGAGGGCGTGATGGGCCTGTACGACGGGGCCGCGGGCCGGGGTGAGCTGGCGTCGACGGCGCAGGTGGCGAAGCTGCTGCGGGCGCCGGTGGTGCTGGTGGTCGACGCCTCGTCGCAGTCGCGGTCGGTGGCGGCGCTGGTGCACGGCTTCGCGTCGTTCGACCCGCAGGTGCGGATGGGGGGCGTGATCCTGAACAAGGTCGGGTCCGACCGGCACGAGGCGATGCTGCGGGAGGCGCTGGAGGAGGCCGGGATGCCGGTGCTCGGCGTCCTGCGACGGGCCCCGCAGGTGGCCGCGCCCTCGCGGCACCTGGGTCTGGTGCCGGTCGCGGAGCGGCGGTCGGACGCCGTGTCGTCCGTCTCCGCCCTGGCGGACCAGGTACGGGCGGGCTGCGATCTGGAGGCCCTGATGGCCCTGGCGCGGACCGCCCCGGCGCTGGAGTGCGAGCCGTGGTCGCCGGAGCGGGCCCTGGTCCCCCGGGGTGGCGCGGCCCCGCAGGCGCTCGACGCCCGGGGCACCGGCCCGCGGCCCGTCATCGCCGTCGCGGGCGGTCCCGCGTTCACGTTCTCCTACGCCGAACACGCCGAGCTGCTCACCGCCGCCGGGGCGGAGGTCGTCACCTTCGATCCGCTCCGGGACGAGGCCCTGCCCGACGGGACCACCGGCCTGGTGATCGGCGGCGGGTTCCCCGAGGTGTACGCCCCCGAGCTCGCCGCCAACGCGCCGCTGCGCGAGGCCGTCGCGGCCTTCGCCGCGGCCGGCGGGCCCGTCGCCGCCGAGTGCGCGGGGCTGCTGTACCTCGCCCGCTCGCTGGACGGCAAGCCCATGTGCGGGGTCCTCGACGCCGACGCGCGCATGTCGGAGCGGCTGACCCTCGGCTACCGCGAGGCCGTCGCGGTGTCGGACAGTGCGCTCGCCGCCGCCGGCACCCGCCTGCGCGGCCACGAGTTCCACCGCACGGTGATCGAGCCCGGCGCGGGCTCCGCGCCCGCGTGGGGGTTCACGCACCCCGAACGCCGGGTCGAGGGCTTCGTACGGCAGGGCGTGCACGCCAGCTACCTGCACACGCACTGGGCGGCGGAGCCCTCCGTGGCCCTGCGGTTCGCGCGGTCGGCGGCGCGGGCCGGGTGAGTTCAGTCCGCGAGGCCCACCACCAGCCAGATCCCGGCCACCCCGCCCACCGTGCACATCAGCGTGGACAGGGCGGGGTGCTTGTGGTGCGCCTCCGGCAGGATCTCGGCGGCCGCCAGGTACAGCAGGGCCCCGCCGAAGAAGCCGAGGTACGCCCCCAGAGGTTCCTCCGGAAGGGTGAACAGCAGAGTGGACACCGCGCCCAGTACGGGGGCCACCGCGTCCGCGAAGAGCATCATCAGCGCCTTGCGGCGGGCGTTCCCGTACAGCCGGGTGAGCGTGTACGTGTTGAACCCGTCGGCGAAGTCGTGCGTGATGACGGCCAGCGACACGGCCACGCCCATCCCGCCGCCGACCTGGAAGGCCGCGCCCAGGGCCACCCCGTCGGCGAAGCTGTGGCCGACCATCGCCGAGGCCGCCGTCAGCCCGACCTCGGGGACCCGGCCCCCGTTCTCGGCGCCGTGCGCGGCCTGGCGCACCGCCAGCAGGCGTTCCACCACGTGCGCGATCAGGAACCCGGCCACGAAGAGCAGCAGGGCCAGCGGGACGCCGAACACCTTGCGGCCGGCCGCGTGCAGCGACTCCGGCAGCAGGTCGAGGCCCACGACGCCGAGCATCAGCCCGCCGGCCAGGCCCAGCACGAGGTGGCGGCGGTCGGTGACGCGTTGCGCCGTCCACCCGCCCGCCAGGGTCATCAGGAACGCGCCCAGCGCCACGATCACGGCCATGTGCCCCTGAATACCGACTCCTCGCCCCGTACGCACGTGTGCGCGCGGGCGGCGGGGCACGAACCATTGACGACTACGGAGGGGGCATGAGCCCGGTGGGCGAGTACGCGACGCAGCTGGTGGTCGGGGTCGGCGGACGCAAGGGTGTCTCCGTGGCGGAGGTCTGCGCCCTCGTCGAGGAGACGCTGCGGGGGGCGGGGCTGGCCGCCGGGGCGGTGAAGGCGCTGGCCACGGTGGAGTCGAAGGCGGGCGAGGCGGGGATAGCGGGAGCGGCGGAACGTTTCGGCGTGCCCCTGCTCAGCTATCCCGCCGACGAGCTGGCGGTGATCCCCGTACCGCATCCCTCCGACGCGGCGCACGGCGCGGCCGGGACCTCCTCGGTGGCGGAGGCCGCGGCGCTCGCGGGCGGCGGGGAGCTGCTCGTGCCGAAGCGCCGGTCGGTGGCGGCGACCTGTGCCGTGGCCACCGCCCAGCCGCACGACCTGCGCCATCACGGGGACGCGGAGGTGCGCGGCGACGGCGGGGCACTGGTGGACCTCGCGGTCAACGTACGGGCGCACACCCCGCCCGAGTGGCTCAAGCGGCGCATCGCGGCTTCGCTCGACGGTCTCTCCGCGTACCCCGACGGGCGGTCGGCCCGCGCGGCGGTGGCGGCCCGGCACGGGCTGCCGGTCGGGCGGGTGCTGTTGACGGCGGGGGCCGCGGAGGCGTTCGTACTGATCGCCCGGGCCCTGGGCGCACGGCGGCCGGTGGTGGTGCACCCCCAGTTCACGGAGCCCGAGGCGGCGCTGCGCGACGCGGGGCACACGGTCGAGCGGGTGGTGCTGCGGGCGGCGGACGGGTTCCGGCTGGACCCGGAGGCGGTGCCCGGGGACGCGGACCTGGTGATCGTCGGCAACCCGACCAACCCGACGTCGGTCCTGCACCCGGCGGCGGTGCTGACCGCGCTGGCCCGGCCGGGCCGGATCCTGGTGGTGGACGAGGCGTTCATGGACGCGGTCCCGGGTGAGCGGGAGGCGCTGGCAGGGCGGACGGACGTGCCGGGTCTGGTGGTGCTGCGGAGCCTGACCAAGACGTGGGGGCTGGCGGGGCTGCGGATCGGCTACGTGCTGGCCGAGCCGGAGGTGATCGCGAGGCTGGCGGCGGCGCAGCCGCTGTGGCCGGTGTCGACGCCGGCGCTGGTGGCGGCGGAGGCGTGCGTGGCTCCCGCGGCGCTGGCGGAGGCGGCGGCCGCGGCCCGGCAGATCGCGGTGGACCGGGCGCATCTGCTGGCCGGGCTCGCGGAGTTCGAGGAGATCACCGTGTCGGGGGTGGCCGAGGGGCCGTTCGTCCTGATCCGGGTGGAGGGCGGAGCGGAGGTCCGCACGCGGCTGCGCGCCCTCGGTTTCGCGGTCCGCCGCGGGGACACCTTCCCGGGGCTGGACGACTCGTGGCTGCGGCTGGCGGTCCGCGACCGGGCCACGACGGGCAGCCTGCTCCAGGCCCTGGACCACGCCCTGGCGCTGACGGCCCGCTGACCCGGGCTGCCGGGAAACGGACCCTCTCCGTCCGCGATGGGGCAGCCATCCGGAGGCCCGGGCTCCGTTGGCGGGGCGGCCGGAGGTAGGCGATGATCGCGGCATCAGCAGGGAAGCCCGGGGGGTCCGGAAATGAAGACATCAGCCACGACAGGCCTGGCCGTGGCCGCGGTGGCGGCCATAGCCGGCGGGATCCTCGCGCTGCCGAGCCTGCTCGACCACGGCAAGGACGCCGCCGAGCAGCGGCTCGGGGCCGAGCCCGGGACGGGCAAGGCGAGCCAGGGCAAGGCGAGTCCGAAGGCGCCCGCCGGGGCCAAGCCGTTCACGCTGGTCGCGACAGGCGACATCATCCCGTACCCCTCGATCGTCCAGCGGGCCGCGGACGACGCTCAGGGCAGCGGCCAGAGCCACGACTTCCGGAAGATACTCGCGGGGGTCAAGCCCCTGGTGGCCGCGGCCGACCTGGCCATATGCCACCACGAGATACCGTACGGCCGGCCCGGCGGCCCCTACACCGGATATCCCGCGTTCAAGGCCCCTCACCAGCTGGCCGACGCCCTGAAGGACGCCGGGTACGACAGCTGCTCGACCGGCTCGAACCACACCCTGGACGACGGCTACGACGGTCTCGTCCGCACGCTGGAACACCTCGACCGGGTCGGCATCAAGCACGTCGGCTCGGCCCGCAGCGCCGATGAGGCCAAGGCCCCGGCGGTGCTCTCCGCCGGCGGCGCCAAGGTCGCCCAGCTGGACTACACGTACGGGACGAACGGAATCCCGGTCCCGGCCGGAAAGCCCTGGTCCGTGAACCTGATCGACCAGAACCGGATCATCGCCGACGCCCGCGCGGCGCGGGCGGCCGGCGCGAACGTGGTCGTCCTCAGCGTCCACTGGGGCACCGAGTGGCAGACGGCGCCCGACCAGCAGCAGCGGGACCTGGCGCAGGCGCTGACCGCCTCGCGCGGCCCGGACGGGCTTCCCGACGTCGATCTGATCCTCGGGACGCACAACCACGTGCCGCAGCCCTACGAGAAGATCAACGGCACGTGGGTCGTGTTCGGCATGGGCGACCAGATCGCCAGCTTCTACGAGGCCGACAAGGCGCGCGGCAACATGTCGTCCATCCCGCGTTTCACCTTCACCCCGGCGGCCGCCCACCCCGGCCGCTGGGACGTGACCAAGGCCGAGTACCTCACCCAGTACTCGGACATGAACCCGCCGTTCCGCGTCGTGTGCACCTCCTGCGCCGCCGCCGATTCCGGGCGCGGGGCGGCGGCGAAGGCCGCGTACTCCGCCGTCGACAAGCAGGTCAGCGAGGCCGTGCTGTCGCGCGGAGCGGACAAGCAGGGCCTGGAGCGCGCCACCCGCTGAGCGGTCGCGGGGCCGCCGTCCGCGGGGTCACGAGGTGCGGCCGCGCCGGGTCACGACCAGTGCGGCCGCCCCGATGCCGAGCAGGACCAGCGCACCGCCCGCGACGTACGGGGTCGCCGAACCGCCGCCGGTCTCGGCCAGGTCGGCGTTGGTGGTGACGGCCTCACCGGTCCCCGAGGCCACCGTCTGCGCCTTGGTGCCGGGCTTCGCCGAGGGATCGGGCGCCGGCGCCCCGGCCGGGGATTCGCAGTGCGCCTCGGCGAGCACGATCTCTCCCTCGACCTGGGCCACGTTCAGGTCCAGCGGGTTCACGGACACCTTGAGCCGCAGCGCGGCCGCCGCGGCCGTGGTGGAGGTGGTCTGGGTGCCCGAGAGCTCCAGGCCGACCATGCCGACCTTGGGGATCTCGACCTTGGTCGGGCCGCCTGCGGAGAGGGTGACCTTCTTGCCGAGCACGGTCACCGACCCGAGCACGTTCGAGGTGGCGACGGGCTTCTTGCCCGCCTCGCACACGGCCTTGGAGGTGACCTTCTCCACCTGGATCAAGGAGAGCGCGGGCAGCCCCGGGACGTGCACCTTGGCGTTGGCCAGGTTGGCCTCCGCCTCGGCGCGGTTCTTGTCGGCGGTGGCCTTGGAGGTGGCCACGTCCGCGCGCAGCACGCTGACCGGCTTCCCTCCCTCGACCCCGTCCAGGGCCACCGTCAGGGCGGTCTTCTGTGCCGTCGCAGGGGCGTTGACCTCGTTGAGGGTGGTGGTCAGCGGCACGTGGACGGTCTTGTTGAGCAGGCCCACGTCGAGTCCGGCGCGCAGGACGACCGCTCCGGCCTTGCCCTCGCCGCCGCCGGTGGAGCCGTTTCCTCCGGTGGCGAAGGCGGGCGGGGCGGTGAGCAGGGCGACCGCCCCGGTGGCGATCAGGACGGCTGCGGGCATGCGGAAGGCGTTGCTGTTCAAGGTGGTGGAACCCCCGGGGAGATGGGAGCCGTCGCGCAGCCAATGGGGGACATCGCGCGCCGACGGCGGCTAACCCTGGGAATCTTTACGCACGGAGAGTGAACGGGTGACGACCCGAGGTGAGTTCACCCCAATGGGTGGTTTCCATGCATGTATTCGATTAACTGCGCCTCACGAGGAACGGGAGTTCTTTTCCGCCACACGGCCATGGGGAACACGCCGACGCCGTTGCCCCGGGCGGGCGTTCACAACGACCGCCGGGCCACCGGCGTCACGCACCGCGTCAACCGCCCGTTCAGGCGCGGACCTTGCCGTTCACGACGACGCGCCGCGGCTGCGCCAGTGCCCGTACGTCGGCCCGCGGGTCGGCGTCGTAGACCACCAGGTCCGCCGGCGCCCCCTCGGTCAGCCCCGGCCTGCCGAGCCACTCGCGCGCCGCCCACGTCGTCGCCGAGAGGGCCTCCAGCGCCGGGATCCCGGCCCGGACCAGCTCCTCGACCTCGGCCGCGACCAGGCCGTGCGGCAGGGAACCCCCCGCGTCGGTGCCGACGTACACGCCGATGCCCGCGTCGTAGGCGGCCCGCACGGTGTCGTACCGGCGCTCGTGCAACCGCCGCATGTGCGCCGACCAGCGCGGGAACTTGGCCTCGCCGCCCGCCGCCATCTTCGGGAACGTCGCGATGTTCACGAGCGTCGGCACGATCGCCACGCCGCGCTCCGCGAACAGCGGGATCGTGTCCTCGGTGAGCCCGGTGGCGTGCTCGACGCAGTCGATGCCCGCCTCGACGAGGTCGCGCAGCGAGTCCTCGGCGAAGCAGTGCGCGGTGACGCGGGCGCCCAGCCGGTGCGCCTCGGCGATGGCCGCCTCGACCTCGGCCCGCGGCCAGCAGGGCGCCAGGTCCCCCACCTCGCGGTCGATCCAGTCCCCGACCAGCTTGACCCAGCCGTCGCCGCGCCGCGCCTCGCGCCCCACGTACGCGACGAGGTCGGACGGCTCGATCTCATGGGCGAAGTTGCGGATGTAGCGGCGCGGGCGGGCGATGTGGCGGCCCGCCCTGATGATCTTCGGCAGGTCCTCTCGGTCGTCGATCCAGCGGGTGTCGGAGGGGGATCCGGCGTCGCGGATGAGCAGGGTGCCGGCGTCGCGGTCGGTCAGGGCCTGGCGTTCGGCGGTCTCCGCGTCGACCGGCCCGTGGGCGTCGAGTCCCACGTGGCAGTGCGCGTCGACCAGCCCGGGCAGGGCCCAGCCGGACACGGTGGTGATCTCCCGGGCGCCGTGCGGGCGTTCGTAGGAGATCCGGCCGCCGACCACCCAGAGCTCGTCGCGCGCGTCGTCGGGCCCGACGAGCACACGCCCCTTCACATGCAGCACGTCATCGGTCATGTTCCGCACTGTACGTGCGGTCTCGGTACGCTCGTGCGGGTAGACCCCGGACGCAGCGGACGAAGAGAGAGCACCACCGTGACGCACCCCCTGCTGGACCTCCCGCCGCTCACGGCGGAGCACTTCGCGTCGATCGAGCAGGGGGTCGCGGACCTCCTGTCCACCCGGCAGGACGTGGTGATCACGCAGGGCGAGGCGCTGCTGCCGCTGGAGGGGTGCATCCGCTCGGGGGCACGGCCCGGTTCGACGGCGCTGAACGTGGTGACCGGACCGTACGGGACCACCTTCGGCAACTGGCTGCGCGACTGCGGGGCGGGCGTGGTGGACCTGGCGGTTCCGTTCGACACGGCCGTGACGGCCGAGCAGGTGGAGCGGGCGCTGGCCGCGCACCCGCGGATCGACTTCGTCTCGCTGGTCCACGCGGAGGCGGCGACCGGGAACACCAACCCGGTGGCGGAGATCGGCGAGGTCGTACGGGCCCACGGGGCGCTGTTCATGCTCGACGCGGTGGCCTCGGTGGGCGCGGAGCCGCTGCTGCCGGACGCCTGGGGCGTGGACCTGTGCGTCATCGGCGCCCAGAAGGCGATGGGCGGACCGGCGGGGGTCTCGGCGGTGTCGGTCTCGGACCGCGCGTGGGCCCGCTTCGCGGAGAATCCGGCCGCCCCCCGCCGCTCGTACCTCTCGCTCCTGGACTGGAAGGAGCGCTGGATCGACGCGGGCCGCACGGCGCTGCCGCACGCCCCGGCGCAGCTGGAGATGCTGGCGCTGGAGGCCTGCCTGGAGCGGATCTCGACCGAGGGCCTGCCGACGGTGATGGCCCGGCACTCCGCCGCCGCGGCGGCGACCCGGGCGGGCGCGCAGGCGATGGGCGTCGCCCCGTACGTCACGCGCCCCGAGGAGGCGGCGCCGGTGGCCACCACGCTCCGCGTGCCGCAGGCCCCGCTGGTGGCCTCGAAGGCGCTGGCCGCCGCCCCCGCGGCCCCTGTTTCGGCGGCCGGGGAGATGATCCGGGTCAACCACTACGGCCAGGCGGCGTCCCTGGAGGCGGTCCTCACCTCCCTGACGGCCGTGGCCGCGGCCCTGGGCACGGACCCGGCCGATGCCGTGGCCGCCGCGGAAGCCGCCTGGTCGGAGACCTTGTACTGACCGGCTCGCCCGGGGTGGGAGCCCCGGGCGGCCGGGAGGGGCCGGGCCCCGGTCAGGCCTGGGGGACCGCGCAGGCGCCGTCCGGGGTGCAGGCCTCGGCTCCGGCAGCGGGCTCGGGGACCTCGCGGCCGGCCCAGGCCTGTTCCAGGGCCTGGGTGAAGACCTCGGCGGGCTGGCCGCCGGAGATGCCGTAGCGGCGGTCGAAGACGAAGAACGGCACGGCGCTCGCCCCGAGTTCGGCCGCCTCGCGCTCGTCCGCCCGTACCTCGGCGGCGTACGCGGTGTCGTCGGCCACCACCGTACGGGCCTCCGCCTCGTCCAGCCCGGCCTCGACCGCGAGGGCGATCAGCACCTCGGGGTCGAACACCGAACGCTCCTCGGCGAAGTTGGCGCGGTAGGCGAGGTCGAGCAACTCCTCCTGGCGGCCGCGGGCGGCGGCCAGGTGCAGCAGGCGGTGGATGTCGAAGGTGTTCCCGTGGTCGCGGCCGTCGGTGCGGTACGTCAGCCCCTCGGCGCGGGCGCTCGCGGCGACGTGCTCCTCCATGGCGCGCGCCTCGTCGAGGGTGCGGCCGTACTTCTTGGCGAGCATCTCCAGGACCGGCGCCACCGTGCCCTTGGGGCTGTTCGGGTCGAGCTCGAAGGACCGGAAGACGATCTCCACCTCGTCGCGGTGCGCGAACTCGGCCAGCCCCTTCGTGAACCGGGCCTTGCCGATGTAGCACCAGGGGCAGGCGATGTCGCTCCAGATCTCGACGCGCATGATCCTTTTTCTCTCCTTGTTCCGGGATGGGGCGGTTTCGGCTTCAACCACCTGCCGGGGCGTGGCATTCCCCGGAGCCGAGGCTGAGCCACAGCGTGAGGTGCGAGCCGGACCGCTGCGCAGCGGCCGGATCCGGGTGCCAGCCCTGGCGGGCGTAGAAGGCCTGGGCGCGGAGGTTGTGTTCGTAGACCTCCAGCCGGACCCGGCCGATCCCGGCCCGCCGCCACGCGTCGACGCAGGCGGCGTGCAGGGCGGCCCCGGTGCCCCGGCGCCAGTGGACCGGGTCCACGTGAAGCTGGGTGAGGGTCGTCTCGCCGCCGGTCGTCCGGAAGGCGGCGACCCCCGTGAGCTCACCGTCCCGCTCCGCGCACAGCACCCCGCCCTCGTCGGCGCTCCGGGCGACCGCCATCGACCAGCCCTGGCGCGTGCGCGCGAGCTCGGCCTCGCCCGCGTAGTCCTCCTCGGGGACGCGCCCCTGGTAGTAGGTGGCCCGGGCCCGGGTGTGGAGGGCCGCTATGGCGTCGAGATCTGCGGGTCGCGCGGTTCTGATCATGGGACAGGAAACGCGCCGGGAGCCATGTCGGTTCCCGGCGCGTCGTGGAGCGGCCCGCGCGGCTACTTCTTCAGCCACGCCGCCATCATCTTCTGGGCGATCGGGGCGGCCAGCTTGCCGCCGCCGATCTCGGAGCGGTCGGTGTCCGAGTTCTCGATCACCACGGCAACGGCGATCTGCTTGCCGCCCAGCTTGCCGTACGAGGTGAACCAGGCCAGCGGCGGCAGGCTGTTGTTCACGCCGCGCTGCGCGGTACCGGTCTTGCCGCCCACCTCGGCGCCCGCCACCTGCGCGGGCTTGCCGCCGCCCTCGGTGGCGACCGTCCGCATCGCGTCCTGGAGCATCGCGGCGGTCTTCTCCTTCATGACCTGCTCGGACTTCGGGTCCTTGAGGCTCTCCAGCACGTTGCCGTTCGCGTCGGTGACCTCGGAGACCGAGTGCGGGGCGACGAGCTTGCCGCCGTTCTCGATGGCGGCGGTCACCATCGCCATCTGGAGCGGGGTGGCCTGCACGTCGAACTGGCCGATACCGGTCTGTGCGACCTGGTCGACGGACATCTTCGCCGTCGGGTACTTGCTCCCCGGGCGGGCGGTCACGGGAGTCGAGATCTCGCTGTTGAAGCCGAACTTCTCCGCCATCGCCCGCATCTTGTCCTGGCCCAGCTTGTGCGCCAGCTCGGCGAAGACGTTGTTGCAGGACAGCCGCAGCGCGGTGCGCGCCGAGACGTTGTTGCAGGCCGCGGAGCCCGCCTCGCTGGGCAGCTGGGTCCGGGTCCCGGGGATCGTGTACGGGTCCGGGGTGCCGGTCGGCGTGTCGAGGTTGGTGACCAGCCCGTTCTCGATGGCCGCCGCGAGGGTGACCAGCTTGAACGTGGAGCCGGGCGCCTGAGGCTTGCGCAGGGCCACGTTCTCCATGGCCTTGCCCTTGTCCTCGATCAGCTTCTCCCAGGCCGCCTTGTCGTTGGCCCCGGCGATGCTGCCCGGGTCGAAGGACGGGTTGTTCACGATGGCGAGGATCTCGCCGGTCGCCGGATCGATGGCCACGGCGGCGCCCTGCTTGCCCTGGAGCGCCTCGTACGCGGCCGTCTGCACGTCCTTGTCGACGGTGGTCAGCACGTTGCCCGGCGCGGCCCGCTTGTTGGTGAGCATGTCCATCACCGTCTTGAGCCGGTCGTCGGAGCCGTTGAGGATCTTCTTGTAGACCCCCTCCAGCATGCTCGTGCCGAAGGCCTGGGAGCTGTAGCCGGTGAGCGGAGCGTAGAGCGGACCGTTGACGTAGGTGCGCTTCCAGCCGAAGTCCTTTCCGTCCGTCTTCACCGAGCCGGTGATCGCCTCCCCGCCCACGATGATGTTGCCCAGCGGGTTCTCGTACTGCCCGATGAGGTTCCGCCGGTTGTTCTCGTTGTCCGCGAGGGCCTGGCCTTGGTAGGCCTGCACCCAGGTGACCCGCACCAAAAGGGCCAGCACCAGGAGCAGACAGAAGACCGACGCACGCCTGATCGTCTTGTTCATCTCCAGGAAAGACGCGTCAAGGCCTCCCGGCGTTCCGCTCTGCCCCGATTGTGGCCGGGTTCTCAGTCTTTCTTCATGAAGCCGCCCTCATAGGCCGTGATGACCGCCCGGGCGCGGTCGCGGGAGCCCGTCTTGGCCAGGACCGCCGCGACGTGGGCCTTGACCGTCTGCGGGCCGGGGACGGCCTCGGCGGCGCCGTGCGGCCCGCGGCCCCCGCACGGGGGAACCGCCTCCCCCGCCGGGGGGGAGGAACCTCCCCGTCCGCCGGCTCACATGCGCCGGGTCGCCACCGACAGCCGGTCCCGCGCCTCGAACAGCGCAGCCTTGATCCGCTGCTCGCGGTCCGCCGTCAGCCGGGCCACCGGCACCGAGCAGCTCACCGCGTCCCGTGCCGGAGTCCGGTACGGGACCGCCACCCCGAAGCAGCGCAGCCCGAGCGTGTTCTCCTCCCGGTCCACCGCGTAGCCCTGCTCCCGCACCAGCGCCAGCTCGTCCACCAGCCGCTCCCGGTCGGTGATCGTGTGCTCGGTGACCGCCTCCAGCCGGCGCGGCAGCAGCGCCCGCACCTCGTCGTCGGAGTGGGTGGCCAGCAGCGCCTTGCCCAGCGCGGTCGAATGCACGGGCAGCCGCCGCCCGACCCGTGTGAAGGGCCGCAAATAGTGCTGGGACGGGCGGGTGGCCAGGTAGACCACGCTCGTGCCGTCCCTCCGGGCCAGGTGGATGGTCTCGGTGGTGTCGTCGGAGAGCCGGTCCAGGGTGGGCCGGGCCGCGGCGACGACCTCGTCCCCGTCGATGTACGAGCTGCCGACGAGCAGGGCCCGTACGCCGATGCCGTACCGCGTGCCCGTCGCGTCCGTCTCCACCCACCCCAGGTTCACCAGCGTGCGCAGCAGCATGTAGAGGCTGGACTTGGGCAGCCCGAGGTCGTGCTGGATGTCGGCCAGGCTGTGCAGTCCGGGCCGCGCCGCGAAGTGCTCCAGCAACAGGACCGTGCGGACGGCGGACTTGACGGCGGCCGGCGCTCCAGGGCCGCCTTCCGCTCCTCCAGGGCCGCCCTCCGCCCCTTCCGGCCCCTCCGATTCCGCACCGGATCCGCCCGGCTCACCTCTGTTCATTCGCCTTCTTGCCCCTCTTGTCCCTTGTCAACGCGGAAGACCCGGAAATAGAGTCCGGAACGGATGTGATCATCCATCGGAACGGCGTTCAGAATACTGAACACCACCGCGCGGGTCAGCGAGATCCAGGAGGCAGTGCGCCATGGCAGCAACACCAGTCTGGAGTGTGGACCCCCGCACCGGGAAGCAGCGCGAACAAGTTGCGGTGGAGGCCACGCCCGGCGAGGTGGACGAGGCCGTACGCGCCGCCGGCGCGGCCCGCGGCGCCCTCGCCGACCGCACCGCCCGCGCGGCCTTCCTGCGCGCGGCCGCGGAACTCCTGGACGAGGCCGCGGCCCACGTCATCGAGGCCGCCGACGCCGAGACCGCCCTCGGCCCGGGCCGGCTCACCGGCGAACTCGCCCGCACCACCGGCCAGCTGCGCGCCTTCGCCGACGCCGTGGACGAGGGCTCCTACCTCGACATCCGCATCGACCGCCCCGACGCCGGCGCCGTCCCGCCCCGCCCCGAGCTGCGCCGCTACAAGGTGGCGCTCGGCGTGGTCGCGGTCTACGCCGCCTCCAACTTCCCGCTGGCCTTCTCCGTCCCCGGCGGGGACACCGCGAGCGCGCTGGCCGCCGGCTGCCCGGTGGTCGTCAAGGCGCACCCCGACCACCCCGCCACCTCCGAGCTGTGCGCCTCGCTGCTGCGCCGGGCGGCCGTGGCGGCCGGACTGCCCCCCGAAGTGGTCTCCGTCGTGCACGGGTTCGACGCGGGCCTGGAACTGATCCGCCACCCCCTCGTCTCCGCCGCCGGGTTCACCGGTTCCATCCGGGGCGGCCGGGCGCTGTTCGACGCGGCCGCCGCCCGGCCGGTGCCCATCCCCTTCCACGGCGAACTCGGCTCCCTCAACCCCGTCGTGGTCACCCCCGCGGCCGCCGCCGAGCGCGCCGAGGAGATCGCCGCCGGACTCGCCGGCTCGGTCACGCTCGGGGTCGGCCAGTTCTGCGTCAAGCCGGGCCTCGTCCTGGTCCCCGAGGGCGCGGACGGCGACCGGCTCACCGGAGCGCTGACCAAGGCGCTCGGCGAGACCGAGCCGGGCGTCCTGCTCGACCACCGGATGCGGGAGAACTTCGTCTCCGGCGTGCGCGAACGCGCCGCGCTGCCGGGCGTCGACGCGCCCGTCACCCCGGGCTCCGGCGGCGAGCACACCGTCGGGGCGGGATACCTGACCGTGCCGGCCGCGAGCCTGCTGGAGGGCGGGGCGTACGAGGTGCTGCTGGAGGAGTGCTTCGGACCGGTGACCGTGGTCGTACGGTACGGGGACCAGAGCGAGGCGGGGTCGGTGCTCGGCCTGCTCCCCGGGAACCTGAGTGCCACGCTCCAGCTCTCCGCGGCCGAGGCCGACGGCGGTCCGGGACCGGCGGCGGAGCTGATCGAACGGGTCACGGCGCTGGCCGGGCGGATCCTGGTCAACGGCTGGCCGACCGGGGTCGCGGTGGCCCCCGCCCAGCACCACGGCGGCCCGTACCCCGCGGCGACCTCGCACTCCACCTCGGTCGGCGGCACCGCCGTCGAGCGCTGGCTGCGGCCGGTGGTCTACCAGTCGGTGCCGGACCCGCTGCTCCCCGCGGAGCTGCGCGAGGCGAACCCGCTGGGGCTGCCGCGCCGCGTCACGCCCGCCGGACCCTGAGGGACGCCCGCCCCGGGTAATTGCGTTGCCTGACCCCGCCTCGCGGGGGCAGGCTGCCGGTCATGCCGAGACCTCACGGATTCACGTACGAACAGCGCGCCGACGCGAGCGTGGTCATCACGCACCAGGGGCGGGCCGCGGGCACCCTGCGCGGCGGCCGGGCCGAGAAGTTCCTCGCCGAGGTGGAGTCGGGCGACGCGCAGCTCGTGATGGCCCGCTGGACGGGCGCCTACAAGTTCGGCAACGAGCGCATGGCGAAGAACCACCCCCGCAACAAGCGCTGAAATCCGTCACGAGGGTAAGGGAACGGCAAAGCACCTCCGGTCGTTCTCCGGGCATGACCGCTATGACCCCAGGTTCCAACCTGCCGCTCAACACCGTCCGTGTGACGGTGGACGTGGCTGCCCCGGTGCGGCTCGACGTGTCGGGACTGCTCCTCGCGGCGGACGGCAAGGTGCGCTCCGACGCCGACTTCATCTTCTACAACCAGCCGTCCGGGCCCGGTGTCAGCTACCGGTCCGGCGGCGGGGCGGCGCCGGACTCGATCACGGTGGACACGGGCGCGCTGCCGCCGGGCATCGAGCGGATCGTGGTCACGGCCAGCCCCGACGCCGCCGGTCAGACCTTCCAGGGCATCGAGCCCACCGCCACCGTGCGCCACGCGGAGACCGGCGCGGTGATCGCCTCCTTCACCCCGCCGCAGCTGGGCGCCGAGACCGCGCTCGTGGTCGTCGAGGTCTACCAGCGCGGCGGCGTGTGGAAGGTGCGCGCGGTGGGCCAGGGGTACGCGAACGGCCTCGCCGGGATCGCGACGGACTTCGGGGTCTCGGTGGACGAGGAGCCCGCCCCGCCGCCCGCGGCCTCCCCGCAGGCCCCGGCCGCGCCCTCCCCCTCTTCCTGGCCGAGCGCCCCGACGGCGTCGGCGCCTCCCGCGCCCCCGGCAGCCCCGTCGTTCCCCGCGGCACCGCCGGCCGCCGCGCCCGCCCCGGCCGCCGCGCCCGCCGCCGGCACCGGGAAGATCAACCTCGACAAGGGCCGGGTCAGCCTCCAGAAGAACCAGACCGTGTCCCTGGTCAAGAACGGCCGCCCGCTGCTCTCCCAGGTGAAGATGGGCCTGGGCTGGGAGCCGGCGTTCCGCGGCCGGGACATCGACCTCGACGCCTCCGTCATCGCGTACGGCCCGCAGCGCAACCACATCGACAGCTGCTACTTCGGCAAGCTGTCCATCCTCGGCGGAGCCGTCAAGCACTCGGGTGACAACCTCACCGGCGAGGGCGCCGGAGACGACGAGGTGATCGTCGTGGACCTCGGGCGGCTGCCCGCCGAGGCCACGGGCCTGGTCTTCACGGTCAACTCCTTCTCCGGGCAGAAGTTCACCGAGGTCGCCAAGGCCTACTGCCGCCTGATCGACGCGGCGAGCGGGGAGGAGCTGGTCCGCTTCGACCTCACCGGCGCGGAGCCGCAGACCGGGGTCATGATGGCCAAGCTGATTCGCCAGTTTTCGGGCGAATGGGAGATGACGGCCATCGGAGAATTTGTGAAGTCCCGCACAGTGCGCGGGATGGTCAAGCCCGGCTCCCAGACACTCTGAGCAGGTGGGCGGGCACATGGAGCAACCATGACCGACGGCCGGAAGGCCCAGGTGATGGATTCCACCCTTAATAGGTGGGTGGCTGTCAGTGCCCGCCCTTAGCCTTGAAAGCATGTACAGCACACTCCGGCCCGCGGGTCCCGCCCGCCCGTCCGCCGCAGAGGCGAACGAGGCGATACGGCACCTCGTGGCGACCCGGGTGGACGACGAGTGGCCCTCCGAAGCGTACGAGTTCCTGCTGGAGGAATGGGCCGCCGCCAGCCGCGCCGAGATCGCCGCCGCTCAGTAGACAAGGAAGGCTGTGCCGCCACCCGGTGAACGGGGGCCGGCACAGCCTTCGTTCGTGAGTGCCGGACGTCAGTGCGCGCGGCGCCACGGACCGGTGATGGCGAGCATGATGCCCGGGTCCTGGATGTTGGCGTACAGCGTGTGCCCGTCCGGGGAGAAGCACACACCGGTGAACTCGGAGTATTCCGGCTCCTGTGCCGTCCCCATGTTCATCTCGTTGCGCGCCAGCGGGTAGGTGCGCCCCGACTCGGTCGCCCCGAACAGGTGCTGCAGACCGCTGCCGTCCTCCGCGATGACCAGACCGCCGTACGGGGAGACCGTGATGTTGTCCGGGCCGTCGAAGGAGCCGTCCTTCGCTGGGTCGGCGTTCACCCCGAGCACCACCGTCAGCCGGATCGTGCGCCGCTTCGGGTCGTAGAACCACACCTGGCCGTCGTGCGCCGTGCCCGGGCTCTCCTCACGGGCGTACGAGGAGACGAAGTACGTGCCCCCGTCGGCCCACCACATGCCCTCCAGCTTGCGGGCCCGGGTCACCGCGCCCTCGCCGAACTGCTTGCGCACCGAAACCGTCCGCGCGTCGCGGTCCGGCACGGTCACCCAGTCGACCCCGTAGACGGTCCCGATCTTCGTGGCGCGCGAGAGGTCGTCGACGAAATGGCCGGCGCTGTCGAAGCACTTGGCGGCGGCCAGCACTCCGGCGTCGGCCGCGAGCGTACGGAGCTTGCCGCGCCCGTGGCGGAAGCCGCTCGGCGGGGTCCAGCGGTAGAGCAGCCCGTTGGGGCCGGAGGCGTCCTCGGTGAGGTAGGCGTGGCCCTGGCGCGGGTCGATGACCACGGCCTCGTGGGCGTACCGGCCGAACGCCTTGACGGGCTTCGGGTCGCGGTTGGCGCGCCGGTCGTGCGGGTCGACCTCGAAGACGTACCCGTGGTCCTTGGTCATTCCGTTCTTGCCGGCGAGGTCCTCGGTCTCCTCGCAGGTCAGCCAGGTGTCCCAGGGGGTGGCGCCGCCCGCGCAGTTGGTGGACGTACCCGCGATGCCCACCCATTCGGCGACTTCGCCGCCGCGCCGGACCTCGACGACCGTGCAGCCGCCGGCCGCGCCCGGGTCGTAGACGAGGCCCTCGGTGAGCGGGACCGGGTGCGCCCAGTCCGCCCGCTTGCCCTTGAGCTCGTGGTTGTTGACGAGGAGGGTCACCCCGCGGTGGCCCTCGAAGGCGGCGGTGCCGTCGTGGTTGGACGGGGTGGACTCGCCGGAGTCGAGGGTGGTGACCCCGCTGTGGGTGATGACGCGGTAGCGGAATCCGGCGGGGAGGGCGAGCAGTCCGGCCGGGTCCGCGACCAGCGGGCCGTAGCCGGGCTCGCAGGGCCGGCCGTGCTCGTCGCGCAGGGTGCCGTCGTCGGCCGCCAGGGCTCCCGGGGCGGTGGCGAGCGCGCCGACCGTCCCGGTGAGCGCGACTCCCGCGCCGGCGATCACGGTGCGGGCGGTGAAGTCTCTACGGCTGAGCGGCATCGGGTCTCCAGGGGTGGGGAGGTGGTGCGCCTGTCGTGCGGTCGTCGGCGCACACGCTCTCGCCCGCACGTGAACGGCGGCTGAATTACCCGGGAAGCGGAGCCGATCCCTTGCCGGTGGCCGCAATGGCCGACTCCGGCTCAGGAACGGCGCGTTCCGGCCGCCGGCCACCCCCCGCCCCAGCTGCCGCTCCCGTACCCGGGCCCCCCGGGGTCAGGCTCGGCGCGAACGGGCTTTGAAAGCGGCCTTGCGGGCCTCCTTGGCGGCCTTCTTGTCCGGGTGCATCCGGCCCATCGCCTCCAGCACGTACGCCGTCGCCGGGTGGTCCACCCGCCATACCTGGTCGAAGAACCCGGTGTGGTGCTCGGTCAGTGAACGCATCAGCAGCGGCAGTTCCTCCGTCTCCCCGTCCGCAGCGAGCTGCGCCGCGATCGTGTCCACGGTCAGCCAGAACACCATGGCCTCGTCCGGCGCCGGTACGTCGGCCGCCCCGCGCTCGGAGAGCCACACCCGGGCGAGTCCGCCGAGCTCCGGATCGTCGAGCACGGCGCGGACCGCCGGCTCGGCCTCGGGACCGGCCGGAGCGAGGGCCTGCTGGCAGCGCAGCCGGCGCAGCGGGCCGCCCTCGTCGGCGCCCCGGGCGGCGGCCAGCAGTTCGGCGACCGCGTCCCGCGGTTCGCGGCCGGCGAGCCACTGCTCGATCTCGGCCTGGGCCGCGCCCTCGGGGTAGCCGGAGACCGCGTCGAGCAGGGCGTCGGCGCCCTTGTCGGCCAGTTCGCCGACGGCGGGGGCGGTGACCCCGGCCTCCAGCATGCGGGCGCGGATCCCGTACAGGCCGAGCGGGGTCAGCCGGACCAGCCCGTACCGGGAGACGTCCTCGTCGTCGGCCGGACCGGAAGCGGAAGCGGATCCGGCGGAGGTGAACTCCTCGTCGTCCGCCTCCGCCATCAGGGCCTCGTCCACCGGCCGGAACTCGACGAGCCCGATCGGCTCCAGCTGCCGGAACTGGTCGTCGAGGCGCATCATCGCGTCCGAGACCTGCTCCAGCACGGCGTCGGTCGGCTCGCCCATGTCCTCGGGGATGACCATGGAGGCGGCGAGCACCGGCAGCGGAATAGGACCTTCCGAGGCTCCGTGTCCGGAGACGGTGAGCAGGTAGAGATTGGCGAGGACCCCGTCGAGGAAGTCCGCCTCGCGGCCCGGGTTCCAGTCCAGCCGGTCGAAATCGATCTCGCCGCCCGCGTCCAACGCGTCGACGAGGTCGTCCAGATCGGGCACGGCCGCGTCCGCGAGCACGGTGTCCAGGGCCGCCAGCCACAGGTCGAGCACCTCACCCGGCGCACCGCCGGTCACCAGGGCCAGGTCCTCACCGGGCACGGCGGTTCCGGACTCCTCGTCGCGGCCCTCGTCGCGGCCCTCGTCGCCGCCCGCCGCGCCGTCACCGCCGGCACCGCCCGCACCCCGTTCATCGGGTTCGGTCACGTCGACGAGGCCGGTGTCCACGGCCACCCGCCAGGCCTGGCCGGCGAGCGCCGTGCCCTCCTCGTCGGCGGGGTCGAAGCCCAGCGCGGCGGCGGCCTCGGGCAGTTGCGCTGCGGCGAGTTCCCCGCCGGCGCCGACGCGGGTGTGCGGACCGGCCCAGCGCGCCAGCCGTACGGCGCGGGCGAAGAGCGGGGCGCCGAGGGCGTCGCGGGCCAGTTCCGCGTCGGAGGGCAGCCGTACCGGCGGCAGCGTGGGGTGCGGCTCTGCGGACATGGGGCGGTCTCCTCGCGAACGCGGTGGGGCGATGGGGCTCGGCCCCGCGGGACGGTGGTGCGGCGGCCCCGCGGCGCTGGTCCGGCCGCCGCGGGGCGGCAGTCCGGCGCACCAGCGTAGACGCATATCGGGCGCGCCCGGGGGGCCATCTCCTTTGGTTCATCCCACAGTCAGCTTCCGTATCCCCTGGAGGCCTTGACAACTTCCCTGGTCACACAGGAAATTGACGCGCGTAGATGTATGGGGGACCACCCGGGATTCCCGTGGATCGCCTGCGGCCCGGCCGCAGCGCACCGCACGAATCCGGCCAAACATACGCAACACCCTTCGCTTTCCTCTTCCACACACCGGAGTTCTTGACCATGCGCTCCTCGCATCCCCGTTCCGCCGCCGTCTCGGCACTCGTCGCCACCGCCCTGGCCACCGGCCTGCTGGCGGGCACCGCCGACGCGGCCGAAGGCGCCGCGTCCGCCGATCCGATACGCATCCACGACATCCAGGGCACCACCCGCATATCGCCGCTCAACGGCAAGCAGGTCGCCGATGTCGCCGGCATCGTGACGGGCGTGCGCACGTACGGCTCGCGCGGCTTCTGGATGCAGGACCCGGACGCCGACGACAACGACGCGACCAGCGAGGGCGTCTTCGTCTTCACCAGCTCCGTCCCGACCGTCGCCGTCGGCGACGCGGTCAAGGTCTCCGGCCTGGTCGGCGAGTACGTCCCGGGCGGCGCCTCCTCCGGCAACCAGTCGGTCACGCAGATCTCCAAGCCGGTCGTGACCGTGGTCTCCTCGGGCAACGCGGTGCCCGAGGCCACCGCGATCAACGAGTACAACGTGCCCGCCGAGTACGCCCCGGCCGGCGACCCGGCCGCCGCCGGCAGCATCAACGGCCTGGCCCTGGAGCCCTCGCGCTACGCCCTGGACTTCTACGAGTCCCTCGAGGGCATGAACGTGAAGATCGGCAACTCGCGCGTGGTCGGCGCCACCGACCCGTACTCGGAGCTGTGGGTCACGGTGAAGGGCTGGGAGAACACCGCCAAGCGCGGCGGCACCCTCTACGGCTCGTACGAGTCGCAGAACACCGGCCGCCTGCAGATCCAGCAGCTGGCGCCGATCGCGCAGCAGCCCTTCCCGGTGGCCAACGTCGGCGACAAGCTGACCGGCACCACCGAGGGCCCGCTGGACTTCAACCAGTTCGGCGGCTACACCCTGGTGGCCCGCACCCTCGGCACCGTCAAGGCGGGCACCCTGGCCCCCGAGAAGACCAAGGCGCAGGCGGCGAACGAGCTCGCGGTGGCCACGTACAACGTGGAGAACCTCGACCCGAGCGACCCGCAGGAGAAGTTCGACAACCTCGCCAAGGCCGTCGTCACGAACCTCGCCTCGCCCGACATCCTGGCCCTGGAGGAGATCCAGGACGACAACGGCGCCAAGAACGACGGCACCGTCTCGGCCGAGGAGACCATCAAGAAGTTCACCGCGGCCATCGTCGCGGCGGGCGGCCCGGCTTACGAGTGGCGGACCGTCAACCCCGAGAACAACAAGGACGGCGGCGAGCCCGGCGGCAACATCCGCCAGGTGTTCCTCTTCAACCCGGCCCGCGTCTCCTTCACCGACCGCGCCGCGGGCGACTCGGTGACCGCGACCGGCGTGACGCAGGTGAACGGCAAGGCCGCCCTGACCCACTCCCCCGGCCGGATCGACCCGGCGAACCCGGCGTGGGCCGACAGCCGCAAGCCGCTGGCCGGCGAGTTCGTCTTCAAGGGCAAGACGGTCTTCGTCATCGCCAACCACTTCGGCTCCAAGGGCGGCGACGAGGGCCTCACCTCGATCCACCAGCCGCCGGTGCGCTCCTCGGAGGCCAAGCGGCTGCTCCAGGCGCAGGCCGTGAACGGCTTCGTCAAGCAGCTCCTGGCGACGGACAAGAACGCGAGCGTCCTGGCCGTCGGCGACATCAACGACTTCGAGTTCTCCGCGACCGCGCAGGCGCTGGAGGACGGCGGGGCGCTGTACTCGGCGATCAAGTCGCTGCCGAAGGCGGAGCGCTACTCGTACGTGTACCAGGGCAACGCGCAGGTGCTGGACCAGATCCTGACCAGCCCGGCGGTCAAGAACTTCACGTACGACAGCGTGCACATCAACGCTGAGTTCGCGGCGCAGAACAGCGACCACGACCCGCAGGTGCTGCGCTTCCGCCCGTAACCGCGGTGCGGTCCTGAGCCACAGGTCCCCCGGACTCCGTCTCCCCCCGGCCACCGCCGGGAGGCGTCACCGGTCCGGGGGACCTGCGCCGCTTTCCGGCCGCGCTCTTCCGTACCGCCACCCGTACGGACCCGCCCGTCGCGGGCTCCGCGGGCGCGCGGGGGACAGCTCGGGAGAAGTCGGGACTTTCGCCCCTGGCGTGACGCTCGCCACATCACCGCCCATTCGACCCGGGTTGTGGTGTTGAGTGGCCCCACGCTCGAACCTGTCCCCCCGTGTCCCCCGGAGGACCGCGTGTTCCCCTCCATCTCCCTCGCCCAGGAAATCGGCCTGGCCGTCCTGCTCGTGGCCGCCCTCGTGTGGGTGTTCGGCCTCGGGCACATGCTGTGGGACTCCCGCTTCCACCACCCCGAGCCGGGCGCCTACGAGGGCGTCGCGGTCATCCCGGCCCAGCGCAGTGCCGCCACGCACCCGATGGAGTCGGTCCAGCTGACCCAGGCGGAGGAAGAGGCCTTCGCCGGCCTGATCCGCACCCTGCCCCTCCGCTGAACCGCCGCGTCCGCCCGCGCTCGGGGCGGGAGGACGCGGACGGGACCGGGAGAAACACGACGCCCTCACCACCCCTTGCCGGGGAGATGAGGGCGTCGCGGGCGTTCCGGGACCGCCGGGGGCCGTCGGGCCCGGGGGTCAGTTGTGCGAGTGGAGGACCTCGTTCAGGCCGCCCCAGACCGCGTTGTTCGGGCGGGCCTCGACCGTGCCCGTGACCGAGTTGCGGCGGAAGAGGATGTTGCTCGCGCCCGAGAGCTCCAGGGCCTTGACGATCTGGCCGTCCGGGAGGGTGACGCGGGTGCCCGCGGTGACGTACAGGCCGGCCTCGACGATGCACTCGTCGCCCAGCGCGATGCCCACGCCCGCCTCGGCGCCGATCAGGCAGCGCTCGCCGATCGAGATGATCTGCTTGCCGCCGCCCGAGAGGGTGCCCATCGTGGACGCGCCGCCGCCGATGTCGGAACCGTTGCCGATCACGACGCCGGCCGAGATGCGGCCCTCGATCATCGAGGTGCCGAGGGTGCCCGCGTTGAAGTTGACGAAGCCCTCGTGCATGACGGTGGTGCCCTCGGCGAGGTGCGCGCCCAGGCGGACCCGGTCCGCGTCGGCGATGCGCACGCCCTTGGGGGCGACGTAGTCCGTCATCCGCGGGAACTTGTCGATCGAGGTGACCTGGAGGTACAGGCCCTCGGCGCGGGCGTTCAGCCGTACGGCCTCCACCTGGTCCACGGCGACCGGGCCGAGCGAGGTCCAGGCGACGTTGGCCAGCAGGCCGAAGACGCCGTCCAGGTTCTGGCCGTGCGGCTTCACCAGGCGGTGGCTGAGCAGGTGCAGGCGCAGGTACGCGTCGTGCGCGTCCAGCGGCTTGTCCTCCAGGGAGGAGATCACGGTGCGGACGGCTACGACCTCGACGTCGCGGACCGCGTCCAGGCGGAGCGCCTTGGCCGCGGCGGCGCCCAGGAGCTGCACGGCCTGATCGGCGGTGAGGCGCTCGGTGCCGGCCGGGCCGGGCTCGGCGACCAGCTCGGGGGCGGGGAACCAGGTGTCGAGGACGGTGCCGTCGGCGGCGATGGTGGCAAGTCCGGCGGCGACGGCGCCGGTGGTACGCGTAGCAGTCATGCCCGAAACCTAACCGGCCGCGGCCCCCGCTTGCGAACCGGTCTCATGTGCCGGTCGCGCCGCGTGGCGCGCCCCGTCCGGCCCGGCGGGCCGCTCCCCGACGCGTGACGCGTACAGCACCGCCCCGCCCGCGCCCGCCGCCAGCGCCGCGCACAGCGGCCACAGCAGCCCGGGCGCGGCCGCGTACAGGGCGCCGCCCAGCGGGGGCCCGAGGACGACCCCGCTGACCGAGACCCCCGCGTACAGGCTCTGGAACCGCCCCATCGCGTGCTCCGGCGCCTGGTCGGCGACGTAGGCGGTCGCGGTGGTCTTGTACAGGATCTCGCCGAGGCTGAGCAGCACCATCATCGCAACGGCGCTCGCGACCCCCACCCCGGCCAGCAGCGCGGCGTACCCGGCCCCGACGAGCACGATGCCGGTGCCGATGACGGGCAGCGGCGGCCGGGCGCGCAGCGCGACGGCTGCGGGGAGTTCCAGCAGCAGGATGACGCCCCCGTTCAGGGCGATCACGAAGCCGAAGGCGCGGACGTCGAGGCCGTGGTCGGCGAGGTAGACGGGGAAGGCCGAGTACTGCTGGCGGTAGACGAGGTCGGTCACCAGGATCGCGCCGAGCAGGACGAGTACGGCGGGCCTGGCCCGCAGCTCCTCCCACACGCCCCGGCCCCGACCCCCGTCCGGGGCCGAGGCGGGGCGGGAGGCGCCGCGGGAGGCGCCGCGGGAGGCGCCGCGGGCCGGGACGACCCGCGAGGTCCACAGGGCGAAGAACAGGGTCCCGAGGCCGTCCGCGACGAACAGCCAGTCGTACGAGAACCCGGTCGCGAGCAGGGCCCCCAGCGGCGGTCCGAGGGTGAAGCCGCCGTTGGAGACGCAGCGGACCACGGCGAAGGCCTGCCGACGGGCGCCCTCGGGGACGGTGACGGCGACCAGCGCGGAGTTCGCCGCCCGGACCACGCCGGAGGCGTACTGGGCCAGCGGAAGGGCCGCGCAGAGTCCGGCGGCGGACAGCAGCGGGAAGGACATCAGGGTGAGGCCCCCCGCGGCGGAGGCGGCGAGCAGCACGCGGCGGTGGCCGAAGCGGTCCCCGTACCAGCCGCCGGTGAAGTTTCCGGCGACGAGGCCGATGCCGCCGATGCCGGTGACCAGGCCGGCCTGGGCGGCGCCGAGGCCGCGCGGGCCGGTCAGGTACAGGAAGACGAAGACGAAGGTGAAGCTGACGACGGCGTTGACGAACACCCCGGCCGCCAGCAGCCACACCACGCGGGGCACGTCCTTGAAGCCCTGCGCCATTCCCATGTCCGCCCCCGAAGCCGTAGCGAGTCCGTAGTGAGTTCCTTTTGGGAACGGACTATGTCAGCATGACAGCCTTGGGTCAACGGACAAAGGAGTGCCCATGGCCCAGCGCACGCACCTCGACGACGCGGACTGCGCCATCGCCCAGGCCCTCGACGTGGTGGGCGACTGGTGGACGCTGCTGATCGTGCGCGACGCCGCGCGCGGCGTGCACCGCTTCGACGCGTTCCAGCACGAACTCGGGGTCTCCCGGAAGGTGCTGGCCGAGCGGCTGAAGCTGCTGGTCGAGGCCGGGGTGCTGACGCGCGAGCCGTACCAGGAACGCCCGGTGCGGCACGAGTACCGGCTGACCCCGCGCGGGCGGGGGCTGCTGCCGGTCCTGGTGGCCCTCCAGGACTGGGGAGACACCTGGGTCCTGGGGGAAGGCGAGATGACGGCGACGACGGAGGAGTCCTCGCGGGAGGCCGAACGGGTGCACGCGCTGCGCGGCACGCGGCTGCCGGAGCTGGTACTGGCGGACCGGTTCGGGGAGCTGCGGGATCCGGTGGCGGACACGCCGTTCACGGTCCTGTACTGCTTCCCCGGCGCGTACGCCCGGGCCGAGTCCTACCCCCCGGGGTGGGCGGGGATCCCGGGGGCCAAGGGCTGCACGTTCGAGTCGTGCACGTACCGGGACCAGCTGGCGGAGTTCACGGCGGCCGGGGCGACGGTGCACGGGGTGTCCACCCAGCGGCCCGACGAGCAGCGGGAGTTCGCGGAGGCGGAGAAGCTGCGGTTCCCGCTGCTCTCGGACGCGGAGCTCTCGCTGACGGCCGCGCTGCGGCTGCCGACGTTCCGGGCGGCGGGGGTGAGCCGGCTGAAGCGGCTGACCCTGGTGGTGGACCGGGAGCGCGTGGTGCGCGAGGTGTTCTATCCGGTCCGGGACATCGAGGCCGGCGTCGCGGCGGCGCTGAGGGCCGTCCGCGACGCCGGCACGGGCGTCAGTTCAGGGTGAACCAGGCCGCGCGGGACTTCTTCCACTCCGCGTGGGTCAGGTCCTTGGCCTCGGTGCCGTCCCCGTACAGGTCGGCCGAGCCGCTGTCCGTGATCAGCTGGACTCGCGCGCCGGCGGCCGACAGGTCCGGCACGTCCACGATGGCCTCCCAGCCGCCCGGGTCGGTCGTCGGCAGGTCGGCCCGCTTGACCGGGGCGTGGCCGGCGACGCCGTCCCACTGGTAGAGCGCGTACGGGTCGGAGTTGTCGTCCGCGGCCCAGGAACCGGCCAGGATGAGGTACTGGTTCGCCGCGTTCTTGCGGATGTCGCGGATCGCGAGCCCGCCGAGGTCGAGCTCGATGCCCGCCCCGAAGGTGGCCTTGGCGCCGCTGGAGAGCACCTTGTCGAAGTTGGTCACCGGTACGACCAGCGCCTTGCCGCCCGGCACCGCCGGGGCCAGCGGGGCGCGGAAGCCCAGGTAGGCGGTGGTGGTCGAGCCCGGCGCGAACTCCAGCCCCTCCACGTTGAACCCGTCGATCTGCTTGGGCGCCTCGCCGTCCGCCGTGCCGGCCGCGAAGCCGTAGCGGTTCCCGTTCGCCTTGTCCCAGGCCACCAGGTCGTCGCGGAGCTTCTTGTACGAGCGCCCGTACGCGAGCTGCGTGGCGGATCCGGAGCCGCTCACCGTCGTGGTGAACACCGTGTTCCGGGGCGCCTTGTACTCGCCGTCCTTGTTGTTGCCGAGCGAGCCCGTCCAGTAGATGGTGTTCCCGATCAGGGTCGCGCCCTCGATGTCCACCTCCTTGGTGACGCCGAGCTGCGAGCTGAAGTCCCAGGTGCGGACCGGGGCGGCCGAGCGGGAACGGTCGTACAGGCGCAGTACGTTGCTCTCGTCGTCGGCGACGACGGTGTACCCGCCGCCGACGTCCACGGCGGCCGAGGAGTCGGAGGCGCCGCTGAAGTAGCGGGCGTCGGCCGGGTTCTGCACGGCGGCGGAGGCGGCGTAGGAGAGGGTCTTGGTGGCGCTCTTGCCGCCCAGCCCCGTCACCTTGACGGTGAGGTTGGTGTAGCCGCGGCCGCGCGCGGCGACGGCGAGGCGGCGCACGGCCCCGGTCCCGGTGACGCTCACGTCGCCCGTTCCGGCGACCGAGGCCTTGCTCGACGCGGAGGCGCTCACCGTCAGCGCGGAGGCGTCGGCGCCGCTCTGCGCCACGGTCACGTCGACCACCGGGTCCCCTACCGCGCCGACGGCCCCGGACAGGTACGACGCGGACAGGCTGATGGTCGGGGTCCCGTACGTCACCGCCTGGGCGGGCGCGACCGTGACCGTTCCGGCGACGACCAGCGCCGCGATGCCTGCGATGCCAAGCTGCTTCTTCATCGGTGTCCCGTCCCCAAGAGTCGAGCCGAGCGTGAACCGCGTCACGCCGTGACGGCCGTCGAGCAGGTTCGGCCACCGTGGCCAACATCCGGTGCACGTCAATGGTCCACCGGAAGAACTCACAGGGCCCGTCGGGAGCGCGCCGGACACCGCCCCACCTGCGCCGGAGCACGGAGAAGGCCCCCGGCGGGGTGCCGGGGGCCTTTCGTGAAGCGGGTGGCTCAGACGTTGAAGCCGAGCGCGCGCAGCTGCTCGCGGCCGTCGTCCGTGATCTTGTCCGGGCCCCACGGCGGCATCCAGACCCAGTTGATCCGGAGCTCGCTCACGATGCCGTCCGTCGCCGACTTCGCCTGGTCCTCGATGACGTCCGTCAGCGGGCAGGCCGCCGAGGTCAGGGTCATGTCGAGGGTGGCGATGTTCGCGTCGTCGATGTGGATGCCGTAGATCAGGCCCAGGTTGACGACGTCGATCCCCAGCTCGGGGTCGACCACGTCGTAGAGGGCCTCGCGGACCTCCTCCTCGGTGGCCGGCTTGATCGACGCCTCGGCGGGCGTCGCGTTCTCGGTCATGCCGTCTTCCTCTCCGCGGCGTCGCCCAGTGCCTGGGCGGTCGCGTCCTTCCAGGCCATCCAGCTCAGCAGAGCACACTTCACGCGAGCCGGGTACTTGGAGACGCCGACGAACGCGACCGCGTCCTCCAGCACCTCCTCCATGGCCTCGTCGGGCTCGATCTTGCCCTTCGACTGCATCATCTCCAGGAACACGCCCTGGATCTTCTGCGCCTCGGCCAGCTCCTTGCCGACGAGCAGCTCGTTCAGCACGGACGCGCTGGCCTGGCTGATGGAGCAGCCCTGGCCCTCGTACGAGACGTCGGTGAGCGTCTCGCCGTCGTACTTCACGCGCAGCGTGATCTCGTCGCCGCACGTCGGGTTGACGTGGTGCACCTCGGCGTCGCCGTCGCGCAGGCCACGCCCGTGCGGGTGCTTGTAGTGGTCCAGGATCAGTTCCTGGTACATCGAATCCAGCTTCACTGCGTCGTCCTCGTCGCCCTCGTCAGCCGAAGAAGTTCCGTACGTGCTCCAGCCCGTCGATCAGCGCGTCGACGTCCGCCGGAGAGGAGTACAGATAGAAAGACGCTCGCGTGGTCGCGGGAATTCCGTAGCGCAGGCAGACGGGGCGCGCGCAGTGGTGTCCCACGCGCACCGCGATGCCCTGCTCGTCCAGGACCTGGCCCACGTCGTGGGGGTGGATGTCACCGAGCGTGAAGGAGATCGCGGCGCCGCGGTCCTCGGCCGTGGTGGGGCCGATGATCCGCAGGTCGGGGACCTCCAGGAGGCGCTTCACCGCGTACTCGGTGATCGCGTGCTCGTGCGCGGCGATCTTGTCCATGCCGATCGCGCTCAGGTAGTCCACGGCCGCGCCGAGGCCGACGGCCTGGGCGATCGGGGGCGTACCCGCCTCGAACTTGTGGGGCGCCGGGGCGTACGTCGAGGCGTGCATCGACACGGTCTCGATCATCTCGCCGCCACCGAGGAACGGGGGCAGGTCCTCCAGGAGCTCCTGGCGGCCCCAGAGCACGCCGATGCCGGTCGGTCCGCACATCTTGTGGCCGGTGAAGGCCACGAAGTCGGCGCCGAGCGCCTGCACGTCCAGCGGCATGTGCGGAGCGGCCTGCGAGGCGTCGATCAGCACCAGCGCGCCGACCTCCTGCGCGCGCCGGACGATCGCCTCGACCGGGTTGATCGTGCCCATGATGTTGGAGACCAGCGTGAAGGAGACGATCTTCGTCTTCTCCGTGATGACCTCTTCCATGTTGGACAGGTCGAGCCGGCCGTCGTCGGTGAGGCCGAACCACTTCAGCTTCGCGCCGGTGCGCTGCGAGAGCAGCTGCCACGGGACGATGTTGGAGTGGTGCTCCATCTCCGTGATGGCGATCTCGGTCTCGCGGTCGACCCGGTAGGGCTCGTCCGCCCAGCCGAGCATGTTCGCGACCAGGTTGAGCGACTCCGAGGCGTTCTTGGTGAAGATCACCTCATCGCGGCTCGGCGCGTTGATGAAGGCGGCGACCTTGTCGCGGGCGCCCTCGTACAGCGCCGTGGCCTCCTCGGCGAGCACGTGCACGCCGCGGTGGACGTTGGCGTTGTGCTGCTCGTAGTACTCGTTCAGCGCGTCGAGTACCTGGCGCGGCTTCTGGGAGGTCGCCGCGTTGTCCAGGTAAACGATCTTCTTCCCGTCGTGGACCACGCGATCCAGAAGGGGGAAGTCCTTGCGGATCGCCTCGATGTCGAGGAGGCCAGGCAGCTGTGTCACGCGGTCGCGCCACCCTTCACGTACTTGTCGTAGCCCTCGGCCTCCAGCTGGTCCGCCAGCTCGGCGCCACCGGACTCGGCGATGCGGCCGTTCGCGAACACGTGCACGAAGTCGGGCTTGATGTAGCGCAGGATGCGCGTGTAGTGGGTGATCAGCAGGGTGCCGACCTCACCGGTCTCGCGGACGCGGTTGACGCCCTCGGAGACGATGCGCAGGGCGTCGACGTCCAGGCCGGAGTCGGTCTCGTCGAGGATCGCGATCTTCGGCTGGAGGAGCTCCAGCTGGAGGATCTCGTGACGCTTCTTCTCACCGCCGGAGAAGCCCTCGTTGACGTTGCGCTCGGCGAAGGCCGGGTCCATCTGGAGCTGCTCCATCGCGGACTTGACCTCCTTCACCCAGGTGCGCAGCTTCGGGGCCTCGCCGCGGATGGCGGTGGCCGAGGTGCGCAGGAAGTTGGAGACCGAGACGCCGGGGACCTCGACCGGGTACTGCATGGCGAGGAAGACGCCGGCGCGGGCGCGCTCGTCGACGGACATCTCCAGGACGTCTTCGCCGTCGAGGGTCACGGTGCCACCGGTGATGGTGTACTTCGGGTGACCGGCCAGCGAGTACGCCAGCGTGGACTTGCCGGAGCCGTTCGGACCCATGATGGCGTGCGTCTCGCCGGCCTTGACGGTGAGGTCGACACCCTTGAGGATCTCGCGGGCGCCGTTCTCGGCCTCGACGGAGACGTGCAGGTCGTGGATTTCAAGCGTTGCCATGGATACCTCAGGACTCCTGGGTGAGGGAGACGAGCACGTCGCCCCCTTCGATCTTTACGGGGTATACGGGAACCGGGCGGGTCGCGGGCAGACCGGACGGCTTGCCGGTGCGCAGGTCGAACGAGGACCCGTGCAGCCAGCACTCGATCATGCAGTCCTCGACGTCGCCCTCCGAGAGCGAGACGTTCGCGTGCGAGCAGATGTCGTTGATCGCGAACACCTCCCCCTCGGTGGAGACGATGGACACCGGCGTGCCGTCGAGTTCCACCCGCTTCGGGGTGTTCTCCTCCAGCTCGCTCAGCGCACAGGCCTTGACGTAGGTCATCAGACGGACGCCTCGAGCTCGGTCTCGATCTTGGCGAGCAGGCGCTCCTCGATGTCGTCGACACCGATCTGCTGGACGAGCTCGGCGAAGAAGCCGCGCACGACCAGGCGCCGGGCCTCGTCGGCCGGGATGCCGCGGGCCTGGAGGTAGAAGAGCTGCTCGTCGTCGAAGCGGCCGGTGGCGGAGGCGTGGCCGGCGCCGACGATCTCGCCGGTCTCGATCTCCAGGTTCGGCACCGAGTCGACCCGCGCGCCGTCCGTCAGGACGAGGTTGCGGTTCATCTCGTAGGTGTCGGTGCCCTCGGCGCTCTTCTCGATGAGGACGTCACCGATCCAGACGGCGTGCGCGCCCTCGCCCTGCAGGGCGCCCTTGTAGACCACGTGGGACTTGCAGTGCGGGGCGTCGTGCGTGACCAGGAGGCGGTGCTCCTGGTGCTGGTCGGCGTCGGTGAAGTACAGGCCGAGCAGCTCGGCCTCGCCGCCGGGGCCCGCGTAGCTGACCCGCGGGTGCAGGCGTACGAGGTCGCCGCCGAAGGTGACCACGATCGACTTGAAGGTCGCGTCGCGGCCGATCAGCGCGTTGTGCTGGGAGCAGTGGACGGCGGTGTCGTCCCAGTCCTGCACGGAGACGACGGTGAGCTTCGCGCCGTCGCCGACGAGGAAGTCGACGTTGGCGGCGCGCACGCCGTCACCGGTGTGGTCGATGACGATGACGGCCTCGGCGAAGGCCTGCACGTCGAAGACGGTGTGGCCGAAGGTCGTGCCTCCCTCGCCGTGCAGCGAGACGCGCACCGGCTCGGTCAGGACGGCCTCCTTGGGCACGGTGACGACCGTGGCCTTGGCGAAGGACGAGAACGCCTGGGCGGCGATCCGGTCCACGGGGGTGCCGGCCTTGCCGATGCGCGCGTCGCCGCGCTCCACCGACTCGACGGTGACGCCCTCGGGCGCGTCGATCTGGGCCTTCATGGTGCCGTCCGCGACCGCGGTGCCGTCGTGCAGACCACGCAGGCGCGCCAGCGGGGTGAACCGCCACTCCTCCTCGCGGCCGTGGGGGACGGGGAAGTCCGCCACGTCGAAGGACGGGGGTGCGCTCATCCGGGTGGCGACGGTGGACTCGGCGGCCACCGCGATCGCGCCGGCCGTGGTCGACCCGGCCGGAATGTTCTGAGCCTCAGCCATGGCTGTCGTCTTGCTCACTCTCTAAAGGAACACGGTCTACGTCGTTGCGGTCCTCGGCCCGCCGGGGGCGGACCGAGGAGCCGGTGTCGGGCGGGCCGGCGATCAGCCGACCGAGCCCTCCATCTGCAGCTCGATCAGCCGGTTGAGCTCCAGCGCGTACTCCATGGGCAGCTCGCGCGCGATGGGCTCGACGAACCCGCGCACGATCATGGCCATGGCCTCGAACTCGGTCATGCCGCGGCTCATCAGGTAGAAGAGCTGGTCGTCCGAGACCTTGGAGACGGTCGCCTCGTGGCCCATGGAGACGTCGTCCTCGCGGACGTCCACGTACGGGTACGTGTCCGAGCGGGAGATCGTGTCGACCAGGAGCGCGTCGCAGAGCACGTTCGACTTGGAGCCGTGGGCGCCCTCGCCGATCTCGACCAGGCCGCGGTACGAGGTGCGGCCGCCGCCCCGCGCCACCGACTTGGAGACGATGTTCGAGGAGGTGTTCGGCGCCATGTGGACCATCTTGGAGCCGGCGTCCTGGTGCTGGCCCTCGCCCGCGAAGGCGATGGACAGGGTCTCGCCCTTGGCGTGCTCGCCCATCAGGTAGACGGCCGGGTACTTCATGGTGACCTTGGAACCGATGTTGCCGTCGATCCACTCCATGGTCGCGCCCTCGTACGCCACGGCGCGCTTGGTGACCAGGTTGTAGACGTTGTTCGACCAGTTCTGGATCGTCGTGTAGCGGCAGCGGCCGCCCTTCTTCACGATGATCTCGACCACGGCGCTGTGCAGCGAGTCCGAGGAGTAGATCGGGGCGGTGCAGCCCTCGACGTAGTGGACGTAGGCGTCCTCGTCGACGATGATCAGCGTCCGCTCGAACTGGCCCATGTTCTCCGTGTTGATGCGGAAGTAGGCCTGGAGCGGGATGTCGACCTTGACGCCCTTGGGCACGTAGATGAACGATCCGCCCGACCACACGGCGGTGTTCAGCGACGCGAACTTGTTGTCGCCGACCGGGATGACCGTGCCGAAGTACTCCTGGAAGAGCTCCGGGTGCTCCTTCAGCGCGGTGTCCGTGTCGAGGAAGATGACGCCCTGCTCCTCCAGGTCCTCGCGGATCTGGTGGTAGACGACCTCGGACTCGTACTGGGCCGCGACACCGGCGACGAGGCGCTGCTTCTCCGCCTCGGGGATGCCGAGCTTGTCGTACGTGTTCTTGATGTCCTCGGGCAGGTCCTCCCACGAAGCGGCCTGCTTCTCGGTGGAGCGCACGAAGTACTTGATGTTGTCGAAGTCGATGCCGGAGAGGTCGGAGCCCCAGGTCGGCATGGGCTTCTTGCCGAAGAGCTTCAGGCCCTTGAGGCGGAGCTTCAGCATCCACTCGGGCTCGTTCTTCTTCGCCGAGATGTCGCGGACGACGTCCTCCGACAGGCCTCGCTTGGCAGCCGAGCCGGCCGCGTCGGAGTCGGCCCAGCCGTACTCGTAGTTGCCCAGACCCTCAAGCTCAGGGTGAGCAGTCTCCGTGGTCATGCGGGGTTCCTCCCGGCCGTGCTGGCAGATGCTGATGTGTCGTTCTGTGTGGTGCCCGCGCCTCGCGGGATGAAGGTGGTGCACACCCCGTCGCCGTGGGCGATCGTGGCGAGGCGCTGCACGTGCGTCCCGAGCAGGCGGGAGAAGACCTCGGTCTCCGCCTCGCAGAGCTGCGGGAACTGCTCGGCGACATGGGCGACCGGGCAGTGGTGCTGGCAGAGCTGTTCACCGCTGTGCGGACCGGGAGCACTCTTCGCCGTAGCAGCGTACCCGTCCGCGGTCAACGCCTTGGCAAGGGCCTCGGTGCGTTCCGCGGGGGCGGCGGCGTCCAGGCTTTCCCGGTAGGTCTCGGCCTGTGCGTCCATCCGCGCCCTGGCGAAGGCGGCCACGGCCGCCTCCCCCTGCTCGCCCCCGCCGGCGGCCTGCGCGATCCAGCGCAGTGCGTCCGCGGCGAGCGAGTCGTAGGACTGGTCGAACGCGTCGCGGCCGCAGTCGGTGAGCGCGAAGACCTTGGCGGGCCGGCCCCGGGTGCGCGCACCGTAGACGCGCTGCTCACGGGGCTCGACCACGTCGTCGGCGACGAGCGTGTCGAGGTGGCGGCGGACGGCGGCCTGGGTGAGGCCGAGACGCGCCGCGAGGTCGGCGACGGTGGACGGACCGTGGTCCAGGATGGAGCGCGCGACCCGGTTGCGGGTCGACCGCTCCCCGGTAGCGAGTTCCCCCTGCGGGGCCTCGATCATCCGTTCGCCGTATTTCACAACGCCATTGTTGCGTAATTAGTCGAGCCCCGACAAGCCGTGACCGAGGCCACTCCAGGTGGCCTCTATCACTAAGGGTTACCTAATTTATCTACGCAGAGTTAAGCGGAAGGGGTTGATCCAGCATTCCGCCGGACCCCTCCGTCGAGCCGGTACACGGCTCCCACCAGCAATCCTCCGCCTGCGACGCCCCCTGGAACCGTGAACATCACGTCGCGGAAAAGGTCACCGAAACCGGCTGACCCGCACAGGACCGCAAGACTGAAAAGAGCCACGTTCGCGACACGGTGTTCGAATCCGACGGCCGTGAAGAGCGGCTGCCGGGGGCCGGAACACCGGGATCTCGGCCCCGTCCACCCGGGACCGAGGGCCCCTGTCCAGCTCCGTAGACTCACCCGCATGAGCAACGACCCCGCCGTGGAGATCCGCGGACTGGTGAAGCGGTACGGGCCCAAAACGGCGGTGGACGGTCTCGACCTCACCGTCCGCAAGGCCTCGGTCACCGCCGTCCTCGGCCCCAACGGCGCGGGCAAGACCACCACCGTGGAGACCTGCGAGGGCTACCGCCGCCCCGACGCCGGCACCGTCCGCGTCCTCGGCCTCGACCCGGTCGCCGAGGCCGGGGCGCTGCGCCCGCGGATCGGGGTGATGCTCCAGTCCGGCGGGGTCTACTCCGGCGCCCGCGCCGTCGAGATGCTGCGCCACATGGCCAAGCTGTACGCCCGCCCGCTCGACGTGGACCTCCTGGTCGAGCGGCTCGGGCTGGGCGGCTGCGGCCGCACCGCCTACCGCCGCCTGTCCGGCGGGCAGCAGCAGCGCCTGGCCCTGGCCATGGCCGTGGTCGGCCGCCCCGAGCTCGTCTTCCTGGACGAGCCGACCGCGGGCCTGGACCCGCAGGCCCGCCGCGCGACCTGGGACCTCGTACGGGAACTGCGGGCCGACGGGGTCAGCGTCGTCCTCACCACCCACCACATGGACGAGGCGGAACAGCTCGCCGACGAGGTCGCCATCGTCGACGCCGGCCGGGTCATCGCGCACGGCAGCCCCGAGCAGCTGTGCCGCGGGGGCGCCGAGAACACCCTGCGCTTCACCGGCCGGCCCGCCCTCGACCTCGGCTCGCTGCTCAAGGCCCTGCCCGACGGCACCGAGGCCGCCGAGCTCACCGCGGGCACCTACCGGGTCACCGGCGACGTGGACCCGCAACTGCTGGCCACCGTCGCCTCCTGGTGCGCCCAGCACGGGGTGATGCCGAGCAGCCTCTCGGTGGAGCGGCACACCCTCGAAGACGTCTTCCTGGAACTCACGGGCAAGGAGCTGCGCGCATGAGCGCCGGTACGTTCACCCCCGCCCCGGGGGCCGCGCCCGTGTCCCGGATGATCCTGGCGCAGACCGCGCTGGAGACCCGGATGCTGCTGCGCAACGGGGAGCAGCTGCTGCTGACCGTGATCATCCCGGCCCTGCTGCTGGTGCTGTTCTCCGCCGTGGACATCGTCGACACCGGCGCCGGGAAGCCGGTCGACTTCCTCGCCCCCGGCATCCTCGCGCTCGCCGTGATGTCCACCGCCTTCACCGGGCAGGCCATCGCCACCGGCTTCGACCGCCGCTACGGGGTGCTCAAGCGGCTCGGCGCCTCGCCGCTGCCGCGGTGGGCGCTGATGGCCGCCAAGACGCTGTCCGTGCTGGTCACCGAGGTGCTCCAGATCGCCCTGCTGACGGTGATCGCCCTCTCCCTGGGCTGGTCCCCGCACGGCAGCCCCCTCTCCGTCGCCGCGCTGGTCCTGCTGGGCACCGCGGCCTTCTCCGGGCTCGGGCTGCTCATGGCGGGCACCCTCAAGGCCGAGGCCACGCTGGCCGCCGCCAACCTGGTGTTCCTGCTGCTGCTGGTCGGCGGCGGGGTCATCGTGCCGATGGAGAAGTTCCCCGAAGGGGTGCAGTCCGTACTGGGACTGCTGCCGATCTCGGCGCTGTCGGACGGGCTGCGCGAGGTGCTCCGCAACGGCGCCGGGCTGCCGTGGGGGGACGTGGCCGTCCTGGCCGCATGGGCCGTCCTCGGGCTCGGCGCCGCCGCCAAGCTGTTCCGCTGGGAGTGAATCCCCTCCCCCGGACGTTGGCCTGGCAGGAGGATGGGCGCCGCCCCGCTGGGGGCGGGGCACACCGGAACGCCGGGGGGCGGGCATGGCGCAACGCGAGGACGTTCTACGGCTGGACGCCCAATGGGCGCAGATCCGGTCGGGGGCCGCACGGGCGGCTCCGGCCGAGGCCGAGGCCCTGCTGACGGAGCTGATCGGCGCGCTGCGCGAGCCGGCGCGGACCGATCCGGAGTGCGCGGCGCGCCTCGGCCTGCGCCTGGGCGACCTGGCGGCCCGCCGTTTCGCCGGCGGCGACCGGGCCGGGGCCCTCTCGGCCGTCGAAGAGGGATTGCGGCACGGCCGGCAGGCGGCCGGGCACGCCCCGGAGTACGCGCGCTGGTACGCCCGGGGCCTGATCAACCAGGGGGTCTGGCTGTCCTGGCCGCTGAGCGACGAGGTACGGCTGCCCCGCTATCCGCACGGCCCCCGGTCCGAGTCCGGCCCGAGCGCGACGGAGCGGGCGGCGGGCGAGCGCGCCGTGGACCTGACCCGGGCCGCGGTCGAGGTGTGGGCGGCGCTGGACCAGCGCGATCCGGTCAACCGGCGCGGTCTCGCGCAGGCCAAGGTCTTCCTCGGAGACCGGCTCGCGGAGCTCGGCTCCGCCGAGGAGGCGGTGGCCTGGGCGGTGGACGCGGAGGGCGGTTTCCGCCGGCTGCTGCGCGCCACCCCCGGTGCGGAAGAGGCCCAGGAGGCGGAGGAGGCCCTCGACCACATCGGCCGCCAGCTCGAACTGCGGCTGCGCCTCCTGTCCTTCGACTCCCTGGTGAGCCTGCGCGCACAGGGCCTGCTGCCCGAACCCCTGCTGCCCCAGGCGGTGGTGGCCGCCCGGATCCAGGGCGTGTCCGAGCCCGAGATCGTCGGCCGGCTGCGGCTCGGAGCCGAACAGGTGCGCACGATGCTGGAGGTCACGCCCTGGCTCGCGGTGTGGCGCTTCGAGGTGCGCGGTCCTGACGGGTCGTGGAACGTACAGGAACATCCCTGGCGCAGCGGGGCTGAAGTCAGAAACAGGACAGCACGGGACATAGGTGGTGAATTGATACGCGGATTCACGGCGTCCGCCGACTACCCCGGCGGTGGCGCCCCTTGGCGCCTGCGCCTGTGGTGGCACGAGGAAGGCGATACGGCGGGAGCCCGGTTCCAGGCGGCCGCAGGCCCCGAGACGGCACCGGGCGGAGCCGCGGACACCCCCTCGTGAAAGTTTGCACAAGGCTCCGCGTACGATAAGGGCCGTGTTGACCCCTCTCGCCTTCATCGCCAACCGCTGGACCCCGTCACCCCGGACCGTCCGGCGGGCCGCCCTCGCCGCGCTCGTCATGAGCGTGCTCATCGTCGTCACGGGCGGAGCGGTACGGCTGACCGGATCAGGTCTCGGCTGCGACACGTGGCCCAAGTGCACCGACGACAGCCTGATCGTGACCCAGGCCCAGGGTTTCCACGGGGCCATCGAGTTCGGCAACCGCATGCTGACGTACGTGCTCTGCGCGGCCGTTGGCTGGTGCATCATCGCCGCCCGCTCGGCCAAGCCGTGGCGCCGTACGCTGACGAGGCTCGGCTGGCTCCAGTTCTTCATCGTGATGGGCAACGCGGTCCTCGGCGGCATCACCGTCCTGACGGGGCTCAACCCGTACAGCGTGGCCGGGCACTTCCTCCTCGCCACCTCGCTGATCACGGTCACGACGGTCACCTGGCAGCGCACCCGCGAGGGCGACGCCGCCGCGAAGCCGCGCGTCCCCGGTCCGGTGCGCAAGCTCTCCTGGGCCCTGATCGCGACGACGCTGGTGCTGATCGCGGCGGGCACGGTGGTCACCGGTTCCGGTCCGCACGCGGGCGACAGCAGCGAGATCAAGCGGATGCCGTTCGACTGGGCCACCACCGCGCACGTCCACGCGATCTCCGCCTGGGTGGTGTGCGCGCTCGCCGTGGCCATGTGGCTGGTGCTGCGCGTGGTCGACGCGCCGACCGACACCCGGGCCCGCGCCCGCGACCTGCTGATCGTGCTGCTCGCGCAGGGCGCCATCGGCTACGTCCAGTACTTCACCCACGTCCCCGAGGTGCTGGTCGCCGCGCACATGCTCGGCTCCTGCCTGGTGTGGATCGCCGTGCTCCGGGTGGCGCTCGGCCTGCGGGAGCGGCCCGCGGCGGAGGCGCAGATCCCGGCGCAGGGCGACCCGCAGCTCTCCTCCGTCTGAGCCGGGGGCCCGGCTCCGGCTCACCCCCGCTCGTCCAGCCGGTAGACGCGGCGGGCGTTGCCCGCCGCGACCATGGCCGCCACCCGTTCGGCGTCCCGCCAGGACCAGGCGCCGTCGCCGACCCAGCCGCCCAGCACCCGGCCCAGCGCCTCCCGGAACACCAGGGCGCCCACCGCGTGCAGTTCGGGCAGCCGGCGCCCGCCGCTGGAGAACAGCAGCTTGCCGAAGGGGGCGGCCTCCAGCACCTCGGCCAGCACCCCCGCCGCCCGTGCCCCGCTCTGCCCGAGAGCCGCGCCCAGATCGGCGTGGACGTGCGGGAAGGCGGCCGCCAGCTGCGCGGCGTGCCGGTGGTACGGGTACCCGCCGAGCAGCACCAGCCGGGTCCCCAGCCCCGCGGTGGCCCGTACGAACTCCGTCAGCAGCGCCGGATCGGCCTCCTGGGGCCGCTGCCCCGGCTCCCCCGCGCCGGCCCCGGTGTGCAGCTGGAGCGGCAGCCCCGTCGCCACCGCGCTCCACAGCAGGTGCCGCAGGAGTACGGGGTCCCGCACGGCCCCGCCCTTGGCGCGCCGGGCCAGCCACCGCCCGGCCGCCCCCCGCACCTCGCCAGGACCGGGCGGCTCGGGGGCCTGCCCGAGCACGGCGGGATATCCGGCGTCCGCCCCGCAGGTGAAGGCCACGGCCGCGGCGGCGGCGTGGTGGACGGCCTCGGCGAGGTTGGCGAGGAAGGCCGGGACGGTGCCGGAGGTGTCGGCGACCTGCTCGGCGAGCAGCTCCAGCCGTACGACCTCGAAGGCGTCGGCGTCCCCCGTGAGCGCCAGCTCCTTGGGGCCGGTGAGGTCGCCGGGCACTCCCGTGTCGACCAGATAGGCGGCGACTCCGGAGCCCCGCAGCAGCCTGCGCCCGGACTCGACCACGCCCAGCTCGCGCCGCCGGGCCAGGTACCGGGCGGGGGCGCAGTGCGGCTCCAGGCCGAGCAGCGGCGGACACCAGCGGCGCACCGCGAAACCGGTCTGGGTGTCGAAGAAGGTGGTCCCGGCGGCGGGAGGGCCGGCCGAGCGGATCAGCTGGGCCTCGAAGGTGCCGAGGCCCAGCTCCGTGCGGAGCACTCCGTGGCAGTACTGGTCCACCAGGGGCGGCGTTTCGATCATCCGGGCATCCCGTTGCGGACGTGAGGAAGGGGCTTCCACACGTCCTAACGGGTGAGCGGGGTGTGAGGTGTTGCTCGCGCTGTTGACCGAGCGGCCACCGTCACGATCCGGCCGCGGCGATCAGGCCGCCGGGTTGGCCGCCCCGCCGAGCTGGATGCCGGCCATGCGCGACCACTCGTACGGACCGGTCTTGACGCGCGCGGCGAACTCGCCGTCGAACTCCTCGTGGAGGGTCAGGCCGGCCTTCTCGGCGGCCAGCTGGGCCACCGCGTACGTCGGGGCCACCAGGTCGCCCCAGCCGCCGTCCGTGCCGACGAGGACGATCCGGGTGCCGGCCTGGCCGATGTGCGCGATCTGGCCCTCGGCGCCGCCGTGGTGCTTGGCGAACGCGCCGATCTGCCGGGCCAGCTTCGCGGCCTTCCGGTCCTGCTTCTTGTCTGCGGTGTCCGCCGCGGTGTCTGCCATGGACAGCATGCTACCGGCGGGTAATGAACCGAGGAAGCGTCAGCGCAGGAAGGGATCCACGGCCACCGCCACGAACAGCAGCGACACGTACGTGATCGACCAGTGGAACAGGCGCATCTCCTTGAGCTTCGCGCCCGTCACGCCCGCCTTGGCCCGTGCGTGCAGCGCGTGCGCCTCCCACAGCCACCAGCCGCCGGCCGCCAGCGCGACCGCGGTGTAGAACCAGCCGGTGTACCCCAGAGGGGTGAGCAGCAGCGAGACCGCCACCATCACCCAGCTGTAGAGGACGATCTGGCGCGCCACGGCCTGGTTTCCGGCCACCACCGGCAGCATCGGCACGCCGACACGCGCGTAGTCCTCCTTCACCTTCATGGACAGCGGCCAGTAGTGCGGCGGCGTCCAGAAGAAGATGACGAGGAAGAGGATGACCGCGGCCCAGGAGACCTCGTTCTTGACGGCCGACCAGCCGATGAGCACCGGCATGCAGCCCGCGATGCCGCCCCAGACGATGTTCTGCGCGGTGCGCCGCTTCAGCAGCATCGTGTAGACGACCACGTAGAAGAGGAGCGCTCCGAGGGCGAGCGCGGCCGACAGCCAGTTGACGAGCAGCCCGAAGAACAGGGTGGAGACCACCGCGAGCGTGATGCCGAAGGCCAGGCACTCACGCGGGCTGACCATGCCTGTCACCAGAGGCCGCTGCGAGGTGCGGTCCATCAGCGCGTCGATGTCGCGGTCGATGTACATGTTCAGCGCGTTGGCGCCGCCCGCGGACAAGTACCCGCCGAAGCAGGTTGCGAGGACCAGCCACAGCGACGGCACGCCCTGTTCGGCGAGGAACATCACCGGCACTGTGGTGATCAGCAGAAGTTCGATGATCCGCGGCTTGGTCAAAGCCACGAAAGCCATGACCCGGGCCCCGAACGGCCGGTGACCGGGGCTCGTCCCGAGCACCCCCGCTGGACGGGATTCGACGGCCGTCACGCACACCCCTGACAGAGAAACCAGCAAGCTCCGGACATAAAGGTCCGCTGAAGGCTCGCACGTACCACGCCACTCTAGACGTTGCACTTACGTCGCCCCGCGCGGGGGTCGCCCCGTGTTGGTCCGATCGGAGCCGCCGACGTCATGACGGACTGCGGGCACTCGAATAGCTGCACGCCGTCACGGGGGTAGGCTCGGAATCGCGCCGGTGCACCGTTCGTCACCGGGTAACAGACATGTGGAGAGGAGCCCTGACCCACGGTGAGCACCAAGCCGACGACCACAGAGCTCGACTGGACCGACCTCGACCAGCGGGCCGTCGACACCGCCCGCATCCTGGCCGCCGACGCGGTCCAGAAGGTGGGTAACGGCCACCCCGGCACGGCGATGAGTCTGGCCCCCGCCGCGTACACCCTCTTCCAGAAGGTGATGCGGCACGACCCGGCGGACCCCGAGTGGGTCGGCCGCGACCGTTTCGTGCTTTCCGCGGGGCACTCGTCCCTCACTCTTTACACCCAGCTCTACCTCGGCGGCTTCGGCCTGGAGCTCGCCGACCTCGAAGCCTTCCGCACCTGGGGTTCCAAGACCCCGGGCCACCCGGAGTACGGCCACACGGCCGGCGTCGAGACCACCACCGGCCCGCTGGGCCAGGGCATCGCCAACGCGGTGGGCATGGCCATGGCCGCCCGCTACGAGCGCGGCCTGTTCGACCCGGAGGCCCCCCAGGGCGCCTCCCCGTTCGACCACATGGTCTACGCGATCGCGGGCGACGGCTGCCTCCAGGAGGGCATCTCCCACGAGGCCTCCGCCCTGGCGGGCCACCAGAAGCTCGGCAACCTGGTGCTGCTGTGGGACGACAACCACATCTCCATCGAGGGCGACACCGAGACGGCCGTCTCCGAGGACACCCTGGGGCGCTACGAGGCGTACGGCTGGCACGTCCAGCGCGTCGCGCAGCAGCCGAACGGCGACCTCGACCCGAAGGCGCTGTTCGCCGCCCTGGCCGCCGCCAAGGCCGAGACCGGCCGCCCGTCCTTCATCGCGATGCGCTCGATCATCGCCTGGCCGGCCCCGCACGCCCAGGGCACCGAGGCCTCGCACGGCTCGGCCCTCGGTGACGACGAGGTCGCCGCCACCAAGCGCGTGCTCGGCTTCGACCCGGAGAAGAGCTTCGACGTCTCCGACGAGGTCCTCGCGCACACCCGCAAGGCGCTGGACCGCGGCCGCGAGGCCAAGGCCGCCTGGGAGAAGGACTTCTCCGCCTGGCGCACCGCCAACCCGGAGCGCGCGGCCGAGTTCGACCGCATCAACGCCAACGAGCTGCCCGCCGGCTGGGAGGACAAGCTCCCCTCCTTCGAGACCGGCAAGGGCGTCGCCACCCGCGCGGCCTCCGGCAAGGTCCTCGAAGCGCTCGGCTCGGTCATCCCGGAGCTGTGGGGCGGCTCGGCCGACCTGGCCGGCTCCAACAACACCACGATCGACAAGCACTCGTCCTTCCTCCCGAAGGGCAACCCGCTGCCGGAGGCCGACCCGTACGGCCGTACGGTCCACTTCGGCATCCGCGAGCACGCCATGGCCGCGACCATGAACGGCATCGCGCTGCACGGCCACACCCGCATCTACGGCGGCACCTTCCTGGTGTTCTCCGACTACATGCGCAACGCCGTCCGCCTGTCCGCGCTGATGCACGTGCCGGTGACGTACGTGTGGACGCACGACTCCATCGGCCTCGGCGAGGACGGCCCGACGCACCAGCCGGTCGAGCACCTCGCCTCGCTGCGCGCCATCCCGGGCCTGAACGTGGTCCGCCCGGCCGACGCGAACGAGACCGTCGTCGCGTGGCGCGAGATCCTGCGCCGCCACACCAAGGTGTTCGGCAAGGGCGCCCCGCACGGTCTGGCGCTGACCCGCCAGGGCGTGCCGACGTACGAGCGCAACGAGGACGCGGCCAAGGGCGGGTACGTGCTCTTCGAGGCCGAGGGCGGCGACGCCCGGGTCGTCCTCATCGGCACCGGTTCCGAGGTCCAGCTCGCCGTCGCCGCGCGCGAGGCGCTGCAGGCCGAGGGCATCCCGGCCCGCGTGGTCTCGATGCCGTCCGTCGAGTGGTTCGAGGAGCAGGACCAGGCGTACAAGGACAGCGTCCTGCCGCCGTCCGTCACGGCGCGCGTCGCGGTCGAGGCCGGCATCGGCCTGACCTGGCACCGCTACGTCGGCGATGCGGGCCGGATCGTCTCGCTGGAGCACTTCGGTGCCTCGGCCGACGCCAAGGTGCTGTTCCGCGAGTTCGGCTTCACCGCCGAGGCCGTCACCGCCGCCGCCAAGGAATCGATCACCGCCGCCGCGCGCTGACACCGGTACACGAACCAGTAGGAGATGCAATTCCCATGACAGACGCACTCAAGCGCCTCTCCGACGAGGGCGTGGCGATCTGGCTGGACGACCTGTCCCGCAAGCGCATCACGTCCGGCAACCTGGCCGAGCTCATCGACCAGTCGCACGTGGTCGGTGTCACCACCAACCCGTCGATCTTCCAGAAGGCGATCAGCAGCGGCGACGGCTACGAGCAGCAGCTCGCCGACCTCGCCGCCCGCAAGGTCACCGTCGACGAGGCCATCCGCATGATCACGACGGCGGACGTCCGCGACGCCGCCGACATCCTGCGCCCGGTCTACGACCGCACGGACGGCCAGGACGGCCGGGTCTCCATCGAGGTCGACCCGCGCCTGGCCCACAACACCGCGGCGACGATCGCCGAGGCCAAGCAGCTCGCCTGGCTGGTGGACCGCCCGAACACGCTCATCAAGATCCCGGCGACCAAGGCCGGCCTGCCGGCGATCACCGAGGTCATCGGCAAGGGCATCAGCGTCAACGTCACGCTGATCTTCTCGCTGGAGCGCTACCGCGAGGTCATGGACGCGTACCTGGCGGGTCTGGAGAAGGCCAAGGCCGCGGGCCTGGACCTCTCGCTGATCCACTCGGTCGCCTCCTTCTTCGTGTCCCGCGTGGACTCGGAGATCGACAAGCGCCTGGACTCCGTCGGCACCGACGAGGCGAAGGCCCTGAAGGGCAAGGCGGCCCTCGCCAACGCCCGTCTGGCCTACGAGGCCTACGAAGAGGTGTTCTCCTCCGACCGGTGGAACGCCCTGGAGAAGCACGGCGCCAACAAGCAGCGTCCGCTGTGGGCCTCGACGGGCGTCAAGGACCCGGCGTACAAGGACACCCTGTACGTGGTCGACCTGGTCGCCCCGAACACGGTGAACACCATGCCGGAGGCCACCCTGGAGGCCACCGCCGACCACGGCGAGATCACGGGTGACACCGTGCGCGCCACGTACGACCAGTCCCGCGCCGAGCTCGACGCGGTCGCGAAGCTGGGCATCTCGTACGACGATGTGGTGCAGCTGCTCGAAGACGAGGGCGTCGAGAAGTTCGAGGCGGCCTGGAACGACCTGCTGAAGTCCACCGAGGCGGAGCTCCAGCGCCTCGCCCCCACGGAGGCCTGAACACTTTGTCTGTGAACGGAGCGAACCCGCTTCGTGACGCACAGGACCGGCGGCTCCCGCGCATCGCGGGGCCGTCCGGCCTGGTCATTTTCGGCGTTACGGGTGACCTGTCGCGCAAGAAGCTGATGCCCGCCATCTACGACCTGGCGAACCGGGGGCTGCTGCCGCCGGGCTTCTCGCTGATCGGCTTCGCCCGCCGCGAATGGGAGCACGAGGACTTCGCCCAGGAGGTGTACGAGGCCGTCAAACAGCACTCGCGCACCCCCTTCCGGGAGGAGGTCTGGCAGCAGCTGGTGCAGGGCTGCCGCTTCGTGCAGGGCGATTTCGACGACGACGCGGCCTTCGAGACCCTCAAGTCCACGATCGACGACCTGGACAAGGCACAGGGCACGGGCGGCAACTTCGCCTTCTACCTGTCGGTGCCTCCGAAGTTTTTCCCGAAGGTGGTCCAGCAGCTCAAGAACCACGGGCTGGCGCAGAAGGAGGGCTCCTGGCGGCGTGCCGTCATCGAGAAGCCCTTCGGGCACGACCTGAAGAGCGCCGAGGAGCTCAACAAGGTCGTGCACGAGGTCTTCCCGCGGGACGAGGTCTTCCGGATCGACCACTACCTCGGCAAGGAGACCGTCCAGAACATCCTGGCGCTCCGCTTCGCCAACACGATGTTCGAGCCGATCTGGAACCGGTCGTACGTCGACCACGTGCAGATCACCATGGCCGAGGACATCGGCATCGGCGGCCGGGCCGGGTACTACGACGGCATCGGCGCGGCCCGTGACGTCATCCAGAACCACCTGCTCCAGCTGCTCGCGCTGACGGCGATGGAGGAGCCCGGCTCCTTCCACCCCAAGGCGCTGGTGGCGGAGAAGCTCAAGGTCCTCACGGCCGTCGAGCTCCCCGAGGACCTGGGCAAGCACACCGTGCGCGGCCAGTACTCGGCGGCGTGGCAGGGTGGCGAGAAGGTCGTCGGGTACCTCGAAGAGGACGGCATCGACCCCAAGTCGAAGACCGACACCTACGCGGCCATCCGCCTGGAGATCAACAACCGCCGCTGGGCGGGCGTCCCGTTCTACCTGCGGACGGGCAAGCGCCTGGGCCGCCGGGTGACCGAGATCGCGGTCGTCTTCAAGCGGGCCCCGTACCTGCCGTTCGAGTCGGGCGCGACCGAGGAGCTGGGGCAGAACGCCCTGGTCATCCGGGTCCAGCCGGACGAGGGCATCACGGTGCGCTTCGGCTCCAAGGTCCCGGGCACCTCCATGGAGGTCCGGGACGTCACGATGGACTTCGCGTACGGCGAGTCCTTCACGGAGTCGAGCCCCGAGGCGTACGAGCGGCTGATCCTCGACGTCCTTCTGGGTGACGCGAACCTCTTCCCGCGCCACCAGGAGGTCGAGCTGTCCTGGAACATCCTCGACCCGATCGAGGAGTACTGGGACAAGCACGGCAAGCCCGCGCAGTACCCGGCGGGCACCTGGGGTCCGGTCGAGGCGGACGAGATGCTCGCACGAGACGGACGGAGCTGGCGCCGGCCATGAAGATCGACCTCACGGAGACCACCTCCAGCAAGATCAACGCCGCGTTGGTGCAGGCGCGCCGGGACATCGGCACGCCGGCCATCGGCATGGTCCTCACGCTGGTGATCGTGACCGACGAGGAGAACGCGTACGACGCGCTCAAGTCGGCGAACGACGCGTCCCACGAACACCCTTCGCGGATCGTCGTCGTCATCAAGCGGGTCAGCCGCTCGGCTCGCAGCCGCCGCGACGCCCGTCTCGACGCGGAAGTCCGCGTCGGGGCGGACGCCGGCACCGGCGAGACGGTGGTGCTCCGCCTCCACGGTGAACTGGTCAACCACGCCCAGTCGGTGGTTCTCCCGCTCCTCCTGCCGGACGCGCCCGTCGTGGTCTGGTGGCCGGACGGTGCCCCGTCGGACCTGGCGGGCGACCCGCTGGGTGCGCTCGGACAGCGCCGGATCTCGGACACGTACGCCTGCGAGAACCCGCAGCAGGCGCTCGGGCAGCGGGCCGCGGCCTACGCCCCGGGTGACACGGACCTGTCCTGGACCCGGATCACGCCGTGGCGTTCGATGCTGGCGGCCGCGCTGGACCAGCAGGCCGTCAAGGTCTCCTCGGTGGTCGTCGAGGGCGAGGACGAGAACCCGAGCTGCGAGCTGCTGGCCATGTGGCTGGCGGACCGCCTCCAGGTTCCCGTCCGGCGCACGGCCTCGGCCGGTCCCGGCCTGACCTCGGTCCGGCTGGAGACCAAGGACGGGGACATCGTCCTGGACCGGGCGGACGGCTCGCTGGCGACGCTGTGCATGCCGGGGCAGCCCGACCGTGCCGTGGCGCTCAAGCGCCGTGACACGGCCGAGCTCCTGGCGGAGGAGCTGCGCCGGCTGGACCCGGACAACACCTTCGAGGCCGCGCTGAAGTTCGGCGTGGCCAAGCTGGCCGCGGAGGCTCCTGCCCCCGCTCCGGCCAAGGCCAAGGCCGCGCCGACGGACTCCCCGGAGACGGTGACCGGCCCCAAGGCCGACTCCGCGCCCGCGAAGCCGGCGGCGAAGCCGGCCAAGAAGGCCTCGGCCAAGTAGCGCACCCCGGGCCGCGCCCCGGATCCCGGTCACGGGATCCGGGGCGCGGCCCCGGCAAACCCACAACCGACAAGGCGGCAGCCATGGGCATGACGACTCCCCAGGTCGTCGTCCACCGGGACAAGGAGCTGATGGCCCAGGCCGCAGCGGCCCGGCTCATCACCAAGATCGTCGACGCGCAGGCCGCCCGCGGCAGCGCCTCCGTCGTCCTCACCGGCGGCCGCAACGGCAACGGCCTCCTGGCCGCGCTGGCCGCGGCCCCGGCCCGGGACGCCGTCGACTGGTCGCGGATCGACCTCTGGTGGGGCGACGAGCGCTACGTCCCCGCCGACGACCCCGAGCGCAACCACACCCAGGCCCGTGAGGCCCTCCTGGACTCCGTCCCGGTCGACCCGGCCCGCGTGCACGCGATGCCCGCCTCCGACGGCCCGTACGGGGCGGACGTGGACGCCGCGGCCGCCGCCTACGCGGCCGAGCTGGCCAAGGCCGCCGGGCCCGAGGACCACGGTCCGGTCCCCACCTTCGACGTCCTGATGCTGGGCGTCGGCCCCGACACCCACATCGCCTCGCTCTTCCCCGAGCACCCGGCCTCCCGCGAGACCGACCGCACGGTGGTCGGCGTGCACGGGGCGCCCAAGCCCCCGCCCACCCGGATCTCCCTGACCCTCCCGGCCATCCGGGCGGCCCGCGAGGTCTGGCTGCTCGCGGCGGGCGAGGACAAGGCCGGAGCGGTGGCCATCGCCCTCGGCGGCGCCGGCGGCGTCCAGGCCCCCGCCGCGCAGGCGTACGGCCGCTCCCGCACCCTGTGGCTGCTGGACCGCACGGCCGCGGCGAAGCTCCCGGCCGGGCTGTACCCGCCGCCCGCCTCCTGACCCCCGTACGGCCGAAGGGCCCGCCCCCGAATCGGGAGCGGGCCCTTCGTCATGCTGTCTCCCCGTGCCGTCAGCCGCGCCCGCGCAGCTTGCGGTACTCCGTCACGAGGGCCTTCGACGAGGCGTCCAGCCCCGGCACGTCCGCGCCCTCCGTCAGCGCCGGCTCGACCCGCTTCGCCAGGACCTTGCCGAGCTCCACGCCCCACTGGTCGAAGGAGTCGATGTTCCACACCGCGCCCTGGACGAACACCTTGTGCTCGTACAGCGCGATCAGCTGGCCCAGCACCGCCGGGGTGAGGTCCTGCGCCAGGATCGTCGTGGTCGGGTGGTTCCCCTTGAAGGTCTTGTGCGGGACCAGCGGCTCCGCCACGCCCTCCGCGCGGACCTCCTCGGCGGTCTTGCCGAAGGCCAGCGCCTGGGTCTGCGCGAAGAAGTTCGCCATCAGCAGGTCGTGCTGGCCGGCCAGCTTCGGCTCCAGCTCGCCGATCGGCCGGGCGAAGCCGATGAAGTCCGCCGGGATCACCTTCGTGCCCTGGTGGATCAACTGGTAGTACGCGTGCTGCCCGTTGGTGCCGGGCGTGCCCCACACCACCGGACCGGTCTGCCAGTCCACCGGATTGCCGTCCCGGTCCACGGACTTGCCGTTGGACTCCATGTCCAGCTGCTGGAGGTAGGCGGTGAAGCGGGAGAGGTAGTGGCTGTACGGGAGGACCGCGTGCGACTGCGCGTCGAAGAACGCCCCGTACCAGACCCCCAACAGGCCCATCAGGAGCGGCACGTTCTGCTCCGGCGGAGCCGTGCGGAAGTGCTCGTCCACCGTGCGGAAGCCGCCCAGCATCTCCCGGAAGGCGTCCGGGCCGATCGCGATCATCAGCGAGAGCCCGATCGCGGAGTCGAAGGAGTAGCGCCCGCCGACCCAGTCCCAGAACCCGAACATGTTGGCCGGATCGATGCCGAACGCGGTGACCTTCTCCTCGTTGGTCGACAGCGCCACGAAGTGCCGTGCCACGGCCGCCGTGTCACCGCCCAGACCCGCCAGCAGCCACTCCCGCGCCGACTCGGCGTTGGTGATGGTCTCGATGGTGGTGAAGGTCTTGGAGGCGATGATGAACAGCGTCTCGGCCGGGTCCAGGCCCCGTACGGCCTCGTGCAGGTCGGCGCCGTCCACGTTGGACACGAACCGCACGGTCAGGCCGCGGTCGGTGAAGGCGCGCAGCGCCTCGTACGCCATCGCCGGGCCCAGGTCGGAGCCGCCGATGCCGATGTTGACCACGTTCTTGATGCGCTTGCCGGTGAAGCCGGTCCACTCCCCCGACCGGACCTGGCCGGAGAAGGCCGCCATCTTGTCGAGCACGGCGTGCACCTCGGGGACGACGTTCTCGCCGTCCACCTCGACCACCGCGTCCTGCGGCGCGCGCAGGGCGGTGTGCAGGACCGCCCGGTCCTCCGTCGTGTTGATCTTCTCGCCGCGGAACATCGCCTCGCGCAGCTCGGCCACGCCCGTCGCCGCCGCCAGCTCGCGCAGCAGCTCCAGCGTCTCGTCCGTCACCAGGTGCTTCGAGTAGTCGATGTACAGGTCCCCGACCCGCAGGGTGTAGCCCGTTCCCCGGTTCGGATCCGCCGCGAACAGCTCGCGCAGGTGCGTCTGCCCCAGCTCTTCGCGGTGCTTGCCGAGTGCGTGCCACTCGGGCATCCGGTTGAGCCTCATCCGACCGTCTGCGTTCATCTCGGACATCAACCCGTTTCTTCCGTCCTGTCGTGCCCCGCCGATCACCAACTTAAGGGATCGAAGGGGGGTATGCCGGACAGCGCCTTCGGCGCGGGGGTACGCAAAAGGCCCGGCCCGCAGGAGAAGACTCCTGCGGGCCGGGCCCGATGTCACACCGTCACTCTCGCGTCCGTCAGATCTCGCCGCGCAGCTTGGCGAGCGCCTCGGCGAGGATCGCCTCGCCGTCGGCGTCCGACCGCCGCTCGCGCACGTACGCCAGGTGCGTCTTGTAGGGCTCGGTGCGCGGCGGAGCGGGCGGGTTGTCCCGGTCCTGGCCGGCCGGGAACCCGCAGCGCGGGCAGTCCCAGGTGTCCGGCACCTGCGCGTCGCTGGCGAAGCTCGGCTGCGTCTCGTGCCCGTTCGAGCACCAGAAGGAGATGCGCAGGCGGGGCGCGGACTCGCCGCGCTCGGCCTCACCCATCGGCCCCGCTCCGACCCGACTGCCACGGATCGCGTTGCCACTTGCCACGGTCGTAACTCCCTGCGTGATGGTGCCGCGGAGCGTGAGTGGATTCCGCTGCGGGCGCCCCAGTCTACGTAAGGCCCAACGCACGTCCATCACATGGAGTTACTCACTCCAGGCCGTGGACGCCGTCCTCATGATAGGCCGGGTGGAGCCGACCGGTCCGGCGGAATGGCCAGAACCGTCGGTTCCGCTACTTCAGCAGAATCCCGAGCGCCATGATGCAGGCGAACCAGAGCAGGCCGATCACGACGGTGATGCGGTCCAGGTTGCGCTCCGCCACCGAGGAGCCGCCGACGGAGGACTGCATGCCGCCGCCGAACATGTCGGAAAGGCCGCCGCCCTTGCCCTTGTGCATCAGCACGAGCAGCATCAGCAGGGCGCTGAAGACGATCAGGGCGATCGAGAACCCCATAATCACGGCTGATTCCTACTTTCTGGCTTTTCTGGCTGTCCGGCTCTGCTTGACGTGCGCGGGGGCCAGTGGCTGGTGGTTCAGCCTCCTGGCCCCCGCAAGGGTACGACGGATCCGTCCTACCGCATACTCACTGCGACGATCACGCAGGTCACTGGTCGCGGAAGCGGACGATCTTCACGAATTCGTCCGCGTCCAGCGCCGCGCCGCCGATCAGGGCGCCGTCGACGTCGGGCTGCGCCATGATCGCCGCGATGTTGCCGGACTTGACCGAGCCGCCGTACTGGATGCGGACCTTGTCGGCCAGCTCCTGCGAGTAGAGCTCGGCGAGGCGGGTGCGGATCGCCCCGCAGACCTCCTGCGCGTCCTCGGGGGTGGCGACCTCGCCGGTGCCGATCGCCCAGACGGGCTCGTACGCGATCACGATGGACTCGGCCTGCTCGGCCGGGAGGTCCTTGAGGCCGCCGTCGACCTGGGCGAGGGTGTGCGGGACCTGCTGTCCGGCCTTGCGGACGTCCAGGCCCTCGCCGACGCAGAGGATCGGGGTGATCCCGTTCTGGTAGGCGGCCTTGACCTTGGCGTTGCAGAGCTCGTCGCTCTCGCCGTGGTACTGGCGGCGCTCGCTGTGGCCGACGGCCACGTACGTGCACTTCAGCTTCGCGAGCATCGCGCCGGAGATCTCGCCGGTGTAGGCGCCGGAGTCGTGCGCCGAGATGTCCTGGGCGCCGTACTTGATCTTCAGCTTGTCGCCGTCGACCAGGGTCTGGACCGAGCGGAGGTCGACGAAGGGCGGCAGGACCGCGACCTCGACGGCGTCGTAGTCCTTGTCGGCGAGCGCGAAGGCGAGCTTCTGGACGTGGGCGATGGCCTCAAGGTGGTTGAGGTTCATCTTCCAGTTGCCCGCCATCAGCGGGGTACGCGTGGTCATACGGGTTCAGACCTCCAGTGCGGCGAGGCCGGGGAGCGTCTTGCCCTCAAGGTATTCGAGGGAGGCGCCGCCACCGGTCGAGATGTGACCGAAAGCGTTCTCGTCGAAGCCGAGCGTGCGCACGGCCGCGGCGGAGTCTCCGCCGCCGACCACGGTGAACGCGTCGCTGTCGACGAGGGCCTGCGCGATGGCGCGGGTGCCTCCGGCGTAGTCGGGGTGCTCGAAGACGCCCACGGGACCGTTCCAGAAGACGGTCTCCGCGTCGACGATCTTCGACGCGTACAGCTCACGGGTCTTCGGACCGATGTCCAGACCCTCCTTGTCGGCGGGGATCTTGTCCGCGTCGACGGTCTCGAAGTCGGCCGGGGCCTTGGTCTTCAAGTCCGGGAAGTCGGCGGAGACGAGCACGTCGACGGGGAGGACCAGCTCGACGCCGGTCTTCTCGGCGCGCGCCATGTACTCCTTGACGACGTCCACCTGGTCCTTCTGGAGCAGGGAGATGCCGACCTCGTGGCCCTTGGCGTAGAGGAAGGTGTACGCCATGCCGCCGCCGATGAGGATGCGGTCGGCCTTGCCGAGCAGCTCGTCGATGACGGCGAGCTTGTCGGAGACCTTGGCGCCGCCGAGGACGACCACGTACGGGCGCTTGACCTCGGCGGTCAGCTTCTTCAGGACGCCGACCTCGGTGGCGATCAGGTAGCCGGCCGCGTGCGGGAGGCGCGCGGGCAGGTCGAAGACCGAGGCGTGCTTGCGGTGGACGGCGCCGAAGCCGTCGCCGACGTAGACGTCGGCGAGCTCGGCGAGCTGGTCCGCGAAGGCGCCGCGCTCGGCGTCGTCCTTCGAGGTCTCACCGGCGTTGAAGCGCAGGTTCTCGATGACGGCGACCTGGCCGTCGGCGAGGGCGGCGACGGTCTCCCGGGCGGAGGAGCCGACGGTGTCGGTGGCGAACGCGACGTCCGCACCGAGCAGTTCACCGAGTCGCTTGGCGGCCGGAGCGAGTGAGAAGGCCGGGTCCGGGGCGCCCTTGGGGCGGCCCAGGTGCGAGGCGACGATCACGCGGGCGCCGGCCTCGGCGAGCTTCGCGATGGTCGGCTGCACGGCGCGGATGCGGCCGTCGTCGGTGATCGTGTCACCCGAGAGCGGCACGTTGAGGTCGGCGCGGACGAAGACCCGCTTGCCGGTCACGCCGTCGGCGAGCAGTTCGTCGATCGTCTTCATGTGTTTCTACTCCTTATCCCCATACACGGGTTCTGCCGGTGCGGGGCCGATCGGTGGAGGCAGACGACAGGGCCCGTGCAGCGCTCCATCGCGCTGACCGGACCCTGTCCTCACATCTTGGTGCCTGGCCCTGCTACCTGAGACTTAGAGCTGACCGCCGACGAAGACGGTCAGGTCGACGAGGCGGTTGGAGTAGCCCCACTCGTTGTCGTACCAGCCGACGACCTTGACCTGCGTACCGTCCTGAACCATGGTCAGGGAGGAGTCGAAGGTGCAGGAAGCCGGCCAGTTCACGATGTCGGAGGAGACGATCGCGTCCTCGGTGTAGTCGAGAATGCCCTTGAGCTGGCCCTCGGCGGCCTTCTGGAAGGCGGCGTTGATCTCTTCCTTGGTGGTCTCGCGGGAGAGCTCCAGGACGAGGTCGGTGACCGAGCCGGTCGGGACCGGGACGCGCATGGCGATGCCGTCCAGCTTGCCCTTGAGCTGCGGGAGGACCAGAGCGGTGGCCTTGGCGGCGCCCGTCGAGGTCGGGATGATGTTCTCGGCGGCGGCGCGGGCGCGGCGCAGGTCCGAGTGCGGGAAGTCCAGGATGCGCTGGTCGTTCGTGTACGCGTGGACCGTGGTCATCATGCCCTTGACGATGCCGAAGTTCTCGTCGAGAACCTTGGCCATCGGCGCCACGCAGTTGGTGGTGCAGGAGGCGTTGGAGATGACGTGGTGGTTGGCCGCGTCGTACTTGTCCTGGTTGACGCCCATCACGATCGTGATGTCCTCGTCCTTGGCCGGAGCCGAGATGAGGACCTTCTTCGCGCCCGCGGCGATGTGCTTGGCGGCATCGGCCTTCTTCGTGAAGATGCCGGTCGACTCGATGACGATGTCCGCGCCGAGCTCGCCCCAGGGCAGGTTCGCGGGGTCGCGCTCGGCGAACGTCTTGAAGGTGTTGCCGCCGACGGTGATGGTGTCGTCGGTGTGGGAGACCTCGGCCTTGAGGCGGCCCAGGATGGTGTCGTACTTGAGCAGGTGCACCAGGGTCGCGTTGTCAGTCAGGTCGTTGACACCGACGATCTCGATGTCCGCTCCCTGCTCAAGGAGCGCCCGGAAGTAGTTGCGGCCAATTCGGCCAAAACCATTGATGCCTACGCGGATCGTCACGAACCGATCTCCTCGTTGGTGCGCCGGCCTGTCCCGCCGGCGAGCTGTATGGGATGTCCCCGACCGCTTACGACCCTACCTCTCCGTGAGCTTTGGAGTGACATCGGCCGGGACCTGACACTCCCCTCGCCCCACGGGAGACCGCCCCGGGGCCCGTACCCTGCGCTCGGAATGGGACCCCGGGGACTTCCGCCCCCGTCACTCAGAGTGAGAGAAGGGGGCTCGTATGATCAGCGGTGCAGCGACCTGAGCGCCTTACCGACGAGTACGGCTCGGTCCGCCGCCGCCGGCAGGTGTTCGAGGCCGAAGCCGAGGAGCACCGTGTTACGCGTAGTCACCGAGGCGTAGGACTTGAACAGCTCGCCGGACCGGGCCCAATCGCCCGGAACCTCGGGGCTTCCGGCAGGTGCTCCCTGGGCGGTCCAGACGCCCAGGGAGGTCTCGAACCCCTCCACGGCCTGGTCGGCTCCGCCGACGGAGACGCGCGCGTCGTCCGCGAAGAGGCCCCGGCCGCCGGAGCCGCCGTCCGAGACGTAGGAGAGCGAGACCTCGACGGTCTTGCCCGCGTACGCGCTCAGGTCGAAGGCGACCTGCTTCCAGCCGTCGGAGGACCCGGTGAAGCTGTTCCACTGGCCGCTCGTGCCGCTGGCGGCGCAGCCGGTGCTGTCGACGGTCAGATAGTGCTTCAGGAACGGATGCCCGTTGACGTAGAACCCGGCCCCGCACTCCGTCGGGACGGTGGCGGCGGTCAGGCCGCCCGCCTCGGGCAGCGTGGTCCAGTCCTCGGCGCCCGTGGTGTGGGCCTCCAGGATCGCGTTGTCGTAGCCCGGCTCGGTGTTCCAGTTGAGGGCCATCTTCAGCTGCGGCCGGTCGGCGGCGGTGACCTTGGTCAGGTCGACGGTGCGGGTCAGCCGCTTCCATTCGTCGTCGGCGTGGGTGGCCGCGGCCATGCCCGTTCCCGAGTAGGGGGCGTACGGATTCACGACCCCGGCGTACGAGCCCGCCTGCGCGCTCTTGAACTGCGGGAACTGCGCCGCCGGCAGGGAGTCGGAGGTGACCGCGTAGGAGCCGGGGGCGCCCAGCGGGTTGCCCGCCGCGTCGCCCAGGCCGCCCTTGGCTCCGGCGAGGACACCCGCACCGGTGAAGCCGGTCGGGCCGCCGGCGCTCGTACGGCTGTAGGCACCGAGGTAGTACTGGCTGAAGTCGTCCGTCACGGCGCGGCCCACCTGGGCGTTGCCGCCCGCGAGCTCACCGGCCTCGATCAGCTTGCCGCCCTCGTTGAGGAAGTCCCGTACGGCGAGCTGGGTGTCGCCGCCGGGGGTCTTGGCGCCCGTGTAGTGGACGGCCGTACGGAAGTGGGAGAGCACCCCGAGGTGGTGCGGGGCGCCCTGTGCGGCCACGTCCCAGACCGCCGCGGACTTGCCGTTGGCGCGCAGGGCGTCGACGTACTCCTGCGCGTGCTGGGCCTTGGCGCCCTCCTCGGCGATCACCAGCACGTCGGCGCGGGGCCGCGCGGCCACCGTGTACGTGAAGTGCCCGCCGGTGACCTGCCTGCCGGAGCCGTCGCGGCCGGTGAACCAGACCTCGACCTTGTCTCCCGGCTTGGCGCCGTCCACCTTCGCCCGGTACTCGTCGAACCAGTTGTTGTCCTCGCCGCCGTAGACGTCGCCGCCCTTCCAGGCCTTGAGCCCGTCGTCGTGCGTGCGGCCGCCGTTGATGCGGAACTTGAGCTGCTTGTCCTTCAGCGCCTTGCGGGCGGTGACGGAGACCGTCTGGTCCTCGCCCTTGGCCGCGTAGGAGGTGGTGAAGGGGTCCGGGGTGAAGTCCGCGGCGCTCAGGCCCACGGAGGACTTCGGCTGGTCCGGGTGGGCGGCGCTCTCGCCGACCGCGAGGGCGAACGGGACGTTCTTCGCGAACTCGGCCTGGATGAGCTTCTCGTCGTCCGGGAAGTTGAAGCCGGACCGGCAGTCCTCGGGCTTCCACCGGTCATCGGGGTCGCTCGCCGACGCCGTCTGGCAGGTGGTCATCTCCGGCGTGAACATCATGACGCCGTTGACGTTCGCGGCGTGGCCGTCGGCCTCGCCGTTGGTGGTGTAGAGCTCGGAGGAGATCTGCGGGTAGTAGCCCGGGATCGCGGAGTTCTCCGGGGTGCCGGCGAGCGCCTTGTAGGCGACGTCGTCGGGGGTGGGGGTGGCCACCTGCCAGCCCACTCCGTAGAGCAGCAGCTCGGAGGCGGAGTGGTAGTTGATGGCGTACTTGAAGCCGATGCGCTTCTCGAACCTGTCGAGGGCGACGGTCTCCGGCTCGGAGGCGGGCTTGGCTCCGCGATAGGTCTCGCTCGACTGGTTCGGCGAGGAACCCTCGTTGTCGTAGCCCCACTTGTAGGCGAAGTTCCGGTTGAGGTCGACGCCGTCGCCGGTGGTGATCTTTCCGTCGCCGTTGTTGTCGCGCAGGTTCTTGCGCCACAGCCGGTCGCCGTCCGGCGCGTGCGTGTAGTCGTACCCGTCCGGGTTGGCGGAGAGCAGGAACCACAGCTCGGTGGAGTCCACCAGCTTGGTGATCCGCTGGTCCTTGCCGTAGTTGTCGAGCGTGTGGTGCATCAGCCGCCGGGTCATCTCGGGGGTGATCCACTCACGGGCGTGCTGGTTCGACATGTAGAGCACGGACGGCTTGCCGCCGTCCTTGGTGGTGCGGGCGTTCTTGGTGACCTTCAGGGCGAGGATGTCCTTGCCCTGGACGGTCTTGCCGATGGAGACCACCTTGGCGAGCCCGGGGTTGGCCTGGGCCGTCTTGAGGATCTCCTCCTGGAGCCCGCCCTTGCCGCTGTACGGGCGGAAGACCCCGTCGCCGGCGGTCTGGGTACGGGCCGCGTTCGCCGGGACCCTGTGCTCGGCGAGCTTGACGCCCTGGCCGGCGAGCTCCTTGGCCTGGGCGCCGGTGAGGAACAGCTCGACCTTGGCGGTCCCGGTCTCCGGGGCGCGCTCGCTGAGCTCGTGGGCGTCCTGGCCCGCGGCGAGGAGCAGCGGTACCTGCTCCTTGGTGACCTCCGCGTCGTAGACCCGAACCTCGTCCGCGCCGGGCGAGGCGTCTGCGGCGGGCTGGGCGTGGGCCGCCGGGAGGGCGGCCAGTGTGGTTCCGAAGACGAGTGCGCTTGCGGCGAGGATCGATCTCGCGCGGTGCCTCATGTGCCCCCCTGGGCGTCGTCTGCCACGAAAGCGTTCGGACGACAGGCTCACGATCAAGCGATGCCCATGTCAATGGGGCGTGTCTCAAAGGGGCCCGCACGTGTGACGTGCGGGCCCCTTTGAGACGTACGGCGCGAGGCGTACGGGGGACTCGGCGCGGCCGGGCGACGGGTCCGGCCGGCGGCTAGCCGGCCATGTTGTCGGCGAGGTCCTCGCTCAGGTTGGACTCGGTGCCCGGGATGCCCAGGTCCTGCGCCCGCTTGTCGGCCATCGCGAGCAGACGGCGGATCCGGCCGGCGACCGCGTCCTTCGTCAGCGGCGGGTCGGCGAGCGCGCCCAGCTCCTCCAGGGAGGCCTGCTTGTGCTCCATGCGCAGCCGGCCGGCGGCCGCGAGGTGCTCGGGCACCTCCTCGCCGAGGATCTCCAGCGCGCGCTGGACCCGGGCACCGGCGGCCACCGCGGCCCGCGCCGAGCGGCGCAGGTTGGCGTCGTCGAAGTTGGCGAGGCGGTTGGCGGTGGCGCGCACCTCGCGCCGCATCCGCCGCTCCTCCCAGGCCAGCACCGACTCGTGCGCGCCGAGACGGGTCAGCAGGGCGCCGATCGCGTCGCCGTCGCGGACCACGACCCGGTCCACCCCGCGCACCTCGCGCGCCTTGGCGGCGATGGAGAGCCTGCGGGCGGCGCCCACCAGGGCCAGGGCGGCCTCCGGACCGGGGCAGGTCACCTCCAGGGAGGAGGACCGGCCCGGCTCGGTGAGCGAGCCGTGGGCCAGGAAGGCGCCGCGCCAGGCCGCCTCCGCGTCACAGGTGGCCCCGGAGACCACCTGCGGGGGGAGCCCCCGGATGGGGCGGCCGCGGCCGTCCACGAGGCCCGTCTGGCGTGCCAGCTGGTCACCGCCGGCCACGACCCGGACGACGTACCGGCTGCCGCGGCGCAGTCCGCCGGGGGCCATGACGACCAGGTCCGAGGAATGGCCGAAGATCTCCAGGATGTCCTTGCGCAGGCGCCGGGCAGCGATCCCGGTGTCCAGCTCCGCCTCGATGACGATCCGCCCGCTCACCAGGTGCAGCCCGCCCGCGAACCGAAGAATCGCCGAGACCTCCGCCTTCCTGCAGCAGGTCCGGGTGACGGGGAGCCGGGAGATCTCATCCTTCACCGCTGGCGTCATCGCCATGGGCCGATCCTTCCATGCATCCGAAAAATACGGTCGTACGCGGCGGCGAGCAGCTCCGGGTCGTGCTTCGGAGAGCCGTCTTCCCTGGCCACCGGCGCCAGCTCGACCGCGGCACCGAACCGTTTTGCGGCATCGGCGAGGGACTCGCGGTCGGGCACGGCGGCCTCGTCGGCCAGCACCACGTCCAGGGCGAGTTTAGGGGCGTGTCGGGCCAAAACCTCCAAATGACGCTGCGGAGAGAAGCCCTCTGTTTCGCCGGGCTGCGGCGCGAGGTTCAGCGAGAGGACCCTGCGGGCCTTGGTCTGGATCAGCGCGTCGAGCAGTTCCGGCACCAGCAGGTGCGGAATCACGGACGAGAACCACGACCCGGGGCCGAGGACCACCCAGTCCGCGTCCAGGACCGCCGCGACGGCCTCCGGCACGGCCGGCGGATCCCCGGGCACGACCTGTACGGAGAGCACCTCGCCGGGGGTGGTGGCCACCGTGGCCTGCCCCCGGACGGTGTCGACCTCGCCCGGGCGGGCCGGGTCGTGGCCGCGGACCAGCGCCTGGAGCTCCAGCGGCACCGCCGACATCGGCAGCACCCGGCCCTGCGCCCCCAGCAGCTTCCCGACCAGGTCGAGCGCCTGGACGGGGTCGCCGAGCTGCTCCCACAGCGCGACGATCAGCAGGTTGCCGACCGCGTGCCCGTGCAGGTCGCCCTCGGACTGGAAGCGGTGCTGGATGACGCGGGCCCAGGTCTGGCCCCAGTCGTCGTCGCCGCACAGCGCGGCCAGTGCCTTGCGCAGGTCGCCGGGCGGCAGCACGCCGAGCTCCTCGCGGAGCCGGCCGCTGGAGCCGCCGTCGTCGGCGACGGTGACGACGGCGGTGAGCTCGCCGGTGATCCGGCGCAGGGCCGCCAGGGAGGCCGACAGGCCCATGCCGCCGCCGAGGGCGACGACCTTGGGTGCGACCACCTTGGGAGCCGCGCCGCGGCGCATCCCGGTGCGGGCCGCGCCGTCCTCGTCCCGCCCCGAGGTGAGGCGGCGCAGACGGCGCAGCCGCAGGGTCCGTCCGGTCACTCGCGCCCCATGTCCCGGTGGACTACGACGGTCTCGACTCCCTCGGAGGCGAGGCGGGCAGCGAGCTTCTCGGACATGGCCACGCTGCGGTGCTTGCCGCCGGTGCAGCCGACCGCGATGGTCACGTACCGCTTGCCCTCGCGGCGGTAGCCGGTGGCGATGAGCTGGAGCAGCTCGGTGTAGCGGTCGAGGAACTCCTTGGCGCCGGGCTGGCTGAAGACGTAGCCCGACACCTCCGGGTTGAGGCCGGTGAAGGGGCGCAGCTCGGGCACCCAGTGCGGGTTCGGGATGAAGCGGCAGTCGACGACGAGGTCGGCGTCGACGGGGAGGCCGTACTTGTAGCCGAAGGACATGACGGTCGCCCGCAGCTCGGGCTCCTCGTCGCCCGCGAACTGGGCGTCCATCTTCGCGCGCAGCTCGTGCACGTTCAGGCTGGAGGTGTCGATGACCAGGTCGGCGTCGCCGCGCAGCTCGCGCAGCAGGTCGCGCTCGGCGGCGATGCCGTCGGTGATGCGGCCGTCGCCCTGGAGGGGGTGCGGGCGGCGGACCGACTCGAAGCGGCGGACCAGCGCGTCGTCGGAGGACTCCAGGAAGACGATGCGCCGGGTGACGCCCTTGCTGTCGAGGTCCGAGAGGGACTCGCGCAGCGCGTCGAAGAACTGGCGGCCGCGGACGTCGACGACGACGGCGATGCGCGCCACGTTGCCCTGCGAGCGGGCGCCCAGCTCCACCATGGTGGGGATCAGCGCGGGCGGGAGGTTGTCGACGACGAACCAGCCGAGGTCCTCCAGACACTTGGCCGCGGTACTGCGGCCGGCCCCGGACATGCCGGAGATGATCACCAGCTCGGGGATGGCCGCCTCGGCGGTATCTCCGGGCTCCACTGTCGTGCCCGTACTCACCTGTGCTCCGTCTCGGTCGTGCTCGGTCGTGCGGTCGGTCATCTGCTCGGCGCTCTCGCCGCTCGTCTGGTCGGTCTCGCGCTCGGTCATTGCTCGGTCCCCCGTTCGGACGATGTCCCCCGGCTGCCGCCGGGAGGTGCCCCCACCCGCGGGGGCGGGGTCTCATCCTCAATGATCTCTCCTGTCGCCGTGTTGACGGCAGGACCGGCGGGAACCGACCGGGCGAGCGCCGCGGCCACGGTCTCGGCCGTCTTACGGCCTATGCCGGGGACCTCGCAGATCTGGTCGATTGTCGCCTGTCTCAGCTTTTTCACCGAACCGAAGTGCTTGACCAGGGCCTGCCTGCGGCTTTCGCCGAGACCGGGCACCTCGTCGAGCGGGCCCGCCTTGAGCCGCTTCCCGCGCTTGTTGCGCTGGTACTGGATCGCGAACCGGTGGGCTTCGTCACGGACGCGCTGGAGCAGGTAGAGCCCCTCACTGGTGCGGGGCAGCACGACCGGGTCGTCCTCTCCGGGCAGCCAGACCTCCTCCAGCCGCTTCGCCAGACCGCAGACGGCCACGTCGTCGATGCCGAGCTCGTCCAGGGCCCGCTTCGCCGCGGCCACCTGGGGCTGCCCGCCGTCGACCACGACGAGCTGCGGCGGGTACGCGAAGCGCTTGGGCCGCCCGTCGTCCTCGGCGAGGGGGTTCTCCCCCTCCTCCCCTTCCTCCGGGGACCACTCGCCGGTCTTCAGCTTCTCCTGGAGGTAGCGGCGGAAGCGCCGCGCGACCACCTCGTGCATGGACCGGACGTCGTCCTGTCCCTCGAACGATTTGATCGCGAAGCGCCTGTACTCGCTCTTCCTGGCCAGCCCGTCCTCGAAGACGACCATCGAGGCCACGACGTCGTCGCCCTGGAGGTGCGAGATGTCGAAGCACTCGATGCGCAGCGGCGCACCGTCCAGGCCGAGGGCCTCGGAGATCTCCTCCAGGGCCCGGGAGCGGGTGGTGAGGTCGCTGGCGCGCTTGGTCTTGTGCAGGGCCAGGGACTGCTGCGCGTTGCGGTGGACGGTCTCCATCAGGGCCTTCTTGTCACCCCGCTGCGGGATGCGCAGACTGACGTTCGACCCGCGCCGCCCGGCGAGCCACTCGCCCAGCGCGGGCGCGTCCTCGGGCAGCGCCGGAACCAGCACCTCCTTGGGCACGGCCTCGCCGCTCTCCTCCCCGTAGAGCTGCTGGAGGGCGTGCTCGACGAGTCCGGCGGTGTCGACGGCCTCGACCTTGTCGGTGACCCAGCCGCGCTGGCCGCGCACGCGGCCGCCGCGGACGTGGAAGATCTGCACGGCCGCTTCGAGCTCGTCCTCGGCGACGGCGATGAGGTCGGCGTCGGTGGCGTCGGTGAAGACGACGGCGTTCTTCTCCATGGCCCGGCGCAGCGCTCCCATGTCGTCGCGCAGCCGGGCGGCCTTCTCGTATTCCATCTCCTCGGCGGCCTCGTGCATCTGCTTTTCGAGGCGGGACAGGTACGCACCGGTCCGCCCGGCCATGAAGTCGCAGAAGTCCCCGGCGAGTTCGCGGTGCTCCTCGGGGGTGACCCGGCCGACGCAGGGCGCGGAGCACTTGCCGATGTAGCCGAGCAGGCAGGGGCGGCCGATCTGGGCGGAGCGCTTGAACACCCCGGCGGAGCAGGTCCGCACGGGGAACACCCGCAGCATGAGGTCGACGGTCTCGCGAATGGCCCAGGCGTGCCCGTACGGCCCGAAGTACCGCACGCCCTTCTTCTTGGGCCCGCGCATGACCTGGACCCTCGGGTATTCCTCGTTCATCGTCACGGCGAGGGACGGGTAGCTCTTGTCGTCCCGGTACTTGACGTTGAACCGGGGGTCGTACTCCTTGATCCAGGAGTATTCGAGCTGGAGCGCCTCGACCTCGGTGGAGACGACGGTCCACTCGACGGAGGCGGCCGTGGTCACCATGGTGGCGGTACGCGGATGCAGTCCCGCGAGGTCCTGGAAGTAGCTGGCCAGTCGCTGGCGCAGGCTCTTGGCCTTCCCGACGTAGATCACCCGGCGGTGCTCGTCGCGGAATCGGTAGACCCCCGGGGAGTCGGGAATCTGCCCCGGCGCGGGACGGTAGCTGGAAGGGTCGGCCATGCCAACACCCTACTGGCGGGTGCCGACAACGTGCCCGTACCACCGCCCGCGCCAAGGGCCGGGGGGCCGGGGGCCGGGCGGTCGCCCGGGCCCCGGCCCCCGGCCGGTCAGGCGGTGGCGTCCCGCCGCCGGGACCTGCGCGCCGCGATCAGGCCGGCCGCGCCGAGCGCGAGCGTGCCCGCCACGCCCCCCGCGACCGGGGCCACCGCGGGGCCGGCGGGCGCGGCCGGCCCGGCCTCGTACCCTCCGGCCCTGCCCGCCTTCGCGTACGCCGACCCCGGCAGCTTGTCCCCGTACGCCCGCGTCACCCGCGTCCGGTAGGCGGCGAGGCTGGTGCCTCCCGCCCCCACGGCCCGCTCCGCGTCCTCGTCCAGGGGCAGCACCCGGCCCCCTTCGGCCACGTACCACGCGTCGATCTGCGGTTCCCGGAACACCGTGCCGCCCGGCAGCTTCGCGGCGCCCAGCCGCGCGTAGCGGAACTCGTCGTCGCCGGTGGCGATGTTCACGACCTCCCAGCCCGTCCCGGTCCGGGCGGTCCACAGGGCGGCCTGCTGCCCGTCGGAGGAGACGGCCTTGGCGGCGAGGAACTCCAGCCGGGCCACGGGTGCCCCTGCCCTGCCCGCCACGAAGTCCGGGGAGAGGTAGCTGACCGGTATCACCTCCCCCTCGACCCGTGGCCGGACCGCGTCCACGGCGACCTTCCCCTCCCGCGCGAAGAACCGCGACAGCGTGGTCAGCGTCTCGGGGGCGGCCGCGGCCCGCGCGGCGGCCGCCTTCGTCTCCGCGGTGACGGACTGCGGCTGCGGCACGGGGGCCGCCGAGGCCGGCGAACCCGCGGCGCCGACGAGGGCGAGGGCCGAAGCCGCGAGGAGCGCGGCGAAAGCGCGCTTCGACGTCGAGGTCATGGCGCTCACGCCCCGATCCGGTAGAGCGAGTGGGTCCAGGAGAAGGTGTCGTTGTCCACGTACCAGGCGTGCGAGGCCCAGTTGTAGCGGTCGCTGGACGGCCACGGATCGCCCCAGTAGACCCGGCCGTCGGCGGTGTCGTAGCCATAGATGACGTGCATGTGGCCGCCGCCGTTGGACCACTGGATCCGCGTCTCGACCGGCCGGTTGGCGTCGATCTCGCTCTGTACGGTGGTGTAGCGCAGCCAGCCGGTCACGTACGAGCCCGCGTTGATGCCGGCCCAGTCGAGGGCGGTCTGGACATTGCCGAGCGTGGCCTGGTTGTTGGGGCAGTCGTAGCCCTGCTGGCGGTTGAAGGCGGCGTTGCAGAACTGGTTCTGCGTGTAGTTCCGGCCGAACCAGGTGGCGATGGTGTTGCCGCTCGCGGCCCAGCACCAGTTGGTCTTCTGCTGGGACTGCATGGTGATGTTCAGGCGCTTGTACGCCAGGGCGGACCCGGCGCCGGCACCGCTCGTGGGGGCGGCGGTGGCGGCGGTGGCGGGCAGGGCGAAGAGCACGGCGGTGAGGACGGCGGCCAGGGACAGCCGCCGCTTGGGGTTGCGCATCGCGTTCCTCCCGTGTGGGGATCTCCCCGGTGGGGCCGGGGAGGGTGGGGGTTGGAGGAGCGCGTCCGGACGCTTGCCGAGGAGCATCAGGGTGTTGTCGCGATCAGGTCAACAGGCTTCAATACGCCGTGACATTGCAGTGTGAACGGCGGGACCGCAGTGTGAATGACTGCCGTCCTTTCACCTGGTACCCGGGTGCCACCGGCGAGCCCTCCCGCCCCACCGCGCGTGAATGTTCACAGGAGGAACCGTCATGCGGTCGACCGGGGAAAGCACGCGGGACAGCACGGGGGACAGCACGGGGGACAGCAGACAGACGAGCGCGCAGGAGCTGGGGCAGCTGCTGCGCGCGGGCCCCTTCCACCTCGCCCTGCGCGCCGCCCTCACCGCCCGCGGCCTCCCCCTGCACCGCGTGCAGCACCGGCTCGCGGCCCGCGGCATCAAGCTCGGCGTGACCAGCCTCAGCTACTGGCAGCAGGGCGCCCGCCGGCCGCGCCGCCCCGAGTCGCTGAAGGCCGTACGGGCCCTGGAGCAGATCCTGGAACTGCCCGAGGGGACCCTGCTGCGGCTGCTGGCCGCCCCGGAGGGCGCCGGGGCCCGGACGGCCCGCCCGCCGGCCCGCTCGTACCGGGCCCTGGTCAGCGTGGGCGCGGCCGTGGAGGGGCTGCTGGCCGGCATGGAACTGCCCGCCGACGGCGGCCTGCACACCGTCGGCCACCACGAGCGGGTACGGATCGGGGCGGCCGGCGAGCTGCTGGGCCGCGAGTCGCAGCACGTCGTGCGGGCCCACCGCGACGGCGTCGACCGGTACCTCGCCGTCCACCACGGCGACCCCGGCTGCGACCCCGCCCGGGTCCGCGTACGGGCGGACGAGAACTGCCGGACCGGGCGCGTCCGCTGGCACCCGGAAGCCGGGGTCCTGGTCGCCGAGCTGCTCTTCGACGCCCGGCTGCGCGCCGGGGACACGTACGTCTTCGGCTACGGCTTCGAGGACGGGACCGGCGGCCGCGCCGCCGAGTACGTGCGCGGGTTCAGCTACAGCGGCGGGCAGTACGTGCTCCAGGTCCGCTTCGACGAGGCGGCGCTGCCGGTGCGCTGCCGGCGCTTCAGCCGGTCCGGACCGGGGGCCCCGCGCGGCGCCCTGGCGGACCTGACGCCGAGCGGGCGCCACCGCGCCGTGCACCTCGTCGAGCCGGAGGTGCGGTGCGGACTGCTGGGCATCGCCTGGGACTGGGCGTAGGGCGGCATCCCCCCAGGGGGTGTCGGAGCGGCGGGTCAGCCGGCGATGAGCTTGCCGCCCTCGGCCTTGACCGGGACGGCGGGCAGCGGGTCGGTGGCCGGGCCGCGCAGCACCTTGCCGGTCGTCACGTCGAAGCGGCTGCCGTGGCAGGGACAGTTGCCCTCGCCGTCGTCGATCTTGTCCAGGACGCAGCCGGCGTGCGTGCACTGGGCGCTGAACGCCTTGTACTGGCCCTCCGCCGGGCAGCTGACGACCAGCTTCTTCTCCCGGAACAGCTTCGACCCGCCGACCGGGACCTCGGACACGGCGCCGAGTTCCACGGGGGCGGCCGGGACGGCCGGGGAGCCGGAGCCGCTGTTGCCCTCGGTGGAGCAGGCGGTGAGGGCCGCCCCCGCGCCGACGGCCCCGGCGATCGCGGCGGCGCCCTTGAGCACGGTACGGCGGGCGGCGGGCTGCGACGCGGACATGCGGATCTCCTGGTCTGAGGGTTGATGCCGGTGGTTCGGGTGTTCCTGCCGGGCTCCCCGACGATACCGCTGCCCGCTCGCGCCGCCCGATGGGATACCTTCCCCCGCGTGATCGTCGTCGGTGGAGAAGCCCTGATCGACCTCGTGCCCGTGGCGCAGCCGCCGGGCGCGCTCGTGCCGCGGCCGGGCGGGGGGCCGTACAACACCGCGCTGGCGCTGGGCCGTCTCGGTGCCGGGGCCGCCTTCTGCTCCCGCGTCTCGACGGACGGCTTCGGCGAGGGCCTGCTCGCCGGGCTGCGCGCGGCCGGGGTGGACCTCTCGCTGGTGCAGCGCGGGCCGGAGCCCACCACCCTCGCCGTGCCCTCGCTGGCCCCGGACGGCTCGGCGGCGTACGGGTTCTACGTGGAGGGCACGGCCGACCGGCTGTTCACGCTGCCGCAGGCGCTCCCCGCGGGCACCCGGGCCCTGGCGCTCGGCACCTGCTCCCTCGCCCTGGAGCCGGGCGCGAGCGCGTACGAGGCCCTGCTGCGCCGGGAGTCCGGGCGCGGGCTGCTGACGCTGCTGGACCCCAACATCCGTCCGGCCCTGATCGCGGATCCGGCGGCGTACCGGGCCCGGTTCCTGGGCTGGCTCCCGTACGTCTCCGTCCTCAAGCTGTCGGAGGAGGACGCCCGGTGGCTGGGCGGCCGCGTCTCGGACTGGCTGGCGGCCGGGCCCTCGGCGGTGGTGCTCACCCGGGGCGGGCGGGGGCTGGAGGTCCGGACCCGGGAGGGCGCGGAGTACGCGGTACCGGCCCGCCGGGTCGCGGTGGCGGACACCATCGGCGCGGGCGACACGGTCAACGCGGCCCTGCTGCACCGCCTGTCGGCTCTCCCCGCCGGCGGCCTGGTGGACACGGACTGGCCGGGGGTCCTCGCGTACGCGGCCCACGCGGCGGCGCTGACCTGCACGCGGGCGGGCGCGGAGCCGCCGTACGCCGCCGAGCTCAGCGGATAGCGGATGCGGATAGCGGATAGCCCCCCACGGGGAGCGGGCCCCGGCCGAGGCGGCCGGGGCCCGCTCCGCGCGGCGGTCAGGCCTTGCGGGCCCGGGGCGTCGCCTTCTTCGCGGCGGCCTTCTTGGCCGGGGCCGCCGTCTTCTTGGCGGCCGTCCGCTTCGCGGCGGCCTTCTTCGGCGGGGCCACGAGCGAGGCGGCGTCCGAGACCCGCTCCGCACCCAGGATGTCCCGCAGGAACTTGCCGGTGTGGCTCGCGCCCACCGAGGCGACCTGCTCCGGCGTGCCCTCTGCCACCACGAGGCCGCCCCCGTAGCCGCCCTCGGGGCCCATGTCGATGACCCAGTCCGCGGTCTTGACGACGTCCAGGTTGTGCTCGATGACGATCACCGAGTTCCCCTTGTCCACCAGCCCCGACAGCACCTTGATGAGCTTCGAGATGTCCTCGAAGTGCAGACCCGTCGTCGGCTCGTCCAGCACGTACACCGTCCGGCCCGTCGACCGCTTCTGCAGCTCCGACGCCAGCTTCACGCGCTGCGCCTCACCGCCCGACAGCGTCGGCGCCGACTGGCCGAGCCGGACGTAGCCGAGCCCCACCTCGTTCAGCGTCTTCAGGTGCCGCGCGATCGTCGGCACGGCCTCGAAGAAGTCCAGGGCCTCCTCGATCGGCATGTTCAGGACTTCGGCGATCGACTTGCCCTTGTAGTGGACCTCCAGCGTCTCCCGGTTGTACCGGTCGCCGTGGCAGACCTCGCACGGGACGTACACGTCCGGCAGGAAGTTCATCTCGATCTTGATCGTGCCGTCACCGGAGCAGTTCTCGCACCGGCCGCCCTTCACGTTGAAGGAGAAGCGGCCCGGCAGGTAGCCGCGCACCTTCGCCTCCATCGTCTCCGCGAAGAGCCTGCGCACGTGGTCGAAGACGCCCGTGTACGTGGCCGGGTTGGACCGGGGGGTCCGTCCGATCGGCGACTGGTCGACGTGCACCACCTTGTCGACGAGGTCGTCCCCGTCCACCCGCGTGTGCCGTCCCGGCACCGAGCGGGCGCCGTTCAGCTCGCGCGCCAGGTGCGTGTACAGGATGTCGTTGACCAGCGTCGACTTGCCCGAACCGGACACGCCCGTGACCGCCGTGAGCACGCCCAGCGGGAAGGACACGTCGATGTCGCGCAGGTTGTTCTCCTTGGCGCCGTGCACGGTCAGCTTCCGCTCCCCGTTCACGGGCCGGCGGATGTCCGGCACCGGGATGGACCGCTTCCCGGACAGGTACTGCCCGGTCATCGACTCGGAGTTCTTCAGCAGCTCCTTCAGCGAGCCGCTGTGCACGACCTTGCCGCCGTGCTCGCCGGCGCCCGGGCCGATGTCCACGACCCAGTCGGCCACCTTGATGGTGTCCTCGTCGTGCTCGACGACGATGAGCGTGTTGCCCATGTCGCGAAGCCGCACCAGCGTCTCGATCAGCCGGTGGTTGTCGCGCTGGTGCAGGCCGATGGACGGCTCGTCCAGTACGTACAGCACGCCCACCAGGCCGGAGCCGATCTGCGTGGCCAGCCGGATGCGCTGGGCCTCGCCGCCCGACAGGGTGCCGGCGGCGCGGTTCAGCGAGAGGTAGTCCAGGCCGACGTCGACGAGGAAGCGCAGCCGCTCGTTGACCTCCTTCAGGACCCGCTCGGCGATCTTCTTGTCGCGGGCGTCGAGCCGCATCCGCCCCAGGAAGTCCGCGCACTCGCTGATCGACATCGCGGCGACCTCGGCGATGGACTTGTCCATCACCGTCACCGCGAGCACGATCGGCTTCAGACGCGTGCCCTCACAGGTCGGACACGGCACCTCGCGCATGTAGCCCTCGAAGCGCTCGCGGCTGGCGTCGCTCTCGGACTCCGCGTGCCGGCGCTTGACGAACGGCACGGCGCCCTCGAAAGCCGTCGTGTACGCCCGCTCCCGCCCGTACCGGTTGCGGTAGCGGACCTCGATCTGCGTCTTGTGCCCGTACAGCAGGGCCTTCTTCGCCCGCTGCGGCAGCCCGGCCCACGGGATGTCCGTACGGAAGCCCAGCTCGCCGGCGAGCGCGCCGACGAGCCGCTGGAAGTAGTCCTTGGTGTGGCCGAGGGACCACGGCGAGACCGCGCCCTCGTCGAGGGACTTGTCCTCGTCGGGGACGATCAGCTCCGGGTCCACCTCCATGCGCGTACCGATGCCGGTGCACTCGGGGCAGGCGCCGAAGGGCGAGTTGAAGGAGAAGGAGCGCGGCTCCAGCTCCTCGAAGGAAAGGTCGTCGTACGGGCAGTAGAGGTGCTCGGAGTACATCCGCTCACGCTCGGGGTCGTCCTCGGCGAGGTCGACGAAGTCCAGGATCACCATGCCGCCGGAGAGGCCCAGGGCGGTCTCCACGGAGTCGGTGAGCCGGCGCTTGGCGCTCTCCTTGACGGTGAGGCGGTCGATGACCACCTCGATCGTGTGCTTCTCCTGCTTCTTCAGCGTGGGCGGCTCGGAGAGCTGGATGGTCTCCCCGTCCACCCGCGCCCGGCTGTAGCCCTTGGTCTGGAGGTCGGAGAAGAGGTCGACGAACTCGCCCTTGCGCTCGCGCACCAGCGGCGAGAGCACCTGGAAGCGGCTGCCCTCGGGCAGGGCGAGCACCTTGTCGACGATCGCCTGCGGCGACTGGCGGGAGATGGGGCGGCGGCACTCGGGGCAGTGGGGCTTGCCGATGCGCGCGAAGAGGAGGCGGAGGTAGTCGTAGACCTCGGTGATGGTGCCGACCGTCGAGCGCGGATTGCGCGAGGTCGACTTCTGGTCGATCGAGACGGCCGGCGAGAGCCCCTCGATGAAGTCCACGTCGGGCTTGTCCATCTGCCCGAGGAACTGGCGGGCGTACGACGAGAGCGACTCGACGTAGCGGCGCTGGCCCTCGGCGAAGATCGTGTCGAAGGCCAGGGAGGACTTGCCCGACCCGGAGAGTCCGGTGAAGACGATGAGTGAGTCGCGGGGCAGGTCGAGCGAGACGTTCTTGAGGTTGTGCTCGCGAGCGCCACGAACGATGAGACGGTCGGTCACGCCGGTCCGCACCTTTCTTGAGAGAGCGGGGGCACGGGGCCCCCGACTGTCCAGCGTACGGCTGGCTGGGTGGGCGCCTCTGCGATGGAGAAGAGCTTGGACTTCGAGCGTATAGCACGCGCATTCGATTTACGGCACTCGGCAGACGGGTTCACCCGTTCGTGTGGCCGGGGGTCGGCGGCACTAGGCTCGGATCCATGACTGATCATGTGCACGACCTGCAATCTGTACGTGAAGCCACGGACCGAATGCTGACCGCTCTCGCCAAACTGGACAACGCGGCCCTGGCCGAAGAGTCACATCTGCCGGGCTGGAGCCGCGGCCACGTGCTCGCCCACCTGGCACGCAACGCGGACGCCCTCGTCAACGTCTTCACCGGCCGCCCGATGTACGAGAGCGCCGAGGCCCGCGACTCCGACATCGAGCGCGACGCCCCGCGCGAGCTGGACGTCCAGCTCGCCGACGTGCGCGCGACCCACGCCGCGTTCCTGGCCCAGACCGAGCGGGACCAGGACTGGTCGCGCACCGTCGAGCTGCGCAACGGCGTCACCGACCTGGCCTCGAACGTGCCGTTCCGCCGCCTCGTCGAGGTCGAGCTGCACCACGTCGACCTGAACATCGGCTACGAGCTCGCCGACCTGCCGGCGGAGTTCACCGCCCGCGAGATCGCCTTCCTCGCCGACCGCTGGTCCGGACGCCCGGAGGTGCCCCCGGTCACCCTCCAGATCGCGGGCGACGCCTCCGGCCCCACCTGGCACACCGGCGGATCCGAGGGCGGACCGGTCACCCTCCTGGGCACCGGATCCGAGCTCCTCGGCTGGCTGGCGGGCCGCGGGGACCGGGGCGCGCACCTCACTGTCGTCGGCGGCCCCCTCCCGGCCCTTCCCCCGCTCTAGGATCAGGACATGACGTACAGCGGAGCAGTCAAGGTCGGCGGTCCGGCCGACGTGCACGAACTTCCGGACCTGATGATTTCCAAGGTCGCGGTGGGCCCCATGAACAACAACGCGTACCTGCTGCGCTGCCGGGCGACCGACCAGCAGCTGCTGATCGACGCGGCCGCCGAGCCGGCGACCCTGCTGAACCTGATCGGGGACGACGGCATCGCCGCCGTCGTCACCACCCACCGGCACGGCGACCACTGGGGCGCGCTCGCGGAGGTCGTCGACGCGACCGGGGCCCGTACGTACGCGGGCGCCCACGATGCCGAGGGCATCCCGGTGGCGACCGACGTACTGGTGGAGGACGGGGACACGGTCACGGTCGGCCGAGTCACGCTGACCGCCCGCCACCTGGTGGGCCACACCCCCGGCTCCATCGCCCTGATCTACGACGACCCGCACGGGCACGCGCACGTCTTCACCGGCGACTGCCTCTTCCCGGGCGGCGTCGGCAACACCTGGGGGGACCCGAAGGCCTTCGAGCGGCTGATCGACGACGTCCAGCACAAGCTCTTCGAGCAGCTGTCGGACGAGACCTGGGTCTACCCGGGCCACGGTGACGACACCACGCTCGGCGCCGAGCGGCCGCACCTGGCCGAATGGCGCGAGCGCGGCTGGTAGCGGGCGCCCCCGCACGCGGTCCCCGGTCAACACCGCGACAGGAAGCACTCCTTCCGGTCGAAGATGACCGAACGCACGTCCTGGGGGTGTGGGGCGGGGTAGTTGCTGCACCATGCAACAAGACCCCTCCCCCGCCCTCCCCCGGCGCGCGGTTCCCCGGCCGCCCTCGATGCTGCGGCTGGCGATGGCCTCGCTCGCCGGGACCGCCATCGAGTTCTACGACTTCTTCGTCTACGGCACGGCCGCCGCCCTCGTGCTCGGCCCGCTGTTCTTCCCGTCCTTCTCGCCGCTCGCCGGGACCCTCGCCGCCTTCGGCACCTTCGGCATCGGCTTCCTCGCCCGTCCGCTGGGCTCGGTCGTCTTCGGCCACATCGGCGACCGCTACGGGCGCCGCCCGGTCCTGCTCGCCTCCCTGCTCCTCACCGGCCTCGCCACGGTCGCCGTGGGCTGCGTGCCCACGTACGCGACGATCGGAGTGGCCGCACCCCTGCTGCTGCTCGTACTGCGCTTCCTCCAGGGGCTGGGCCTCGGCGGCGAATGGGGCGGCGCGGTCCTGCTGACCGCCGAGCACGCCCCCGAGCAGCGGCGCGGGCTGTGGGCCAGCTTCCCGCAAGTGGGCCCGCCGCTGGGATTCCTGCTGGCCAACGGCATGACCCTGACCCTGTCCGCGACGCTGACCGACGCGCAGTTCACGTCCTGGGGCTGGCGCGTGCCGTTCTGGGCGGCCGGCGTACTGGCCGTCGCCGGGCTGTGGCTGCGCCGCTCGGTGGAGGAGACCCCGCAGTTCCGGGCCCTCGCGGAGACCGGCCGGCGCTCCGACGCGCCGCTGACCGAGGTCGTACGCGGGCACTGGCGGCTGGTCCTGCTGACCGGCGGGGCCCTGTCCGCCGGGTACGCGGTCTTCTACTCGGTCACCACCTGGTCCCTCGCGTACGCCACGGAGCACCTCAAGGTCGACCGCACCGTGATGCTGGCCTGCATCATGGCGGCCGTCGCCCTGAAGGGCACGCTGACTCCGGTGGTGGCGGTGCTCGGCGACCGGTACGGGCGGCGGCCGCTGTGCCTGATCGGCAGTGCGATGTGCCTGGTGTGGATGTTCCCGTTCGTCGCTCTGCTGCGGACGGCGGACCCGCTGCTGATGACACTGGGCTGCCTCGGCGGGCTGCTGGGCATGGTGACGATGTTCGCCGTGGTCGGCGCGTACGTGCCGGAGCTGTACGCCCCGCGGATCCGCTGCACGGGCGCGGCCGTGGGCTACAACCTGGGCGGGGTGCTGGGCGGGGCGCTGACCCCGATCGTGGCGACGGCGCTGGCGGCCGGCTCCGGTCCGCCGTGGGGCGTCGCCCTGTACCTGAGCGGGATCGCCCTGCTGAGCCTGGTCTGCTTCGCGCTGCTGCCGGAGACGAACCCGGCGGTCGTGCGGGCGCGGACGGGTGCGGGTACGGGAAAGGGGGCGGCCGAAGCGGCCGCCCCCGCGTAGGCCCCGAGGGGTCTACGGTCCCTACGCGTCGACGCTCTCCGGGCGGGCGGCGGCCTCGGCGGCCGCCTGCCTCTTCGAGGCGATCAGGCTGGTGATCGTGGTGATCACGAGGACACCGCAGATGACGCCGAGGGAGACCGGGATCGAGACGACCGGGACGTCCAGTCCGGACTCGTGCAGGGCGTGCAGCACCAGCTTGACGCCGATGAAGCCGAGGATGATCGACAGGCCGTAGCTGAGGTGGACCAGCTTCTTGAGCAGGCCGCCGATGAGGAAGTACAGCTGGCGCAGACCCATCAGGGCGAAGGCGTTGGCCGTGAAGACGATGTACGGGTCCTGGGTGAGGCCGAAGATCGCGGGGATCGAGTCCAGGGCGAACAGCACGTCGGTGGTGCCGATGGCGAGCATGACGACCATCAGCGGGGTCAGGACGCGCTTGCCGTTGCTCTCGATGAACAGCTTGGTGCCGTGGTACTTGTCGGCGACGCCGAACTTCTTCTCGACCGTCTTCAGGAGGCGGTTCTCCTCGAACTCCTCCTCGTCCTCGTCCTTGCGGGCCTCCTGGATCAGCTTCCAGGCGGTGTAGATCAGGAACGCGCCGAAGATGTAGAAGACCCAGGAGAAGCTGGCGATGATCGCCGCGCCGGCGGCGATGAAGATCGCACGCAGGACCAGGGCGATCAGCACGCCCACCAGCAGGACGCGCTGCTGGAGGTGGGAGGGCACCGCGAACTTCGCCATGATCAGGACGAAGACGAACAGGTTGTCGACGCTCAGGGACTTCTCGGTGATGAAGCCGGCGAAGAACTCCTGCGAGGCCTGCGGGTTCCCGAAGAACCACAGGCCGAGGCCGAAGAGCCCGGCGAGCACGATCCAGACGACCGTCCAGGTGCCCGCTTCCTTGATCGATACGTCATGCGGTTTGCGGCCGATGAAGAAATCGGCGCCGATGAGGATGCACAGACCGAGAATGGTCAGCACCCAGAGGGTCCACGAAACGTCCACTGCTAATTCGCCTCCGGCAGATGGCTCAGCACACATGTCAGCGTCATCGCTGCCGGAGGTCTCTTCCACCCGGGCGGCCTGGAGGCCGTGGGCCGACGCCCCGGGACCGACTGCGCTTCACACAACCGAAGTGGTCCGTATTGACGGGTACGCCGTAGCAGGAAAGCAGGAATACTCCCCTCCGCGTGCCCAGGGTACCCGTCAGAGCCGGTAAAGGTAAAGAGAAGGCCAAGGAACGGTCATGGGCGGGCATCGCGCCGGGCGGCGGCGATCCGCTCCAGGGTCTGCTCCAGGACCCGGCTGCCCGGCGGCGGCAGGTCCGGCTCGAAGGTCCAGGCATGGCCCACCCACGGGTCGGCGAGGTGGTTGTCGGGCACCGGCGACAGCCGCATCAGCGAGCGCCACAGCGGATCCAGCAGCGGCCCGTACGCCGAGGCCTCGTCGCGGTCCGCCACCATCAGCAGGTGCACACCGACCGCCGGACCCTCGTCGGCCAGGTAGCGCAACCGGGTGACGGCCCGGTCGTCGAACCCGTGCGGGAAGTCGTGCACGATCAGCAGCTGGTCGGCGACGTCCACGTCGGGCGGCAGGTCCTCGGGCGCCCCGGCCCGCACGGCCATCTGTACGAGGTCCACCCGGCGGGTCAGCGCCTCCAGGGTCCGGGTGACCCCGGCGGCCCCGGCGGCGGGCGGCCCGGCCAGCACCCCGGCCGCGACGAGCGGCGCCAGGGAGGCGGCCCCCGCCCCGGCAGCGTCGATGACGTGCACGGAGAACCGGTCGCCGGGGTGGACCGCCAGCAGCCGGACGGCATGGGCGACGGCCATGTCCATGGCGGCCCGGCGCAGCCGGTCGGTGTCCATGGTCATCGCGGCCTCGGAGCCGGTGCGTCCGTTGTCGATCCACAGCCCGCGCTCCAGCGGGGCCCGCACCAGCATGGGGATGCGCAGGTCGGGCCGCTCGGGCAGGTGCAGGTCGCCGAGGCGCAGGGCCAGGGGGGCCTCCTCGGGAACCCCGTGCCCGTGCCAGACGGGGTTGGCCCAGCGGGCGTACGAGGCGGGCAGCGCGGGCTCGACCACCTCGGACTCGGCGATCAGCTGGGCGAGGTCCCGGTCGAGCACGGCCTTGGCCTGGGCGACGAGCTCGTCGTGGCGGGCGCGGGCCGCGTCGCGGGCGGCGTTGCCCGTACCCGCGAGGCGCAGGCGGGGGTCGGACAGCACGTCGTCGAGCTCGCGGTCCATCCGGGACTCGGCGAAGTCGCACGCGCTGCGGTAGGCCGCCACGGTCCGGGCCAGGTCCTCGAACATGCCCCAGACCTGGTTGTAGAGCCGCTCCTCCAGGGACCAGCCGCTCGCGTCGCCCGCGACGGGGGCCGGGGGCCGGTCCGCCTCCGGGGAGGGGACGGCGCGCGGGCCGGGCTCGGGGGGCTCCGCGGTCGTGCGGCGGCGGCGCGGGTGGGCGTAGTCGATGGTGGGCGGCCCGCCGATGGTGTCGGCGGACGAGGAACCGGGTGCGGCTCCGGGGGTTCCCGGGTACGGGACGCCGGTGGCGGGGAGCGGCTCCGGGGCCGGCGGGGGCGAGGGCGCGGCGGTCGCGGCCGCGGCGTCCTGCGGGGCCCTCAGGCCGTGCGGAACGGTCGGCGGGGCCGCCGTCGGCAGGGCGGCCAGGGTGATGTCGCCGGAGGGCACGAGTCCGGTGGCCACCGCCGCCAGGGCCGTGGCGGCCGGGCCGCCCAGCCCGGCGTCGGTGAGCAGCGCGCCGAGCCCGTCGGCGTACCCCTGGCCCACGGCGCGGACCTTCCAGGCGCCCTGGCGCCGGTAGAGCTCCAGGGCCACCACGGCGGTCTCGGCGTCCAGGCCGGTCAGCGTGTACCCGGCGAGCTCGGCGCCCTGCGGGTCGGCGACCGCCACGTACGAGGCGGGGGCCGCGCCGAAGCGCGCCGGGCCGCCGGGCGGCAGGACGAGGACCACCCCGAGCCGGTGCACGGCGGGCGCGACGGCGTCGAGGTCGACGGCGAAGCGGTGCTCGCCCGCCACCGCCTCCGGCACCTGCACTCCGGGCAGGCTCCGGGCGCCGGGGTGGGCCACCGCGTCGGGGCCGGCCAGCCGGCCCGCGTCATCGCAGGCCGAGACCAGGGCCAGTACGGGCGTACCCGCCGAGACCCTGATCTCCACCCGCGCCTGGGACAGGGGGTGGTTCTGCCCCCGGACCAACTCGGCCGTCATCCTGCAGCCCTCCCCCGTGCCCTTGCTCGTCCGCTCTGTTCTGTTCTGCCTGCGCGCCGCTTGCGCGCCGCTTGCGCGCCGCTTGCGCGCCGCTGCCGCCTAGAGGTGCGGCAGGATCGCCGGCATCAGGTCCTGGAAGGTCCGGCCGTTGGCCGGGTTGCCGAGGGCCGTCATCTGCCAGCCGCTGCCCGCGCGCGACACCTTCGCCATGATCTGCGCGGTGTACTGGCCGCCGCCGTCCAGCGTGTAGCGCGCCAGCTCCTGGCCGTTGGTCTCGTCGACGATGCGGCAGAACGCGTTCTGCACCTCCTGGAACGTCTGGCCGGTGAACGAGTTCACCGTGAAGACGATCTGGTCGATGTGCACCGGCACGCGCTGGAGGTCGACGAGGATCGACTCGTCGTCCCCGCCCTGGCCGGCGCCGCCGACGAGGTTGTCACCGGTGTGCCGGACCGAGCCGTCGTCGCTCTGCAGGTGGCGGAAGAACACCACGTCCACCGGCTGCTTGTCGGCGAAGAGCACCGCCGACGCGTCCAGGTCGATCTCCCGGGTCCGCGAACCGAACAGACCGCGGCGCTTGGCGGCCTGCCAGCCGAGGCCCATCCGGACCGCGGTCAGCGTGCCCCCGTCCTGCTTCTGCAGACTGATGGCCTGACCCTTGGTCATGTTGACCGTCACGCGCTGTCCCCTCTCCCTAGCCCGCCCCCGATGTGGGTGCGCATGTGTACCTGCGGCTGCTGCCAACCCTACTGACCGGCTCCGGGTCAGGCGAGGCCCGCTTCCCTCATCTGTCGCAGCTCCTTCTTCAGCTCGCCCACCTCGTCGCGGATCCGGGCCGCGACCTCGAACTGGAGCTCGGCGGCGGCTCCCCGCATCCGTTCGGTCATCTGCTCGATGAGCGCGGCCAGTTCCTCGGCCGGACGGTCCGTCAGCACCGCGGCGTCCTTGGCGGCCTTGGCCGCCTTGGCGCCCTTGACCTGCTTGCCGCCCACCGTGACCTGGCCCGCCTTGACCACGCCGAGCGACGGCACGGGAGCCTTGGCGGCCTTGCCGTCCTTCCCCTGGCGGTATCCGGTGCCGAGCAGCTGTTCGGTGTCCAGCTCCTCGCGGGCGATGGTGGCGACGATGTCGTTGATCTTCTTGCGCAGCGGCTGCGGGTCGATCCCGTTCGCCGTGTTGTACGCGATCTGCTTCTCCCGGCGCCGGTTGGTCTCCTCGATGGCCTTCTCCATCGCCGGGGTCATCTTGTCCGCGTACATGTGGACCTGGCCGGAGACGTTGCGCGCCGCGCGGCCGATGGTCTGGATCAGGGAGGTCCCGGAGCGCAGGAAGCCCTCCTTGTCGGCGTCGAGGATCGCCACGAGCGAGACCTCGGGCAGGTCGAGGCCCTCGCGCAGCAGGTTGATGCCGACCAGGACGTCGTACTCGCCGGCGCGCAGCTCGCGCAGCAGCTCGATGCGGCGCAGCGTGTCGACGTCGCTGTGCAGGTAGCGCACCTGGATGCCGAGCTCCAGGAAGTAGTCCGTGAGGTCCTCGGCCATCTTCTTGGTGAGGGTGGTGACCAGGACGCGCTCGTCCTTCTCCACGCGCGCCCGGATCTCGTGGACGAGGTCGTCGATCTGTCCCTCGGTGGGCTTGACCACGACCTCGGGGTCGATGAGCCCGGTGGGGCGGATGATCTGCTCGACGAAGCCGTCGCCGCGGGAGAGCTCGTACTTGCCGGGGGTCGCCGACAGGTAGACCGTCTGGCCGATGCGCTCCTGGAACTCCTCCCACTTCAGCGGCCGGTTGTCGAGGGCGGAGGGCAGCCGGAAACCGTGGTCGACCAGGGTCCGCTTGCGCGAGGCGTCGCCCTCGTACATGGCGCCGATCTGGGGCACGGTGACGTGCGACTCGTCGATGACGAGGAGGAAGTCCTCGGGGAAGTAGTCGATGAGGGTGTTGGGCGCGGAGCCGCGCTCGCGGTCGTCCATGTGCAGCGAGTAGTTCTCGATGCCGGAGCAGGACCCGATCTGGCGCATCATCTCCAGGTCGTAGGTGGTGCGCATGCGCAGCCGCTGGGCCTCCAGCATCTTGCCCTGCTTCTCCAGCTCGGCGAGGCGCTCGGCCAGCTCCGCCTCGATGCCGCGGACCGCCTTCTCCATGCGCTCGGGGCCGGCGACGTAGTGGCTGGCGGGGAAGACGTACAGCTCGCGGTCCTCGCTGATGACCTCGCCCGTCAGCGGGTGCAGGGTGGAGAGGGCCTCGATCTCGTCGCCGAACATCTCGATGCGGACGGCCAGTTCCTCGTAGACCGGGAAGATCTCGATGGTGTCCCCGCGCACGCGGAAGGTGCCGCGGGTGAAGGCCACGTCGTTGCGCGTGTACTGGATGTCGACGAAGCGGCGCAGCAGCTGGTCCCGGTCCATCTCCTCGCCGACCTTGAGGGGGACCATCCGGTCGACGTACTCCTGCGGGGTGCCGAGGCCGTAGATGCAGGACACGGAGGCGACGACGATCACGTCGCGCCGGGTGAGGAGCGAGTTGGTCGCGGAGTGGCGCAGCCGCTCCACCTCCTCGTTGATCGAGGAGTCCTTCTCGATGTAGGTGTCCGACTGCGGTACGTACGCCTCGGGCTGGTAGTAGTCGTAGTACGAGACGAAGTACTCGACGGCGTTGTTCGGCAGGAGCTCGCGGAACTCGTTCGCCAGCTGGGCGGCGAGGGTCTTGTTCGGCGCCATCACGAGGGTCGGGCGCTGGAGCTTCTCGATCATCCAGGCGGTGGTCGCCGACTTGCCCGTGCCGGTCGCACCCAGCAGGACGACATCCTTCTCACCTGCACGGATGCGCTTTTCCAGCTCGGCGATGGCCGCCGGCTGGTCGCCGCTGGGCTGGTAGGGGCTGACGACCTCGAAAGGCGCCACCGTGCGTTCGATCTTCGATACGGGCCGCATGAGTCCACCGTACGACCCCCCACTGACACTCACGCGGCCGCACGGCTCTCCGGCGCTCCCGGCGGATCCGGCCCGCGCGTCCGGCGGGCGGTGCGGACGTCCTCCTTTCTGGTCCGTTTGTCGTAGTTCGGTGGCGGCGCGGTGATCTTCGACCGCATGATCGCCGTAAAGGTCACCCGTGTAGTGCATCGCCGCAACGTCTGTCAGTCCGCACGCGTCTGACGCAGGAACAGGGCTCCCGAACCGAGGAGAACGCACATGTACGTCCGACCCGCCGCCGCGGCCGCCGCCGCATTCCTGGGATTCACCCTGACCCTGCTGGGCGGGACGGCCGCGTCCGCCGCCACCGGTCCCTCCGTCCCCTCCTCCCCCTCCGGCTCCGGCTCCGGCCCCGGATCCGGGGCGGGGCCGGGGGCCGGAGCCCCCACCGGCACCGCCGGCGCCCCCGGGCTGCTCGGTCCCGTCGTGTACGCCCACCGGGGCGCCTCGGCGTACGCCCCGGAGAACACCCTCGCCGCGATCGACCTCGCGATGCGGCTGGGCTTCGACTGGGTCGAGAACGACGTCCAGCGCACCAAGGACGGCGAGCTGGTCGTGGTCCACGACGACACCCTGGCCCGCACCACCGACGTCGAGCAGGCGTTCCCGGACCGCAAGCCCTGGCGGGTCAAGGACTTCACCGCGGCGGAGATCGCCACGCTCGACGCGGGCAGCTGGTTCGGCGAGGAGTTCACGGGCGAGCGCGTGCCGACCCTGCGGCAGTACCTCGACCGGGTGGACCGCAACCGGCAGCGGCTGCTGCTGGAGACCAAGAAGCCCGAGCTCTACCCCGGCATCGAGAAGCAGACCCTCCAGGTCCTGGACGAGGCCGGCTGGCTCGACGCGGACCACGTGCAGCGCCGGCTGGTCGTCCAGAGCTTCAGTGCCGACTCCGTACGCATCGTGCACGACCTGCGCCCGGACCTCGTGACGGCCTTCCTGGGCACCCCGACCGTCGCCGAGCTGCCGAAGTACGCCCGGTTCACGGACCGGATCAACCCGTGGCACACCACCATCTCGGCCGACTGGGTGGCGGCGGTGCACGACCTGCGGGGCGCCCACGGCAAGGCGATGGAGGTGGACACCTGGATCGTCGACGACGCGGCGACGGCGCGGAAGGTGCAGGGGATGGGCGTGGACGGGATCATCACCAACGCCCCGGACGTCGTGCACCAGGCGGTGCTGGGGGCCTTCGCCTTTTAGGCGCCGTCCCGCGGATCGGGGCCGCCGGGTTGTCGGACCCTCCCCTTACGGTGGAGGGGTGGACAGCACCGAGCGGCCCCGCGGGCCGCACCTCGAATGGACCGTCGTCCCCAGCGACATCGGCCCTCTGCTCCTGGCCGCGACCCCGGAGGGGCTGGTCCGGGTCGAGTTCCATGCCGGGCCGGACCGGGTCGACACGATGATCGGCTCCCTCGTCTCCCGGCTCGGCGCCGACGCCTGGCGCCCGGCGCCGGGGCGGGAGGTGCTGCTCGCCGAGCCGATACGCCAGCTGGAGGCGTACTTCGCGGGCTCGCTCAAGCGTTTCGAGCTTCCGCTGGACTGGCGGCTGAGCTCCGGCTTCAACCGGCAGGTCCTCCAGGAGCTGGACCGCTCGGTGCCGTACGGGGCGGTCGTCGGGTACGGGGAGCTCGCGGCCCGGGTCGGCCAGCCGGGCGCGGCACAGGCCGTGGGCAACGCCATGGGGTCGAACCCGCTGCCGCTGGTGGTGGCCTGCCACCGGGTCGTGGAGAACGACGGCGGGATCGGCGGCTTCGGCGGCGGCGTGGAGACCAAGCGCAGCCTGCTGGCCCTGGAGGGCGTCCTGCCACAGCCGCTGTTCTGAGGGGCGTGACGAGGGGCCTGACGAGGGCCGGGGGCACGGGCCGGGCGCAGGGGTGCGTCCCCCGTTCCGTCCGGCCGCAAGGGGTGGGAAACTGCCGCGGTGACCACTTCCACCGCCCCCGGCCGCACCGCGCCCGTACACAGCCCTGCGCCGCCGCGCCGGGGGTGTACGGCATGACCGCGATATCCGGCACCGACCGCTCCGCCCCGCCCCTGAGCCCCGCGGACCTGCCCCGGCTCCAGCGCCGCGTCTCCGCGGTACTGATCGCGAGCCAGATGCTGGGCGGCGTCGGCGTGCCCATCAGCATCGCCCTGGCCCCGGTCCTCGCCACGGAGGTCAGCGGCACCGAGGCGCTGTCCGGGTTCGCCTCCACGGCCGCCGTGATCGGCACCGCGGCGGTATCGCTCCCGCTCGCCGCCCTGATGACCGCGCGCGGCCGGCGGCCGGGGCTGGTCCTCGGGTACGGGATCGGCGCGCTCGGCGCGGGCCTGGTGGTCCTCGCAGCCGCGATCAAGAACTTCCCGCTGCTGATGCTCGGCATGGCCGCTTTCGGCGCGGCCTCCTCCGCCAATCTCCAGGCCCGGTTCGCCGCCGCCGACCTGGCCGCCCCGGACCGCCGGGCCCGGGCCGTCTCCCTCGTCGTCTGGGCGTCGACCCTGGGCGCGGTGCTCGGCCCCAACCTCTCCGCCCCGGCCGGCCGCAGTTTCGCCGGGACCTCCATACCCGAGACGGCGGGCCCCTTCGTCTGGGCCGGCGCCGTCTTCGTCCTGACCGGCGCGATGATCGGCCTGTTCCTGCGGCCCGACCCGCTGCTGACGGCCCGGGCGCTGGCCTCGCCCGCGGAGCAGGCCAAGGGCGGCCGCTCGCTGGGCGCCGGGTTCGCGGCCGTCAAGGCCTCACCCCGGGCACGCCTGGCCCTGGTCACCGTCGCGGTGTCCCACACGGCCATGGTCTCGATCATGGTGATGACCCCGGTCGACCTGGGCCACCACGGTGCCTCGCTGGAGCTCGTCGGCCTGGTGATCAGCGGTCACATCGCGGGCATGTTCGCCTTCTCGCCGGTCATGGGCTGGCTCGCGGACCGGGTCGGCCGGCTGACCGTGATCGGCCTGGCGGCCGGTCTGCTGTCGGTGGCCGCCCTGCTCGCCGGCACCGCCGGCCCGAGCCACGCGCAGAGCGCGATCGGGCTGTTCCTGCTGGGCCTCGGCTGGTCCGCCGGGATGGTCTCCGGCTCGGCCCTGCTCACCGACTCGGTGCCGCAGGCCGCGCGGGCCGCCGTACAGGGCCTGAGCGACCTCACGATGAACACCTGCGCGGGCGTGGGCGGCGCGGCCGCCGGGCTGGTCATGTCGCACGCGGGCTACGGCTGGCTGAACGCGATCGGCGCGGCCCTGCTGCTGCCGATGGCGGCGCTGGCCCTGTTCACCGCGCGCCGCCACCCCGCGGCGCCCGCCCCTGCCGCTAGTAGCTGATGTGGTAGGCCTTGCGCAGCGTCTCGTGGACGGTCCAGGTGGTCTTGTCGCCCTCCCGGAGCACGCAGGCGGAGCCGGGGCCCACCTCCAGGGTCGCGCCGCCCTCGACCTCGATGGTGGCGCGGCCGCTGACCACGACGAACAGCTCGTTCGCCTCGGTGTCGGTGACCACGCCCGGGGTGATCTGCCAGATGCCGCGCACCTGCGTGCCGTCGGGGGACTCCCACAGCACCTTGCCCGTCACGACGGGCTCGCCGGAGAGGATCTGGCCGGGATCGAGGTCCTCGACCTCCAGTTCGGCGTCCGGTACGGATACGGCGAACGAGGCGGGACCGTGCTCACTGGTGCTCATGGCGAGTCACCCTAATCCGATCGTCCGCCGCACCGCGGTGACCACAACGTCCATGCTCCGCACGCCGGACAGGTCAACCTGTCCAGCCGTTCCCCGGCCCGCGCAGGTTCTTCAAGGGTGGGGCGGCGGGCGTTTGGCGGCCGGGATCGCGTGCCATGGATGGGACATGCACACATCATCCGAGGTCCCCGTCCTGTCCGAAGAGGTCCGCGAGGCGCTGGAGCGGCGCCGTCCCGTCGTGGCGCTGGAGTCGACGATCATCGCGCACGGTCTGCCGCGCCCCCGCAATCTCGCCGTGGGCGCGGAACTGGAGGCCCTGGTGCGCGCCGAGGGCGCGGTCCCGGCCACGATCGCCGTCGTCGACGGCGTGGCGTACGCCGGGCTCGACAAGGCCCAGTTGGAGCGGATCGCGGGCGGCGAGGGGGTGCGCAAGCTCGGCCACCGGGATCTGGCGCCCGCGCTCGCGACGGGCGCGACCGGTGCCACGACGGTGTCCGCGACGGCTTTCCTGGCCGCGCGGGCGGGGCTGCGGGTGTTCGCCACGGGCGGGCTGGGCGGCGTGCACCGGGAGTACGCGCAGACTCAGGACGAGTCTGCGGACCTGGCGCTGCTGGCGCGGACGCGGATCACGGTGGTGTGCGCCGGGGTGAAGTCGATCCTGGACGTACCGGCGACGCTGCAGCGGCTGGAGACGCTCGGGGTGGGGATCCTGGGGTACGGGACGGAACGTTTCCCCGGGTTCTACCTGGCCAGTTCCGGCGAACCGGTGGACTGGACCGTCCACCGGCCCGAGGAGGTGGCCGCGGTCATGGCTGCCCAGGATGCCCTCGGCGGGCCGGACTCGGCACTGCTGGTGGCCAATCCGGTGGCGGAGGCGCAGCAGTTGGACCCGCAGCTGCACGACCGTGTGCTGGCCGAGGCGCTGGAGGAGTGCCGCGCGCGCGGGATCACGGGACAGGCGGTGACCCCGTTCCTGCTGGGGTTCCTGGTACGGGCCACGGGCGGGGCCTCGCTGGAGGCCAACCTGGCGGCGGTACGGGGCAACGTGGCGCTCGGGGCCAGGATCGCGGGGGCCTGGGCGGCGCGTCCGTGACGGCGGCCGCCGATCGGGAGCCCGTCGGCGCCCCCGGGGCGCTGCTGGTCGTCGGGGACGTGGTGACGGATGTCGTGGCGGTCCATCCGGAGCCGCTTGCTCCGGCCACGGACACGGCCGCTCGGATCCGGACCCTGCCGGGCGGCGCCGGGGCCAACGCGGCCTGCTGGGCCGCCCACTCGGGGGTGGCGGACGTACGCCTGCTCGCGCGGGTGGGCACGGAATCGGCCCGGTGGCACGAGCAGTCCCTGCGGGACTCGGGGGTGCGGCCGCGGCTGGTGGTCGATCCGGCGGAGCCGACCGGGACGGTGGTGGCGCTGGTCGGCAAGGACGCGGAGCGCACCTTCCTCACGGACAGCGGCGCCGCGCTGCGGCTCACCCCGCAGGACTGGGCTCCGGCCCTGCTGGACGGAGCCGTCCATCTGCACCTGTCCGGCTACCTCTTCTTCGCCGACAGCAGCCGCGAACTGGCCCTGGTCGCGCTGCGGGCCGCCCGCGCCCGGGGCGTGCCGGTGAGCGTGGACCCGGCCTCGGCGGGGTTCCTCGCCGGGCTGGGTCCGCAGCGCTTCCTCGACGCGGTGGCGGGGATCGGCGTACTGCTGCCCAACGAGGACGAGGCGCGGATGCTGGCCGGGCTGCCGGAGCGGGCCGGGGCGGCGCGCGCGGCGGCCGAGCTGAGCCTGCGGGTGCCGCTGGTGGTGGTCACCCGGGGTGCGGCCGGGGCGCTGGTGGCGGAGGAGGGGCGGGTGATCGCCGAGGTGTCGGCGGAACCGGCCGAGGCCGTGGACACGACGGGGGCCGGTGACGCGTTCACCGGCGGGTTCCTGGCGGCCCGGCTCGCGGGCGCGGACCCCGCGGACGCGGCACGGGCCGGGTGCCGGGCCGCCGCGCGGGCGGTGACCCGGCTGGGCGGGCGCCCCAGCCCCTAAACCGTGTACTCCTCCTGGCCGAGGGTGTCGATCACGCCCGCCTTGTTCACGCTGTAGTGGAAGACCAGGCCCTTGTTCGGGTGGGTCTCCAGCCAGGACGTGAGCTCGTGCATGGTGATCGGCTTGTTCGTGGATCCGGAGAGGATGGGGGCGTGGGCGCCGATCTTGGCGTCGTCGGCGATCGGGATCCAGGTCTCCTCACCGACCGTCACGAAGGGGGTGGCACCGCCCGCGGCGGGGCAGCCCCAGTGGCCGTGCTTGACGATCAGGCTGTACTGGCCGCCCTCGGGGGTGTAGCGGTAGACGGCGATCTCGTTCGGCGAGACGGCGTCCTTGGAGGCGCAGGCGGGTCCGGGTGCGGGCGGCTTCGGCTTGTCCGGGGCGGTGGCGCCCGGGCCCGGCTTCTTCGAGGACGCCGGGGAGGCGGCCGGCGTCGCTCCGCCGGGCGCGCTGGGGGCGGAGGCCGAGGCCGTGGCCGAGGGGCTCGACGTGCTCGCGCCGGGGCCCGGACCGGCGGCTCCCGCGTCGCTGCCGTCGTCGCCGTTGCAGGCCGTGAGGGTCAGGGCTCCGCAGAGCGCCAGGGCGGCGGCCGCCTGCCGCCGCAGCCGTCTCGGCCCCTGAACCGCCTTGCCGCTTGCGCCCATTGCCGTCTCCCTCTGCCGTGGCGCCACCGGGTGGGCGCCGTCGAAGCGTGGCGTCAACGTAGTGCGCGGCCGGGGCAACGGGCGATGGCCGGATCCCGTTCGTCACCGGCCCGCGATGGCGTTGTTGCGGATCCCGTACGTCCGTGACGGGGCGGGGGCGGGGAGCTCAGCCGGTGGGGCCGGTGAGACCCGTCCAAGCGGGGTGGCGGGGGTCGTCGGCCCGGACCACCGCGTCGGCCCGTGCCGCGGGGTCGGTCTCGGCCTCGTAGCGGGCGAAGGCGGGCAGGGTCCAGCGGGCGGACTCCTCGGTGCGGCGGGCCAGCGCCCCCGGGGAGAGGCGGATGTGGACGCTGAGGTCGAAGGGGAACCAGTGGCCCAGCAGCAGGGGGCCGTGCACGATCACGACGGCGCCCGGCGGGAGTTCGGCGTACGGACTGCGGGTCGCCCGGTCGGTCGCCGGGTCCCAGAGGTCGGGCAGCACGCGGCCGGTGCCGCCGGGGTCGGTCGGGCCGAACACCTCGCGCCACAGGGCGGCGGTGTCGTACCAGCCGCCGAGGTAGGAGTCCACGTCCTCGCGGCCGAACTCGAAACGGAGGGAGGCCGGGCGCAGGAACCCCTCGGCCGGCACCACCAGGGCCGGGCGGCTGCGCAGGCGCAGCGCGTCGGCGAGGTGGCCGGCGAGCACGCCGGTGTCGGCGGCGGGCGCACCGTCGATGCCCACCCGCCGCCAGGTCTCCGCCCCTGCCGGGGAACCGTGTTCGTCGAGGTGGCCGGCGAGCCGCTCGGCCATCCGCTGCCATGTGATCGCTTCCAGCTGCACGGGCCCATTGTCAGCGGTGGGCCCTAATGTTTTTCACGAGGGATCACCGGCGGGAAAGAGCCGTTGGCCCGGCCTTGGGGAGGGGTCTGTCATGGCTCGCGAGACGACGTATCTGGAGCTGTCGCAGGACGGCGGCGGTGCCCACAAGTTCTACGAGGTGACCGTGGACGGCACGGCCGTCTCGGTGCGGTACGGGCGCATCGGAGCGGACGGCCAGTCGCAGAGTTCCTCGTTCCCGACCGCCGAGAAGGCCCGGGCGGCCGCCGCCAAGAAGATCGGCGAGAAGGTCCGCAAGGGGTACGCGCCGGCCGTGGCCGGGGCGCGCGCGGCCCGGGCGGTGTCCCGCCGCCAGGTCACCTCGGCACCGTCGACGGCGCGCGCGGTGGCCCCCGTGCTGTGGCGGTTCCGTACGGGCTCCTCGGCGTTCGGGATCCATGTGGACGAGGACCGCTGCTGGGTGGGGAACCAGGCGGGGGACGTCTACACGCTGAGCCACGGGGGCGAGGTACTGGCCCGGTACTCGCTGCCGGACGGGGTGAAATGCCTGGTGGCGGACGAGTTCTGGATATACGCGGGCTGTGACGACGGCACGGTGTACGACCTGTCGTCGAAGGTTCCGTTCGCGGCCTACGACATCGCGGCGGACGTGGACATCTTCTGGCTCGACATCCACGAGGGCGTGCTGAGCGTGTCCGACCGCAGCGGCGGGCTGACGGTCATCGACCACGAGGACGAGTTCCAGTGGTCGCGGCGGTCGTCGGGCGCCAACGCCTGGATGGTCCGGGCGGACGAGCGGGCGGTCTACCACGGGCACAACAAGGGCGTGACGGCGTACGCGGCCGACGGTGGAGCGCAGTTGTGGCACCGGCCCACCGACGGCAACGTGCTCTTCGGCTGGCAGGAGGACGACGCGGTCTACGCGGCCACCGGGCGCCACACCGTGCAGCGGCTCGCGAAGTCGACGGGCGCCGCGGAGGCCTCGTACCGGTGCGACGCCGCCGTGTACGCGTGCGCGACCTCGCCGGACGGCCGGCACGTGTTCGCCGCCGACTACGCCTCGTCGGTCTACTGCTTCGACGCCGACGGGCAGCGGCTGTGGAAGCTGGGCACCGGTGGCGGTTCGGCCCTGTCGATGCAGTATCTGAACGAGCGGCTGTACCTGGTCACCACGGACGGGTCCCTGATCTGCATGGACGCCAGCGAGGCGGCGATCCTGGCCGCCCAGCGGGGTTCGGTGCCGACGGCCGTGGACGTGAAGTCGGCGGCTGCGCTGCCGGTGTTCACCCCGGCGGCCTCCGCCGCGGCGGTGGCGACCGTCTCGGTGGCGGCGGCCCCGGCCGGCGGTGTGGTGGTGGAGTGCGTGCAGCAGGGCGGCCGGATGCGGGTGCAGGTGGTGTCGGGCGGCTTCGAGCCCTCGTGGAACGTGCAGTTCCCGCGCGGGATCCGGGAGCCGGGGGCCCGGTACGTGGTGGACGGGCTGCATGCGGCCTCGGGCGGGTTCTACCGGGTGCGCGGGGAGATACGCCGCCTGGTCTGAGCGGGGTGCCGGGCGAGGCGACCGAGGGGGGCGCGTCCGGCGGGCCGGGTCAGGGAAGGGTCCCCGGGCACGCGCAGGGTGCGGCGCCGGGCGGGGCGTCCGCGGGTATGGAGAAGGCCTCGTCCTCGGCGAGCGTGCAGGTCACGTACAGCACGACCGGTACGGTGCCGAGGTTGCGGCCGAGGTGCAGGTGCTCGACGCCGGCCGGTTCGACGAAGCTGGTGCCGGGGCGGTGCACGACGGTGGAGTTGTCGTGCAGGATCCGCGTCAGCGTCCCGGACTTGACGAGTGCGATCAGCGGGACGCGGTGGAAGTGCCAGCCGGTGCAGTCGCCGGGCTCGATGACGATCTCCCGGCCGGCCAGGCCCTCCGCTCCGCCGTCCACGGTTCTCGTGAGCCGCGCCGTCGGCTGCCATCCGCCCATGTGTGCACCCCTCCCCCATGGGCATCACGGCTCTACCGCAGCCCCAACGGCTCACGGTAGAGGGGCATCCGGCCATCCGGGAAAGTCGGCGAAACCACAACCGCCATTTTCGGCAAGGTGATAAGCAGACCGGACAGCGGTATCACATCGTCATGAGCCTCGTGGTCTTCGAGTCGCCGAAGCCGATCCACTGCGCGGAATGCCGGACGGGCCCGCTCCGTCATCTCGTCCGTGAGGTCGGCGTGCCCCGCTGCCTGGACTGCGCCGACCTCGGGCACCTCGTCTACCTGCCGCGCGGGGACGCCGCCCTCACCCGGCGGGCCCGCGAGGCGAGTTCGCTCTCGGCCGTCGTCGTCCGCTTCAACAAACGGCGGCGCCGCTACGAGCGCCTGGGGCTCCTGGTCGAGGACCCCGCCCTGGCCCTCGCGGAGCGCGCCTGCCTCGCCGACGCCGAGGCGCGGGCCCGCCGCCGGGAGCGCGACCGGCGGCGCCGCGCGGTCGAGGACACCCGGTTCACGGCGGCCTTCGCGGCCGAGATCGTGCGGTTGTTCCCGGGGTGCCCGGCCGATCGGGCGGTCGCGATGGCCACCCATGCCTCGCTGCGCGGCAGCGGCCGGGTGGGCCGTACGGCGGCGGGCCGGGCTCTGACCGAGCAGGCGGTGTCGGTGGCGGTCCGGGCAGCGGTTCGGCACACCGACACCGAATACGACGCCCTGCTCATGGCGGGCGTCCCGCGGTTCGCGGCCCGTGCCCGGCTGGCACCCCGGATCGACGCGATCCTTGACGCCTGGCGCCGGCTCCCGCCCGTCCCGGGCGCCGAGCCTCAGGCCTGACTACCGGAGGCGGAAGCGGCGGCGGAGCAGCACCCCGCCCAGCAGCAGTGCGCCGCCGCCCGGCAGCAGGTAGCCGGCGCCGTCGGCCCCGGTGTGGGCGAGCGCCGGACCGTGCTGCGGCGGCGCGGGCGCGGTGACGGGCGGTGCGGTGACGGGCGTCTCGACGACGGGCGTCGGCGTCGGCTGCGGCGGCTTGCCGCCGCTGGGCCCTTCCCCGTTGACGGAGGTGTTGCCTGTGGAGCCGTTGCCGATCCCGACGACATTCACCGAGTTGCCGCTGATGTTGAGCGGGACATCGACCGGAAGCTGGATCCCGTTGCCGGACAGCAGCCCCGGCGAATCCTTTCCTCCTCCCTCGGCACGGGCTCCCCCGCTCGTGTGGGCCCCGCCGCCGGCACCGGCCCGTGGCTTCGACGGATGCGAGGACACCGATCCTGCGTGCCCGTCGCCGCCACCGCCCTGGTTGGCACAGCGGTTGCCCGCGGCCGAGTTGAGCAGCCCGACCACGCTCACGGTGTTCCCGCACACGTTCACCGGGGTGTGCACCGGCAGTTGCACCAGATTCCCCGACAGCAGCCCCGGCGAGCCCTCGGTCTTCCCGCCCGCGTCCGCATCGGCGTAGGCGAATCCGCCGACACCCGCGACCGCCAGTCCACCTCCCGCAACCACGGCCGCGATCAAGCCATTCCGACGACTGTGACGCATGAGTTCCCTGCCTTCCGGAGGAGTTCACGGGTGCTGCACCCGTACCGGAAACAACGCGGTAAACCCGTTCGGGTTATAGAGCGGGTAGGCATTTCACCCCATCGTGTACTGGGTAATGCCTACTTCATGACTGGACGCCCGCTCCTGCTCCTCGACGTGGATGGCCCGCTGAACCCGTTCCGGTCCCGCATCGCGGGGCTGCGCGGATACACGACGCACCGGATGCACCCGGCGGACTGGATGTCCCGCCGGGACCCCGGATCGCGCGGCGCGCGGCGCGGACTTCGGGTCCGCCTGCACCCCGCGCACGGCGCCCGCCTGCTGGCCCTGCCGTTCGAACTCACGTGGGCCACCGCCTGGATGCACCAGGCCAACACGATGATCGCCCCGCACATCGGACTGCCCGGCGATCTTCCCGTCATCGAATGGCCGGAACTGTTCGCCGATGACCCCGACGGTCTCTTCTGGAAGACCCGCCCGCTCATCGAGTGGGCCGCGGGCCGTCCCTTCGCCTGGGTCGACGACATGATCACCGCGCAGGACCGCGCCTGGATCGCGGCCCACCACCCGGCTCCGGCCCTTCTCCTCACCATCCACGCCCGCCACGGCCTGCGCGAGCGCGACTTCGCCACGTTGACGCGCTGGGCGGCGGAGGTCAGCGGCGCAGGGCGGTGAGGGGGTCGGCCGCCGGGGTGCCCGTGGGCCACCAGTCCTCGGTGCCCGGGCGGGACTCGTAGGCGTACCAGAGGCCGTCGCGGCCCAGGCGGAGCTGGCGGGTGTGCGCGGTCAGACGGTTGCGCTCGGGGCGGAAGGCGCCCTGGGAGGCGGCAATGAGGGCCGGACGCGCCCGGTCGAAGGGGCCGGCCGGAGGGTCCCAGGGCTCTTCGAGCGCGGCCAGCGCGGGCCGCCCGCCCTGGCGCCAGGCCGCCGCGGCGCGGGCCAGGTCGGTCGTGGTGCGGCCGGTGGCGCGGGCCAGGTCCCGGTAGAGAGTACGGGCCGCGCCGGTCAGGCCGGCCGTGTGGTGCGCGGAGGCCAGGCGGACGGCGTCCTGCCAGAGCGTGAGACCGGCGATCGGGTCCTCGGCCGTGGTGAGGAGCGCGAAGGCGCGGGCGGCGGCGTCCGCGGCGAGCTGGTCCAGCGCCAGCGGATCGGGGGCCGCCGGGTCGGCCGGGTACGCGGGCGGCAGGCCCACGGCGGCGGGCGCGGGCAGCGGGGCCGGCAGCGGCGCCAGGACCGTACGGGCCAGCGCGGCGCGGGCCGGGACCCCGGGGAAGTCCGGCGCGGTGTCCGGCTGTTCGCGGGCGGCGTGGGCGGCATTGCGGCGGGTCAGCTCGTCCAGGAGCTCCCGCTCGCCCCGGCCGCGCAGGAGCAGCAGGACGAACGGGTCCTCGTCGAGGAGGCGGGCAGCCCGGTAACAGAGGGCCGCGGCGTGCTTGCACGGCGGTCGGGCGGTGTCCGGACAGGAGCAGCGCGCGACGAGCTCACGCGCACCGGGCAGGACCGACCCTGCCAGGGACTGCGGAACCTCGCGCTCCAGCAGACCGGCGAGAGCCGTGGGATCCGCGGCGACCTCCTCCAGGAGTTCGCTCCACTCGGTGTCCGTGAAGGGGCTCAGGGCCAGTTCGGTGCGGTACGGGCGGACACGGCTGCCCCGCACGTACGCCACGATCCGGCCGGGGGTGACCGTGACGGCGTCGACATGGCCCTCGACCGCGTACGCACGGCCCCGGGCCAGTCGCGCCGGGTCGCCGGACGCCCCTTCGAGCGCGGAGACCCAGGCCCGGCCCCACCAGCTGACGGCCTCCACCCCGGCCGGCACCGTCTCGAAGGTGCGGCGGCGGTCGTCCCTCGCGGTGATCATGCGGACCTCCACGCCGTGGTCATGCGGGCCTCCGCAGGGAGACGAGGTCGGCCAGCTCTCGGTCGGTCAGCTCCGTCAGCGCCGACTCCCCCGAGCCGAGCACGGCGTCGGCCAGCGCCCGCTTCGCCTCCAGCATCTCGGCGATCCGGTCCTCCACTGTGCCCTCGGCGATGATCCGGTGGACCTGGACGGGCTGCGTCTGGCCGATCCGGTACGCGCGGTCGGTGGCCTGCTCCTCCACCGCCGGGTTCCACCAGCGGTCGAAGTGGATGACATGGCCGGCCCGCGTGAGGTTCAGGCCGGTGCCCGCCGCCTTCAACGAGAGCAGAAAGACCGGGACTTCGCCGGACTGGAAGCGGTCCACGAGCTCCTCGCGGCGCGCCACCGGCGTCCCGCCGTGCAGGAGCTGGTGGGAGATCCCCCGGGCCGCCAGGTGGCGCTCGATGATCCGGGCCATCGTCACGTACTGGGTGAAGACCAGCACCGCGCCGTCCTCCGCGAGGATCGTGTCCAGCAGCTCGTCCAGCAGGGCCAGCTTGCCGGAGCGGTGCGGGATCCGGGGCTGCTCCTCCTTCAGATACTGCGCGGGGTGGTTGCAGATCTGTTTGAGCGAGGCCAGCAGCTTCATGATCATGCCGCGCCGCTCGATGCCCTCGCTCGCCTCGATCACGGCCATCGCCTCGTCCACCGCGGCCTGGTAGAGGGAGGCCTGCTCGCGCGTGAGGGAGACCGGATGATCGGTCTCCGTCTTCGGCGGGAGCTCGGGGGCGATCCCCGGGTCGGACTTCTTGCGCCGCAGCAGGAACGGCCGTACGAGCGCGGCCAGCCGGGCCACCGCCGCCTCGTTGCCCCCGTCCTCCTCCTGCTGGTGCTCGACCGGGCGGGCGTGCCGCGCCCGGAAGGCCGTCAGCGGGCCCAGCAGCCCGGGCGTGGTCCAGTCGAGCAGCGCCCAGAGCTCGGAGAGGTTGTTCTCCACCGGGGTTCCGGTCAGCGCCACCCGAGCCGGCGCCGGGATCGTGCGCAGCGCCTTCGCGGTCGCCGAATGCGGGTTCTTCACGTGCTGCGCCTCGTCGGCGACGACCATGCCCCAGGGCTGCTCGGCCAGCCGGGCCGCGCTCGCGCGCATCGTCCCGTACGTGGTGAGGACGAACCCGCCCGCCAGCCCGTCCAGGCTGCGGCTGCCCCCGTGGAAGCGGCGCACGGCGACGCCGGGCGCGAACTTCTCGATCTCCCGCTGCCAGTTGCCCAGCAGCGAGGCCGGGCAGACCACGAGCGTCGGCTCGGGGCGGTCCCGGTGCAGGTGCAGGGCGATCAGCGTGACCGTCTTGCCCAGGCCCATGTCGTCGGCGAGGCAGCCGCCGAGGCCGAGCGAGGTCATCAGGTCCAGCCAGGCCAGGCCGCGGGCCTGGTAGTCGCGCAGGGTCGCCTTCAACGCGACGGGCTGGGGCAGCGGGGCCAGCTCGCCGGTCAGCCGCTCCCGCAGGGCGGCCAGCGCGCCCACCGGAACCGCCTCCACCGGCTCCCCGTCCACCTCCGCCGTCCCCGTCAGTACGGTGGCCAGCGCGTCCACCGGGTCCAGCAGGCCCAGCTCCCGCTTGCGCGCCTTGCGCACCAGCTCGGGGTCGACCCGCACCCACTGGTCCCGCAGCCGCACCACCGGCCGGTGCGCCTGGGCCAGCGCGTCCATCTCCCCCGGGGTGAGCCGGTCGCCGCCCAGCGCGAGCTCCCAGGAGAACGCGAAGAGGTGGCCCGCGTCGAAGAAGGCGGTGCCGTCGGTGGCGGAGCCGGGCGCGGTGGACCGTACGACCGCGGTCGCGGACAGCGTACGGGCCAGCTCGCGCGGCCAGTGGACCAGGACTCCGGCGGCCGACAGCCGGCCCGCGGCCCTGCCGAGGAGGTCTTCGAGCTCCGGATCCGAGAGGGCGAGGACATCGGGGACCGGCTGGTCCAGCAGCCGCAGCAGCGGCGGCCAGACCCGCGCGGCCCGGCGCAGCGCCAGTACGGCGTCGATCCGGGCGCGCGGGCCGAACCCGGCTCCGGCCGCGCCGGCCCACAGCAGCCCGGCGTCGGTGACGAGGGTGGGGTCGGCGAGGCTGTGCACCTGGACCACGGCGGCGCCCGCCCGGCGGATGTCCGCGTCCCGGAGGCCCTCCCCGTCCGGGGTGTCGTCCGCGCCCTCGGTGCCGTCCGGCCGGTCGAAGAGGCTGAACGAGGACAGGTCGAGCCGCAGCGAGATCCCGACGCCGGCATCGGCGCCGGCCGCGACCTGCGCGGCCCACTCCTGTATCCCCGGCACCCGCTGGGGCTCCTGCGCGGCGAAGGGCCGCCCCGCGGCCAGCGGCGCCGCCGGGGTGCGGGGCAGGCTGTCGGCGACGGCGTCGAGGAACGCCCGGACCAGGGCCTCCGGTTCGGGCAGCTGGAGGGGGCGGCGGCCGGCCAGGGGCGTCGCGTACCCCTCGTACGGGAGGGCGGCGGCCACCGCGCGGAGGTGGCCGACGTCCTCGGCGTCGAGCGGGCCGGCCCGCCAGGCGTCGATCCCGTCGGCGGTGACGCCGGGGAGGAGCCGCCCGCGGGCGGCGAGCGCGAGGGCGTGCAGGGCGGCGGTGCCCCAGGCGCGGGTGGCGGGGTGCGCGGCGGGGCTGCGGGGGGCGCGCGCGAGGAGCGGCAGGGCGTCGGCGACGGAGAGGGTGAGGGAGGGGACGGTACGGGTGCGGATCCCCTGGCCGTGGGGGCGCACGACGGTGAGCGGGGCCGGGGTCCCGGCGCCGTCCTCCGGGAGGGCGTCCCCGCCGGGCGCCCAGAAGGCGAAGCGGGCCTCACGGGGGACGGCGGCGGGGAGGAAGACGGCGGGGTGGCGGAGGAGCGCGGTCGCGGGAGCGGGGGGCTGCGCGCGCAGGTGCGTGTGCGGGTGCGGTGTCACGGTGGCGTCTCCTCTCCCTCTCGGCGTGGTCGGATCAGACGGGTCCGGTCTGCCGTCGAGTCTAGATGTGCGCACTGACAACGCGGCTGAGCTGGGCAGACATCGGATCCAGGCCCGCCGTGCGGGGCCCGCTCCCCGCGCCTCGAACGCCGACGGGGCCGCATCGACCGGGCCGTGTCCGACCCCCGCGAGGCGTTTTGGGGCGGGCCGGGGTGGGGACGGCTCAAGCACCGCATCAGCTGCCACATGGGGAGAAACCAGCCATGCTCCAAGGCCTCGCCGCCGCCATCGCGCTCGCGCTCGCCGCCCCCGGATTCCTCGGCGCCGCCGATCTGCCGCCGCATCCCGGCTCGACCTGGCATGCCGGGAAGGTCACCAAGGGGCTCCCCGAGACGGCGCCGTTCTGCCTGGACGGGGTGCTTCCGGCCGCCGGGAGCTGGCACCGGCAGTTCGGGACTGACCTCGACACCGGCGCCGTGCAGGTCTCCGTACGGTCCTCCTCCGACGCGGCGGCCGCCCGGCTGGCCCGGAGCCTGGAGCGGGCGGTCGCCGGCTGCGCCGCCCGTTGGCTGCGGGAGCACCCGGACGGAACGGCCGGCTCCAAGGACTACGGGACCCTCCCCGTCGAGGAGGGCGCCCACGTCTACGGCGTGCACACCTCGATCCCCGAATCCGAGCCCGGCGTGCACCTCTTCGGCATCGGACGCGACGGTTCCACGGTGACCGTCGTCCAGTGGGGCCGGATGGGCGACCTGAGCGACGCTCCCGTCGCCGCCTTCAAGCGGACGACCACCACCGCCGTGAACCGCCTCGCCCCGTGAGTGGTGGGACCATGGAACCGAGGCGATGGTCATGCGTTCCGGAAACGAGCCGGTCACGGCCCGCAGCCCGCTGCGGCTGCGGTTCTGGCTGAGTCTGTGGGGGCTCGTCTGGGCCGCCGCCGGGACGGCCGCGTTCTCGCTGGTCGGCCGTCCCGGGTGGGCGGCCGCCTGCGGGGTCGTCGCGGTGCTCGCGCTCGTCGACCTGGCCGTGGTCCTCCACCACATCCACCAGGGCCCGCACTACCAGCCGGGCCCGGACGTCCCCCCGTACGAGCCTCCGCACCGGCGGTGACCCACCCCGCTAGGGGGTGTCGTCGAAGCGGGCCGCCGCCAGATAGTCGGGCTGCGGGTCCAGGGCCGCCGCCAGCCGGAAGTGCTTGCGCGCCTGTTCGGGGCGGCCGGAGCGCTCGTGGGTGCGTGCCAGCGCGAAGTGCGCGAAGGCGTTGTCCGGCTCCCGCTCCAGCACCAGTTCGAACTCCAGCGCCGCCGGACGCAGTTGGGCTGCGGCGAAGAAGGCGCGGGCCCGCAGCAGCCGGGCCGCCGTGTTCTCCGGGTGCGCGGCGATGACCGAGTCGAGCAGCTTCACGGCGCCCCGCGGGTCCCGTGCGGCCAGCAGCTGCTCGGCGGCCCGGTAGTCGATGACGTGGGTCTCGGGGGACGAGCCTGACGGCGAAGGCGGCTGCGCCGGTATGGGCGGCGGCGTGGTGTCGGACACGGTCTGATCCTTCCCTCTGCGGGCCCGTTCAACGCCCCCCGCCCCGCCTGCTATTCCATGTGCACGTCAGGCACCGGCGGCACCGCCTGTACCCGCACCACCGGCTGTACCCGCACCACCGGCGGCCCCGGCCGCCGCTTCCCGTTCCTTGAGCTCCGCCCACACCTTGCGCACCTGCGGTTCCAGTGACTCCAGCGGCCCGTCGTTGTCGATCACGAGCGTGGCCACCGCCAGCCTCTGCTCCCGCGTCGCCTGCGCGGCCATCCTGGCCCGCGCCTCCTCCTCGGCCATCCCGCGCAGCCCGGTCAGCCGGGCCAGCTGGGTCTCCGGGGCGGCGTCCACCACGACCACCAGGTCGTACAGCGGCGCCAGGCCGTTCTCCGCGAGCAGCGGTACGTCGTGCACCACGATCGCGCCGGCCCCTGCGGCGGCCTCCAGCTCGGCCGACCGGGCCCCGACCAGCGGGTGCACGATCGCGTTGAGGGTCCGCAGCTTCGCCGGGTCGGCGAACACGATCGAGCCCAGCTTCGGCCGGTCCAGCCGCCCCTCGGCGGTCAGCACGGACTCCCCGAAGGCCGCCACGACGGCCGCCAGTCCCGGCGTACCGGGCTCGACCACCTCCCGCGCGATGCGGTCGGCGTCCACGACGACCGCCCCGTACCCCGCCAGCAGCCGCGAGACCTCGCTCTTGCCGGCACCGATTCCGCCTGTCAGGCCCACCTTCAGCATGCCCAGCAGACTAGACCCCGCGCCCCGGCCCCCGTACAGCCCCCCGCCCCGGCCGACCGGGACGCGCTCTCAGCCCTCGCCCTCGCGCTCCGCCAGGAAGCGCTCGAACTCGCGGCCGATCTCTTCCGCCGAAGGGATCTCCTGCGGCTCCGCGATCATGTTGCCCCGCGTCTCGGCGCCGGCCGCCGCGTCGTACTGGTGCTCCAGCCCCTGGACCAGGGCGACCAGCTCCTCGTCGCCCTCGCGGATCTGCCGGTCGATCTCCGTCTGCGTACGGTGCGCCTCGGTGCGCAGCGCGTGCGCCACCGCCGGCAGGACCAGCCCGGTCGCCGCCGTGATCGCCTCCAGCACGGTCAGCGCGGCGTCCGGGTACGCGGAGCGCGCCACGTAGTGCGGTACGTGCGCGGCGACGCCCAGCACGTCGTGCCCGGCCTGCCCGAGGCGGAACTCCACGAGCGATTCCGCGCTGCCCGGCACCTGGGCCTCGTCGAACGGGCTGCGGTGGCCCGGCATCAGGTCGGTCCGGTTGCCGTGGGGGGTGATCCCGACGGGGCGGGTGTGCGGGACGCCCATGGGGATGCCGTGGAAGTTGACCGAGAGCCGGACGCCGAGGCGCTCGACGATCTGCCGGACGGCGACGGCGAAGCGCTCCCACTCCACGTCCGGCTCGGGGCCGGAGAGCAGCAGGAACGGGGCGCCCGTGGCGTCCTGGACGAGGCGCACCTCAAGGCGCGGCTCCTCGAACTCGGTCCAGTGGTCGCGCTGGAACGTCAGCAGCGGGCGCCGGGCGCGGTAGTCGATCAGGCGGTCCGCGTCGAACCGGGCCACGACCTGGTGGGGCAGCGTGTCGAGCAGCCGCTCGACGATCTGCTCCCCGGCCTCGCCGGCGTCGATGTACCCCTCGAAGTGGTAGAGCATGACCAGCCCGGCCGAGTCCTGGGCGAGCGCCAGATCAGCCACTGCCAGGCCCTTGGCATCCCATTCGTACAAACCCTGTGGATCAAGCACCGTCACCACTCCTCCTCGCTGCCTTCTGTGCGCACAACGTCCAAGGCAGCGGCTCCATTCCCCAGTTGGCCCCATTCACAGGAACGCAACAAGGCCCGCCCCCTGGGGGGACGGGCCTTGCCTTCAGCTCAGCTCACACCGGAGTGCGATGCGCTGCGATCAGCTCTGGCCGCCGGCCAGCTTCTCGCGCAGCGCGGCCAGGGCCTCGTCGGAGGCCAGGGCGCCCGAGGTCTCGTCCGACTCCGAGGAGTAGGAACCACCCGAGATGCCCGCACCGGCGTTGCCACCGGCGGCCGGGGCGGCAGCGCCCTCGGCAGCGGCGGCCTCGTCGGCCTCGCGGCTCTTGATGACCTGGGCCTGGTGCTGCTCGAAGCGGACCTGCGCCTCGGCGTACTGGCGCTCCCACGTCTCGCGCTGGGTGTCGAAGCCCTCGAGCCAGTCGTTGGTCTCGGGGTCGAAGCCCTCGGGGTAGATGTAGTTCCCCTGGTCGTCGTAAGACGCGGCCATGCCGTACAGGGTCGGGTCGAACTCGACCGACGCCGGGTCGGCACCGAAGGACTCGTTGGCCTGCTTCAGCGACAGCGAGATCCGGCGACGCTCAAGGTCGATGTCGATGACCTTGACGAAGATCTCGTCGTTGACCTGGACGACCTGCTCCGGGATCTCCACGTGGCGCTCGGCCAGCTCGGAGATGTGGACCAGGCCCTCGATGCCCTCGTCCACGCGGACGAACGCACCGAACGGAACCAGCTTGGTGACCTTGCCCGGGACGACCTGACCGATCTGGTGCGTACGGGCGAACTGCTGCCACGGGTCCTCCTGCGTCGCCTTCAGCGACAGGGAGACACGCTCGCGGTCCATGTCCACGTCGAGGACCTCGACGGTGACTTCCTGGCCGACCTCGACAACCTCGGACGGGTGGTCGATGTGCTTCCAGGACAGCTCGGAGACGTGGACGAGACCGTCGACGCCGCCCAGGTCCACGAAGGCACCGAAGTTGACGATCGAGGAAACGACGCCGGAGCGGACCTGACCCTTCTGCAGGGTGGTGAGGAACGTCTGGCGGACCTCGGACTGGGTCTGCTCCAGCCAGGCACGGCGGGACAGGACCACGTTGTTGCGGTTCTTGTCCAGCTCGATGATCTTCGCCTCAAGCTCCTTGCCCACGTAGGGCTGGAGGTCGCGGACGCGGCGCATCTCGACGAGGGAGGCCGGCAGGAAGCCACGGAGGCCGATGTCGAGGATGAGACCACCCTTGACGACCTCGATGACGGTACCGGTGACGATGCCGTCTTCTTCCTTGATCTTCTCGATCGTGCCCCAGGCGCGCTCGTACTGGGCGCGCTTCTTGGACAGGATCAGGCGGCCTTCCTTGTCCTCCTTCTGGAGAACCAGGGCCTCGATCTCGTCGCCGACCTTGACGACCTCGTTCGGGTCGACGTCGTGCTTGATCGAGAGCTCACGGCTCGGGATCACGCCTTCGGTCTTGTAACCGATGTCGAGCAGGACCTCGTCCCGGTCGACCTTCACGATGACGCCGTCGACGATGTCGCCGTCGTTGAAGTACTTGATCGTCTCGTCGATCGCGGCGAGGAAGGCTTCCTCGTTACCGATGTCGTTGACCGCTACCTGCGGGGTGGTAGAGGTGGTCTCGGTGCTGCTCGTCATGTGGGAAAGGGCTCCGGTTACGGACAGAAAGTCGTAGGTACTGCTACGCCGGGAGCCCTTATCGGCATCTGCCGAAGAAGCCGGACAGCCAAGGAAGCCCCTACTCCGCCGTGAAGCGGTCAGGGCCTCGAAAACCGAGGGGACATCAACAGATGCAAGCGCAGCCTGCTAGGTCTGAGGAGCACAGGCTCGCAGCGCAACTTGTAGCATACGGGGGCAGCCGGACAGGGTCAATGCGCGAAGGCGCACACCCCGGGCGGATCACCGCATAACCGGCACAATTCGTGGGCGGGCAGGCGCCGATGGCCCTTCTCTGCCGTGTCACGACTCTTTCCGACTCTTTCCGCAGACTACGACGACGGGCCCCATGAACCAAGAGGACTACGCCCCCGAAGACGCGTACGAGGCCGGGGACGCCACCGGCGAGGACGCCCAGGCCACCCGGCGCGAGGCCGGCGAGGCGGAGAGCAGCCGGGCCAGCCGGGGCTGGTGGGACCGCAACGCCGACGACTACCAGAACGAGCACGGCGCCTTCCTCGGCGACGACCGCTTCGTCTGGGGCCCGGAGGGCCTGGACGAGGCGGACGCCGCGCTGCTGGGCCCGGCGGACTCCCTGAAGGACAAGGACGTCCTGGAGATCGGCGCCGGCGCCGCCCAGTGCTCGCGCTGGCTCGCCGCCCGGGGAGCCCGCCCGGTCGCCCTCGACCTCTCCCACCGCCAGCTCCAGCACGCCCTGCGCATCGGCGAGGACGTCCCGCTGGTCGAGGCCGACGCCGGACGCCTGCCCTTCCGCGACGCCTCCTTCGACCTCGCCTGTTCCGCGTACGGGGCCGTCCCCTTCGTCGCCGACCCCGCGAACGTGATGCGCGAGGTCCACCGCGTACTGCGCCCCGGCGGCCGCTGGGTCTTCTCCGTCACCCACCCCATCCGCTGGGCCTTCCCCGACGAGCCCGGCCCGGAGGGGCTGTCGATCGCCGCCTCCTACTTCGACCGGACCCCGTACGTCGAGCAGGACGAGGAGGGCCGCGCCGTCTACGTGGAGCACCACCGCACCCTCGGGGACCGGGTCCGGGACGTGGTGGCGGGCGGGTTCCGCCTGGTCGACCTGGTGGAACCGGAGTGGCCCGAGTGGAACACCCAGGAGTGGGGCGGCTGGTCCCCGCTGCGCGGCAACCTGATCCCCGGCACCGCGATCTTCGTCTGCGAAAGGGACTGAGAACCCCGTTGACCCGACAGCCCAGACCGCCCCGACAGCCTCGGCAGCCCGGACAGCTCCGTCAGGCCGACCTCGACGCCCTTCCCGTACGGGAGGCCGTGCCCGCGCTGCTCCGCGCGCTGGACGCCCACGGCACGGCGGTGCTCTGCGCGCCGCCCGGCACCGGCAAGACCACACTGGTGCCGCTGGTACTGGCGGGGCTGGTGGGGCCGGCCGCCGACGGGCCGCGGCGCAAAGTGGTCGTCGCCGAACCCCGGCGGATCGCCGCCCGGGCGGCGGCGCGGCGGATGGCCTGGCTGCTGGGCGAGCCGGTCGGCGGCTCCGTGGGCTTCACGGTGCGCGGCGAGCGGGTGGCGGGGCCGGACACGGTGGTCGAGGTGGTCACCACCGGCGTCCTGCTCCAGCGCCTCCAGCGGGACCAGGAGCTCGCCGGCGTGGACGTGGTGATCCTGGACGAGTGCCATGAGCGGCACCTCGACGCCGACACGGTCGCCGCGTTCCTGCTGGACGTGCGGGAAACCCTGCGCCCGGAGCTGCGGCTGGTGGCGGCTTCGGCGACCACGGACTCCGCGGGCTGGGCACGGGTGCTCGGCGGCGCGCCGGTGGTGGAGGCCGCGGGGGTCTCGTACCCGGTGGAGACGGTCTGGGCCCCGCCGGCCCGGCCGGTGCGGCCCCCGCACGGGATGCGGGTGGACCCGGCGCAGCTGGCGCACGTGGCCTCGGTGGTGCGCCGGGCGCTGGCCGAGCGGGCCGGGGACGTGCTGTGCTTCCTGCCCGGCGTCGGCGAGATCGCCCGCGTCGCGGGGCAGCTGGCCGGGGTGGAGGCGGAGGTGCTCCAGCTCCACGGACGCGCTCCGGCGGTGGTGCAGGACGCGGCCCTGTCGGTCGCGGCGCGGCGCCGGGTGATCCTGTCCACGGCGGTGGCGGAGTCGAGCCTGACCGTGCCGGGGGTAAGGGTGGTCGTGGACTCGGGACTGGCCCGCGAACCCCGGGTGGACCATGCGCGGGGGCTGGGCGCGCTGGCGACCGTACGGGCGTCCCGCGCGGCCGGGCGCCAGCGGGCCGGCCGGGCCGGGCGCGAGGCCCCGGGGGCGGTGTACCGCTGCTGGCCGGAGGCGGAGGACGGCCGGCTGCCGGCGTTCCCCTCGCCCGAGATCCGGATCGCGGACCTGGCGCAGTTCGCGCTGCAGGCGGCCTGCTGGGGCGATCCGGACGCGGCCGGGCTGGCCCTCCTGGACCCCCCGCCGACCGGGGCGATGGCCGCGGCGCGGGAGGTGCTGGTCGCGGTGGGCGCGGTGTCCGCCGCCGGCGCCGTGACCCCGCGCGGGCAGCGGATGGCCCGGCTCGGGCTGCACCCGCGCCTCGCCCGGGCACTGCTGGACGGCTCCGCCGGGCTGGGACCCCGCAGGGCGGCGGAGATCGTCGCCCTGCTGAGCGAGGAGCCGCCGCGGGAGTACGGGGACGACCTGGCCGCCGCCTGGCGCCGGGCCCGCGCGGGCGGCGATGCGTACGGCTCCCGCTGGCGCGCGGAAGCGGTGCGCCTGGAGCGCGCCGCCGGCGGCGGGGACGCGGCGGCGCCGCGGGCCGCCGGTGCGTACTCCGACGACGCCGCCGCCGGGCTCGTCGCGGCCCTGGCCTTCCCCGAGCGGGTCGCCAGGGCCAAGGGGCAGGGGGCTTTCCTGATGGCTTCCGGGACGGCCGCCGAGCTCGGGGACGGCTCGCCGCTGCGCAGCGCGCCCTGGCTCGCCGTGGCCGTCGCCGACCGGGGTCCGCATTCCGCCTCCGCCCGGGTCCGGCTGGCCGCCGTCATCGACGAGGACACCGCCCGGGCCGCGGCCGGCCACCTGCTGCGGGCGGGCGAAGAGGTGCGCTGGGAGGACGGCGACCTCGTCGCCCGCACCGCCGAGCGGCTCGGCGCCATCGAGCTGGCCGTGCGCCCGCTGAGGAACCCCGACCCGGCCCTCGTCCGGGCCGCCCTCCTCGACGGCCTGCGCGGCGAGGGCCTCGGCCTGCTGCGCTGGACCGAGGACGCGCGGACGCTCCGGGCCCGGCTCGGCTTCCTGCACCGCACGCTCGGCGGCGGCTGGCCCGACGTACAGGACGACGGCGCCCTGCTGGAGCGCGCCGACGACTGGCTGGAGCCCGAGCTGTCCCGGGCCCGCCGCCGGGCGGATCTCGGGCGGATCGACGCCGGTCAGGCGCTGAACCGGCTGCTGCCCTGGGCCACCGGCGAGGCCGCCCGCCTCGACGAGCTGGCCCCCGAGCGGATCGAGGTGCCCAGCGGCTCCCGGATCCGGGTGGACTACTCCGCCGAGCACGAGCAGGGGCACGGCCAGCCCGTGCTCGCCGTGAAGCTGCAGGAGCTGTTCGGACTGGCGGAGACCCCGAAGGTGGCCGGGGTGCCCGTCCTCGTCCACCTGCTGTCCCCGGCCGGGCGGCCCGCCGCCGTGACCGCCGACCTCGCCTCGTTCTGGCAGGGCGGCTACCGCGCCGTGCGCGCCGAGCTCCGCGGCCGCTACCCCAAGCACCCCTGGCCGGAGGACCCGGCGACCGCCGAGCCCACCCGGCACACGAACGCCCGGCTCAGACGCCAGCAGTGAGCTGCGTGGTGGAGCCCTCCCCGTCCGGCGTCCCGCGGCGGCGCCTGCCGCGGGCCTCCAGCCACAGCGCCAGCCCGAGCACGACGAGGGCGCCGGCCGCCAGTCCGATCGGCGCGTACGTGTGGAGTGCGAGGACCTTCGTACGGTTCGACTTGACCAGGTCGACGGTGTACCGGGCGTAGTCCTCGCGCATCTTCACGTGCCCGGCGAAGACGGTGAGCCTGCCGTCGGGTGCGCCGGCCGCGATGCCGCCGCGCATCTCCTGCTCGATGACCTGCTCGGCGTTGACGGGCGCCCCGGTCACCGGGTCGACCCAGAACATCGCCTTGACCTGGTACCAGAGGCTGGTGCCGGTGGTCTGCTCGAAGGTCTTCGGGTCGATGCCCTCGATCGGCATCTTCTTCGGGAGCGAGACCTTGGTCCAGGGGACGGTCTGCTCGTAGTAGTAGACGTCCATCCCGCGGTACGTGCGCGGGCCGACGTAGTGGATGGGCGCGGCGGTGCGGGTCTGCGCGTCGAAGTAGAGGTAGTCGCGCGGCTCGGTGAAGAACGGCCACTTGAACTCGATGCCCTCGCGTTTGACCGGGTCGTCGTCGACCATCTCGCCGGTGGCGTGAACCGGGTCCTGGGTGTGGGCGTCGAAGATGTAGCGCTCGGGTATCCGGGAGACCATCTTCCCGTCCGGGCCCATGATGTACGACAGGGTGTCCCAGACGACGACGTCCTTGCCGGCGCTCGCCTCGATCTCCTTCGACGCCTCGACGTTGCCCTTCAGGGTCTGGACGATGGTGACCTTGTCCACCTTCTTGGGCTGCATGCCGGCGGTGTAGTCGAGGAGGGTCGCGTCCTTCGCCTCCAGGACCATCTCCTGGTACTGGTTCGGCGGGATCTTGGCGAGCCGGGGGTACGCGTACCAGCGCAGCAGCGGTGCGAGGGCGGCGAGGAACACGGCGAGGGCGAGCAGGACGAGGCTGGCGGTGCGTCTCAAGGCCGGGGCTCCTCTACTGTCCGGGCGCGCTGGGCGCGGAGGTGAGCAGGGGCTTGGGCGAGGTCTTGCCTTCGGGCGCCCCGAACGCCGTGATGGCGAACACGAGGGCCAGCGCGGCGGCAAGCCCGATGGCGGCGGCGAGGAGTGCGCGCATGCCGGGGGCCTCCGGAATCTGATGGGACGTCAGGGCGGAGCCGCACCGTAGCAACGCGGGGCGGAGATGAGAACCGTCTGGACCCCGGATCACAGGGCGACATTGGTCCGAATTACCTATGGTCAGGCGTGTTGTGACGCAACGTGACGCCTCCCTGCATCCCGCGGGTCAAGCTCCTCCTGGCATCTCAGTGGAGTTCCCCCGGAGCCGAGGAGCGCGCGGATGAGTACCGAGAACACGACGGGGGCGCGGCCGGATCCGCGCACCCGCCGCACCCGATGGACGGCCGGCGGCGCGGTCGCCTCGCTCGCGCTGCTCCTGGCGGCCGGGCTGACCGTGCCGAACGCGCTGGCGGCCCAGGACGCGGGCGGGCGCGTGAGCGCGTACGGCGCCGGGGGCGGCGGCAAGTGCGAGAAGGACCCCCGCACCGGCAAGGAGCGGGGGGACTGCCGGAAGGACCCGCGGCAGGGCCCGCGGGGCCCGAAGGGTCCCCCGGGCCCCAGCGGCCCGCCCGGCGAACCGGGTGAACAGGGTGAACAGGGTGAACAGGGTGAACCCGGCGAACCCGGTCCGCCGGGGGCCACCGGCCCGAGCGGACCGGCGGGTCCCAGTGGCCCCCCTGGTCCCAGCGGCTCCCCTGGTCCCAGTGGCTCCGCCGGTCCGAGCGGTCCGCCCGGACCCAGCGGCTCGCCCGGGCCCAGCGGTCCGCCCGGACCCAGCGGCTCCCCCGGGCCCAGCGGTCCGCCCGGACCCAGCGGCTCCCCCGGGCCCAGCGGTCCGCCCGGACCCACGGTCAACGTCGGCGCGAGCATCCAGTCCTTCAACGACCAGATCATCCCGGACACCGCGCTCACCAAGATCCTCTTCAGCAGCGCCGCCTACGACACGAGCATGATGTTCGACGCTCCGAACTCGGCCCTGGTGGTCAGGACGGCGGGGCGCTACCAGGTCACGGGCCAGATCCTGCTGACCTACACCCCGAATCCGGCAGGGGCCCGGAACCTGCAGCTGCAGGTGAACGGCGGCGGACGCGCGTTCGACTCACAGGACACCGCGGTCCTCCCGGGAACCGGGTTCGCCTCGCAGTCCGTGTCGGGGACCCTGGAGCTGGCCGTGGGCGACGTGATCACGCTCCACGTCCTCCAGACCACGGGCGCCAACGCCAGCTCGCGGTTCCTGCCGGGGTCCTTGAGCACGGCCGTCGCTCCGCGACTCACCGCGGAGCTGCTCGTACCGACGCCGTGACCACGGACGCCGCCTCCGCGCCCGGCTAAGGGGCCCTGGTCCCGGTGGGAGACGGGGACGCGGACGCGGCCGGGGACGCCTTGCGCGTGGCCGAGGGGCTCGGGGTGGGCGCCGGGGTCGGCCGCGCGCTCGCCGTCGGCGAGGGCATCGGGGTCGGCGTCGGGCTCGGGGTCGGCGTCGGTTTGGGCGTCGGCGTCGGCTTGGGCGTCGGCTTGGGATCCGGCGTCGGGGTCGGCGTCGGGGTGGGGGTCGGGGTGGGGGTCGGCGTCGGGGTAGGCGTCGGCACCGGGGTGGGCTTGGGTGTGGGGCTCGGGGTCGGCGTCGGCTTCGGGCTCGGCCCGGGCTGCGCCGGGGGCCGGCCCGCGTCCGCGTTCGGGACCTCGTGCGTGCCCTGGAGGTAGTACGTGAACCAGGACTTCACCGTGCGCAGGTACTCAGCGGACTGGTTGTACGAGAGCACCGCGCGGTCCAGATCGGCGGGTACGCGCAGGTCGCGGGTGCCCGCGCAGAGGTAGCGGGCGGCCGCCAGGGAGGCGTCGTACACGTTGTTCGGATTGCGGCGGCCGTCGCCGTCCGCGTCCTGGCCCCAGGCCGCCCACGTCGACGGGATGAACTGCATCGGGCCGACCGCCCGGTCGTACGCGGCGTCGCCGTCGTACTGTCCGCCGTCCGTGTCGCGGATGTTCGCGAAGCCGTTGCCGTCGAGCACGGGGCCCAGGATCGGGCGCAGGGTGGTGCCGGCGGCGTCCACCCGGCCGCCTCGCGCCTGCCCGGACTCGACCTTGCCGATCGCCGCGAGGAGTTGCCAGCGCAGTCCGCAGCCGGGGTCGCTCTCCCCCACCTTCCGCTCGGCCAGCCGGTACGCCGCCAGGACCGTCGCGGGGATCCCCTGCGCGCCTTCGCCGCCGCCCATGGCCACCGGTTCGTTGTGCGTCGCCACCGCCCCGGCGGCCGGCGCGGACGGCTGGGCGGGCGCCGGGGCCTCCTGCGGCAGTTCGGCCGCCGGGGGCGGGAGTTCCGTGAGGTAGTCGGAGTCTCCGCCGGATTCCGCCGGCTGTGCGGGCCGCACGGTCGCCTCCCCGGCGTCCGCCGCGGATATCCGCTCCCGCGAGGGGGCCTGGGACGCCGTGAGCGCCGCGGCCACCAGTGCGCAGATCAGGGCGGCGGCCCCTCCCTTGCGCAGCCTGCTTCCGATGCCTGCCGACATGAGCCGGGTCCCCTCCCCCTCGACGTCGGCGTGACCTTACGTCAACTCCCTTCAACCTGCACCGATCGGCGCCCGGATTTCACCACTTCCCCACCTGCCGGGCAGCTCGCGCATACTGTCCGGACCGTTCGGGGCGCATTGGCCCGAAGTAAGGAAGAGGTGTCATGCCGTTCACCCTCAGCCATGCGGCGGCCGTTCTGCCGGCCGTCCGCCGGGCGGGCCGCGCCCGCGGGCCGCTGATCGCGTCGGCGTTGGTCCTCGGTTCGTTCGCACCCGATACGTTCTACTTCGCGGACGCCGTCGTCTCGGGCGTGTGGGCGTACGGCGCGTTCGCGCATTCGCTGCCCGGGGTGTTCACGGCGGACGCCGTGCTGACCGCCGCGCTCGCGGCGTGCTGGCTGCTGCTGCGCGAACCGCTGGTCGCGCTCCTGCCGCGCCGCCGCCAGGGCCGGATGTACGCCTTCGTACGGGGTGAGGACTGGCGGGGCCGCGGCCCGGCGCGGGTCGCGATGTGGTTCTACCTCTCGGCGGTGGCCGGCTCCCTCACGCACGTGGTCTGGGACAGCTTCACGCACCCGCACCGGTGGGGGACGGACGCGCTGCCCGTGCTCGGCGAGCCGTTCGCGAACGGGCTTCCCCTCTACACCTACGTGCAGTACGGGACCTCGGCGCTCGCGGCCTGCGCCCTGCTCTGGTTCACGGTGACCGCCGTGCGCCGCCTGCCCGACTCCGCCGCTCCCGCGGCCGTGCCCGTGCTCGGGCGGGCCGAACTGCTGGGCGCGGTCGCGCTGGTCGGGGTGTGCGTGGCCGTCGGGGTGACGATGCGCGTGCTGCGCTTCTTCACGTTCTTCGACCGGATCCGCACCCCGCTCGACATCATTCCGACGGTCTGCTTCGGCGCGGGCGGCGGCCTCGCCGTGGGCCTGCTGCTGTACGGGGTCCTCGTACGGCTCCTCGCGCGCCGGCGCGAGCCGTCCCGTACGGAGGAGGACGCGCGAACGCCCGTCCCCACCGCGTAGCGGCCTGCGGGGGGACGGGCGTCCGGCGAACGTGTTCCCGGGGCATCGTGGTCTCGTGGCCTCATGGCCACATGGCCTCAGGGCCCTGGGCCCTGGTGCCCTCGGGGCCTCAGTGCGCCGCGGACTCCCAGTCGGCGCCCACGCCCACCGACACGTCGAGCGGGGCGCGGAGTTCGACGGCGGCGGCCATCTCGCGGCGCACCAGCTCCTCGACCTTCTCGCGCTCGCCCGGGGCGATCTCCAGCACGATTTCGTCGTGGACCTGGAGCAGCATCCGCGACTTCAGCCCGGCCCCGGTGATCGCCTTGTCCACGCGCAGCATCGCGACCTTGACGATGTCGGCCGCGGTGCCCTGGATCGGGGCGTTCAGCGCCATCCGCTCGGCGGACTCGCGGCGCATGCGGTTGTCGCTGTTGAGGTCGGGCAGGTAGCGGCGGCGGCCGAAGACCGTCGCCGTGTACCCGGTGGCCCGGGCCTCCTCGACCACGCGGTGCAGGTAGTCGCGGACCCCGCCGAACCGCTCGAAGTACGTCTCCATCAGGCCGCGCGCCTCGGCGGGGTCGATGTTCAGCTGCTGGGAGAGGCCGAAGGCGGACAGCCCGTACGCCAGGCCGTAGGACATGGCCTTGATCTTGCGGCGCATCTCGGCGTCGACCTGGTCGCGCTCTACGGAGAAGACCTGGGAGGCGACGGTGGTGTGCAGGTCCTCGCCGGAGGTGAACGCCTCCAGCAGGCCCTCGTCCTCGGAGAGGTGCGCCATGACGCGCAGCTCGATCTGGCTGTAGTCGGCAGTCATGAGGGATTCGAAGCCCTCGCCGACGACGAAACCGCGGCGGATGGCCCGGCCCTCGTCGGTGCGCACCGGCACGTTCTGCAGGTTGGGGTCGGTGGAGGACAGGCGGCCGGTCGCGGCGACGGTCTGGCTGAAGCTGGTGTGCACCCGGCCGTCGGCGGCGATCGTCTTGACGAGGCCCTCGACGGTGACGCGCAGCTTGGCCTGCTCCCGGTGGCGGAGCATGATCACCGGGAGTTCGTGGTCGGTCTGCGTGGCCAGCCAGGCCAGCGCGTCCGCGTCCGTGGTGTAGCCGGTCTTGGTCTTCTTCGTCTTCGGCAGGTCCAGCTCGCCGAAGAACACCTCCTGGAGCTGCTTGGGCGAGCCGAGGTTGAACTCGTGCCCGACCGCGGCGTGCGCCTCCTTCACCGCCTGCTGCACGGCTCCGGCGAACTGCTGCTCCATGGCCTCCAGGTGGTCGCGGTCGGCGGCGATGCCCGCCCGCTCCATCCGGGCCAGCAGCTCCGAGGTGGGCAGCTCCATGTCGTGGAGCAGCTCGGTGGCTCCGACCTCCTCCAGCTTGCCGGTGAAGGCCTCGCCGAGGTCCAGGACGGCGCGGGCCTGCGCCATCAGGGCCTCCGCCTCGGCGGTCTCGTCGGCTCCGAAGGCCAGCTGACCGTCGGCCGCGGCGGGCTGCAGCTCGCGGTGCAGGTACTCGTTGGACAGCACGTCCAGCGCGAAGGAGCGCCGGCCCGGCTTGACCAGGTAGGCGGCGAGCGCGGTGTCCATGGTGACGCCGTCGAGGCTCCAGCCGTGCTCGGGGAAGACCCGCATCAGGCCCTTGGCGTTGTGCACCACCTTGGGGCGCGCCGGGTCGGCGGCCCAGGCCGCGAAGGCCCGCTCGTCGGCCTCGTCCAGCACGGACGGCTCGAACCAGGCGGCGGCCCCGCCGGCCGCGGCCAGCGCGATCTCGCTGACATTGCCCTGGCCCAGCGCCCAGCTGTCCACGGTGGAGATGCCCAGCGGCTCGCCCGCGCGGGCCGCCAGCCACGGCGCCAGCTCGCCCGCGCCGATCACGGTCGCGTCCAGCTCCACGCCGGCGGCCGGAGCCGGGGCCTCCTCCTCGGCGGCGCCCGGGTCCACGGCGAGCAGCCGCTCGCGCAGCGAGGCGTTGCGGATCTCCAGTACGTCCAGCACGCCGGTGACGGCGGAGCGGTCGTACGGCAGGCGCTCCAGGTCGCCCGCGGCCTTGGGCAGCTCGACGTCCTTGACCATCTCGGTCAGGACCCGGTTGAGCTTCACGGCCTCCAGGTGGTCCCGGAAGTTCTGCCCGGCCTTGCCCTTGACCTCCTCGGCCCGCTCGACGAGCTCCGCGAACGACCCGAACTGGGTGATCCACTTGGCGGCCGTCTTCTCGCCGACGCCCGGAATGCCCGGCAGGTTGTCCGAGGGGTCGCCGCGCAGCGCCGCGAAGTCCGGGTACTGCTGCGGGGTGAGACCGTACTTCTCCTCGACCTTCTCCGGGGTGAACCGGGTCAGCTCGGAGACGCCCTTGGTCGGGTACAGCACGGTGGTGTGCTCGGAGACGAGCTGGAAGGAGTCCCGGTCGCCGGTGACGATCAGGACCTCGAAGCCGAGGGCCTCCGCCTGCGTCGCCAGCGTGGCGATCACGTCGTCGGCCTCGAAGCCGTCGACCGCGAACCGCGGCACCTTCATGGCGTCCAGGAGCTCGCCGATCAGCTCGACCTGTCCCTTGAACTCGTCGGGGGTCTTGGAACGGTTCGCCTTGTACTCGGGGAACTCCGTCGAGCGCCACGTCTTGCGCGAGACGTCGAACGCCACGGCGAAGTGCGTGGGCGCCTCGTCGCGCAGCGTGTTCGCCAGCATCGACGCGAAGCCGTAGATGGCGTTCGTCGGCTGCCCGGTCGCCGTCGTGAAGTTCTCCGCGGGCAGCGCGAAGAACGCCCGGTACGCCAGGGAGTGCCCGTCCATGAGCATCAGGCGGGGGCGGTCCGCTGCGGTCGGCTGGTCGGTCTTCTTCGATGCGTTCTCTGCCACGCCCCCGATCCTAGGCGGCCCCGCCGACAATTCCGGCCCCTCGCCTCCCCCGGCGCACACGCCCCGCCGGACGCCCCCGGCGCACCCGCCCGGAACCCGGTGCGCGCGCGGACCGCCCTCCCCTGTTTCCGTGGACCGTGCAAGGATCGAAGGACGCGGCCACACGTGCTGCACACGTACGTACGCTCGAAGGGGAGCGCGATGGCGACCAAGCCGCCCACAGGTGATCCGGTGCAGGACGCACCGCAGGTCACACCGCCCAAGCACGCCGCCGCCGGCCTGCCCGCCATCGGGCACACCCTGCGGATAGCGCAGCAGCAGATGGGCGTCGCCCGTACCGCGCGCACCCTGCTCAAGGTCAACCAGAAGGACGGCTTCGACTGCCCCGGCTGCGCCTGGCCCGAGGGCGACAAGCGGCACACCGCCGAGTTCTGCGAGAACGGCGCCAAGGCCGTCGCCGAGGAGGCCACGCTGCGCCGGGTCACCCCGGACTTCTTCGCCGGGCACCCCCTGGCCGACCTCGCCGGCCGCTCCGGCTACTGGCTGGGCCAGCAGGGCCGCATCACCGAGCCGATGTACCTGCCGGAAGGCGCGGACCGCTACCAGGCGATCCCCTGGGAGCGGGCCTTCGAGATCATCGCCGAGGAGCTGCGCGCCCTCGACTCCCCCGACGAGGCCCTCTTCTACACCTCGGGGCGCACCAGCAACGAGGCCGCGTTCCTCTTCCAGCTCTTCGCCCGCGAGTTCGGCACCAACAACCTGCCCGACTGCTCGAACATGTGCCACGAGTCCTCGGGCTCCGCACTGAACGAGACGATCGGCATCGGCAAGGGCAGCGTCAACCTCGAAGACCTCCACCAGGCCGACCTGATCATCGTCGCCGGGCAGAACCCGGGCACCAACCACCCGCGCATGCTCTCCGCCCTGGAGCAGGCCAAGTCCGCAGGCGCGAAGATCATCTCGGTGAACCCGCTGCCCGAGGCCGGCATGGAGCGGTTCAAGAACCCCCAGACCCCGGTCGGCATGCTCAAGGGCACCGCCCTCAACGACCTCTTCCTGCAGATCCGCATCGGCGGCGACCAGGCCCTCTTCCGCCTCCTCAACAAGCTCGTCATCGAGACCGGGGGCGCCACCGACGAGGAATTCATCCGCGAGCACACCCACGGCTACGAGGAGCTGGCGGCCGCCGCCGCGGAAGCCGACTGGGACGAGACCCTCACCGCGACCGGCCTCACCCGCCCCGAGATCGAGCAGGCGCTGGCCATGGTCCTGGCCTCGCGGCGCACCATCGTCTGCTGGGCCATGGGCCTCACCCAGCACAAGCACTCCGTCGCCACCATCCGCGAGGTCGTCAACCTCCTGCTGCTCCGTGGAAACATCGGCCGCCCCGGCGCCGGCGTCTGCCCCGTCCGCGGCCACTCCAACGTGCAGGGCGACCGCACCATGGGGATCTTCGAGCGCCCCGCGCCCGCCTTCCTCGACGCCCTCGACCGCGAATTCGGGATCACCTCGCCGCGCGGCCACGGCTACGACGTCGTCCGCTCCATCGAGGCCCTGCGCGACGGCAAGGCCAAGGTCCTCTTCGCCATGGGCGGCAACTTCGTCGGAGCCACCCCCGACACCGACGTCACCGAGGCCGCGATCCGCCGCGCCTCCCTGACCGTCCACGTCTCCACCAAACTCAACCGCTCCCACGCGGTCACCGGCCGGCGCGCCCTGATCCTGCCCACCCTCGGCCGCACCGACAAGGACGTACAGGCCTCCGGCAGGCAGTTCGTCACCGTCGAGGACTCGATGGGCATGGTCCACGCCTCCCGCGGCAACCTCGCCCCCGCCTCCCCGCACCTGCTCTCCGAGCCCGCGATCGTCGCCCGCATGGCCCGCGCCGTCCTCGGCGACGCGTCGGGGACCCCGTGGGAGGAGTTCGAGAAGGACTACGCGGCCATCCGCGACCGGATCTCGCGCGTCGTCCCGGGCTTCGAGGACTTCAACGCCCGCGCGTCCCGCCCCGAGGGCTTCCGCCTCCCGCACGGCCCGCGCGACGAGCGCCGCTTCCCCACCAAGACCGGCAAGGCCAACTTCACCGCCGCGCCCGTCGAGTACCCCCGGGTCCCCGAGGGCCGCCTGCTCCTGCAGACCCTGCGCAGCCACGACCAGTACAACACCACCATCTACGGCCTCGACGACCGCTACCGCGGGATCACCGGCGGCCGCCGCGTCGTCATGGTCAACCCCGAGGACGCGGCGGAGCTGGGGCTCGCCGACGGCTCGTACACCGACCTGGTCGGCGAGTGGAAGGACGGCGTCGAGCGGCGCGCGCCCGGCTTCCGCGTCGTGCACTACCCGACCGCCCGCGGCTGCGCGGCCGCCTACTACCCCGAGACCAACGTGCTGGTCCCGCTCGACTCCACCGCGGACACCAGCAACACCCCCGCCAGCAAGTCCGTCGTCGTGCGCTTCGAACCGGCCTGATAGAACGACCTCAGGACAAGACGGTTAACGAGCGTTGACACAGATACGGAGCCTGCCCATGGGCCAGCAGCACACGGTGAAGTTCCCGCAGGAGGTACTCGACGAGTACGCGGCCCTGGGCATCGACCTGCCCTCGCTGTTCTCGGCGGGCCACCTCGGCGAGCGGATGGACATCCGCATCCTGGAGGCCTCGGCCGAGCGGGTCGTCGCCACCATGCCCGTCGAGGGCAACACCCAGCCGTACGGGCTGCTGCACGGCGGAGCCTCGGCCGTGCTCGCCGAGACCCTCGGCTCGGTCGGCGCCATGATGCACGGCGGCATCAAGAAGATCGCCGTCGGCGTGGACCTGAACTGCACCCACCACCGCGGCGTGCGGTCCGGCCTGGTCACCGGCGTCGCGAGCCCCGTACACCGCGGCCGCTCCACCGCCACGTACGAGATCGTCATCAGCGACGAACAGGACCGGCGCGTGTGCACCGCCCGCCTGACCTGCCTGCTCCGCGACGCGGACCCGGCCGCCGCCGGGGCCTGACCGCCCGCAGGCCGAGCCCGCAGACCGGGCGCCAGACGGCCGAGCTCCGCAGGCCCGGATCCCGCCCCGCACAAGGGGCCGGAGCCGGGCCTGCGGCGCGTACGGGCCGGGCCGCAAGCACCCTGCGAGCCGCGTCCCGGCGCGTACGGGCCCGGCAACCGCCCGGAATCCGCCAGTCCACGCCCGGCCCCGCGACGACTGTTGTGTCACCGAAGGTGACGGCCTACCTTCCCTTCATGGGCACCCAGCCACGCATCGCGGCCCGCTGCGGTGGAGCCGCACTCCTGACGGCACTCACCCTGTCCGGATGCTCCACATCCGCCCCACCCGCCCCGCGGACCACGCCAACGCCCGTTTCCAGCCCCTCCTCGCCCGCACAGATCTGCACAAGTCTGGTGTCCTACTGGGCGAAAGAAGCCCTCAAGGGCGGCAAGTGGGCGGGCCTCGACTGGGAGCAGAAGGGCATGTCCAACGACCAGTACAAGATCCACGAGGAAGCTGTCGCCGCAGGCCGCACGGAGGAGCGAACTGCCGGTCTGGACAAGGCACTTGAGCTCGTCGACCGGTTCGTCGCGCAGCGCTGCGCCGAACAGAACGGGGCAACCTGGAGCTCCGAGAACTGGCGGCCCCCCAGCCCGCCCGGATGACCGGAATCCCGCGTGCGCTGTCCGACTTCCGGTCGCCCGGCGACGCGGACCCGATCCGCAGGTCGGAAGCCCTCCACACCCCGGACCAAGATCGATCCACCCGGAGTGGATCAAGGGCGAAAATTACCCTCAGTAATTCCGACGCCCCACAGAATCCCGTTTTTCCCCTCCGGAATGCCACCCGCCGGATTCTTTCGGACACAGCCAGCGACAACATGCCCCTTTTGATCAATGACAGGAGCATGGACCCCTCAAGCCCCTTAGGGGAACAGGGAATTCTCACCATGCGGACATTCCCCGAAGTAGCCAAACGCCCGAGTTGTCCGCACTCCGGCCACACATTCTTGGCCTCGGCATAACAAGACAGTCACATCATCCTTTCCCCGCTCCCCGCACTCGCCACCTCGGCCTAGAGTCACGGCCAGTCACCGCGCCGCAGGGCGCAACCCAGCACGGCCGTGGACATCCCAGTGCGGCCCGGCGACCCAACGGCACCTCATATGAGGGGGCCGCGCCAGGGAAAGGAAGAATCGTGCGACACCGTTCTCTGCTCGTCCTCACCACCGTGATCACCACGGGAGCACTGACCCTCACCGCTTGCGGTTCGCGCGACGAGGCGAAGGGCGGGGACAAGGCCGACGGCTCCAAGACCGTCGTCGTCATCGGCGTGGACGCCCCCCTCACCGGCTCGCTCTCCGCGCTCGGCCAGGGCATCAAGAACTCGGTGGACCTCGCGGCCAAGACGGCCAACAAGAACAACGAGGTCCCCGGCATCGAGTTCAAGGTCGAAGCCCTCGACGACCAGGCGGTCCCCGCCTCCGGCCAGGCCAACGCCACCAAGCTCGTCGGCAACAAGGACGTCGTCGGCGTCGTCGGCCCGCTGAACTCCGGCGTCGCGCAGCAGATGCAGGGCGTCTTCGCCTCCGCCAACCTCGCGCAGGTCTCGCCCGCCAACACCAACCCCGCGCTCAGCCAGGGCGACAACTGGGGCAAGGGCGAGTTCAAGCGCCCCTTCAAGACCTACTTCCGCACCGCCGCCACCGACGTGGTCCAGGGCAAGTTCGCCGCCCAGTACCTCTTCAAGGACGCCGGCAAGAAGAAGGTCTTCGTCGTCGACGACAAGCAGACCTACGGCGCCGGCCTCGCCGCGATCTTCTCCGACGAGTTCAAGAAGCTCGGCGGCGAGGTCGTCGGCACCGACCACGTCACCGTGAAGGAGACCGACTTCTCCTCCACCGCCGACAAGGTCAAGGCCTCCGGCGCCGACTCCGTCTACTTCGGCGGCCAGTACCCCGAGGGCGGCCTCCTCGCCGACCAGATCAAGAAGGCCGGAGCCAACATCCCGCTCATGGGCGGCGACGGCATCCAGGACCCCGCCTTCATCACCGCCTCCGGCGAGGCCAACGAGGGCGACCTCTCCACCTCGATCGGCTACCCGGTCGAGAAGCTGCCCACCGCCAAGACCTTCATCGCCGACTACCAGGCCGGCGGCTACAAGGACCCCTACGCGGCGTACGGCGGCTACTCCTACGACGCCGGCTGGTCCGTCGTCCAGGCGGTCAAGGCCGTCGTCGCCGCCAACGGCGGCAAGCTCCCCACCGACGCCCGCGCCAAGGTCGTCGAGGCCCTCGGCAAGGTGTCCTTCGAGGGCGTGACCGGCAAGGTCGCCTTCGACGAGTACGGCGACACCACCAACAAGCAGCTCACGGTCTACAAGGTCGAGGGCGGCAAGTGGATCGACGTCAAGAGCGACACGTTCAACCAGTAATCCCGTAGGACCCCCGCATCACCAGCCGCACCTGAACCAAACCCACCGCGCGAGGGCGCAACAGCGCCCTCGCGCGGAGTCTTATCCGACACGCTCATCGGAGGCCCTGCGGTGCACGAACTGCCGCAACAGCTGGCCAACGGCCTTGCCCTCGGTGCCCTTTATGGCCTCATAGCCATCGGGTACACCATGGTCTACGGCATCGTCCAGCTCATCAACTTCGCCCACGGCGAGATCTTCATGATCGGCGGCTTCGGCGCGCTCACCGCCTACGCCGCACTCCCGACCGGCACCTCCCTGCTGATCGCGATCCCCGTCATGATCGTCGGAGGCGCACTCGCCTCCGTCGCCGTAGCCACCGCAGCCGAACGCTTCGCGTACCGTCCCCTGCGCAGCGCTCCCCGGCTCGCCCCCCTCATCACCGCAATCGGCCTCTCGATCGCGCTCCAGCAGCTCGTCTGGCAGTTCTACCCGGATGCCAAGAAGGCCGTCAGCTTCCCCGAGTTCAAGGGCGAAGCCTTCAAGATCACCGACAGCCTGGCCATCCAGCGCGCGGACCTCTTCGTCCTCATCCTCGCCCCGCTCTGCATGCTCGCCCTCGGCATCTTCGTCCAGAAGAGCCGCAGCGGCCGCGCCATGCAGGCCACCGCGCAGGACCCCGACACCGCGAAGCTGATGGGCATCAACACCGACCGCATCATCGTCATGGCCTTCGCCATCGGTGCCGCGTTCGCCGCCGTCGCCGCCGTCGCCTACGGCCTCGACAAGGGCCAGATCAACTTCGAGATGGGCTTCATCCTCGGCCTCAAGGCCTTCACCGCAGCCGTCCTCGGCGGCATCGGCAACATCTACGGAGCCATGGTCGGCGGCGTCGTCCTCGGCCTCGCCGAAGCCCTGTCGATCGCCTACATCGAAGACATCCCCGGCATGTCGCAGCTCGGCGGTGGAGCCTGGTCCAACGTCTGGGCGTTCGTACTCCTCATCGTCGTCCTCCTCGTGCGGCCACAAGGCCTGCTCGGTGAGCGCGTCGCGGATCGGGCGTGAGAACCATGACCAACGAAGCAACCCTCCCGCTCGAAGGCGAAGCCAGCGTCAGCGCCGGCCTCTCCCGCACCGCACTCCGCTACGGGATCATCGGCGGAAGCCTGCTGACCGTCGTCAGCGCCTTCCTCGCCTGGACCTGGACCTCCGAGTTCCCCGGTGACCTCACCTACTACGGCAGCCCGGCCCCCATCCAGTTCGTCAGCCTCGCCGGCGCCGTCCTCACCCTCCTCTACGCGCTCTCCGCGCTCGGCGTGAAGGGCCTCGGCTGGCTCGCCCCCACGGGCTCCCGCAAGGCCATCCAGTTCCTGGCCTTCGGCAACTTCCTGGCCACCGGATTCACGGTCGTCGCCATCACCGTCGTACTCGGCGGCGTCGTCCACCTCGAACCCGGCGCCTACGCCGCCTTCGTGGGCTCGCTCATCCCGGCCCTGCTCTCCCTCAAGCTCACCGACGACAGCCACAAGGCGGCCCCCGCCAAGAAGCTGCCCTCCTGGGCCGAGATCCTCATCATCGTCGGCGTCTTCGCCCTCGGCCTCTACGTCGTCACCTACGGCATCGACACCGACGACAAGGAGCCCCAGCTCTTCGTCGCCTACCTGATCACCGTCGGCGCCGCGGCCCTCGCCCTGCTCAAGTCGGGACTCCTCGACCGGTTCAGCGCCATCACCGCGAAGAACCGCCAGGTCACCCTGATCGGCAGCGCGGCCGCCGCGATCACCTTCCCGTTCATCCAGCAGAGCGGCGACACGTACACGCTCATCGCGGTGAACATCCTGATCTTCGCGACCGTCGCCCTCGGCCTCAACGTCGTCGTCGGCCTCGCCGGCCTCCTCGACCTCGGTTACGTCGCCTTCCTCGGCGTCGGCGCCTACGCCGCGGCCCTGGTCTCCGGAAGCACCGCCTCCGCCTTCGGCTTCCAGCTCCCCTTCTGGGCAGCGGTCATCGTCGGCGCCCTCGCCTCGCTCATCTTCGGCGTGGTCATCGGAGCCCCGACCCTGCGCCTGCGCGGCGACTACCTCGCCATCGTCACCCTCGGCTTCGGAGAAATCTTCCGCATCGCCATGGGCAACCTCGACGGCACCTCCGGCCCGGACATCACCAACGGCCCCAACGGCATCCCCAACATCCCCCACCTCGAACTCTTCGGGTGGAACTTCGGGGAGTCGCACAACGTCGGCGGCATCGTCCTCGGCGCCTACGCCAACTACTACTTCCTGATGCTGCTCGTGATGGCGCTCGTCATCCTGGTCTTCGCCCGCGCCGGCAACAGCCGGATCGGCCGCGCCTGGGTCGCCATCCGCGAGGACGAGACCGCCGCCGAAGCCATGGGCATCAACGGCTTCAAGGTCAAGCTCATCGCCTTCGCCCTCGGCGCCACCCTCGCCGGCCTCGCCGGCACGGTGCAGGCACACGTCAACAGCACGGTCGTCCCCGAGAACTACGTCTTCGCCGGGCCCGTCCCGCCGAACTCCGCGTTCCTCCTCGCCGCCGTCATCCTCGGCGGCATGGGCACCATCCGCGGCCCCATCCTCGGCGCCGCACTGCTGTTCCTGATCCCGGCGAAGCTGGCCTTCCTCCAGGACTACCAGCTCCTCGCCTTCGGCATCGCCCTCATCCTGCTCATGCGCTTCCGCCCCGAAGGCCTCATCGCCAACAAGCGCGCCCAGCTCGAATACCACGACGACGAGACGACTGACCAGGCCCCCGCGGACCTGGCCACCGCCAAGGCGGGTGCGTGAACACCATGACCACCACCACAGACACCACCACCACGGCGACCACCGTCCTCGAAGCCAGCGGCGTCACCATGCGCTTCGGCGGCCTCACCGCCGTCAAGGGCGTGGACCTCAAGGTCAACGCGGGCGAGATCGTCGGTCTCATCGGCCCCAACGGCGCCGGCAAGACCACCTTCTTCAACTGCCTCACCGGGCTGTACGTCCCCACCGAGGGCACCGTCAGCTACAAGGGCACGGTCCTGCCGCCCAAGCCGCACCTGGTCACCAGCGCCGGCATCGCCCGCACCTTCCAGAACATCCGGCTCTTCCACAACATGACCGTGCTGGAGAACGTCCTCGTCGGACGCCACACCCGCACCAAGGAAGGCCTCTGGTCCGCCCTCCTGCGCGGCCCCGGCTTCAAGAAGGCCGAAGCCGCCAGCGAGGCACGGGCGATGGAGCTCCTGGAGTTCATCGGCCTGGAGAAGAAGGCCCAGCACCTCGCCAAGAACCTCCCCTACGGCGAGCAGCGCAAGCTGGAGATCGCCCGCGCACTCGCCAGCGACCCCGGCCTCATCCTCCTGGACGAGCCCACCGCCGGCATGAACCCGCAGGAGACCCGCGCGGCCGAAGAGCTCATCTTCGCCATCCGGGACATGGGCATCGCCGTACTCGTCATCGAGCACGACATGCGCTTCATCTTCAACCTCTGCGACCGCGTCGCCTGCCTCGTCCAGGGCGAGAAGCTCATCGAGGGCACCGCGGCCGAGGTCCAGGGCGACGAACGCGTCATCGCCGCCTACCTCGGAGAGCCCTTCGAGGGCGACCCGGGCGCGGCCGAGGACGCCGCGGTCGAAGCCGCCGAGCAGAACGCGGCGGCCGAAACCGAGGCGGAGGCGGAGTCCGAGGCACCGGCAGAAGCCGAGGCCGAGGCACCGGCGGCAGCCGAGGCCGAGGCACCGGCGGCAGCCGAAACCGACGCGGCTCCGGACACCGAGCCGGCCACCGAGCCGGCCACGGACGCCGAACCGGCGGCGGACGCCGAACCGGCCGCCGACTCGTCCGCCGACTCGGACAGCACCACCAGCACGGACGGAGAGGCCAAGTGACCGCACTGCTCGAGGTCAAGGACCTCAAGGTCGCCTACGGCAAGATCGAAGCCGTCAAGGGCATCTCGTTCGAGGTCAACGAGGGCGAAATCGTCTGCCTCGTCGGCACCAACGGCGCCGGCAAGACCACCACCCTGCGCACCCTCTCGGGCCTCCTCAAGCCCGTCGGCGGCACCGTCACCTTCGACGGCAAGCCGCTCGCACAGGTCCCCGCCCACAAGATCGTCTCCCTGGGCCTCGCCCACTCCCCCGAGGGACGCCACATCTTCCCCCGGCTGACGATCGCCGAAAACCTCCAGCTCGGCGCCTTCCTGCGCACCGACAAAGAGGGCATCGAAAAGGACGTCGAGCGCGCCTACGAGATGTTCCCCATCCTGGGCGAACGCCGAAAGCAGGCCGCCGGCACCCTCTCGGGCGGCGAACAGCAGATGCTCGCCATGGGCCGGGCCCTCATGTCCCGCCCCAAGCTGCTCATGCTGGACGAGCCCTCCATGGGCCTCTCCCCCCTCATGATGCAGAAGATCATGGCGACCATCGCCGAACTCAAGGCCACCGGGACCACCATCCTGCTCGTCGAGCAGAACGCCCAGGCCGCCCTCTCGCTGGCCGACCAGGCCCACGTGATGGAGATCGGCAAGATCGTGCTCAGCGGCTCCGGCCAGGAGCTCCTGCACAACGAGGACGTCCGCAAGGCCTACCTCGGCGAGGACTGAGCTCCCCCGTACACGCGTGAGGCCCGCCACCGGAAACGGTGGCGGGCCTCACGCGTACGTACGCACGTACGCACGAACTACTTCGCGGCGTTCTTCTTCTCCTCGGCGTCCTCGATGACCGCCTCCGCGACCTGCTGCATCGACATGCGGCGGTCCATCGACGTCTTCTGGATCCACCGGAACGCGGCCGGCTCGGTCAGCCCGTACTGCGTCTGCAGGATGCTCTTGGCCCGGTCCACGAGCTTGCGCGTCTCCAGCCGGAGCGAGAGGTCCGCGACCTCCTTCTCCAGCGCCTTCAGCTCCGCGAACCGCGACACGGCCATCTCGATGGCCGGCACGACGTCGCTCTTGCTGAACGGCTTCACCAGGTACGCCATGGCCCCGGCGTCCCGCGCCCGCTCGACGAGGTCGCGCTGCGAGAACGCGGTGAGCATCAGTACGGGGGCGATGGACTCCTCCGCGATCTTCTCGGCCGCGGAGATCCCGTCCAGGACGGGCATCTTCACGTCCAGGATGACCAGGTCCGGCCGGTGCTCCCGGGCCAGCTCGACGGCCGTCTGCCCGTCCCCGGCCTCGCCGACCACGGAGTAGCCCTCCTCTTCGAGCATCTCCTTGAGGTCGAGACGGATGAGCGCCTCGTCCTCGGCGATGACGACGCGCGTCGTCAGCGGCGGAACGTGCGACTGGTCGGCGTCGGGCGTGGGCGTCGACTCGTGCTCGGCGGTCACGATGGCTCCTCGGTGCGGGGCGGTGCTGCTTGGATGAGCCTACCTAGCTGAAGTCGAGGATGGTCACCGGGTACACTCCGACCAGCAACCTTGCCGGGTTGGCGGAATGGCAGACGCTGATGTCTCAAACACATCTGTCCGAAAGGACGTGCGGGTTCGAATCCCGCACCCGGTACCTGTCCGAAAAGCGGACGTTCACCTTCGCGTGAACGTTCGCTTTTTGCTACGCACGGCCATGAGCGGTGACACACAGTTGACTCATGGAGTTCCACAGCCTCGAAATACGGCAAGCGGCCCTCTCCCTCCTGCGCGGCGGAACCAAGAACGCCGACGTGGCCCGACAGCTGAACGTACCCCTCGGCACAATCGGCTACTGGAAGCACAAGGACCGAGCCAAACGTGGCGAGTGCCCGGGCCAACGCGCGCGCGACTGCGCTCGGTGTGACGGTGTGCCTCTGGACCGTCTTGCCTACGCGTACCTTCTGGGCCTCTATTTGGGCGACGGCCATATCAGCCGCTACTCCGGTCACCGAACCTGGAGCCTCATGATCACCCTGGACGACCACTGGCCCGGCATCCAGGACGAGGCGGAGGCGGCGCTCAAGGCGGTGTTCCCCCTCCATGCGACGTGCCGGGTCCGCGTAAAGGGGGCCCACAACATCAAGGTCTACTCGACCCACCTGCCCTGCATGTTCCCGCAGCACGGCCCCGGCAGGAAACACGAGCGCGCCATAGCCCTGGCGCCCTGGCAGCAAGAGATCGTGGATCAGCACCCCTGGGAGTTCGTCCGGGGTTTGATCCACTCCGACGGATGCCGGTTGACCAACTGGACCGTGCGCAACGGGAAACGGTACGAGTACCCCCGCTACTGGTTCACCAACGTCTCCGACGACATCCGGAGGCTGTTCACGGACACGCTCGATCGACTCGGAGTCGTCTGGACGAACTGCACGCGCCATGGGCAGCCGTACAACGTCTCCGTCGCCCGCAAGGCCTCCGTAGCCCTCATGGACGCGCACGTCAGGCCGAAGTACTAGGCGGCGCGGGCCGCAGGCCGTGGCCGCGTCGGGCGGGACGGGGCCCGACGCGGGGTGAGGCGCAGCGTCAGCGGACCGGGTCTCCGATGTGGTGGACGCGGACCAGGTTGGTGGAGCCGGTGACTCCGGGGGGCGAGCCGGCGGTGATGACGACGACGTCGCCGCGTACGCAGCGGCCGATGCGCAGGAGTTCTTCCTCGACCTGGGCGACCATGGCGTCGGTGGAGTCGACGTGGGGGCCCAGGAACGTTTCGACGCCCCAGGTGAGGTTGAGCTGGGAGCGGGTGGCGGGGTCGGGGGTGAAGGCGAGGAGGGGGATGGGTGAGCGGTAGCGGGAGAGGCGGCGGACGGTGTCGCCGCTCTGGGTGAAGGCGACGAGGAACTTGGCGCCGAGGAAGTCGCCCATTTCGGCGGCTGCGCGGGCGACGGCTCCGCCCTGGGTGCGGGGTTTGCTGCGTTCGGTGAGCGGGGGCAGGCCCTTGGCGAGGATGTCCTCTTCGGCGGCTTCGACGATGCGGGACATCGTCTTGACCGTCTCGATGGGGTATTTGCCGACGCTGGTCTCGCCGGACAGCATGACGGCGTCGGTGCCGTCGATGATGGCGTTGGCCACGTCGGAGGCTTCGGCGCGCGTGGGCCGGGAGTTGTCGATCATCGAGTCGAGCATCTGGGTCGCGACGATGACGGGCTTGGCGTTGCGCTTGGCCAGTTTGACGGCGCGCTTCTGGACGATGGGGACCTGTTCGAGGGGCATTTCGACGCCGAGGTCGCCGCGGGCGACCATGATGCCGTCGAAGGCGGCGACGATGTCGTCGATGTTTTCGACGGCTTGCGGCTTTTCGATCTTCGCGATGACGGGGAGGCGGCGGCCTTCCTCGTCCATGATGCGGTGGACGTCTTCGATGTCTCGGCCGCTGCGGACGAAGGAGAGGGCGATGACGTCGGCGCCGGTGCGCAGGGCCCAGCGGAGGTCGTCGATGTCCTTTTCGGAGAGGGCGGGGACGGAGACGGCGACGCCGGGGAGGTTGAGTCCCTTGTGGTCGGAGACCATGCCGCCTTCGATGACGAGGGTCTGGACGCGGGGGCCGTCGACTCCGGTGACTTCGAGGGTGACGCGGCCGTCGTCGACGAGGATGCGTTCGCCGGTGGTGACGTCGGCGGCGAGGCCCTTGTAGGTGGTTCCGCAGGTGTGGCGGTCGCCTTCGAGGTCTTCGACGGTGATGGTGAATTCGTCGCCGCGTTCAAGGAGTACGGGGCCTTCGGCGAATCGGCCGAGGCGGATCTTCGGGCCTTGAAGGTCTGCGAGGACCCCGACGCTGCGGCCGGTTTCGTCGGAGGCTTTGCGTACGCGCTGGTAGCGCTCCTCGTGTTCGGCGTAGGTGCCGTGGCTGAGGTTGAGGCGGGCGATGTCCATTCCGGCTTCGACCAGGGCTTTGATCTGGTCGTATGAGTCGGTGGCGGGGCCCAGGGTACATACGATTTTTGCTCGGCGCATGGGGCGAGCGTATGCCCCTACCAGGCAGTAGGAAATTGGTTCCGGGTGTCCACTCAACAACCTTTGGGCGAAAGGTTGTTGACAAATGTTGAATGTGCATGGGGGTGCTCTGATGAGCACCCCCGGGGGTATGCCGGTGCGCGTTTTTCGATCAGTTCGCGGGGGTCAGCGGGCGCTCGTGGCGGATGCCGGGACGGCCGTCGACGGTCATGGCTTCCACCTGGGTGAATCCGTTGTGTCGGAGCACGGTGAGGGAGCCGGGGTTGTCGAGGGTGGTGACGGCGGTGAGCCGGACGAGCCCGTACGCGGTCTGCGCGACGCGGCAGATTTCGGCGACGGCGGCTGTGGCCAGGCCGCGGCCGGCGGCGTTTTCCGCGATGCGGTAGCCGAGTTCGGCGCTGCCGTCCTCGATGTCCAGGAGGTTGACGCGGCCCGCCAGGTCGCCCTCGCGGGTGATGAGGACGTGGAAGCGGGACAGGCCGGTCTCCTGCTCGGCGAGCAGGGCGCGGTGGCGGTCGGCGAACTCGGTGAAGTAGGCGTCGCCTCGGTCGGGGACGGTACGGGCGAAGTAGGCGCGGTTGCGGCGTTCGAAGTCGAGGAGGGCGGGGGCGTGGTCGGCGCGCAGGGGCTGCAGCGTCCAGGCGCGGGTGCCCCCGGGGTCCGGGGCGGGGGTGTTCACAGCTGGGGCGGGGTCATGGTGAATCGGGCGTTGACCTGGGCGTACACGGTTTGGCGCTGGGGTTCGAGGTCGAGGGGCGGGGCGGTTTCCTCGGAGGCGCTGAAGGCCATGGTGCGCATGCCGCCGCCGGGGGCGGGCGGGTAGGCGGGGGCGTTTTCGGCGCCGAGGTCGGCGAGTTCGACGAGGGCGGCGAGTTGGGCGCCGAGGGCGCCGGCGTATTCGCGGGCGCGCTGGACGGCTTCGAGTACGGCTTGGCGGCGGGCTTCGCCGTGGGCGGGTGAGGTGGGGCGCAGGGCCCACCAGGGGCCGTCGACGCTGGTGAGTTCGAGGTCGGCGAGGCGGGTGGTGAGTTCACCGAGGGCGGTGAAGTCGCTGAGTTCGGCGGTGACGTGGACGCGTCCGTGGTAGGCGCGGATGCGTTCGGCGCGGCCGTGGCGGGTGAGTTCGGGGTTGATGGAGAAGGCGCCGGTTTCGAGTTTTTCGACGGCGTCGCCGTAGCTCTTGACGAGGTCGAGGACGGTGTTGTTGCGGCGGGTGAGGTCTTCGAGTGCGGTGCGCCGGTCGGTGCCGCGGGCGGTGACGGTGATGCCGATGCGGGCGATTTCGGGGTCGACTTCGAGGCGGGCTTCGCCGCGTACGGCGAGGCGGGGGACTTCGGGGGTTCCGTAGGGCTGGGGTGCGGAGTCCTGGGTCATGGTTTCACTGTCGCATTGTCTTCGGGGCTGTGGCGTGTGGGTGTTGCCAGCGCGTCGCGGCGGCCGGGCGTGGAGCGGCGGCCGGGCGTGGAGCGGCGGCGAGACGGGGCGTGGCGGGTGGGGCGGGGCGGATCGTGCCGGGCCCGCGCCGGTCGGCGCGGGCCCGGCACGGTCCGGGGAGGGGCACCCTCTAGTTCGGTAGGTTCCACTTCTGGTTGGGGGCGCCGCCGCAGGTCCATATCTGCAGGCGGGTCGCGTTGGCCGGGTTGTTGCCGGTGACGTCGAGGCACTTGTCGGCCTGCGGGTTGACGATGTCGCGGGCGGCGGGCAGGGCCCAGCGTTGTGCGGGGGTGCCGTTGCAGTCGTAGAGCTGTACGGGGGTGCCGTCGGCGGTGCCCCCGCTCGTCACGTCGAGGCATTTGCCGAGGGCTCGCAGGGTTCCGTCGGCGGCGAGGGTCCATTGCTGGGCGGGGGTGCCGTTGCAGTCGTACAGCTGGACGGGGGTGCCGTTGGCGGTGTTCGCGCCGGCGACGTCGACGCATTTGCCGGCGAGGCCGGTGATCGGGCCGGTGCGGCCGGTTCCGGTGTCGGAGGTGGTGACCCGTACGTGGTCGACGACGAGCTGCTGGGGGAAGCTCGTGCCGGCGTCGGGGTCGCCGGGCCAGTAGCCGCCGACGGCGAGGTTGAGGATGAGGAAGAACGGCTTGTTGAAGGCCCAGGTGCGGCCGCCGAGGTCGGCGGGGGTGCGGCGCTGGTAGACGGTGCCGTCGACGGACCAGGTGATGGAGTCGGGGGCCCAGTCGACGGCGAAGGTGTGGAAGGCGTCGGCGAAGGCCTGGCCGGCGGGGAGGGTGTGGGCGGCGCCGATGCCGCCGGAGCCGGAGTATCCGGGTCCGTGGATGGTTCCGTGGATGGTGGAGGGTTCGAATCCGACGTTCTCCATGACGTCGATCTCGCCGGAGTTCGGCCAGCCGACCTGGCCGATGTCGTTGCCGAGCATCCAGAACGCGGGCCACATTCCCTGGCCGCGCGGGACCTTGAGTCTGGTTTCGACGTGTCCGTAGGCCTGGGTGAAGCGGCCGGAGGTGTTGAGCCGGGCGGAGGTGTACTCGCACCGGCCGTACCAGCAGGTGTAGTCGGCGGGGTTCTCGCGGCGGGCGGTGATCACGAGGTGGCCTTGGCCGTCGAGGGCGGCGTTGCGGTTGCCCGCCGTGTAGTACTGGCGTTCGTGGTTGTTGACGTTGTCGCCGGTCTCGGTCTGCCATTTCCCGGGGTCGGCGGCCGCTCCGGCCGGGCCGTCGAATTCGTCGGAGAAGGTGGCTGCCGCGGCGGCCGCGGCTGCGGTCGTGGGGGGTTCCGCGGCGCCGGTGGGCGGGGCGGCGAGGCCGCTCCAGCAGAGCAGGGCGAGGGCGCCGAGCACGGTGCGGCGGCGCCAGGCGGTGCGCATGGGCATGACATCACATCACTTCACGTGGGGGGATTCACCTCAACTGCCTTAGTTCAATGCTTGATTGAAGGCTCATGCCGGTGGCGCGTCAAGACATCCGCACCGGGCGGGGGTGTTGCGCCTCGAACCCATCGGTCAGAATCTACGCGCGTTGTTCACGCCGATTAGGGGAGATGGCATGGCGTTCGACCGTAGGAAGTTTCTGGGCACTTCGGCCGCGACGGGTGCGGCCGTCGCGCTGACGGGGGCCGCCGGCACTCCGGCGGCCGCGGCCGAGGCGTCCGCGTCCGCGTCCGCGCAGCAGCGGCAGCAGACGTACTCGTTCACGGTGATGGGTACGACCGATCTGCACGGAAACGTTTTCAACTGGGACTACTTCACCGACAAGGAGTTCGACGACAAGGCGCACAACGACGTCGGCCTCGCGAAGATCTCGACGCTCGTGAACCAGGTGCGGGCGCAGAAGGGGCGCCGCAACACCCTGCTGATCGATGCCGGAGACACGATCCAGGGCACGCAGCTGTCGTACTACTACGCGAAGGTGGACCCGATCACCGCGCGGCGCGGGCCCGTGCACCCGATGGCGCAGGCGATGAACTCGATCGGCTACGACGCGGCGGCGCTCGGGAACCACGAGTTCAACTACGGCATCCCGGTGCTCCGCAAGTTCGAGGAGCAGTGCGACTTCCCGCTGCTCGGGGCGAACGCGCTGGACGCCAAGACGCTGCGCCCGGCATTCGCGCCGTACAGCATGCACAAGCTGCGCACGCCCTGCGGTCGGGACGTGAAGGTGGCGGTGCTGGGGCTGACGAACCCGGGCATCGCCATCTGGGACAAGGCGAACGTCCAGGGCAAGATGACCTTCCCCGGTCTGGAGGAGCAGGCGGCGAAGTACGTGCCCAAGCTGCGCTCCATGGGCGCCGACGTGGTGATCGTGTCCGCGCACTCCGGTTCGAGCGGCACGTCCTCGTACGGCGACCAGCTGCCGTACATCGAGAACGCGGCGGGTCTGGTGGCGGAGCAGGTGCCGGGGATCGACGCGATCCTGGTCGGGCACGCGCACACGGAGATCCCCGAGTACCGGGTGAAGAACAAGGCGACCGGCAAGGACGTGGTCCTGTCGGAGCCGCTGAAGTGGGGGCAGCGCCTGACGCTGTTCGACTTCGAACTGACCTGGTCGAAGGGCTGCTGGTCGGTGGCGAAGGTGTCGGCGCAGGTGCTGAACTCCAACACGGTCGCCGAGGACCCGAAGATCACCCGGCTGCTCTCGGACGAGCACCGCAAGGTCGTGGCGTACGTCAATCAGGTGATCGGCACGTCGACGCAGGCGATGTCCTCGGCGGAGGGCCCGGTCAAGGACGTCGCGATCATCGACCTGATCAGCCACGTGCAGGCGGAGACGGTGAAGGGTGCGCTGGCCGGTACGGAGTGGGCGGCGCTGCCGGTGCTGTCGCAGGCGTCGTGCTTCTCCCGGACGGCCGCGATACCGGCCGGGCAGGTGACGATCAAGGACGCGGCGGGCCTGTACCCGTTCGAGAACACCCTTGAGGCGCGGCTGCTGACGGGTGCGCAGCTGAAGGACTACCTGGAGTTCTCGGCGCGGTACTACGTGCAGACGGCGGCGGGCGCGCCGGTGGACCCGGCGAAGCTGACGAACGCCGAGAACATCCCGGACTACAACTACGACGCCGTGTACGGGGTGACGTACGACATCGACGTGGCGCAGCCGGCCGGTTCGCGGATCTCCGGGCTGTCGTTCCAGGGCAAGCCGGTGGATCCGGCGGCGCGGTTCGTGCTGGCGGTGAACAACTACCGGGCGTCGGGCGGGGGGAACTTCCCGCACGTGCCGCAGGCCAAGCAGCTGTGGGCGAACTCGGAGGAGATCCGCAACACGATCATCCAGTGGGTGAAGGCGAAGGGCACGATCGACCCGGCGCAGTTCGCTTCCGTGGACTGGAAGCTGACCCGTGCGGGGGTTGCCGTGTTCTAGGGACGACGCCCCCTGGCCCGGGCGGGGTGGCCGGCCGTGTGTGTCGCGGCCGGCCGCCCCGGTGGTGCGGGTCCGGTCAGCCTTCGGCGCCGGCGCGGCGCATCCGGGCGGCGAGCAGCAGTCCGGCGCCGGCGATGAGGGCGGTGCCCGCGCCGCCCGCGATCAGGGTCGTGTGGTCGCCCGCGCCGGTGGTGGCGAGGGGGGCGCCGCTCCGGCCCTGGGCGGTGGTGGCGGTGTTGCCGGTGGTCGTGGCGCCGGTACCGGAGCCCGTACCGGAACCGTCGCCCTGTTCCTGGCCGTCCTTGCCGTCCTTGCCGTCCTTGCCGGGGGTGGGCTTCTCCTTGTCCTTGGCGGCCTTGTCCTTGGCGCGGGCCTCGTGCTGGCCCGTCTTGAGGAACTCGGCCCGGTCCGCGGCGGTGCCCGCGAGCGCGGCGCGGCCGGCCTTGACGAGTTCCGGACCGCCGCCGTCGATGATCTTGGCGATGGTGACGCGGTTGTCCTGGTCGCGCAGCTCGTACTGGGTCACTTCCAGGAAGTGGCGCAGCTCGGCCGGGGTGGGCGATCCGTTCATGAGCTTGCTGATCGCCTCGCTGAGGATCGGGCCGTCCCAGCTTTCGTCGATGCGGGCCAGCTCGACCAGGTCGTCCGAGGCCTGGGCGAGGAAGCGGCCGGTCTTCAGGAACCGGGTGCGGTCGGCGGGGGTGCCCTTCAGCGCCTTCTTGCCGGCTTCCTTCACGGCCGGGCCGCCGGTGCCGATCAGTCGGGAGATCTCGACCTTGTTGTCGTCGTCGCGCAGCTCGTGCTGGGTGACGTCGTAGAAGTGGCGCAGCTTTTCGATGGTGTCGCCGTCGTCGAGGACCTTGTTGATGCCCGTCTTCAGGCCGGGTCCGGCGTCCGGGAGGAGGCGGAGGATCGCGATGCGGTAGTCGTCCATGCGGATCTTGTGCTGGTCGACTTCGATGAACTTCCGCATGGCCTGCGGGCCGTCGGCGATGGCCTTGCGGCCGGCGTTCTGCATGTACTCGCTGGCCATCGGGTCGGCGATGATCGCGAGGATGGTCTTTCGGTCCTCTTCGGCCTGGTCGGGCGCGGTGTGGTCGGGCACGGCCTGGTCGGGTGCGGTGGGCGCCGGCTGCTTGCCGGCGGCCGGGGCCTCGGAGCCGGCGGCGAGCGCCGGTGAGGCCATGAGGACGGCCGGAGCAAGGGCGGCGGTGGTCACCGCTGCGGCGATCCGGGAAAACTTCACAGACAAAACCCCCTGGAAACGTTTCTTCGGCAGAAGAGACGTTCGGCCTGTGCTGATGGTTGTACCGGCAACGTTCCCGCCCCGAGTGGCGGCCTCGCGGCGTGCGGGGGCGGGGTTCGGTCACCGGACGGCGGGCCCGCTCAGGGGTGGTCGACGAGGGGGCGGAGTTCGCCCGCCGGGCGGGGGCGGGTGTGCTCCCGCTGTTCGAGGCCGAAGGTGGTGAAGGCCGTGCGGGCGGGCTGCGGGTAGGGCTCCTTGCCGGTGAGGGTGTTCAGGATGGCGGCGCTGCGCCAGGCGGCGAGTCCGAGGTCGGGGGCTCCGACGCCGTGGCTGTGGCGTTCGCCGTTCTGGACGAAAATGCTGCCGGTGACGCTGGGGTCGAGGAGCATGCGGTGGCGTTCGTCGATCCGGGGCCGGCCGGAGGAGTCCTTGCGCAGGTAGGGGTCGAGGCCGGCGAGGAGGTTGGTGAGCGGGCGCTCGCGGTAGCCGGTGGCGAGGACGACCGCGTCGGTGGTGAGCCGGGAGCGGGTGCCCTGCTGGGCGTGGTCGAGGTGGAGCTCGACCTTGGTGGTGGCGACGCGGCCGGCGGTGCGGACGCTGACGCCGGGGGTCAGGACCGTGTCGGGCCAGCCTCCGTCGAGGGTGCGCCGGTAGAGCTCCTCGTGGATGGCGGCGATGGTGCCGGCGTCGATGCCCTTGTGGAGCTGCCACTGCGCGGGGACGAGCTGGTCGCGTACGGGTTCGGGCAGGGCGTGGAAGTAGCGGGTGTAGTCGGGCGTGAAGTGTTCGAGGCCGAGCTTCGAGTACTCCATGGGCGCGAAGGACGGCGTACGGGCGAGCCAGGTGAGGCGTTCGCGGCCGGCGGGGCGGGAGCGGAGCAGGTCGAGGAAGACCTCGGCTCCGGACTGGCCGGATCCGATGACCGTGACGTGTTCGGCGCCGAGGATGCGCTGCCGGTTGTCGAGGTAGTCGGCGGAGTGGATGACGGGGACGGTCGGGGCGTCGGCGAGGGGGCGCAGCGGTTCGGGGACGTAGGGGGCGGTGCCGATGCCGAGGGCGAGGTTGCGGGTGTGGGTGCGGCCGAGGGCCACGGCTTCGCCGTCGGTGTCGAGCTGGGTGTAGTCGACTTCGAAGAGGTCGCGTTCGGGGTTCCAGCGGACGGCGTCGACCTGGTGGCCGAAGTGGAGTCCGGGCAGGCGTCCGGCGACCCAGCGGCAGTAGGCGTCGTACTCGGCGCGCTGGATGTGGAACTGCTCGGCGAAGTAGAAGGGGAAGAGCCTTTCCTTGTGCCGGAGGTAGTTGAGGAAGGTCCAGGGGCTGGTGGGGTTGGCGAGGGTGACGAGGTCGGCGAGGAAGGGGACTTGGAGGGTGGTCCCGTCGATGAGCAGCCCGGGGTGCCAGCGGAAGTCGTGGCGCTGGTCGTAGAAGGCGGTGGCGAGTTCGCCGGCTCCCTGGTCCGGGAGGCCCTGGGCGAGGGCTGCGAGGGACAGGTTGAAGGGGCCGATGCCGATTCCGACGAGGTCGTGGGGTGCATCGAGCTGGGCGGTCATCGGTGGCTGCTGCCTTCCAGGAGGGTGACGAGGAGGTCCAGGTCCCGTGGGGTGGTGTGGGGGTTGAGCAGGGTGGCCTTGAGCCAGAGGCGGCCGTCGGCGGTGGCGCGGCCGAGTACGGCGTGGCCCGCGTGCAGGAGGGTGCGGCGCAGGGCGGCGAGGTCGGTGTCGTCCGTGTCGGTGGGGCGGAAGAGGACGGTGCTGATGGTGGGGGGTGCGTGGAGTTCGAAGCGGGGGTGTGCGTCGAGGAGGCGGGCGAGGTGGTGGGCGAGTTCGCAGGTGCGGTCGATGAGCCGGGCGAGGCCGTCGCGGCCCAGTGAGCGCAGGGTGACCGCGATCTTGAGAGCGTCGGGGCGGCGGGTGGTGCGCAGGGAGCGGCCGAGGAGGTCGGGCAGGCCCGCTTCGGTGTCGTCGGGGGCGTTGAGGTAGTCGGCCTGGTGGGCGAGGGGGGCCAGCAGGGCGGTGTCGGGGACGGCGAGGAGGCCCGCGGCCACGGGCTGCCAGCCGAGTTTGTGCAGGTCGATGGTGAGGGAGCGGGCGCGGGCCAGGCCTGCGAGGCGGGGGCGGTGGCGGGGGCTGAGGGCGAGGAGGCCGCCGTACGCGGCGTCGATGTGGAGGTCGGCGCCGTGGCGCTCGCACAGGTCGGCGATGGGTTCGAGGGGGTCGATGAGCCCGGCGTCGGTGGTGCCGGCGGTCGCGGTGACGAGGACCGGTCCGGTGGTGGCGGCGAGGGCCTCGGCGAGGCGGGCCGGGTCGAGGGTGCCGGTGGGGGTGGGCAGGGAGGTGGTGGTGGGCAGGCCGAGGAGCCAGGCGGCGCGGGGGACGGAGTGGTGGGCGTTGGCGCCGTGGAGGACGGTCAGGCCCGGTCCGTGGCGTTCGCGGGCGAGGAGCAGGGCGAGTTGGTTGGCTTCGGTGCCGCCGGTGGTGACGAGGGCGTCGGGGCGGGGGGTGTCGTAGAACTCGCGGGCGAGGGCCCGGGTGAGGAGGGCTTCGATCGTGGAGGCGGCGGGGGCCTGGTCCCAGGAGTCGAGGGAGGGGTTCAGGGCGGAGGCGGCGAGGTCGGCGGCGGCCGCGACGGCGAGGGGCGGGCCGTGCAGGTGGGCGGCGCACAGGGGGTCGGCGGGGTCGGCGGCGCCCGCGGCGAGGGTGTGGACGAGGGTCCGCAGCGCCTCGTGGTCCCCGTGGCCCTTTTCGGGGAGTACGTCGCCCAGCGCGGCGGTGACGCGGGCCGCGAGGGCGTCGGGGCCGCCGGCCGGGATCGGCCCGCGGCGCTCCCCGGCTCCGCTGTGCAGGGCTTCGAGGACGGTGTCGAGGAGGGGCCGCAGGGCTTCGGGGCCGGGGCGGCCGCCGGCGAGCGGGTGCGCGGGGGGTTCGGGCGGCGCGGGGGGTGGGGGCGGGGTGCCGGGCGGCGCGGTCATGCGGTGTCCTCACGGGAACGGGTCTGCGGCAGGGGGCCGGCCCTGTCGTGGGGTGCCTGGCGGCGGGCGCTGCTGCGGTGACAGCCTGGGGGCCCGACCTGTACAACGATCAGACCCGAGTGGGGTAACCGCCGTGGTTTGTCCACTTGTCGTTCCTCGTGCGGCGGCGGTCGGTGGCCGTCGGCGGCCGTCGGCGGCTCCCGGGAACGCGGCCGGCCGCCGTCCCCGCCGGTGGGGGCGGGGACGGCGGCCGGGTGGAGCGGGATCTCGTCAGGCGCGGGCGCGGTCGCGGACGCGCAGGGCCCGGGCCAGGTCGTCGAGCTGGTCGACCAGCTTGCGGCGCAGGGCGGGGACGAGGGCGGGGTCGTCGAGGGCGGCCTGCCCGGCCCCGAGGTTGTCCTCGTCGACGGCGTGGCCGGGGAAGGCGTAGCGTCCGGCGGCTTCGGCGATCGCGGGGCCGCGGCGGGCTCCGAGGGCGATGGCCTCGGTGTAGAAGCGCGGTACGTACTCCCTTACGAGTTCGGCCTGTTCGGGCTGCCAGAAGCCCTGGGCGGTGGCGCTGAAGAGGTAGTTGGAGAGGGAGTCGTCGCGGAAGAGGCGCTCCCAGGCGGCGGCCTTGGCCTCTGCGGTCGGGAGCGCGGCCCGGCAGCGGGCGGCGCCCTCCTGGCCGGTGGCGCTGGGGTCGGCGGCGAGCGCCGCGTCGATCTCGCGCTCCCCCACGGCTCCGAGGACGGACAGCCGGGCGAGGATGCGCCAGCGCAGCTCGGGGTCGAGTTCGGGGCCGCCGGGCACGGTGTCGTCCTCCAGCCAGGCGGTGAGGGTGTCGGGCTGGGTGGCGGCGTCGATGTGGGCGCGTACGGCGGAGAGCCGCAGCCCGGGGTCGGATCCGTCCTCGGTGCGCCGCAGCAGGGCGCGGGCGAGGGAGGTGAGGGTGGCGAGGGCTTCGGTGCGGTCCTCGGGGGCGAGGTAGCGGTCGGCGATGTGGAGGCGGGCGAAGGCGAGGACGCCCTGGACGATGGCCAGGTCGGCTTCCTCGGGCAGGTGCGCCTCGGCGGTGGCCAGGTAGGCGGCGGGTTCGAGTTCGCCGTCGCGGACCATGTCGCGCAGGGAGTTCCAGACCACGGCCCGGGTGAGGGCGCCCGGGATGGCGGACAGTTGGCGCAGGGCGGTCTCGACGGAGGTTTCGTCGAGGCGGACCTTGGCGTAGCCGAAGTCGCCGTCGTTGAGGAGGAGCAGGGCCGGGCGGGGGCCGCTGAAGGAGAGGATCTCGTCGGAGGGGACGTCGACGGTGAGGAGTTCGCGGGGCTCCAGGGTGGCGTCGGGTTCCCGCTCGTAGAGGCCGACGCCGATGTGGTGGGGGCGGGTGCCCCGGTGGTCGACGGTGAGGGTCCAGCCGCCGTGGCTCTCCTCGACGCGGGGGCTGAGGGTGTCGATGCCGGTGGTGCGCAGCCAGATCTCGGCCCAGGCGTGGACGTCGCGGTCGGTGTGGGCGGCGAGGGAGTCGACGAAGTCGGCGAGGGAGGCGTTGGCGAACTTGTGGCGGCTGAAGTGGGTGTTGATGCCGGCGAGGAAGTCCTTCTCGCCGAGCCAGGCGACGAGTTGGCGCAGGGCGGAGGCGCCCTTGGCGTAGGAGATGCCGTCGAAGTTGAGGAGGGCGCTGGCAGTGTCGGGCACGGCGTCGGGGTCGGGGGCGACGGGGTGGGTGGTGGGGCGCTGGTCGGCGTCGTAGCCCCAGGATTTGCGGGTGACGCCGAATTCGGTCCAGGTGCCGGTGAAGCGGGTGGCTTCGGTGAGGGTCTGGTAGCCCATGTACTCGGCGAAGGACTCGTTCAGCCAGATGTCGTCCCACCAGCGGAGGGTGACGAGGTCGCCGAACCACATGTGGGCCATTTCGTGGGCGATGACCATGGCGCGGGTCTGGCGTTCGGTGTCGGTGACGGCGGAGCGGAAGACGAACTCGTCGCGGAAGGTGACCAGGCCCGGGTTCTCCATGGCGCCGGCGTTGAACTCGGGGACGAAGGCCTGGTCGTAGGAGTCGAAGGGGTAGGGCTCGGAGAACTTCTGGTGGTAGCGGTCGTAGCAGTCGGTGGTGATGGAGAGGATTTCGTCGGCGTCGGCGTCGAGGTGGGGGGCCAGCGAGCGGCGGCAGTGGATGCCGAAGGGCAGTCCGGCGTGTTCGGTGCGGATGCTGTGCCAGGGGCCGGCGGCGACGGCGGCGAGGTAGGTGGAGATGACGGGGGTGGGGGCGGACTTCCAGATGCCGGCGCCGTCCGTGTCGCGGTCGCCGGTGCGTTCGGTGATGCCGTTGGCGAGGACGGTCCAGTGGGCGGGGGCGGTGACGGTGAACTCGAAGACGGCCTTGAGGTCGGGCTGGTCGAAGGCCGGGAAGACGCGCTGGATGTCGTCCATGAACATCTGCGTGTAGACGTACGTCTCACCGTCCGCGGGGTCGGTGAAGCGGTGCAGGCCCTCGCCGGTGCGGGAGTAGCGCATGCGGGTGGCCAGGCGCAGCTCGTGGGGGCCTTCGCCGAGGCCGGTGAGGGCGAGGCGGTTGTCGGCGAGGTCGGCGGGATCGAGGGGGCTGCCGTCGAGTTCGGCGGAGTGCAGTTCGTCCGGTTTCAGCTCCACGAAGGTGTCCACGGAGGTGCCCGCGGGGGTGTCCGGGGCGGTGCGGGCGGTGAACCGGATGACGGTCGTGGACTCGAAGGTGTCTTCGCCGCCGGTGAGGTCGAGGGTGACGGCGTAGTGCTGGACGTCGATGAGCTGGGCTCGGAGCTGCGCTTCGTTGCGCGTCAGTGCGGGCATGGGGCCATGCTGCCCGACGGGCGGGCCCCGGTCGCAGCCTCCCCGTCCGCTCTCGGCCCGGGAGGTGCCGTCTCGATCGGGCCGGATCGGCCGCCGCGGGCCCGGCCCGATCGGCGGAGCTCCCCTTACTCCTCGCCGGCGGCGATCGTCTCGTGGTGGCGGATGACCTCGGCGATGATGAAGTTGAGGAGCTTCTCGGCGAACGCGGGGTCGAGTTTGGCGCTCTCTGCGAGCTGGCGCAGCCGTGCGATCTGGTTGGCCTCGCGGGTCGGGTCGGCCGGGGGCAGCTGGTGATTGGCCTTGAGGTGGCCGACCTGCTGGGTGCACTTGAAGCGCTCGGCGAGCATGTGGACCACGGCCGCGTCGATGTTGTCGATGCTGTCGCGCAGCCGGGCCAGCTCGGCGGCGACGGACTCGTCGATGCCTGCGGCTCCCTTCGCCGCGTCGTCGGCCGCTCCCGTGCCGGTGCCGTTGTCGAGGTCGCTGATGTTCATGATCCCGAGAATACGTGGCGTCGGCCGCCGGTACCTCGGGCGGTCGGTCCGTGAGACGCCTGTCTTGACTGCCGGAGGGAGGGGGCGCGGGCTACAGCGGGAGGACGGCCGTGACCAGCCATCCTCCTTCCGGGGCGGGGCCGGCGGTGAGGGAGCCGCCCAGGGCCTCGGCGCGTTCGGCCATGCCGACGAGGCCGTAGCCGCCGCCGCGGGCGGTTTCGGAGAGGCGGGCCGGGCGGCCCCCGTCGTCGGCGATGCGGATCTCCAGGCCGGCGGGGACGGTGCGCAGGCCGACGCGGACGGCGGTGGCGGTCGCGGCGTGTTTGGCCGTGTTGGTGAGGGCTTCGAGGACGATGCGGTGGGCGGTGGCGGCGACGTCGCCGGGGAGCCGCTGCGCCAGCCCTTCCTCCACGTACAGGGCGACGGGCGGCCCGGTGGCGGAGAACCGCTCCGTGAGCGTGCGGATGTCGGCGAGGCCGGCGACGGGGGCGGTGCCGGGGCGGCCGGCGCCGCCCGGTGAGCGGTCCTCGTTCTCGCGGAGGATCTTGACGAGGCGGCGCATGGAGCCGAGGGCCTCGTCCCCGGCGGTCTCGATGCGGCCGAAGATTTCGGCGGCCCGCTCGGCCGGGACCTGCGTGAAGCGGGCGGCGCGGGCCTCCACCACGATGCCGGTGACGTGGTGGGCCACGAGGTCGTGGAGCTCTCGGGCCAGCTCCAGGCGCTCCGCCGTTCGTACGGCGGCCAGCTCGCGCAACCGCTGGCCGGACTGCACGCGCAGCAGGAGCGAGTACGCGCCGACGACGACGGTCAGGACGGAGAACAGGAGCGTGAACCGGCCGGGGTCGGTGTCGCGGACGGGTACGGCCATGCAGCCGAGGCCGAGGAGGGGGCCGAGGACGGCGGCGGTGCGGACGGGGGCGCGCAGCAGTACCTGGGAGAGGAGCACGAGGAGGGCGATGGCCTCGCCGCCGCCCCAGACGACCAGGGGGTGGTCGCCGAAGATCAGCAGGAGGGTGACGGTCCAGGTGACGGCGGCGGCGAACCAGGCGCGGGCGAGCAGGGGGATGCGGGGCCAGGGCGCGGCGCTGAGGCAGACGAGGATGCCGGAGACCCATACGGCGGCGTGCGGGAGGCTGGGCTGGCGGGCGAGGACGACGCCCTCGAAGGTGACGAGGGCGAGCAGGACCAGGGAGAGGGTGAGCCGGATCCCGTCGGCGGTGTGGGGGTGGCGCCGGGCCCAGGAGGCGAGCGGGCTCACGTCGGGGGTGCGACCAGGCCGGATTCCCAGGCCCAGGCGGCGATCTCCACGCGGTTGCGGGCGTCGAGTTTGGTCTGGACGTTGGCCAGGTGGGTTTTGACCGTGGACAGGGAGACGAACAGTTCGCCCGCGATCTCGGCGTTCGTGCGGCCGCGGGCCACGCACCGTACGACGTCCTGTTCGCGCTCGGTCAGGGGCTCGGCGGGGCGGCGGGCGGCCTGGGCGGCGGAGGCCCGGGGGGCCATTTCGCGCAGCAGCCGTACGGTGATGGCGGGCGAGACGAGGGAGTCGCCGACGGCCGCCGCGCGGACGGCCTCAACCAGCATCGCGGGGCTGGCGTCTTTCAGGAGGAAGCCCGATGCTCCTCCGTGGAGCGCGGCGTGGACGTACTCGTCGAGGTCGAAGGTGGTGACGATCACGATGCGCGGACCGTCCCGGTCGGCGAGTCGCCGGGTGACTTCGAGCCCGTCCAGCTTCGGCATGCGGATGTCGAGGAGGAGGACGTCCGGCCGGTGTGCGGCGACGGCCGCGAGTGCGGCCTCGCCGTCGGGGGCGTCGGCGACGACCTCGATGTCCGGCTGGCTCTCGAGGATCATCCGGAATCCGGTCCTGACCATCTCCTGGTCGTCGGCGATGACCACTTTGATCGCCATGCGCTGCCTGCCCCACTGTCGCCCGCTGCCTGTGCCCTCCCATGGGACCGGCGGGTGCGTCGGCCCGCAACCGGGCGGGGCCGGGCCGGCGGGGCGGCGGCCGCGGGCCGCTGCGGCCGACCTTACGGACGTGCGGGGCCCGGGGCCTCGTCCTTCCGGCCCGGGTGGGCTCGGCCGGAAGGACGAGGCCCGGGGTTCAGAGGGTCGCGGCCGCGTTCTTGATGGCCGTGGCGAAGGTGGAGACCTCGGAGTAGACGCCGGGGAAGTTGGGCCGGGCGCAGCCCTCGCCCCAGCTGACGATGCCGACCTGGATCCAGGCGTTGTTGTTGTCGCGGCGGAACATCGGGCCGCCGGAGTCGCCCTGGCAGGTGTCGACGCCGCCCTGGGGCAGACCGGCGCAGATCTCGTCGCCGGGGACGAGGTCGCTGCCGTACGCGCTCTGACAGCTGGCGTCGGAGACGAACGGCACGGTGGCCTTCATGAGGTACCGCTGCTGGCCGCCGCCCTCGCGGGTGGCTCCCCAGCCGGCGACGGTGAAGGTGCCGTTGTCGAAGGCCTTGGTGTCGGCGATCTTGAGGGTGGGCAGGTTGATCGGCTTGGCGAGCTTGATGAGGGCCCAGTCCTTGCCCTTGCCGTTGTAGCCGGGGGCCTGGAGGACCTTGGTGGACTTGACCTTGATGGCGCTGGAGCTGTTGAGGTCGACGACTCCGGCGGTGGCGGTGATGGAGGTGTTGTTGCCGGAGCCGTTCACGCAGTGGGCCGCGGTGAGGACGATCTGCTGGGTGTAGAGGGCTCCGCCGCAGCCCATGGAGAGGCGGACCATGAAGGGGAACTCGCCCTGGGCGGCGCGGGTGCCGCCGACGACGGGGGCCTGGGAGGCGTTGGCCGCGCCGGGCTGGAGGCTGACGGCGGCGAGCGCCACGGCGCCGACGGCGAGGGTGCGCTTGAGGAGTGCGGCAAGGGTGGACAAGGTCAACACACTGCCTTTCGTGGGGGGTTGGGCCGTGCGCGTCATCGGGTGAATGACACGTACATGTCACACCCCTTTCCGACCGGACATCAAGAACGCCTTTTCGGACAATGTGCGGCCCCGGGGGCGTCATGACGCGAAACGGTCGGCGCGCCAGTCCCGTCGAGCACGGATTTCCGCATCTCGACACCGTCCGCGGCGCGATCACCGCCCTCTTCCGACGGCTCTCGTACGAGGGGATCCGCACCTACGACACCGGCTTCTCCCCCGCCGACGCCGCCTTCGGCGCCGACGAGGACCTCCACCTCGGAGCGCACCGCGTGGCCTCCGCGATCGTGCGCGCGCTGCGGCTGCCCGACGCCCGGATGGTGGTCTGCTTCCGGACGATGGAAGAGGCGGCCACCGTCGAACTGACCGCGGGACCCGAATACTTCATCGAGGTCAACGACCGCTTCCGCACCCACCGCCGCGATCTGGCCGCAGCCCTCGCCCACGAGGTCACGCACGTCCTGCTGCACCGGCTGGACCTGCGCTTCCCCGCCACCGCCGACAACGAGATCCTCACCGACACCGCGGCCGCCTACCTCGGGGCCGGCTGGCTGCTCCTCGACGCCTACCGCGAGGACGAGCTCACCCACCAGAAGCTCGGCTACCTCACCCCCGAGGAGTTCGGCTACGTCCTCGCCCGGCGCGACCTGCTGCTCGGCGAGGACCTGTCGGCCCGGTTCACCAGCCCCCAGGCGTACGAGGCGTACGTGCGCGGCCGCGCGCTCGCCGAGCGGGAGCTGCGCATGGCCCCCCTGGCGGCCGCGGACCGGGCCGGGAGGCGGCGTTACGCCCGGGACCGGCGGGCGGGCACCGCCGCGCCGGGGGCCCCGTACCGCTTCGAACGGGATCCGGCGGGGGGCGCGCGCGTGAGCTTCCCTTGCCCGGTGTGCGGGCAGCGGCTGCGGCTTCCCGTGCGCGGGCCGGTGCGCGCCCGGTGCGGGCTGTGCCGCACGGTGCTGGACTGCGACACCTGAGCGGGGGCCGGCCGCCGGACGGGCGCCGGACGGGCGCGGCGCGGGCGCCGGACGGGCGCGGCGCGGGCGCCGGACGGGCGCGGCGCGGGCGCCGGACGGGCGCGGCGCGGGCGCCGGACGGGCACGGGCCGGCGCCGGACGGGCGCGGCGCGGGCCGGAAGACCGGCCGCCGGGCCGAGAAGGGACAAGTTGTGGGGCTGAGAGCGGTTCAAAGCGCGACCGGCGTGGGTAGTCCTATCCCATCGCACGAGTGAAGGAACGGCCCCGACCCCCCCGCCAGGGGGCCGGGGCCGTTCCCGTGACCGGGACCGTGCGGGCCCGGGCCGGCCGCGCCCGCGCGAGCGGCTACTCCGCCCCGTAGACCGGGTGCGGGGGTTCGGATTCCGCGAGGAGTTTCGTCGCCGCCTCGCCCGCCTCGGTCGGCGTCCAGCGGGCTCCGCGGTCGGCCGTCGGGCCCGGGCGCCAGCCCTCCATCACCGTGATCCGGCCGCCCTCCGCCTCGAAGACCCTGCCCGTGACCCCCGCCGAGGCGTCCGAGCCCAGCCACACCACCAGCGGCGACACGTTCTCCGGGGCCATCGCGTCGAAGGCGCCCGCGCCCGGCTCCGCCATGCTCTCGGCGAACGTCTGCTCCGTCATCCGGGTCCGCGCCGCCGGGGCGATCGCGTTGACCTGGACCCCGTAGCGGGCCATCTCCGCCGCCGCGACCAGCGTCATGCCGAGGATCCCGGCCTTGGCCGCGCTGTAGTTGCCCTGCCCGACCGAGCCCAGCAGCCCGGCCCCCGAGGAGGTGTTGACCACCCGCGCCGCCACCGCCCGGCCCGCCTTGGCCTCCGCCCGCCAGTGCGCCGCCGCGTACTTCAGCGGCAGGAAGTGCCCCTTCAGGTGCACCCGCATCACCGCGTCCCAGTCCGCCTCCTCCAGGTTCACCAGCATCCGGTCCCGCAGGAACCCGGCGTTGTTGACCAGCGTGTCCAGCCGGCCGAACGCCGTCAGCGCCGCCCCGACCAGGGAGGACGCCCCCTCCGGGGAGGCGATGTCCTTGCCGTGGGCCACCGCCTGGCCGCCCAGCGCCCGGATCTCCGCGACCACCTGCCCGGCCGGGCTGTCCTCCCCCGGCTGCCCGTCGAGGCCCACCCCGAGGTCGTTGACCACGACCTTGGCCCCCTCCGCCGCGAACGCCAGCGCGTGGGCCCGGCCCAGCCCCCGACCGGCGCCCGTCACGATGACCACACGACCCTCGGCAAGTCCCATCTCAGCTCTCCTTGTTGACCGTTGCCGCATCCAGAAACGCCGGGCGCTCCCCGCCTCCGTGCACGAGCAGGCTCGCCCCGCTCACATACCCCGCCCGGCCGGAGGCAAGAAACACCGCAGCCGCCCCGACGTCCGAGGGATCGGCCAGCCTGCCCAGCGGAACGGTCGCCCCGACGGCCGCGATCCCCGCCTCGTCCCCGTAGTGGAGGTGGGCCAGTTCGGTCCGCACCATCCCCAGGACCAGCGAGTTCACCCGCACCTCGGGCGCCCACTCCACGGCCATGGACCGGGCCAGGTTCTCCAGCCCCGCCTTCGCCGCCCCGTACGCGGCCGTCCCGGGCGATGGCCGGGTCCCGCTCACGCTGCCGATCATCACCACCGATCCCCGGGTCTCGCGCAGCCGCGGGTACGCGGCCAGCGAGGCCGTCATCGGCGCGAGCAGGTTCAGCTCGACGACCCGTGCGTGCCGCTCCGCCTCGCCCTCCCCCAGCAGCCGGTACGGGGTCCCGCCCGCGTTGTTGACCAGGCAGTCGAGCCGTTCGTACCGGCGCTCGACGGACCCGAAGAACTCCTCGACGGCGACCGGATCGCGCAGGTCCAGTGCGGCGAACGAGGCGGTACGGCCGTCCGCGACGACCGGCTCCCGGGGCGGGCGGCGGGCGCAGACGACGACCTCCGCGCCCGCTTCGAGGAACGACCGGGCGATGCCGGCGCCGACGCCGCGGGTTCCCCCGGTGACGACGACAACCCTCCCGTCGAGCTCCATAGGCTGCTACCTTCCTCACCTAACAAATGTTTGGTGGAAAGGTAGCTGATCCTCTCATGGGTGTCTCCACCTCAAGCCCCGGCAAGGGCATCGCACTTGTCACGGTCGACTTCCCTCCCGTCAACGCCCTTCCCGTACGGGGCTGGTACGAGCTCGCCGACGCCCTGCGCGCCGCCGGCCGCGACCCCGGGACCCGGTGCGTCGTACTGGCCGCCGAGGGGCGCGGCTTCAACGCCGGCGTCGACATCAAGGAGATGCAGCGCGACACCGGACACGACGCGCTCATCGGGGCCAACCGCGGCTGTTACGAGGCCTTCGCCGCCGTGTACGAGTGCGAGGTGCCCGTCGTCGCGGCCGTGCACGGGTTCTGCCTGGGCGGCGGCATCGGCCTCGTCGGCAACGCCGACGCGATCGTGGCCAGCGAGGACGCGTCCTTCGGACTCCCCGAGCTCGACCGGGGCGCGCTCGGCGCCGCCACCCATCTGTCCCGGCTCGTCCCGCAGCACCTGATGCGCGCCCTCTACTACACCTCCCGCACCGCGAGCGCCGCCGAACTGCACGCGCACGGCTCGGTGTGGAAGGTGGTGCCGCGCGCGGAGCTGCGGGACGCGGCCCTGGAGCTGGCCGCCGAGATCGCGCGCAAGGACGGCTACCTGATCCGGCTGGCCAAGGCGGCCATCAACGGCATCGACCCGGTCGACGTGCGGCGCAGCTACCGCTTCGAGCAGGGGTTCACCTTCGAGGCGAACCTCAGCGGGGTCGCCGACCGGGTCCGCGACACCTTCGGAGAGCCCGCGGCCGCGGGGAGCGCAGGGACCGCAGGGACCACAGGGAAGGAGCGCTCATGACCGACAAGACGATGACCCCCGACGAGGTGGCCGGGCAGCTGCGCAGCGGAATGACGCTGGGCATCGGCGGCTGGGGCTCGCGGCGCAAGCCCATGGCCCTGGTGCGGGCACTGCTCCGCTCGGGGATCACCGATCTCACGGTGGTCTCGTACGGCGGCCCCGACGTCGGCGTGCTCGCGGCCGCCGGCCGGATCCGCCGCCTCGTCGCCCCCTTCGCCACCCTCGACTCGATCCCGCTGGAGCCGCACTTCCGGGCCGCCCGCGAGAGCGGTGCCTTCGCCTTCACCGAGTACGACGAGGCCATGTTCATGTGGGGCCTGCACGCCGCCGCGAACCGGCTGCCCTTCCTCCCCGTCCGCGCCGGCCTCGGCTCCGACGTCATGCGGGTCAACCCGGAGCTGCGGACCGTCACCTCCCCCTACGCCGACGGCGAGGAGCTCGTCGCCGTCCCCGCCCTGCGGATGGACGCCGCCCTCGTCCACCTCAACCGCGCCGACCGCCTCGGCAACGCCCAGTACCTGGGCCCGGACCCGTACTTCGACGACCTGTTCTGCGAGGCCGCCGACGCCGCGTACGTCTCCTGCGAGCAGCTCGTGGAGACCGCGGAGCTCTCCAAGGCCGGCCCCCCGCAGTCCCTGCTGGTCAGCCGGCACTCCGTCACGGGCGTCGTGGAGACCCCGAACGGCGCGCACTTCACCTCCTGCGCCCCCGACTACGGGCGCGACGAGGCCTTCCAGAAGCTGTACGCGGCCACCCCCTGGCCGGAGTTCTCCGCCCGCTTCCTCTCCGGCGGCAGCGAGCACGCCTACCAGTCGGCCGTCCAGGCCTGGCACGAGGAGCAGCGGTGAGCGCATCGGGTACGGCGGACACGGCCGGAACGGCGGGCACGTCCGCAACGGGTACGGACGTCTCGCGGGCGGACGTCTCGCGGGCGGAGTACTGCGTCATCGCATGCGCCGAGGCGTGGCGCGGCAACGGAGAGGTGCTGGCCAGCCCGATGGGCCTGATCCCGTCGTTCGGGGCCCGGCTGGCGAAGCGGACCTTCTCCCCCGACCTCCTGCTGACCGACGGCGAGGCGCTGCTCGTCGGTCTGGACGGGGAGACGGAGGGCTGGCTCCCCTACCGGCGCCACCTCACGATGGTCACCGGCGGGCGTCGGCACGTGATGATGGGCGCCAGCCAGATCGACCGCTTCGGCAACCAGAACATCTCCTGCATCGGCGACTGGGCGCGGCCCTCGCGCCAGCTCCTCGGGGTGCGCGGTGCGCCCGTCAACACGCTGAACAATCCGGTGAGTTACTGGATCCCGCGGCATTCGACGCGGGTGTTCGTCGAGCGGGTCGACATGGTGAGCGGGGTGGGCCACGACCGGGCGGAGGCGGCCGGGGTGACCCGCTTCCACCGGCTCCCCCGGGTGGTCAGCGATCTCGGCGTCTTCGACTTCGCCGGCCCGGACCGCTCGATGCGGCTGGCCTCCCTCCACCCGGGCGTCACCGTCGAACAGGTCCGGGAGGCCACCGGGTTCGCCCTGGCGGTGCCCGGCGAGGTCCCGTACACCCGGGAGCCGACCGCCGGGGAGCTGCGGCTGATCCGCGAGGTGATCGACCCGAAGGGGCTGCGCGACCGGGAAGTGCGGGCCTGAGGCGATGACGACGGCGATGCCCCTGAAGACGGCATTCACGAAACTGGTCGGGGTCGAGCATCCGATCGTGCAGACCGGCATGGGCTGGGTGGCCGGCCCGCGCCTGGTCTCGGGCGCCGCCAACGCGGGTGCGCTCGGCATCCTGGCCTCGGCGACGATGACGGTGGACGAGCTGCGCGCGGCGGTCCGCGAGGTCCGCTCCCGTACGGACGCCCCGTTCGGGGTGAACCTTCGCGCGGACGCGGGGGACGCCGCGGAGCGGGTCCGGCTGATCATCGAAGAGGGCGTACGGGTGGCCTCGTTCGCGCTCGCCCCCTCGAAGGAGCTGATCGCCCGGCTCAAGGACGCGGGCGTGGTGGTGATCCCCTCGATCGGGGCCCGCCGGCACGCCGAGAAGGTCGCGGCCTGGGGCGCCGACGCGGTGATCGTGCAGGGCGGCGAGGGCGGCGGGCACACCGGGGACGTGGCCACGACCGTCCTGCTGCCCCAGGTGGTCGACGCCGTGGACATCCCGGTGGTGGCGGCGGGCGGCTTCCACGACGGGCGCGGGCTGGTCGCCGCCCTGTCGTACGGGGCCGCGGGCATCGCCATGGGCACCCGTTTCCTGCTGACCTCGGACTCCACCGTCCCCGACGCGGTGAAGGCCCGGTACCTGGAGGCCGGCGTCAAGGACGTCACCGTCACGACGGCCGTGGACGGGCTCCCGCACCGGATGCTCCGCACCGAGCTCGTCGCCTCCCTGGAGCGGTCGGGCCGTGCGCGGGCGCTGGCCCGGGCGGTCCGGCACGCGGCCGCGTTCCGCGGGCTGTCGGGTCTGTCCTGGCCCCAGATGGTGCGCGACGGGCTCGCGATGAAACACGGCAAGGACCTGTCCTGGAGCCAGGTCCTGCTCGCCGCGAACACCCCCATGCTCCTCAAGGCGTCCATGGTCGAGGGCCGTACGGACCTCGGCGTCATGGCATCGGGCCAGGTCGCGGGGGTGATCGACGATCTCCCTTCGTGTGCGGAGCTCGTCGCCCGCGTCATGGCCGAGGCCCACGGTGTGCTCGCGCACCTGCGGTCGCTCGACGCCCTGCCACCACCAGGGTGACCTCCTTCCCCGCTCCAGGAGCCGCCAGATGAGCCGTGCCCGAATCCGCCTGGCGATCGCGGTGCTCGCGTCCGCCCTCGCCATCGGGACCCTGCCCGCCGCCGCACACGCCGCGCCGGCGGCGCACAGCACCACCGCCGGCCGGTACCACCAGCAGGCGGAAACGATTCGCCAGATCCCCCTCCAGGGCGCGGTCAACGTCCGCGACCTGGGCGGCTACCGCACCTGGACCGGCGGCCGGGTCCGCCAGGGACTGGTCTACCGCTCCGATGCGCTCGGCAAGCTGACCCCGGCGGACATCACCGCCCTCTCCGGTCTCGGCCTCACGAAGGCCGTCGACTTCCGCATCCCCATGGAGCTCCAGTACGACGGCGCCGACCGGCTGCCCGCCGGACTCACCGCCACCTCACGCCCCGTCAGCGACCTCGGCCTGTACGGAACCCTCCTCGGCGCGATATCCAGCGGCGACCCCGCCACGCAGGAGCGGATGCTCGGAGGCGGCCGCGCCGAGGCCTACATGCGCGACATCTACCGCACCTTCGTGAGCAGCCCCGAGAACCGGGCGCAGTTCGCGACGACGCTGCGGGAGATCGCGGACGGCAAGCAGGGCCCGCTGCTGTACCACTGCACCTCGGGCAAGGACCGTACCGGCTGGATGAGTTACGTCCTGCTGCGCGCCCTGGCCGTCCCCGAGCCCACCGCCACGAGCGACTACCTCGCGTCGAACACCTTCCGCGCCGCGTACGACGCCCAGGTGCGGGCGGGCCTGAAGCAGTCCGGGCGGATGCAGAACCCGGACCTGCTGATCCCGCTGCAGGAGGTCCGCCAGGACTACCTGGACGCGGCGACCGCGCAGATGGACGCGGACTACGGCGGCTTCCACGGCTACCTCACGGACGGCCTGGGCCTGGACCTGTGGACCCTCGCGAAGCTCCAGGACAAGCTGGTCCGCTGAACCGTCCCGCCCCGCGGGCGACAGCACGACGCCGGGCAGCACCCACAGGTGCTGCCCGGCGTCATCGCGTGTACGGGGATCAGACCGCCCGGCGGCGCCCCTGGCCCGCGGAGCCCACCCGGCTGCGCGACGAGGCCGCGGCCGCGCCGCCGGCGGAGGCGGTGCCTGCGCCGCGCCGGGCCTGGCCGCCGTTGCCCGAGCCGCCGGAGCCGCCCTGGCCGCGCCGGGACTGGCCCGAGCCGGAGGCCGCCGGGGCCTGGCCGGAGCCCGCGCCGCCGGAGCGGCGGCCGCGGCCGCCGGCCGCCGGGGCGCCGCCCGTGGCGGAGCCGGTGCGCGGGCCGCTCGAACGGCGGCGCGAGGAGCCGGAGCCGGAGCCCGAGCCGCCGCGAGCCTTGGCCGGGGCCGGCTGCTGCGGCACTTCCAGCACCACGGGGATGCCCGAGGGCTCCTTGGCGCCGGTGAGGCGGGACAGCTCCTCGTCGGAGGACTTGATCTGCGCGGTGCGCGGGGAGATCCCGGCGTCCGACATCAGGCGGGACATGTCCCGCTTCTGGTCGGGCAGCACGAGGGTGACCACGCTGCCGGACTCGCCGGCGCGCGCGGTACGGCCGCCGCGGTGCAGGTAGTCCTTGTGGTCGGTCGGCGGGTCGATGTTGACGACCAGGTCGAGGTCGTCGATGTGGATGCCGCGCGCGGCCACGTTGGTGGCGATCAGCGCGGTGACCTCACCGGTCTTGAACCAGTCCAGGGTCCGGTTGCGCTGCGGCTGCGAGCGGCCGCCGTGCAGGCCGGAGGCGCGGACGCCGTCCGCGAGGAGCTTCTTGACCAGGCGGTCGACACCGCGCTTGGTGTCCACGAACATGATCACCCGGCCGTCGCGAGCGGCTATGCGCGTGGCCACGGCCTTCTTGTCGGTCTCGTCCATGACGTACAGGACGTGGTGCTCCATCGTGCTGACCGCGCCGGCGGACGGGTCGACGGAGAAGGCGACCGGGTCGTGCAGGAACATCTTGACGAGCTTGTCGATGTTCTTGTCGAGGGTCGCCGAGAACAGCATGGTCTGGCCCTCGGGCTGGACCTGCTTGAGCAGGGCGGTGACCTGCGGCATGAAGCCCATGTCGGTCATCTGGTCGGCCTCGTCGAGAACCGTGATGGCGACCTGGGAGAGGTCGGCGTCACCGCGGTCGATGAGGTCCTTCAGACGGCCGGGGGTGGCGACGAGCACCTCGGCGCCGCGGCGCAGGGCGCCGGACTGCCGGTTGATCGACATGCCGCCGACGACGGTCGTGGTGCGCAGGTTGACGGCCGTGGCGTAGGGCGCCAGGGCGTCGGTGACCTGCTGCGCGAGCTCGCGGGTCGGTACGAGGACCAGCGCCAGCGGCTGCTTCGGCTGCGCGCGGCGGCCGGCGGTGCGGGCCAGCAGCGCCAGGCCGAAGGCCAGCGTCTTGCCGGAGCCGGTGCGGCCGCGGCCGAGCAGGTCACGGCCGGCGAGCGAGTTCGGCAGCGTCGCGGCCTGGATCGGGAACGGCTCGGTGACGCCCTGGGCGGCGAGGGTCTTCAGCAGCGCCTCGGGCATGCCCATGTCCTCGAACGCGGCGACCGGCGCCAGCGCCGGGGTCAGCGGCTCGGGCATGGTGAATTCTTGGGGCCTGGCGACGGGGGCGGACTTCTGCCGTCCCGCGCCAGCCTTCGGACGTCCCTGAGCCGCACCTCGACCCCGGGTGGGGCGGCGGCTGGGGCGTGCGGAGCTGGAGCTGGTCATGCGAGAAAGCCCTCCTGAAACCGGCAAGGTAAAGCAAAGGTGCGAAACAGCAGACAAGCCGGGGCCCGCACCTTGCGGTGCGGACCCCGGCAAGCTGAAGCAATTAGGCGGGGAGGATGTTCTCCGCCTGGGGGCCCTTCTGGCCCTGGGTCACGTCGAACGAGACGCGCTGACCCTCGGTGAGCTCACGGAAGCCCTGGGTGGCGATGTTCGAGTAGTGGGCGAAGACGTCCGGGCCGCCACCGTCCTGCTCGATGAAGCCGAAGCCCTTTTCCGAGTTGAACCACTTCACGGTGCCAAGTGCCATTTTAAATCTCCTGAATAGGCGGCAAAGGGCCCCATCCGGAGAGTCCGGCAAAACAATAAAAGCGCCTGCGGAGCATTCCCGTCAGGCGCACATAAAGTTCATGGGTACCACAACTGCAACGCTCACCAAGCTAGCACACCTCGGCGCCGGCACCCAGCCCCGCCTGCGCGTCGGCCGGGCGGATCCGGGGGCGGGACCCCCGGATCCCTTGCGGCTACAGCCTCTCGATGATCGTGACGTTGGCCTGGCCGCCGCCCTCGCACATGGTCTGGAGGCCGAAACGGCCGCCCGTGCGTTCCAGTTCGTGGAGCAGGGTGGTCATCAGTTTCACCCCCGTGGCGCCCAGCGGATGGCCCAACGCGATGGCCCCTCCGTTGACGTTCACCCGTTCGGGGTCGGCGCCGGTTTCCTTCAGCCAGGCCAGGACGACGGGGGCGAAGGCCTCGTTGATCTCCACCAGGTCGATGTCGTCCAGCGACATGCCGGTCTTCTTCAGCGCGTACGCCGTCGCCGGGATCGGGGCCGAGAGCATCCGGATCGGGTCCTCGCCCCGTACCGACAGGTGGTGGATGCGGGCCCGCGGCCGCAGGCCGTGCTCGGCCACCGCCCGCTCGGAGGCGATCAGCATGGCCGCGGCCCCGTCGGAGACCTGCGAGGAGACGGCCGCGGTGATCGTGCCGCCCTCGACCACGGGCTTCAGCCCCGCCATCTTCTCCAGGGTGGTGTCCCGGCGCGGGCCCTCGTCGGCGCGCACGTCCCCGTACGCCACCGTCTCGCGCGCGAAACGGCCCTCGTCGAGGGCCCGGATCGCCCTCTGGTGCGAGCGGAGCGCGAACTCCTCCATGTCGCGGCGCGAGATCCCCCACTTCCCCGCGATGAGCTGTGCGCCGTGGAACTGGTTGACCGGCGCGTCCCCGTACCGGGCCCGCCAGCCCTCGCTGCCCGCGTACGGGCCCTGCGTGAGGCCGAGCGGTTCCGCCGCCTGCCGCGAGGCGAAGGCGATCGGGATCATCGACATGTTCTGGGTGCCGCCCGCGACGACCAGGTCCTGGGTCCCGGAGAGCACGCCCTGCGCGGCGAAGTGGACGGCCTGCTGCGAGGAGCCGCACTGGCGGTCGACCGTGACCCCCGGCACCTCCTCGGGCAGCCCCGCCGCCAGCCAGGCCGTCCGCGCGATGTCCCCGGCCTGCGGGCCCACGGTGTCCAGGCAGCCGAAGACCACGTCCTCGACGGCGGCCGGGTCCACCCCGGACCGTTCCACCAGCGCCTTCAGGACGTGCGCGCCCAGGTCGGCCGGGTGGACGCCCGAGAGGCCTCCTCCGCGCCGGCCCACGGGGGTGCGTACGGCGTCGACTATGTAGGCCTCGGGCATGACGGGTGCTCCTTCGGGGGTCAGCTGCGTACGGCGATCCCGTCCAGCACCATCGACAGGTACTGGCGGGCGATCTCCTCGGGGCTGTGCTGTCCTCCCGGCCGGTACCAGGACGCCGCCACCCACACCGTGTCGCGGACGAAGCGGTAGGTGAGGCGGATGTCGAGGTCGGCCCGGAAGACCTTGGCGGCGACCCCGCGCTCCAGCGTCCCCAGCCAGGCCTTCTCGAACTTCTGCTGCGAGTCGGAGAGGTAGTGGAAGCGGGGCTGCGCGGACAGGTGCCGGGATTCCTTCTGGTAGATCGCGACGGCGGCGCGGTGCCGGTCGATCTCCCGGAAGGACTCGGTGACGAGGGCCTCGATGGTCTCCCGGGGGCCGAGGCCGGCGGCGAGGACGGTGTCGTAGCCCTGCCAGAGCTCGGTGAGGAAGGCCGAGAGGATCTCGTCGAGCATCGATTCCTTGGAATCGAAGTGGTAGTAGAGGCTGCCGGCGAGCATGCCGGCGGCGTCGGCGATCTTGCGGACGGTGGTGGCGTTGTAGCCCTGCGCGGCGAAGACCTCGGCGGCGGTGTCGAGGAGCTCGCGGCGGCGTTCGGGCGAGGCGCTCACCTGGGGCTTCTTGGCCGGCGGTGTGGCTTTCGGCTTGTTCGTTGGCACGGGCCCATTCTGGGGCTACGGATGCTGGCTGCTGACCGAGACGGTCTCGCCCGTCATGTACGACGAGTAGCCGCTGGCCAGGAACACGATGACGTTGGCGACCTCCCAGGGCTCGGCGTACCGGCCGAAGGCCTCGCGGGCCGTCAGCTCGGTCAGCAGCTCCTCGCTGGTCACCTTCACCAGGTGCGGGTGCATGGCCAGGCTCGGGGCGACCGCGTTGACCCGTACGCCGAACCCGGCCGCCTCCAGCGCGGCGCAGCGGGTCAGCGCCATCACCCCGGCCTTGGCGGCGGCGTAGTGGGCCTGGCCGGTCTGGGCGCGCCAGCCGACGACGGAGGCGTTGTTGACGACGACCCCGCCCCGGCCGGAGGCCTTGAAGGAGCGCAGGGCGGCGCGGGTGCAGCGGAAGGTTCCGTTCAGGGTGACGTCGAGGACCTTGCCCCACTGTTCGTCGGTCATGTCGACGAGGGCGGCGGTGCCGCCGAGGCCGGCGTTGTTGACGACGAGGTCCAGGGCGCCGTGGGTCTGCTCGGCGAGCGCGAACAGGGCCCCGACCTGGTCCTCGTCGGTGACGTCGCAGGGCAGGGAGGTGACGCGGCCGGCGCCGAACTCGGCGGCGAGGGCCTGTTCGGTCTCCTTCAGGCGGCGGGCGTGCGCGTCGCCGATGACGATGCGGGCGCCCTCCTCCAGGAAGCGGCGGGCGGTGGCCCCGCCGATCCCGGCTCCGGCGGCGGCGGTGATGACGGCCGTACGGCCTTGGAGCAGCCCGTGACCCGGCACGTAGTCGGGGGCCTTGGGGGTGTTCATGCTCATGGCCGTACGTTAACCTACCAAACACTTGTTAGGGAAGTGTCGAGCGGGCCCGTACGACGGAGGCGGACAGCTGATGGACCTGACCCACGCACCGGGGGTGGCGGAGTTCCGGGCCGAGGCCCGCGCCTGGCTCGCCGCACACGTTCCCGAACACCCCCTCCCCTCCCTGGAGACGGCCGAGGGCTTCGCCGCGCACCGCGCCTGGGAGGCCCGGCTGCACGCGGACCGCTGGTCGGCGGTGTCGTGGCCCGCCGAGTACGGGGGCCGGGGCGTGGACATCGAGCGGTGGCTGGTCTTCGAGGAGGAGTACTGGGCGGCGGGCGCCCCCGGCCGGGTCTCGCAGAACGGCATCAGCCTCCTCGCGCCGACCCTCTTCGACCACGGGAGCGCCGAGCAGCGGGCCCGGGTGCTGCCGCCGATGGCGAGCGGCGAGGTGATCTGGGCGCAGGCCTGGTCGGAGCCGGAGTCGGGCTCCGACCTGGCCTCGCTGAAGTCGCGGGCGGTGCGCACCGGGGGCGGCTGGCTGCTGTCGGGGCAGAAGACCTGGTCCTCGCGGGCGGCCTTCGCGGACCGGGCCTTCGGCATCTTCCGGACGGATCCGGGGGCCCCGAAGGCGCACCAGGGGCTGACGTACCTGATGTTCGACCTGCGGGCGCCCGGGGTGACGGTGCGGCCCGTCGGCCGCCTCGACGGGAAGCCCGCCTTCGCGGAGCTCTTCCTCGACGAGGTCTTCGTACCGGACGCGGACGTGATCGGGGAGCCGGGGCAGGGCTGGCGGATCGCCATGTCGACGACGGGCAACGAGCGCGGGCTGACGCTGCGCTCGCCGGGACGGTTCCTGGCGGCGGCGGACCGGCTGTGCGCGCTGTGGCGGGCCGAGGGCGATCCGGCGGACACCGCGGTGCGGGACCGGGTGGCGGACGCGGTGGTCGGCGCGCGGGCGTACGAGCTGTTCACGTGGGCGGCCGCATCGCGGTTCGCGGCGGGAGAGCGGATCGGCGCCGAGTCCAGTCTGAACAAGGTGTTCTGGTCGGAGTACGACATCGCCCTGCACGAGACGGCGCTGGACCTGCTGGGCCCGGACGCGGAGCTGGCGGAGGGCGTGTGGGCGGAGCCCTGGGTCTTCTCGCTGGCCGGGCCGATCTACGCGGGCACGAACGAGATCCAGCGCGACATCATCGCCGAGCGGCTGCTCGGCCTCCCGAAGGGCCGCCGCTGATGCGCTTCCTGCCGACCGGCGAGCAGTCGGAGTTCGCCCGTACGCTGCACGGCCTGCTCGGCGCCTCGGAGGTCCCTGCGGCCGTACGGGCCTGGGGCGCGGGGGACCACGGGCCGGGGAGGGCGCTGTGGTCGCGGCTCGCGGGGACGGGCCTGTTCGCGCTCGCGGCGGACGAGGCGTACAGCGACCTGGGAGGGCTTGGCCCGCTGCCGGCGGAGCTGGCGCTCGGCTTCGTGGAGCTGGGGCGTGCGGGGGTGCCGGGACCGGTGGTGGAGACGGCGGCCGCGTCCGTGCTGCTGTCGGAGCTGGCGCGGCCCGGAGAGGAAGGGAGGGAAGGGGAGGGGGACGCGGGGCCGGCGAAACGCTTCCTGCCGGGGCTGGCGGCGGGCGATGCCCTGGCCACGCTGACCTTGCCGGGCGGGGGTCCGTACGCCCTGGACGCGGACGCGGCGGCGTACTGCTTCACGGTCTCGGCCGCGGGCGAGCTCCGGCTGGCGGGCGGCCCCGGCGAACCGCTGGGCTCCACGGACCCGGCGCGCCGGCTGTCCCGGCCCGCGCCGGGCGGGGAGCTGCTGGCCTCCGGCCCCCGGGTCCTCGCGGCGGCGGAGACCGCCCTGGGCTGGGCGCGGCTGCTGACGGCGGCCCAGTGTCTGGGGGTGGGCGAGGCCCTGCTGGCGAGCACGGTGGCGTACGTGAAGCAGCGCACGCAGTTCGGCGCGCCGATCGGGAGCTTCCAGGCGGTGAAGCACCGGCTGGCGGACACGCTGCTGGCCCTGGAGTTCGCGCGGCCGCTGGTGTGGGCGGCCGCGCTGGGCCTGGCGCCGTGGGAGGTCGCGGCGGCGAAGCTGGCGGCGGGCGGGGCGGCGTACGCGTCGGCCATGACGGCGCTGCAGCTCCACGGGGCCGTCGGCTACACGGAGGAACTCGACCTCTCCCTGTGGCTGCGCAAGGCGCGGCCGCTGCGCGAAGCGTGGGGCTCGCCGGCACAGTGCCGGGCGGCGGTGCTGCGGGAACGCCGGTGGGGGGCGACGGGGGAGCGGCTCAGATGACGGCCAGGGCGAGGGTGACGACGTAGCGCTCCTCGACCGTCCCGTCGGGGAACAGGGTGCTCAGCCGGGCCCGTTCCGCGTCGAGGAACTCCCGTGTGCCGGCCGGGCCGAGCATCAGGAAGGCGGAGTGGCTGGCGTGGTTGGCGAGGTGGACGCCGAGCGGGATCCGCCGCGACCAGCGGATCTCGCGCAGGGTGAGGCCGAGCCCGGGGGGCAGGGTCCGGTGGCCGACCCCGTCGGCGCCGAACAGGTCCCGGATCCGCTCGTCCTGCTCGGCGATCCAGGGGACGGCGGAGTCCATGTCGTTCCACCAGAGCGCGAGCGCCCCGCCGGGCCGCAGCACGCGGCGGGCCTCGGGGACCGAGCGGGCGGGGTCGGTCCAGTGCCAGGCCTGGGCGTACGTGAGGAAGTCGAACCCGGCGGTGACGAGGGGCAGCCGGTCGCCGTCCCCGCGCACGAGCGGGATCCCCGGGTTCGCCCGGCGGAATTCGGCTGCCATGCCGTCGCCGGGTTCGACGGCGACGACCTCCGCCCCGCGGGCCCGCAGCAGCCCGGTGGCGATCCCGGTCCCGGCCCCCACGTCGGCCACCCTGGCGCCGCGCAGCCCGCGCCCGGCGAGCTCCTCCACGGCGTCGAACAACTCCCCCGGATATCCGGGCCGGTTCGCGGAGTACAGCGCGGCGGCGCCGTCGAAGGACCGGGCACGGATGCGGGGCTCGGGCGTGGAAGTCATGGCGCCATTGTTTTCGATCACGGCCCCTGGGGCCAGGCCCCGGCGGCCCTCCGGGGGCGCCCGGTTCAGCGGTACTCGCGCACGACCTCGATCCGGCCCACGATGTGCGCGTTGAACTCGTCCAGCTCCTCCGCCGGCACCCACAGCTCCAGGATCGTCTCCCCGCCCGCCTGCCGGACCGGGTAGCGGGCCAGGAAAGCGGTGTCGACCTCGAAGCGCGTCACGAAGCCGGCGCCGTCGTGCTTCACGTTCCAGTCGCGGGCGATGCGGATCGCGTAGTCCTCGTTCAGGACGGGGTAGAAGATCGGCTGCTCCGGCAGCCGCGGCGGCCAGGCCCGCCAGTCGAGGGCGCGGACGAGGTCGAGCTCCACGGGGCCCGCCGGGCGCCAGAGCGTGGTGGTGTTCGCGTTCGGGGTCGACGTCGGGGTCGGCCTCGGGGTCGGGTTCGTCGTGGACATGGGGCCCGACCTTAGACGCGGCGACACCCGGCCGACCAGCGGGTTTCGCTCAGGCGGGGCGGCGGCGGGGGCGGGGGCGGCGCAGGGAGTAGCGGACCAGGATCAGCGTCTGGACGGCGAGCAGGATCGCGGCGCCCGTGCCGGCCGTGGAGAGGGCGTCCGGCGAGGCCCAGGCCCGGCTGCCCAGTTCGGCGACGCCCACCGCGACCAGCGCGACGAGGAAGCGGGGCGTGAACTCGGCGTCGGTGCCGTGCAGGACGCCCGAGCCGACGACGAAGACGGCCAGCAGCACCGGGATCCACGGGGCGCCCGGCTCGCGCAGCAGCAGCGCGGCGCCGAACTCCACTGCCAGGACGAGCAGGTTGCGGAGCAACATCGACATGAGCACATCATGCCCGCCGCACTCCGGCCGCCGACACCCCCTCCTGTTGCAATACGGACCGACGGTCCGTATCTTCGGGCAAGAGAAACGGACCATCGGTCCGAATAGCCGTGAACGGAGAGCCGCCATGCCCGAAAGCACCTCGCCCCCACCGGTGCCCGCCCCCTCCTCCCCCGCGGAGCTCTACCGCCACGGCCTGCGCCTGCTCCTCGACAAGGACATCGCCTCCTGGGTCGGCCTGTGGTCCGAGCACGGCTCCATGGAGTTCCCCTTCGCTCCCCCCGGCTGGCCCGGGCGCCTGGAGGGGCGGGCGGCCATCGCCGCGTACATGCGCGACTACCCCGACCACATCGACCTGCACGACTTCCCCGACCTGCGCATCCACGAGACCGCCGACCCCGCGACGATCGTGGCCGAGATGCGCGGCGTGGGACGCGTCGTCGCGACCGGGAGCCCCTTCGACATGACGTACATCGCCGTCGTGACCGTCCGGGACGGGCGGTTCGCCTCCTACCGCGACTACTGGAACCCCCTCGCCGTCCGCGAACCGGGGCTGGACTTCGCGGCGGACGACACCCGGAGCGCCGCCTGATGCCCGGCACCACGCCCGGTGCCACGCCCGGCACCACCCTCGTCATCGGCGCCACCGGCACCACCGGCAGCCGTACCGCCGCGCAGCTGATCGCCGCCGGCCGGCGCGTCAGGGCCGCCGGCCGCTCGGCCGCCCCGCTCCCGGGCGCCGAGCCGGTCCGCTTCGACTGGTACGACCCCGCCACGCACGACGAAGCCCTCGCCGGAGCCGACCGCGTCTACCTCGTCCCGCCCGTCGGAGACCCGGACCCGGCCGCCGTCATGCTGCCCTTCCTGGAACGGGCGCGCGCCGCCGGCCTGCGCCGCGCCGTACTCCTCAGCTCCTCCGCCATCCCCGCGGGCGGCCCGGCCGTGGGTGTGGTGCACCAGGCCCTGCCCGGCCTGTTCGAGGAGTGGGCGGTGCTGCGGCCCTCCTGGTTCATGCAGAACTTCACCGGCACGCACGCCCACGCCGACTCCATCCGCGCCGAAGGCGCCCTGCGCACCGCGGCCGGGACGGGCCGGGTCGGATTCGTCGACGCCGAGGACATCGCCGCCGTCGCCGTACGGGCCCTCACCGACGACCGCGCACCCAACACCGACCTGGTCCTCACCGGGCCCGAGGCGCTCAGCCACGACGACGTCGCCGCGATCCTCACGGAGGTCACCGGCCGCCCGGTGGTCCACCACCACCTGACGTACGAGGCCGTACGGGACGCGCTCGCCGCGGCCATCCCGCCGGAGTTCGCGGCGATGCTGGCCGGCATGGACCGGGCCATCGCCGAAGGAGCGGAGGACCGTACGACCGACACCGTCCGGCGCCTCACCGGCCGCCCGCCCCACGGCTTCCGGGCGGCCGCCGAACGGGAACTGGCCGCCGCGATCCGAAAGGCATGACCTGACAGGTGGCGCGCAGCCAGGCCGCGGCGGCGGCGAGGGCCTCCCGGCCGGCCGGGAGCGGCAGGCCCAGGAACCCGTGGAAGACCCCCGGGTACAGGTGCACCGCGCACTCCACCCCCGCCGCACCCAGCCGGCGCGCGTACGCCAAGCCCTCGTCCCGCAGCGGATCGCAGTCCGCCAGCACCAGCAGCGTGCGCGGGAGCCCCGAGAGGTCGGGGGCGCGCAGCGGCGAGACGTGCGGGTGCGCCGGGTCTCCGCCGTACTGCTCCCAGTACCAGGCCATGTGGGCCGCGGTGTGGAAGTGGCCCTCGGCGTACGCGGCGGTGGACTCCGTCGCCATGGCCGCGTCCAGCGGCGGGTACACCAGCAGCTGGCCCGCCACCAGTTCCGGGGCCCGCAGGGCGGTCACCGCCGCCAGGTTGCCCCCGCTGGAATCCCCCGCCACCGCCACCCGGTCCGGATCGCAGCCCAGCGCGAGCGCCTGCGCCCGGGCCCACAGCAGTACGTTCAGCGCGTCGTCCGGCGCCGCCGGCCAGGGGTGTTCGGGGGCGAGGCGGTAGTCGGCGGAGACCACCACCGCGCCCGACCCGGCGGCCAGCGAGCGGCACGTCGCGTCGTGCGTGGCGAGCCCGCACATCACCCAGCCGCCGCCGTGGAAGAACACCGCCAGCGGCCGGCCCGTCGAGCCCGGCGCCGGGTCGTAGACCCGGACCGGGACCCCGCAGGCCTCGGTGTCCCGGACCGAGGCCACCTCCGGTCCCGCCGACCGGCCGCCGGCCGCGGCCGCCCGCAGGGCCGCCACGTCCCCCGGGCCCGGGAACGCCGCCGTCATCGCGTCGCACAGCGCCCGGGCCCCGGGCGACAGCGGGTCGCCCCCCGTGCCGCGGCCCGCGAGGTCCTCGCTCATCGCGCCGTCATCCCCCCGTCCACCGCGAACTCCGTCCCCGTCACGTACGAGGAGGCGTCCGAGCAGAGGAACAGGACCAGCTCCCCGACCTCCTCCGGCCGCCCCATCCGCCCCAGCGGTACGTGCGACCAGTCCCGGCCGGCGAACTCCGCCACCATCGGCGTGTCGATCGCCCCCGGATGCACCGAGTTGACCCGGATCCGGTCCCCCGCCAGGTCCAGCGCCGCCGACCGGGTCAGTCCGCGCAGCCCGAACTTGGTGGACCCGTACGCCGCGTGGCCGGGGATGCCGACCAGCCCGGCCGTGGAGGAGACGTTCACGACCGACCCGCCACCGGCCGCCCGCAGCACCGGCGCCACCGCCTGGATGCCGAGGAAGGGCCCCAGCAGGTTCACCCGCAGCAGCGCCTCGAACTCCTCGCGCCGCTGCCGCTCCACGTGCGCCGTGCGCCACAGCGCCGCGTTGTTGACCAGCGCGGATATCGTGCCGAAGGTCCGTACGGCCTCCCGCACGACCTCGGCCCAGCCCTCCTCTTCGGCCACGTCGTGCCGTACGTACAGGCCCTGGTCCCCCAGCGAGGACGCGACCGCCCGGCCCTCCTCCTCCCGTACGTCCGTGACGACCACCCGCGCGCCGGCCTCCGCGCACAGGCGGGCCTCGGCCGCACCCTGCCCGCGCCCGGCGCCCGTGATGACGACGACCTTCCCGTCCAGCGAGACCATCCGCCACTCCTCCCCGTACGCGATACGCCTAATAGGAATACCCCTATCAGTCATACGGAAAGGAAGGAAGGGAAGCGCGCGAGGGCCCGGAAACCGGGTCGTAGACTGCGCCGCGTGGCAGACGAGACGAACAGGCGCCCGCTCCCGGCGACCGGCTGGGCGGTGCTCGGGCTGCTCTCCTTCGGGAAGGAACTCTCCGGCTACGACCTGAAGAAGTGGTCGGACCGGTCGCTGCGCTTCTTCTACTGGAGCCCCTCCTTCAGCCAGATCTACAGCGAGCTGGGGCGCCTGGAGAAGGCCGGTTACGCCTCGTCGAGACTGGTCGCCCAGGAGACCGGCACCCGCGACAAGCGGGTGTACCGGATCACCGAGGCGGGCATGGCGGCCGCTCGCGCATGGGCCCGCGAGACCCCTGCCGACCCGCCCGTCCTCAAGCACGGGCCGATGCTGCGGCTGTGGCTGGGCCACCTGCTGGAGCCCGACCAGATGCGCGAACTGCTGCTGAGGCAGCAGGAGTTCGCGGAGGGGATGCGCCTGGCCGCGGTGGCCGACGCCGCGGACGCGCCCGACGAACCGGCCTCGGCCTACCCGGCGCTCACCCTCAGGTGGGCGGAGCGCTACTACGCCTCCGAGAGCGCCCTCGCGGCCGCGATGCTCGACGACCTCGCGGGCCTGGAGGATCGCGGCCCCGCAGGCCGGTAGCTGACGTACCCTCGGGCCATGACGGGCAGCGCGATCGACCTCCGCACGATGGAAGCGACCGCTCCGGCGCTCGTGAGCCTCTACAAGAGCGCCGGGATCTCGCTGCGCAAGCACGGCCTGGAGGGCGTGCGCGCAGCGGTGTACCTGGTCCTGGACTACTCGGGGTCGATGCGCCCGTACTACCGCGACGGCACCGTGCAGGCCTTCGCCGACCGGGTACTGGGCCTGTCGGCCCACCTCGACGACGACGGCCGCGTGCCGGCGGTGTTCTTCTCGACCGGGGTCGACGCGGTGGAGGAGATACCGCTCGCCGGGCACCAGGGGCGGATCGCCGAGATCGCCTCCCGCCTGGGCCACATGGGCAAGACGGCGTACGACGCGGCCATGGAGGCCGTGATCGACCACTACCTGGACTCGGGGGCGGCGGATCCGGCGCTGGTCGTCTTCCAGACGGACGGCGGGCCGATCGACAAGACCGCGGCGGAACGGTACCTGTGCAAGGCGGCCCGGCTCCCGCTGTTCTGGCAGTTCGTCGGCTTCGGCCGGACGCACAGCACCCAGTTCGACTTCCTGCGGCGGCTGGACGAACTGCCCGTGCCGCAGCGGCGGGTGGTGGACAACGCGGGCTACTTCCACGCGGGCCCGGACCCGCGCGAGGTCCCGGACCCGGTGCTGTTCGACCGGCTGGTCATGGAGTTCCCGTCCTGGCTGGCGTCGGCCCGCGCGGCCGGCATCGTGCGCGCCTGAGCGGATCGTGCGCGCCTGAGCGGCCGGTGCGGGTGCCAGGCGCTTTGATGGGCGTATGACGACCACGAACAACTGGGCATCGTTCGAGAATCGGGAACCGGAATTCGCGGCGATCGTACGGGCCCGATTCGCGCTGTACCCGCACCACGTCCTCGGCACGCTGCGCAGGGACGGCTCCCCTCGGCTGACCGGGCTGAACGTCGACATCCGCGGCGGCGAGCTGTGGCTCGGGATGATGCCGGGCTCGATGAAGGCCAAGGACCTCCAGCGCGACCCGCGCTTCGCCCTGCACACCAACCCCGGGGCGGGCGAGGAGATGCCGGACGGGGACGTACGGATCTCCGGGCGCGCGATCGAGCTGCTGGACCCGCCCGAGCTGCACCGGTACGCGGAGGAGACGGAGACCCCGCACCCCTTCCACCTCTTCCACGCGGACCTGACGGAGGTGGTCCACACCGGCATCGACGGCGACGACCTGGTGGTCCGCACCTGGAGCCCTGCCCGGGGCCTCCACACCCTGCGCCGGGGCAACGACGACGAACCCCCGCGCGAGGACCCGGCTAGCTGAAGAGGGGGCGCCGCGCCCGGGCGGGGGCGCCCAGGGACGCCGGGCCGCGCAGGGACGCCGGACCGCCCAGGGTCTCGGGGTCGACGTCGACCCAGCTGCGGTCGATGTTGATCGTGACCCCGGCGTACGTGGCGTCGTGGTCGCCGCGGTACTGGTGGGCGCGGCGGCGGCCGGCCCAGCGGTGCGTGCCGGCGGGCAGGCCGGTGTCGGTGTCGGCGACCGAGGCCTTGCCGTTCCAGGAGGCCACCCACAGCACGTCGGGCATGGCCTCGGGGGCCTGGTCGTGGTGCTCGTTCAGGGCCTTGGCCCCGGAGCTCGCGGCCACGTAGGCGCCGGCGCGGTAGCCGAGCTCGTGCAGGCGGACCGTCCAGGCGGTGAGGTACGCGACGACCGGCGGGTCCCAGGTGGTGCGGTCGGTGTAGTTCTCCAGGTCGTTGTAGAGCACCGCGCCCTCGGCCAGGCCCAGGGACCGGGCGGCCCCGACGGCGCCCTCGGCGGCCTCGAAGCCCTCCTGGTTCGCCCGGGAGGGGTCGGTGGACAGGCCGGTGGCCGGGTTGTTCCAGGGCTGCGGTCCGACCCAGAGCGGCATCAGGTGCCAGCCGGCCCCGGCCTGCCGCCGGACCCAGTCGGCGGTGAGCCGGGGCTGGGCGCAGGCCCGGGCGCGGCCGCCGATGTAGATGCCGACGGCGCCGAAGGGGGAGGCGCCCCGCCACTTGTCCATGGCGCCCTGGGCCGGGGCGGTGCAGGTGTCGAAGCCGGCGCCGGTGAGGGGCTGCTGGGCCCGGACCGGCTTCGGACCGGCGACGGCGGAGGCGGGCTCGGCGGGGAGGCTGCGGCTGCTGCTGCGGCCGGGGGCGCCGCCGGCGGCGGCCCGCGCGAGCACGTTCCGAACGGCATCGGAGGCGCCCCCGTACGAGACGGTGGCCATCACCCCGGCCGCGCGCAGGGCGTACCGCACCTCGCGGCTGCCCCCCGCCTCCGCGGGGGCTGCGGGGATCCCGCCCGGCCCGCCGACCCGCAGCGTCGGGATGTCGGCCCGCGCCGGTGCTCCGTCGAGGGGCTCCAGGTGCAGGGTGTCGGCCCGCCGCCGCACGGCCCGCCCGCTGCACTCGCCCTGCGTACCGGCGTGCCCGAGGTACAGCGTCGGCAGGTCCAGCCGCAGGCAGGCGCCGGCGTCCCGCTCCAGGTCGACGATCCGCCACTCCCCGGGCACGGCGACCCGCATCCCCCGGTACTCGACGGTCCGGCCGTCCTCGGCGGCGGTGGAGGGATGGACGGGGACCAGCAGGGCGGCGGCGCCGAGCAGGCCGCTCAGCAGGGTTCGGATGGGGACCATGATCCAGATGGGTACCAGACTCCGGCCCCGCGAACTGCGCGCTCCCCGAGCAGAGTTGGCCCGTCCGGCCCAGTCCGCCCCCGCCGGGCCGGTCGGCGCGCGTCACCTGCACGAGTGAAACGGGCCCGGGCCCGTCAGGCGCGCGGTCGACCCGTACGGCCGGAGTCCGCAGGGGGTCTTGCGGGTGAGTACGCGTACTCAGGCGGATGTCAGTAGCGCTGGATAGCGTCGCGACTGTCCGACGAACGGACGACACGACGATCTGGGGGACGACATGAAGAAGCGCGCGACCGCCTTGGCGGCCCTGGCCCCGGCTCTCGCCCTGATCCTGGCGGCGAGCCCGGCCCAGGCCGCGCCGGCGGACGAGATCATCGGCTATCCGGGCCCCGACGGCCTGATCTGGATCGCCGACCAGGCCGGCTCCAGCGGCTTCGTCTCGGGCGGTCTCTCCCCGCACCTGGACACGTTCATCACGTTCGGCTGCGCAGGCGGCGGCACCGTCGAGGTGGCCTTCCACCTCGACAACCACCCGGACCGCGACCCGGCCCCCTTCACGATCGACTGCCCCGAGGCCGGCCCGGCCCGGGTCACCGTCCCCCTCGGCACGGGCCTCAAGGGCGGCTTCGGAGCCTGGGTGACGGCCTCGACCCCGACCACCCACTGGGGCGCCACGGTCACCCAGCCCGAATAACCCCGGAACGCCACAGCGCCCGCCATCCCTGGTCGGGGACATGGCGGGCGCTGCGCCGCCCCCCTTCACCCGGGCGCCAGCTTGAAGCCGGCCCTGACCGTCTTGCCCACCACCTCCTCGCGGACTTCGAACTCGTCAGCGAGTACGCCGACCAGCCAGAGGCCACGCCCCCGCTCCGCCTCGGAACCGGGCTGCCACAACACCGGACGGCCCGGGCCGCTGTCTCGCACCTCGATCCACACCCCGTCCTGCTCCCGCGTCAGCCGTACCGCGAACTCACGTCCGGGCGGGGCGCCGTGCAGTACGGCGTTCGCCGCCATCTCGGAAGCGCACAGGCGCATGTCATCCCGCCGGTCGGACACACCCCAACCGGCAAGCGTGTCGCCGACGAACTGCCGGACCGCACGCGCCGAACCGCGAGCCCGGGGAAATCGCTGCTCCCTGAACGAGGGCACAGGCCCACCGCCTTCACTCTGAGCTTCCAAGGCCACACGGACCGTATCGCTATTCGCAAAAAGCAGCAAGGTTTGGGAGGGTGGGTGCGGCAGCATCTGTCGCATAACGTGGAGGCGACGGAGTGGAATTCGGGCGCGGGAGGCACCGTGAGCGGCAGTCAGTGGACCAGCAAGTCGATGCCGTACCTGGCCGCCCGTCCGGCCGACGCACCGGACGCGTGGACGGACGAGGCCGCGGAGGCCGGACGTCGGGGCGGCCAGCGCGTCCTTCACGCCGGAGAGGTGGCAGCCCCCATCGCCGTCGCCCTCATGCTCGGCCTGGCGGCCGGAAGCACGGTCGTGGCACGCCGAAGGATCATCGAACTCGACCAGGAGCCGAGCGAGTTGACGGACACCTACTACCCCCCGGACATCGCCGTCGGCACCGCCCTCGCCGGAACGGCGAAGATTCGCGGCGGAGCCGTCACCCTCCTGGCCGCCCTGGGGCATGCAGGCGTACGCGTCGTCGAAAACGTGACGGCGCGGATGCCCGACGACGAGGAGCGCGCACAGCTGCACCTCGCTCCGGCCGAACCGGTTCTGCAACTCGCCCGCACCACTTACGACTCGGCGGACCGTGCCATCCAGGCGGACATCATGGTCATGCCCGCCGGACTCCATCAGCTCCGGTACGAGATCAGGATCGGATGACCTTGCCCAGCCACGAATCCGGCGCGCTCGACCCGAGACCGCTCCATGCCCGCATCGCCGCCGACCTGCGCGAGGAGATCCTGAGCGGCGAGCTGGCGGCGGGTACGAGACTGCCGTCGACCGCGCAGCTGAAGGACCGCTTCGACGCCTCCAACGCCACCATCCAGAAGGCCGTGCACCTGCTGAAGGACGAGGGGCTCGCGGTCGGGCGGGCCGGTGCCGCGGTGACCGTACGGGAGACGCGGCAGCGGACCGTCCACCCGGCCCGATCCCTCACGCCGGCAGCCACCGGGGAGGAGTACCCATGGCTCGCCAACGCCTCGAACCGCCCGTCATCGGTACGCAGCACCGTGCTGTCCGTCGAAGAGGTACCGGTCTGTGGTGATGTCGCCGAGGCTCTTGGTACGGCGCCCGGCGGGACTGCCGTACGCCGCCGCCAGCTGATCACCATCGACGGTGAACCGGCGGAGCTGGTGGCCTCGTACTACCCCCTGGACATCGCCCGCGGCACCGCCTTGGCCGAGCCGCGGCGGATCCGGGGCGGCACACCGACCCTGCTGACGGAACTCGGCTTCCCGCCGCGGCGCAGCGTGGACCGGGTCTCCGCGCGCGTGGCGCGACGCAGGATCAGTACACGGCCCTGCGCCTCCCCGGTGAGCTGCCGATCCTGCGCACCCTACGGACGGTGTACGGCGACGGCGACCGCCCCGTCGAAGTCACCGTGATGGTGAAGGCCGGGCACCTCTACGAGCTCCGGTACGAGTTCACGCCCGAAGCCTGACCCCCGGAACGCCACAGCGCCCGCCATCCCTGGTCGGGGACATGGCGGGCGCTGTGTCAGAGTTCCGCACACCTTTGTACGGACCGTATGAGGGGTCCTCCCCGCAGGAAGGGGTCCTCCCCCGAGGGGGAGGGGGTGGCCGTTACACCATCAGGGAGCGGTCCGTCGGCTTGACGGGGTACGGGAGGGCGCTCGTGCCCGTCAGGTAGCGGTCGACGCCTCGGGCCGCCGAGCGGCCCTCCGCGATCGCCCAGACGATCAGCGACTGGCCGCGGCCGGCGTCGCCGGCCACGAACACGCCGTCCACGTTGGTCGTGTACGCCGCGTCGCGCGCCACGTTGCCGCGCTCGTCCAGCTCCAGGCCGAACTGGGACACCAGGCCGTTGGCCTGGTCGGTGCCGGTGAAGCCCATCGCCAGGGTGACCAGCTGGGCCGGGAGGACCCGCTCGGTGCCCGGCTTCTGCTCCAGCTTGCCGTCCTTGAACTCCACCTCGACCAGGTGCAGGGCCTGGACGTTGCCGTCCTCGTCGCCCTCGAAGTGGGTGGTGGAGACGGAGTAGATCCGCTCGCCGCCCTCCTCGTGCGCCGAGGTGACCTTGTAGAGCATGGGGAAGGTCGGCCACGGCTGCGCGGCCGGACGGTCCTCCGAGGGACGCGGCATGATCTCCAGCTGCGTCACCGAGAGCGCGCCCTGGCGGTGGGCCGTGCCCACGCAGTCCGCGCCCGTGTCGCCGCCGCCGATGACGACCACGTGCTTGCCCTCCGCCGTGATCGGCGGAGCCACGAAGTCGCCCTCCTGGACCTTGTTCGCGAGGGGGAGGTACTCCATCGCGAAGTGGATGCCGCGCAGCTCGCGTCCCGGGACCGGGAGGTCGCGGGAGACCGTCGCGCCGGCCGCGATGACGACCGCGTCGAACCGCTTGCGCAGGTCGGTCGCGGACAGGTCGCGCCCGATCTCGATGCCGGTGCGGAACTTGGTGCCCTCCGCGCGCATCTGCTCGATGCGCCGGTTGATGTGCACCTTCTCCATCTTGAACTCGGGGATGCCGTAGCGCAGCAGGCCGCCGATGCGGTCCGCGCGCTCGTACACGACCACGGTGTGGCCGGCCCGGGTCAGCTGCTGGGCCGCGGCCAGACCGGCCGGGCCCGAGCCGATGACGGCGGCGGTCTTGCCCGACAGCCGCTCCGGCGGCTGCGGGGTGACGTTGCCGTTGTCCCACGCCTTGTCGATGATCGAGACTTCGACGTTCTTGATGGTGACGGCCGGCTGGTTGATGCCGAGCACGCACGCCGACTCGCACGGAGCCGGGCACAGCCGCCCGGTGAACTCCGGAAAGTTGTTCGTGGCGTGCAGCCGCTCCGACGCCGCCGACCAGTCCTCGCGGTACGCGAAGTCGTTCCACTCCGGGATCAGGTTCCCGAGCGGGCACCCGTTGTGGCAGAACGGGATGCCGCAGTCCATGCAGCGGCCGGCCTGCTTGCTGATGATCGGGAGCAGCGAGCCCGGAACGTAGACCTCGTTCCAGTCCTTCAGCCGGTCGGCGACCGGACGGGAACAGGCCGTCTCGCGCCCGGTGGTGAGGAAGCCCTTCGGGTCAGCCATGGGTCGCCGCCTCCATCATCTTCTCCGTGGTCTCGGACTCGGAGAGTCCGGCCAGCTCAGCGGCGTCCTTGGCGGCGAGCACTGCCTTGTACGTGGTCGGGATGATCTTGCTGAAGCGGTCCGCGGAAACGGACCAGTCAGCCAGGAGCTTCGCGGCCACGGTCGAGCCGGTCTCCTCCTCGTGGCGGCGCACCACATCGTGCAGCCACTGCTTGTCGGTGTCGGAGAGGGCGGTCTCGACCGCCCCGGTGTTGCCGACGTTGACGTTGGCCGGGTCCAGGTCGATGACGTACGCGACGCCGCCCGACATGCCGGCCGCGAAGTTGCGGCCCGTCTCGCCGAGGACGACGGCCGTACCGCCGGTCATGTACTCGCAGCCGTGGTCGCCCACGCCCTCCGAGACGACCAGGGCGCCGGAGTTGCGGACGCAGAAGCGCTCGCCGGTGCGGCCGCGCAGGAACATCTCGCCGCCGGTGGCGCCGTAGCCGATGGTGTTGCCGGCGATGGTCGAGTACTCGGCGAGGTGGTCGGCGCCGCGGTCCGGGCGGACCACGACCCGGCCGCCCGACAGGCCCTTGCCGACGTAGTCGTTGGCGTCGCCCTCCAGGCGAAGCGTCACACCGCGCGGCAGGAAGGCGCCGAAGGACTGGCCCGCGCTGCCCGTGAAGGTCAGGTCGATGGTGTTGTCGGGCAGGCCCGCACCGCCGAACTTCTTCGTGACCGCGTGGCCGAGCATGGTGCCGACGGTCCGGTTGATGTTCCGTATGGCGACCTGGGCGCGGACCGGCTGGGCGGCCTCGGCGGTCTCGGCGTTCAGCGCGTCGGCGGCGAGCTTGATCAGCTCGTTGTCGAGGGCCTTCTCCAGACCGTGGTCCTGCTCGATCAGGGCGTGGCGGACCGCGCCCTCGGGCAGTGCCGGCACGTGGAAGAGGGGCTCCAGGTCGAGGCCCTGCGCCTTCCAGTGCGTGACGGCCTTGCTGGTGTCGAGGAGCTCGGCGTGGCCGACGGCCTCCTCGATCGTACGGAAGCCCAGCTCGGCCAGGATCTCGCGGACCTCCTCGGCGATGAACTCGAAGAAGTTCACGACGAACTCGGCCTTGCCGGAGAAGCGGTCGCGCAGGACCGGGTTCTGCGTGGCGATGCCGACCGGGCAGGTGTCCAGGTGGCAGACGCGCATCATGACGCAGCCGGAGACGACGAGCGGCGCGGTCGCGAAACCGAACTCCTCGGCGCCGAGCAGCGCGGCGATGACCACGTCGCGGCCGGTCTTGAGCTGACCGTCGGTCTGGACGACGATGCGGTCGCGCAACCCGTTGAGCAGCAGGGTCTGCTGGGTCTCGGCGAGGCCGAGCTCCCAGGGGCCGCCCGCGTGCTTGAGCGAGGTGAGCGGCGAGGCGCCCGTACCGCCGTCGTGGCCGGAGATGAGGACGACGTCCGCGTGGGCCTTGGAGACACCCGCGGCGACGGTCCCGACGCCGACTTCCGACACCAGCTTCACGTGGATGCGGGCGACCGGGTTGGCGTTCTTGAGGTCGTGGATCAGCTGAGCCAGGTCCTCGATGGAGTAGATGTCGTGGTGCGGCGGCGGGGAGATCAGGCCGACGCCCGGGGTGGAGTGCCGGGTCTTGGCGACCCACGGGTAGACCTTGTGGCCGGGCAGCTGGCCGCCCTCGCCGGGCTTGGCGCCCTGCGCCATCTTGATCTGGATGTCGTCCGCGTTGACCAGGTACTCGCTGGTGACGCCGAAGCGGCCGGAGGCGACCTGCTTGATCGACGAGCGCCGCGCCGGGTCGTACAGGCGGTCCGGGTCCTCGCCGCCCTCACCGGTGTTGGACTTGCCGCCGAGCTGGTTCATGGCGATGGCGAGGGTCTCGTGCGCCTCGCGCGAGATGGAGCCGTACGACATGGCGCCGGTGGAGAAGCGCTTGACGATGTCGGCGACCGACTCGACCTCGTCGATGGAGATCGAGGGGCGGCCCCCGTCCTCGGCGCCCTTGAAGCCGAAGAGCCCGCGGAGCGTCATGAGGCGCTCGGACTGCTCGTTCACCCGGTCCGTGTACTTCTTGAAGATGTCGTACCGGCGGTTGCGGGTGGCGTGCTGGAGGCGGAAGACCGTCTCCGGGTCGAACAGGTGCGGCTCGCCCTCGCGGCGCCACTGGTACTCGCCGCCGATCTCCAGCGCGCGGTGCGTGGCCGCGATGCCGGAGGCCGGGTACGCCTTGGCGTGGCGCGCGGCCACCTCCTTGGCGATGACGTCCAGGCCGGCGCCGCCGATCTTGGTGGCGGTGCCCTGGAAGTACGCCCCGACGAACTCCTCGTTCAGGCCGACGGCCTCGAAGACCTGGGCGCCGCGGTAGGAGGCGACGGTGGAGATGCCCATCTTGGACATGACCTTCAGGACGCCCTTGCCGAGCGCGTAGATCAGGTTCTTGATGGCCTGCTCCGGCTCCAGGCCGGACAGGAACGTACCGGCGCGCAGCAGGTCCTCGACGGACTCCATGGCGAGGTACGGGTTCACCGCGGCGGCGCCGTAGCCGATGAGCAGCGCGACGTGGTGGACCTCGCGGACGTCGCCGGCCTCGACCAGCAGGCCCACCTGGGTGCGCTGCTTGGTGGCGATGAGGTGGTGGTGCACGGCGGAGGTGAGCAGCAGCGAGGGGATCGGCGCGTGCTCGGCGTCCGAGTGGCGGTCCGAGAGGACGATGAGGTGGGCGCCGCCCGCGATGGCCGCGTCGACCTCGCCGCGGATCTCCTCCAGGCGGGCGGCCAGTGCCTCGCCGCCGCCGGAGACCCGGTAGAGGCCCGAGAGGGTGGCGGCCTTCATGCCCGGCATGTCGCCGTCGGCGTTGACGTGGATGAGCTTGGCCAGCTCGTCGTTGTCGATCACCGGGAAGGGCAGGGTGACGCTGCGGCAGGACGCGGCGTTCGGGTCGAGCAGGTTGCCCTGCGGGCCCAGCGAGGACAGCAGCGAGGTGACGAGCTCCTCGCGGATGGCGTCCAGCGGCGGGTTGGTGACCTGCGCGAAGAGCTGCGTGAAATAGTCGAAGAGCAGCCGGGGGCGCTCGGACAGGGCCGCGATCGGCGAGTCCGTGCCCATGGAGCCGAGCGGCTCGCCCGCGGTGCGGGCCATCGGCGCGAGGATGACGCGCAGCTCTTCCTCGGTGTAGCCGAAGGTCTGCTGGCGTCGGGTGACCGAGGCGTGGGTGTGGACGATGTGCTCGCGCTCGGGCAGGTCCGTCAGCTCGATCTCGCCGGACTCCAGCCAGTCCGCGTAGGGCGCGGCGGCGGCCAGACCGGCCTTGATCTCGTCGTCCTCGACGATCCGCTTCTGGGCGGTGTCGACGAGGAACATCTTGCCGGGCTGGAGGCGGCCCTTGCGGACGACCTTGGCCGGGTCGATGTCGAGGACGCCGACCTCGGAGGAGAGGACGACGAGGCCGTCGTCGGTGACCCAGTAGCGGCCGGGGCGCAGGCCGTTGCGGTCGAGGACCGCGCCGACCTGGGTGCCGTCGGTGAACGTGACGCAGGCCGGGCCGTCCCACGGCTCCATCAGCGTGGAGTGGTACTGGTAGAACGCGCGGCGGGCCGGGTCCATGGAGGTGTGGTTCTCCCACGCCTCCGGGATCATCATCAGCACCGCGTGGGGCAGCGAGCGGCCGCCGAGGTGCAGGAGCTCCAGGACCTCGTCGAAGGAGGCCGAGTCGGAGGCGTCGGGGGTGCAGATCGGGAAGATCCGCTCCAGCGCGCCGTCGCCGAAGACGTCGGAGGCCAGCTGGGACTCGCGGGCCTTCATCCAGTTGCGGTTGCCCTTGACCGTGTTGATCTCGCCGTTGTGCGCGACGAAGCGGTACGGGTGGGCCAGCGGCCAGGACGGGAAGGTGTTGGTCGAGAACCGCGAGTGGACCAGGGCCAGCGTCGAGGCGAAGCGGCGGTCGGAGAGGTCCGGGAAGAAGGGCTCCAGCTGGCCGGTGGTCAGCATGCCCTTGTAGACGATGGTGCGGGCGGAGAGCGACGGGAAGTAGACGCCGGCCTCGCGCTCGGCGCGCTTGCGCAGCACGAACGCCTTGCGGTCGAGCGCGATGCCCGTGCTGCCGCCATTCCCGGAGACGAAGATCTGGGAGAAGGCCGGCATGGTGGCGCGGGCGCCGTTGCCGAGCAGGTCCGGGGTGACCGGGACCTCGCGCCAGCCGAGGACGGTGAGGTTCTCCTCGGCGGCGATGGCCTCGATCTGCTCCACGGCGGCGGCCTGTGCGGTGCCGTCGGCGGGGAGGAAGGCGATGCCGACGGCGTACGCGCCGGCCTCGGGGAGCTCGAATCCGGCCACCTCGCGCAGGAACGCGTCGGGGACCTGGGAGAGGATTCCGGCGCCGTCGCCCGAGTCGGGCTCGGATCCGGTGGCGCCGCGGTGCTCAAGGTTCCGCAATACGGTCAGCGCCTGCTCGACCAGCGTGTGGCTGGCCTCGCCGCTGAGGTTGGCCACAAAGCCGACGCCGCAGGCGTCGTGCTCGTTGCGCGGGTCGTACATGCCCTGGGGGGCGGGGCGACCGTCCATGGGCGACCAGGCGGTGGTGCTGAGGCCGGTCGCGGAGTGCGTGGATGCGGAACGCATCGGCTCTCCCGTCGTCGTAGCGGCATATGTGTCATAGCCGAGGGACGACGTTGGCCCTCTGCGAAATTTCGTGCAGGTTACATGATGACTGCAATCCCGAGAAGCGGATACGTCGTTTCACCATGCGGACACCGCACGCAGCAGAAAGTGGAGGCTCCACAGCGGACGGGCATCTTTGCCCGGCGCGCGGCGCCCTGGTCTGATGCCCGGCGGACAGGCAATCGAAACCGCCGAGTAACAGACTACTTATACCGTGGGCTGCATAGTGTCTCATCGCTTGCGCGGTCAGCCTACGGCTCCGCCGATCCAGGTTCCCAGGACGTACGTCACACCCGCGGCCGCGCCGCCCAGCACCAGCTGCCGCAGGCCGCTGTACCACCAGCTCCGCGCGGTGACCCGGGAGACGACCGCTCCGCAGGCGAAGAGCCCCACCAGCGCGAGCAGCACCGCCGGCCACAGGGACGCGGCCCCGAGCAGGTACGGCAGTACGGGCAGCAGCGCGCCCAGCGCGAACGAGCCGAAGGAGGACACCGCGGCGACCATCGGCGACGGCAGGTCGTCGGGGTCGATCCCGAGCTCCTCGCGGGCGTGGATCTCCAGCGCCTGCTCGGGGTCCCGGGACAGCTGCATGGCGACCTCGCGGGCGAGCATCGGCTCGACCCCGCGCGATACGTACAGCTCGGCCAGCTCCTCCATCTCGTCGACGGGGTGCTTGCGCAACTGCTGCCGTTCTATGTCAAGTTCGGCGAGGACGAGCTCGCGCTGCGAGGCGACGGAGGTGTACTCCCCGGCCGCCATCGAGAAGGCTCCGGCCGCGAGGCCGGCCAGCCCGGTGATCACGATGGTCTGCGGGGCGACGGCGCCGCCGGCCACGCCGGTCATCAGCGCGAGGTTGGAGACGAGTCCGTCCATCGCACCGAAGACGGCCGGCCGCAGCCATCCTCCGTTGACGTCACGGTGGGTGTGGTTGTCGCGGTGCGCGGTGTGCAGCGGTGCTTCGATGTCGATGATGGACATGACGGATTCCTCCCCTTTTGTACGAGCGGGTACGCGGAACCAGGCCATGCGCGACGCGCAGGCACCCACACCCCCGGAACACCTCGAAACTACGCACGATTTCCTTCGCCCGCCAGCAAGGAAGGCCGTACTTACCTGGGGTTTCGCGGGTCGGCGACCGGGTGACGGGGGCCTGGGCGGGGTGTTTCGCGACAACCGACAAACCACATGACATGGCACAAATCCCCCAAGGGCTCATGATGAGCCCCATCCACAGTGGGAGAGGCGCGCCATGGAGCCGATGAAGCTGATTGCATGCAATCCGCAGGTCCTCCTCGAACGGGCCAGGGGCGCTCTTCTGGGCCTCGCGACGGGTGACGCGCTCGGCGCCCCCGCCGAGAACATGAAGCCCTCGGAGATCCGGGCGAAATGGGGCCGCATCGAAGGCTTCGTCTCGGACGATCCGGCGGGCACCGACGACACCGAGTACGCGATCTTCTCCGGGCTGCTGCTGGCCCGCCACGGGTCGGCGCTGACCGTCTCCCACGTCGAGCGGGCCTGGCACCACTGGATCGCCGACCTCGACGAGGGGCCCTTCCGCGGGGCGGGCTTCAGCGAGCGCGGCACGCTGGAGAACCTCCGCCGGGGCCTGGCCGCCCCCATCTCCGCCCAGCACCGGCACGCATGGTCGGACGGGCTGGCCATGCGGGCGGCCCCCTTCGGGGTCTTCGCGGCGGGCCGCCCGGCGGAGGCCGCGCGGCTCGTCGCCATCGACGGCTCGGTCAGCCACGACGGCGAGGGCATCTACGGCGGCCAGGCGGTCGCGGCCGGGGTCGCGGCGGCGATGGCGGGCGGCTCGCCCGCCTCCGTCATCTCCGCGGCCCTGTCCGTGATCCCGTCCGACTCCTGGACGGCCCGCTCCCTGCGCCGCGCGGTGACGGCGGCCCCGCGCGGCGAACGGGCCGTGCGCTCCGCGGTGGTGATCGGCGGCTACCCGTGGACGGACCTGGCCCCCGAGGCCGTCGGCCTGGCGTTCGGGGCCTTCGCCAGCTGCGGCGGCGACTTCGTCGCCTCGGTCCTGACGGCGGTGAACATGGGCCGCGACGCCGACACCACGGCGGCCGTGGCGGGCGCCCTGTCCGGCGCCCTGTCCGGCGTGGGCGCGATCCCTGAGGAATGGGCCAAGGCCATCGGCCCGGTCCGCGGCAGCTGCCTCCCCTCGATGCGCGGCTATCACGTCCTCGACATCGCGGACCTCCTCACTCCGGAATCCCGGTGACCCCCCTCCCCCCGGGCCAGGGCCCGCAGCCCCCCTCCGACGTCCGGCGGATCGAAGGGGTGCTGCTCGGACTCGCCGCGGGCGACGCCGCCGGATGGCCCGCCGCCCGGCACCGCGCCAGCCGCATGCCCGAGTGGACCCGCCGCCTCACCCGCGAGCTCGACACCTTCGCCGAGCACAACCAGACCACGACCCTCCCCGTCCCCATCGCCCTCAACCAGCCCCCGGAGCCCCTGCGCCTCGGCCCCTCCGACGACGCCGAATGGGCCGCCTTCGCCGCCGAATCCGTGCTCACCGCGGCCGGCGCGCTGCTCAGCGACCTCAGCCGGTCCCGCCGGATGCGGGCCGCCATCGACCTGGCCTGGAACGCCCTGGCCAGCGAGATCGCCGCGGCGGCGGAACGCGCCCCCGAGGTGGAGTCCGCCGTACTGCCCCTGCGCGCCCGCATCTCCGTACGGGCCGGCCTCGGCAACCTCGCCGCCGGCCTGCGCCCGCCCGCCACCGGCCACGACAACCCGCACTACTTCGACGACGCCGCCTGCGTGCGCGCCTGCGTCCTGGCCGTCGTCCACCCCGGCGACCCGGCGGCCGCCGCCGACCTCGCCGAGTTCGACGCCCGCTACACCCAGGACGGCGACGGGGTCCACGGCGCCCGCGCCATGGCCGCCGCCATCGCGGCCGCCCTCGCCGGCGCCGACACCGACACCGCCGTGGACGCCGCCCTCGACCGGCTCCCCGAGGCCACCGAGATCGGCCGCAACGCGCGCCACGCCGTCAAACTCGCCCGCGTCCACGCCGAGGGCGGGGCCTTCGCCATCGTCCCCACCCTCGAACACGAGATCGTGGACCACGTCTACAGCTACGGCATCGCCGCCGCCGAGACCGTCCCCGTCGCCCTCGCCCTCGCCACCGCCGCCCGCGGCCGGGCAGCCGAGGCCGTACCGGCCGCCGCCTGCCTGTCGCGCGTCGCGGACTCCGCCCCCGCCCTCGCCGGCGCGCTCACCGGCGCTCTCGGCGGAGGCGACTCGATCCCCGCCGCCTGGCGCGAGGCCTGCCGCACCCTCTCCGGCTGCGCCCTGCCCCGCCTCGCCGGGACCGACCTCGTCGAACTCGCCGCGCTGCTCGCTCGTACGGAACTCACCTCACCCAAGGGATGATTCGGACATGACGCTCACTCTCGAAGACCGGGCGGCCGGCTGCCTCGTCGGGGCCGCCGTCGGCGACGCGCTCGGCGGCCCGGTGGAGGGCTGGTCCCCGGACCAGATCGCGCAGCGGCACGGCGGCCGCGTGCACGGCATCGTCGGCCCCTGGCACGAGGACTGGCGTACGGCCCGCCCCATCGCGCCGTACCACAAGGGCGACGGCCACGTCACCGACGACACCCTCATGACGCACGCGCTGGTACGGGTCTACGAGGCCGTACGGGACCACCTCGACGCGTACGCGGTCGCCGAGCACCTGGTGCCCGACCTGATGACGAACCCCCGCTGGATCCCCGAACTGGAGGCGGAGGCACTGCCCTTGCAGCGCATCTTCCTCGCGGAGAAATGGATCGTGAGCCGCCTGCACTACGGGCACGTCGACCCCCGCGAGGCGGGCAGCGGCAACATCGTCAACTGCGGGGCGGCGATGTACATGGCGCCGGTCGGCATCGTCAACGCCGGCAATCCGGCGGGCGCGTACGCGGAGGCCCTGGACATCGCCGGGGCGCACCAGTCCTCGTACGGGCGGGAGGCGGCGGGCGTCTTCGCGGCCGCGGTGGCGGCGGCCTGCCGGCCGGGGGCCACGGCGTCCTCGGTGGTGGACGCGGCCCTGGCGCTGGCCAAGGACGGCACCCGGGAGGCGATCGCCGCGGTCTGCGAAGCGGCCGCGCGCCACCGGGACTTCGAATCGGCCCTGGCCCCGCTGCGCGCGGCGGTGGCCCCGTACGACTCGGTCGGCCCGGACTACCGCTCCCCCTCGCTCGGCGCCCGCCGCCCCTCCCGCCTGCACGCGATCGAGGAGCTGCCGATCGCGCTCGGCATGCTGGTCGTCTCCGACGGGGCGTACGAGGGCTCGGTGCTCGGGGCCGTCAACTACGGCCGGGACTGCGACTCCATCGCCACCATGGCCGGGGCGATCGCCGGAGCCCTCGCGGGCGCCTCGGCGGTCCCGCCCGCCTGGGCCAAGGAGGTCGCCGAGGCCAGCCGCCTCGACCTGCACGCCCCGGCGACGGCACTGGCGGCGGTGGCCCGCGAGGTCTTCGCCCGGGACCGGGACCGCCGCCGGGCCCACGAAGCGGCCTTCGCCTCGATCGCCGGCCCGCGGTGACCCCCGTCCCGTCCGCCGCCCCCGCCGCCCCCGCGGGGCCGGCGCCCGCACGGGCCCCGGGCGGCGGGCCGTCCGGGACCGTACGGCTGACCTGGGCGCAGCCGGAGGACCTGGTCGGCCACGAGCTGCGGCAGGCTGCGGAGGACGGCCGGGACGCCGGGCCGGTGGCGCGGGCCTGGGCGGCGGCGGGCGGCCACCCGGCTCCCGCCCGGGCCGGCGCCTCCCCCGCCCCGGCCCCGCCGCGACTGCGCGCCCTGGCCCTCCGCCTCCTGGACGAACTCGCCTCCCTCCCGGTCCCCTCGGCCGCGACGGAACCGGCCTCCTGGCCCGCGATCACCGCGACCTGGCCCGCGTCCCCGGCAGGCGACGCAACGGCACCGGCAACGGCCAAGGCCACGGCACCGGCACCGGCACCGGCACCGGCACCGGCAACCGGCATCGATGCGGAGCTGTGCCGCCGGCTGGAGGCGGCGTGGGTGGGGCGGGCCGTCGGGTGCCTGCTCGGCAAACCCGTGGAGAAGCTGCCGCTGCACGCGATCCGGGCGCTCGGCCGGGCGGCCGGGAACTGGCCGCCGCGCACCTGGTTCACCGAGCGCGGCGTCCCCACGGAGCTCCTGGCCGCGCACCCCTGGAACCGGCGTTCCGCCGGCACCTCCCTCGCTGAGAACATCGACGGCATGCCCGAGGACGACGACCTCAACTACCCCCTCCTCGGGCTCAGGCTGCTCCAGCGCCACGGCAAGCGCTTCACCACCGCCGACGTCGGCCGGCTCTGGCTCGACGAGCTGCCCGCCGGCCGCACGTTCACCGCCGAGCGCCTGGCCTACCGCAACCTCCTCCACGGGCTGGAGCCCCCGGCCACCGCCACCCACCACAACCCCTTCCGCGAGTGGATCGGCGCCCTGATCCGGGCCGACGTCCACGGCTGGACCCACCCCGGCGACCCGGCCGCCGCCGCCGCCCAGGCATACCGGGACGCCGCCCTCTCCCACACCGGCAACGGCCTCTACGCCGCCCTGTTCACCGCCGCCGCCATCGCCGAGGCCGCCGGCGGCCGGGCCGACGTCCACACCGCGCTCCGCGCCGGGCTGGCCGTCGTACCGCCCCGCTCGCGCCTCGCCGAAGCCGTCCGCCACGCCGTCGGCGCCGCCGGGCTCCACACCGACTTCGACCGCGTCGTCGACGACCTCCACGAGCGGTACGGCCACTACCACTGGGTCCACGCCGTCCCCAACACCGCCCTGATCGCCGCCGCCCTCACCCACGCCGAGGGGGACTTCACCCGCTCCGTCTGCGGCGCGGTCTCCGGCGGCTGGGACACCGACTCCAACGGCGCCACCGCCGGCTCGCTGGCCGCGCTCCTCGACCCGGACGGCGTCCCGCACCGCTGGTCCGCCCCCCTCAAGAACCGTCTCGCCACCACCGTCCCCGGTTTCGACGGCATCGGCTTCGACACCCTCGCCCAGCTCACCGCACAGGAGGCAGCCCGCCCATGACGGCCATCGCCGTGCTCGGCAGTACCAACATGGACCTCGTCGCCTACGTCCCCCGGGCCCCCCGCCTCGGGGAGACCGTCACCGGCCGCGCGTTCCGCACCGTCCCCGGCGGCAAGGGCGCCAACCAGGCCGTCGCCGCCGCCCGCAGCGGCGGGGAGGTGGTGATGATCGGCGCGGTCGGCACCGACGAGTTCGGCGTACGGCTGCGCTCCGCGCTCACCGCCGCCGGGGTCGAGACGGCGGCCCTGCGCACCGTCGAGGGCGCCAGCGGCACCGCCCACATCACCGTCGACGACGAGGGCGCCAACAGCATCGTCGTCATCCCCGGCGCCAACGGCTCCGTCACCGGGCTGGAGGCGGGCGACGCGGCCCGGATCGGCGCCGTCGACCTCCTGCTGCTCCAGCTCGAACTCCCCATGGAGGCCGTCCTCGCGGGCGCGGCGGCCGCCCGCGCCCAGGGGGTCCGTACGGTCCTCACCCCGGCCCCGGCCCGTCCGCTGCCGCGCGAACTGCTGGAGCTGGTGGACCTCCTGGTGCCCAACGAGCACGAGGCGGCGGCGCTGACCGGCTTCACCGACCCGCTGGGAGCCGCCGAGGCACTGCTGCGCGAGGTACCGGAGGTGGTGCTCACCCTGGGCGCGGCAGGGGTGCTGTACGCGGCGCGGGGGCGGGAGCCGCTGTCGGTGCCGGCGCTCCCGGTGCGGGCCGTGGACACCACGGCCGCCGGGGACACCTTCGTGGGCGCGCTCGCGGTGGCCCTCGGGGAGGGCCGCCCGATGCCGGAGGCGCTGCGCTGGGCCTCGGCGGCGGCCGCGCTCTCCGTCCAGCGGCCCGGCGCACAGGACTCGATGCCGACCCGTACCGAGACCGAAGCCTTCACCGCGTCCGCGTCCGCGTCCGGTGCCGGTGCTGGTGCCGGTGCCCGGAACGACCTCGCGGGCGAACCGGCCGCGGGAGCCGCCTCGTGACCCCTGCCGACGCGACACGGCCCTCCCCCGGCGCGGCCGCCACCGGCGGCCCGCTCGACGGGCTGCGCGTCCTGGACCTCGCCACCCTCTTCGCCGGGCCGCTCGCCGCCACCCTGCTCGGCGATTTCGGCGCCGAGGTGGTCAAGGTCGAGCACCCGGTGCGCCCGGACCCCTCGCGCGGCCACGGCCCCGCCAAGGACGGCATCGGTCTGTGGTGGAAGCTCCTCGGCCGGAACAAGCGGACGATGACCCTCGACCTGTCCACCCCGGGCGGGCGGGAGACGCTGCTGCGGCTGGCCGCCACCGCCGACGTGGTCATCGAGAACTTCCGCCCGGGCACCCTGGAGAAGTGGGGGCTGGGCTGGCCCGAGCTGTCCGCCGCCAACCCGCGGCTGGTCCTGGCCCGCGTCACGGCCTTCGGCCAGCAGGGACCCTACGCCCGCCGCCCCGGCTTCGGCACCCTCGCGGAGGCGATGAGCGGCTTCGCCGCGATCACCGGGGAGCCCGACGGCCCGCCGACCCTGCCGCCCTTCGGCCTCGCCGACTCCATCGCCGCGCTGACCACCGCGTACGCCGTGATGACCGCGCTCGCCGGGCGCGAGCGCACCGGCCACGGGCAGGTGGTGGACCTGGCCATCATCGAGCCGATCCTGACCGTCCTGGGCCCGCACCCGCTCTGGTACGACCAGCTCGGCTACGTCCAGCCGCGCACCGGCAACCGCTCCACCAACAACGCCCCCCGCAACACCTACCGCAGCGCCGACGGCCGCTGGCTGGCGGTCTCCACCTCGGCCCAGTCCATCGCGGAGCGCGTGATGCGGCTCGTCGGGCGGCCCGAGCTGATCGCCGAGCCCTGGTTCGCGAGCGGCTCCGGCCGGGCCGCCCACGCGCCCGTCCTCGACGAGGCGGTCGGCGGCTGGATCGGCCGCCACAAGGCCGACGACGTGGTCGCCGCCTTCGAGGAGGCCGAGGCCGCCGTGGCCCTGGTCTACGACGTACGGGACGTCATGGCCGATCCGCAGTTCGCGGCCCTGGACACCGTCACCGAGGTCGAGGACCCCGAACTGGGCCCGCTCCGGATGCAGAACGTCCTGTTCCGGCTGTCCGAGACCCCCGGCGGGATCCGCTGGGCCGGCCGCCCGCACGGCGCGGACACCGAAGCCGTACTCACCGAACTCGGCCTGTCCGAGACCGAGATCAGCGCACTCCGGATGGAGGGGGCCCTGTGATCCTGACCTGGCTCTACGTACCCGGCGACCGCCCTGAGGTGGTCGCCAAGGCCCTGCACTCCGGGGCCGACGCCGTCATCGTCGACCTGGAGGACGCGGTGTCGGCCTCCCGCAAGGAGTACGCCCGCGCCGCCACCGCGGAGCGGCTGGCCGAGCGGCCCCCGGTCCCGGTGTTCGTCCGCGTCAACGCCCTGGACTCCCCCTGGGCCGGCGCCGACCTCACCGCCCTGACCGGGCTGCACGGCCTCGCGGGGCTGCGGCTGCCGAAGATCACGGCCCCGGAGCAGATCGCCGCGGTGGCCGACCGCACGGGCGGGGTCGCCCTGCACGCCATGCTGGAGTCGGCGCTGGGCGTGGAGCGCGCGTACGAGATCGCCCGCGCGCACCCCGCCCTGCGCGGGCTCTCCCTCGGCGAGTCCGACCTCGGGGCCGATCTGGGCATCAGCGCGGAGGCGGGACTGGACTGGCCGCGCTCCCGCGTGGTGATCGCGGCCCGGGCGGCCGGGCTGGCTCCGCCCGCCCAGTCGGTCTTCCCCGACATCCGGGACCTGGAGGCACTGGCCGTCTCCTGTACGCGCGGCCGGGCGCTGGGTTTCCTCGGCCGGGCGGCGATCCACCCGCGCCAGCTGCCGGTGATCGAGCGGGCCTACCTGCCCGGACCGGCGGAGGTCACCGCCGCCCAGGAGATCGTGGCGGCGGCCCGCCGCAGCCCCGGGGCGGTGGCCCTGCCGGACGGCCGCTTCGTGGACCCGGCGGTGCTGGCGGGCGCGGAACGGGTCGTGGCCCTGGCCCGGCGGGAGTCCCCCGTCCTCTCGTGAGGCCCGTACGAACGACGGGAGGGGCGCCGCGCGGTGTGCGCGGCGCCCCTCCCGTTCCGTCCGGAAGACCCGGTCAGAGCTTCTTGGCGGTCTTCGGAGCCTCCGCGTCCGCCGTCACGGCGTCCTCGGTGGCGTCCTCGGTGGCGTCCTCGGCCTTGGCCCCGGCCTTGGCCCCGGTCCCGGCCTCCGGCTCTGCTGCTGCCCCTGCCCCTGCCTCGGCGGCGTCCTCGGCATCGGCATCGGCCTTCGGCTCGGAGTCCCCGTCCGCGGGGTCCTTCGGCTCGTCCTTGGTCGCGGGGTCGGACGCCGCGGGCCCGCGGTCCGGCTCCACGACCTCCTCGCGGCCCGGCCGCAGCTTCGCCGACAGCACGAGGTAGACCACGGCCAGGATGAAGACCACGATCGAGGTCCACACGTTCAGCCGGACACCGAGGATGTGGTGGGCCTCGTCGACCCGCATGTACTCGATCCAGCCGCGGCCCACGCAGTACGCGGCGACGTACAGGGCGAACGCCCGGCCGTGTCCGAGCTTGAAGCGGCGGTCCGCCCAGATCACGAGCGCGGCGACGCCGAGGCACCACAGCGACTCGTACAGGAAGGTCGGGTGGTAGGTCCCGGCGACCCGGTTGGGGCCGTCGCTGATCTCGACCGCCCAGGGCAGGTCGGTGGCCCGACCGTACAGCTCCTGGTTGAACCAGTTGCCCCAGCGGCCGCAGGCCTGGGCCAGCGCGATACCGGGTGCCAGGGCGTCCGCCCAGGCCGGCAGCGGGATGCCGCGCAGGCGGCAGCCGATCCAGGCGCCCACCGCGCCGAGCGCGATCGCGCCCCAGATGCCGAGGCCGCCCTCCCAGATCTTGAAGGCGTCGACCCAGTTGCGGCCCTCGCCGAAGTACAGCTGGTAGTCGGTGATCACGTGGTAGAGGCGACCGCCGACCAGACCGAACGGCACGGCCCACACGGCGATGTCCGCGACCGTGCCCGGCTTTCCGCCGCGCGCGATCCACCGCTTGTTGCCGAGCCAGACGGCGACGAAGACGCCGATGATGATGCAGAACGCGTAGCCGCGCAGCGGGATCGGTCCGAGATGGATCACGCCGGTCGAGGGGCTGGGGATATAGGCAAGGTTCATGGCAGAGCCGACGCTACCCTGCCGGGCGGTACGGACCGCAACCCGCCCGGCAACCTGGCGCCAAATCGAGACGGGGGGATCAGTCCTCGCCGGCCCCCTTCGCGACCCCGGCCGAGCCGGCCCGTGAGCCCGCCGCGGTGGAGGAGGACTTCGCCGCGGACGGCGAGGAGGCGGAGGACGAGAGGGAACCCGAGGCCTTCGACCCCTTCGCGGCGGCGCTCGGCGAGGCGGAGTGCGAAGCCGAGGGCGAGGGCGAGGCGGACGGCGAAGCCGGGGAGTTCCCGCCGCTGCCCTTCGCCGCGGCCTCCACCTGCTCCTTGAGCTTCTGCGGGGTCACCGGGTTGGCCTGGTCGGCGAAGATGTCCTTGCCGTTCAGCAGCACGGCCGGGGTGCCCCGGAACTTACCGGCGCGGAAGGCCTCGAAGGACTTGTTCACCCAGCTGTTGTGCGTCCCGTCCTCGACGCACTTGCGGAACTCGGGGGTGACCAGCCCGTCCACCTTGCCCGCCAGCTCCAGCAGCTTCGCGTTGTTCCCGTACGCGTCGTCCGTCTCCTGCGGCTGGTTCTCGAACAGGACGTCGTGGTACGCGGTGAACTTCCCGGCGTCCTGGGCGCAGGCGGCCGCGTTGGCGCCCTTCAGCGAGCCGCTGCCCCCCATGTTCCCGTCGATCAGGGTGACCAGGTGGTAGTCGACCTTGAGCAGGCCCTTGGCCTCCAGCTCGTGGATCGTGTCCCGGTAGTTGGTCTCGAAGGCCTTGCACGCGGGGCAGCGGAAGTCCTCCCACACCGTCAGCGTGGACTTGGCCTCCGGCTTGCCGGCCTGGATGGCGAGCGCGTCCTTGCCCGTGGCCCCCGAGGGGGCGGTCACCGGACCCGCGGCCTCGGACGTGTCGCCCTTGTTGGTGTTGGCCGCGATCAGGCCGACGACGGCCGCCAGGCCGAGGACGCCGACCACCGCCGACGCCACGATGAGGGTCCGCCGCCGCTTCTCCCTCTTCTTCTCGCGCTCGCGCTCCACCTGGAGCCGCTCGCGGGCCGATCGTTTCGCTTCGCGGTTCGCACCGTCGTTCTTCTCGCTCACGTTCGGCCAAACGAAGCGGGGAGGCACTCGCGTGCCTCCCCGCTCCCACTTCCACCCGATCGGACTACAGAACCCGCTCAGGGGTTCGCGCCGCCGATCGAACGCACCGGCCCCGGCGGGCGTCAGCCCCTGCGGACGCCCTCCGCGAGTTCGCCGGCGAGCGCCTTCACGGCCGCCAGCCCGGCCGGCAGGTCCGGCGCGTCCAGCAGCAGCTTCACGAAGGCCGAGCCGACGATCACCCCGTCGGCGAAGCCCGCGACCTCCTTGGCCTGGACGGCGTTGGAGACGCCCAGCCCCACGCAGACCGGCAGCTCGGTGGTGGCCCGGGTCCGGCGGACCAGCTCCTGGGCCTCGTTGCCGACCGACTCGCGCGTACCGGTGACGCCCATCAGCGAGGCGGCGTACACGAAGCCGGAACCGGCGGCCGTGATGGTCGCCAGGCGCTCGTCCTTGCTGCTCGGAGCGACGACGAAGACGGTCGCCAGACCGTGCTTGTCGGCGTGTTCGCGCCACAGTGCGGATTCCTGGACGGGGAGGTCGGGCAGGATGCAGCCCGCGCCGCCCGCCTCGGCGAGTTCGGTGGCGAACCGCTCCACGCCGTAGCGGTCGATCGGGTTCCAGTACGTCATCACCAGCACCGGCGCCCCGGTGGCCGCGTGCGCCTCGCGCACGGTGCGCAGCACGTCGGCGATCTTGACCCCGCCGCGCAGGGCGATGTCGTCGGCGGTCTGGATGATCGCGCCGTCCAGGACGGGGTCGCTGTGCGGGAGCCCGACCTCGACCACGTCCGCGCCGCCCGCGATGACGGCCTTGACGGCCTCGATGCCGCCGTCCACGGTCGGGAACCCGGCCGGGAGGTAGGCGACGAGGGCCGCGCGGTCCTCGGACTTCGCCTTGGCGAGGGTGGCGGAGAGGAGTTCGATGTTGCCGCTCACTTGGTGTCCCCCTCGGAGGCGTCGGTGTCGTAGAGGTGGAAGTAGCGGGCGGCGGTGTCCATGTCCTTGTCGCCGCGGCCGGACAGGTTGACCACGATCAGCCCGTCCTTGCCGAGCTCCTTGCCGAGGTCGAGGGCGCCCGCGAGCGCGTGCGCCGACTCGATCGCCGGGATGATGCCCTCCGTACGGGAGAGCAGGCGCAGGGCCCGCATCGCGGCGTCGTCGGTGACCGCGCGGTACTCGCCGCGGCCGCTGTCCTTGAGGTACGAGTGCTCCGGGCCGATGCCCGGGTAGTCCAGGCCGGCCGAGATGGAGTACGGCTCGGTGATCTGGCCCTCCTCGTCCTGGAGGACGTAGCTGCGGGAGCCGTGGAGGATGCCGGGTTCGCCCGCGGTGAGTGTGGCCGCGTGCTCGCCGGTCTCGATGCCGTG
>NZ_JBIASC010000012.1:0-248695 GCF_042890485.1 Streptomyces sp. NPDC002181 | reverse complement strand
GGGGGGACCCTGTGGGAGAGTAGGACGCCGCCGAACAATCATTGTGAAAAGCCCCGTACCGGGTATCCGGTACGGGGCTTTTTGCGTTTACGGGCATTCGGTCCTGTGGTTGGATCCGGGCTATGGATGATCAGTATGTGATGCGTGCCGTCCGGGCCGACGAGTGGGAAAAGGTCAAGGATCTGCGGATCGCCGCGCTCAAGGACCCGGCTGCGCCGGTGGCCTTTCTGGAGACGCTGGAGCAGGCCGAGGCCAGGGCGGACGAGTTCTGGCAGGACCGGGCCAAGGGGGCTTCGCACGGTCGGCATGCGCGGCAGTTCGTGGCCGAGGCGCCGGGCGGGGAGTGGGTCGGGTCCGTGACCGTCCTCGTCGAGGAACACGGGATCGCCGACTTCTTCGAGCGGGCCGTCGAGCAGACCCAGGGGCACCTGGTGGGTGTGTACGTCCGCCCCGAGCAGCGGGGGAGCGGGCTCACCGAGAGGCTTTTCGCCGCCGCGCTGGAGTGGGCCTGGGCGCTGGAGGGGCCGGCGCTGGAACGCGTACGGCTCTTCGTGCACGAGAACAACGCGCGGGCCGCGGCCTTCTACCGGCGGTTCGGGTTCCGGCCGAGCGGGCACGTCGTGCCGGTGCCGGCGGATCCGGCAGCCAAGGAGTTCGAGTACGTGCTGCCGCGGCCGTAGCGCACGCCCTAGTGCTGGAGTGCGGCCGCCTCCGGCCAGCGGGCGCGGGCCTGCTCGCGGCTGCGGCACAGGGCGAGGAGGGGGAGGGATTCCTCCTGGAGCAGCTCGGGGAGCTGGGGGATCGGGGCCACGGCCGCGACGTCCTCCAGGACCAGGGTGAGTGGTGGGTCGAGCCGGCCGTGGGATGACCGTACGGCCATGCGGCGGCCGTGCTCGACCACGCTCGCGGCGAGTGCGGTGAGCAAAGGCATCGCACCCGGGTGGGTACGGGGATCTTCCAGCGATTCGCCCACCACGTAGAGGGTGCCCCCTTCGGCCGCGAACGATGCCAGCGTCAGTGCATCTGTTCGGTTCGGGTTGCAGGCTTCGCGGATGTGGATCGACGTGAGGCAGGAGAGGGCACGGGCCGTCAGGTGCTGGGCCTGCTCGCGGCGTTCGGGGTGGGCGGTGAGGGCGCTCTCCAGCTCGCCGGCTGCGCCGGGGGCGGCCTGGGGGTGTATGCGGAGGATGCGTACCGGGTCCTGGGCGCTGTTGCCCTGGGCCCAGCGGTGGAGCTGCTTGAACGGGCGGTCTTCGAGGGCCACCGCCTGCAGCCAGCTGCGGAGGAGCGTTTCCGCCGTGTCGGCGATGGCGGCGTCCATACGGGCCTGGGGGCGTACGGGAGCCAGCAGCGCGATCGCGCGGGCCGCGGCGGTGTCGCGGTCGGCGCAGGCGTCGGCCGGGTTCCAGTGCATGCGGGCCGGGGTGTCGCAGAGGTGCGAGGGGTCGTAGAGGAGGACCGGGCCGAGTTTGGCGCGGGCGTCCTTCGTCTCCGCCCACAGAGCGGGGGAGGAAGTGACGACGAGGGCCGCGCCTTCGGCTGCCGCCAGGGCCTGGAGGGCGAGGGCGTGGCGCTCGGCCGGACTGCCGTAGGCCAGGTGGCCCTGGAGGTCGCTGCTGCCGTGGGCTCCGCTCCCGGATCGGGCCCCGGACCCGAACGCCGTCGCGGCCGGGCCGGACGGTGCGGGTGCCGGGTGGGGCAGCGGGGCCGGGACGGGCAGTGGCTGCGTGGTGGGCTGGGGTGGGCCGGCCGGGGGCGGGATCGGGGGCGGGATCGGGGCTGTGACGGCCGGTTCGGCCGGTTCGGCCGGTTCGGCCGGAGTGGCCGGAGTGGCCGGAGCGGAGGGCTTCCTGTGGCGGGACCTCGTACGGGCGATGACGCCCATGACGAAGACCGTCAGCACGAAGACGATCAGGAGCTGGCTGATGAAGAGGCCCCAGAAGAGCCCCCAGCCCGAGAGGGCCTGGGGGTCGGTGTCCGGCCAGGCTCCCGGGACGTCGTGGGGTTGGGTTATCAGGGCGCGGACCGCCCCCGGCGTGTGGGTGAACGTCACCGTTGACGGCCAGGCGCCCTTCGAGAAGAGCGCGGCCAGGCCCGTCGACGTCCAGACCAGGGCTGCCAGGCCCAGGAGGAAGGCGAGGAGGGCGATCAGGAGGGCGTCCGGGATGCCGCCCTGCTCCTTTCCCGTGCGTTCTTGCATTTACGCCACCGTTGTCGCCGAGCCCGGGCCGCCGTTGCGGTGGCGTTCCATCAGGAGGGCTCTTTCCTCCGCCTCCAGCTCGGCCGCCAGCAGGTCGTCGGGGAGCTGGGACGGGGACGAGGACTCCGTCATGGCGCGGTCCGTGTAGACCAGGGGGCGTTCCGCCTCCGTGATCAGGTGTTTGACCACCTGGACGTTGCCGTTGACGTCCCAGACCGCGATGCCGGGGGTGAGGGTGGGGATGATCTCCACCGCCCAGCGGGGCAGGCCGAGTACCCGGCCCGTCGCTCTGGCCTCGTCCGCCTTCTGGGCGTAGATCGTGCGGGTCGAGGCCATCTTGAGGATGGCGGCGGCCTCGCGGGCGGCCGCGCCGTCGACCACGTCGGAGAGGTGGTGGACGACGGCCACGAAGGACAGGCCGAGGCGGCGGCCGAACTTCAGGAGGCGCTGGAACAGCTGGGCCACGAAGGGGCTGTTGATGATGTGCCAGGCCTCTTCGACCAGGAAGATGCGCTTCTTGCGGTCCGGGCGGATCCAGGTGTGCTCCAGCCAGACGCCGACGATCGCCATCAGGATCGGCATGGCGATCGAGTTGCGGTCGATGTGCGAGAGGTCGAAGACGATGAGGGGGGCGTCGAGGTCGATGCCCACCGTCGTGGGGCCGTCGAACATGCCGCGGAGGTCGCCGTCGACCAGGCGGTCGATCACGAGGGCCACGTCGAGGCCCCAGGCCCGTACATCGTCTATGTCGACGTTCATGGCCTCCGCGGATTCGGCCTCCGGGTGGCGGAGCTGTTCCACGATGTCCGTGAGGACCGGCTGGCGGTCGCGGATGGTGTCGACGACGTAGGCGTGCGCGACCTTGAGGGCGAAGCCGGAGCGCTCGTCGAGGCCGTGGCCCATGGCGACTTCGATGATGGTCCGGAGCAGCGCGAGCTGGCCGGTCGTGGTGATCGCCGGGTCGAGGGGGTTGAGGCGGATCCCGTCGTCGTTGGCGGCGATGGGGTCCAGGCGGATGGGGGTTATCCCCAGCTGCTGGGCGATGAGGTTCCACTCGCCGACGCCGTCCTCGCCCTGGGCGTCGAGGACGACGACCTGGCGGTCGCGGAAGCGGAGCTGGCGCAGGACGTAGGTCTTCTCGAGCGCCGACTTGCCGTTGCCGGACTCGCCGAGGACCAGCCAGTGCGGGGCCGGCAGCTGCTGGCCGTACAGCTGGAAGGGGTCGTAGATGTAGCCCTTGCCGCTGTAGACCTCGCGGCCGATGATGACGCCGGAGTCGCCGAGTCCGGGGGCGGCGGTGGGCAGGTAGACGGCCTGCGCCTGCCCGGTGGAGGTGCGTACGGGCAGGCGCGTGGTCTCGACCTTGCCGAACAGGAAGCTGGTGAAGGCGTCCGTCAGAGCGGACATGGGATCTCGCATGGGCGGCACTTCCCTCCGGCTAGCGACGGATGCCGGTGGCGAACGGCAAGGTGTTGACGAAGGCGCGGTGGTGCTCGCGGTCGCACCACTCCAGCTTCAGGTAGGACTTGCCCGCCGAAGCGCGGATGGTGCGCTTGTCGCGGGCGAGGGCCTCCGGGGATCGGGAGGACACCGTGATGTACCCGACCAGGTTGACTCCTGCGGCACCGCTGGCGAGATCTTCACCCCTCTGGTCGAGCCGGCCGTGGGCGGCGATGTCGCGGGGGTCGACGGTGCGGTTCATCTTGGCGGCGCGGCTGGCGTCGGCCTCGTCGTTGGTCTTCTCGGTGAGCATGCGCTCGATGGCCACCTCGGTGGGCTCCAGATCCATGGTGACGGCGACGGTGCGGATCACGTCGGGGGTGTGGACGAGGAGGGGCGCGAGGAAGTTGACGCCGACCGGGGTCATCGGCCATTCCTTCACCCAGGCCGTGGCGTGGCACCAGGGGGCGCGGGTGGAGGACTCGCGGGTCTTGGCCTGGAGGAAGGTGGGCTCGACCGCGTCGAGTTCGGCGGGCCAGGCGTTGCGCTTGGTCATGGCCTGGATGTGGTCGATGGGGTGGTCCGGGTCGTACATGGAGTGCACGAGGGAGGCTAGGCGGCCCTGGCCGAGGGGCTGGCGGACGCGGATGTCGGCTTCGGCGAGGCGGGCGCAGATGTCGGTGAGTTCGCGGGCCATGACGATGGCGAGGCCGGCGTCGCGGTCGAGCTTGCGGCCCTTGTGGGGGGTGCCGGCGCGGGCGATGGTGTGGGCCTCGGCGGCGAGTTCGCGCGTGTAGTGCATGCAGGCGACGAGGTAGGCGCGGTGCTGCTCGGAGGAGGTGGAGACCATCGACTGGAGCTGGTCGTACGAGTCGCGCAGCCAGACGGGGGCGCTCGTGTCGCCGCGCTGGGCGACGTCCTTGGCGTGGGCGTCGGGGTCGGCGGGGAGCGTACGGGCGAGCATCTGGAGGCGGGTGACGAAGCCGTCGCCGTTGGCCACGTGCTTGAGGAGGGTGCCGAAGCGGTCGACGAGGGCTTCCTGGTCCTCGCTGTCGCGCAGGCCGACGCCGGGGCCCTCGATCTCGATGGCGGCGGTGACGGTTCTGCGGTCGGCGTGGAGGAGTACGGCGATCTCGTCGGGGCCGAAGGGGGCGGCGAGCCAGTTGATGCGGCCGATGCCGGGGGGCGGGCCGACCTCGACCTCGCGGCCGTCGGCGGCGCGGACGCCGGCTTCCATGGCGGAGGAGCGGTACGTCGTGCCGCGGCGCAGGGTGCGCTTGTAGCTGCGGTTGATCTCGAACCACTTGTAGAAGGTGCGGCCCTTGTACGGGACGTACACGGCGGCCAGCGCGAGCATGGGGAACCCGGCGAGGCTGACGATGCGCAGGGTGAGGGCGGGGACGAGCAGGCCGCTCATCATGCCGAGGAACGCGCCGACGATGATCAGGGCGATCTCGCCGCTCTCGCGGTTCTTGCCGACGATCGCGTTCGGCCGGGCCCGGCCGATGAGATACGTGCGGCGGGGCGCGACCGGGTGCAGCTGGTGGGACTGGGTCGTCAACGCCCGTCACCTCCTGTGTTCCTCGTACTCGATCCGGAGCGGGGCGCGGGTGCGGCGGAGGGGACGGATCCGCCGCCTCCGCTGCCGGAGGTGGGGCGGCTGCTGTGGGCGGCCACGCCTCCGGAGAGGGGGTTGGCGGGGCGGGGGGCGCTGGAGCCGCCGCCGTCACCGCCGCCGCGGTGGGCGCCGCGGCTGCTGTGGGTCTTGATGCCCTGGGATACGAGGGAGGCCGGGGAGCTGATGACGGCGGCGGCTTGGGCGCCGTCGGTGGCCTTGCTGCGGTTCGAGCGGGCGGAGGCGATCTCGTCGCCGAAGCCGGGGACGAAGCGGTAGATCATCGCGGAGGCGAAGATGGCCAGGAGGATGATCGCGAGGCCGGAGACGACGGCGGAGAAGGCGTTGGGGCCCTTCTCGCCGGCGAGGGCTCCGGCGAGGCCGAGGACGATGACGATGACCGGTTTCACGAGGATGACGGCGATCATGATGCCGGCCCAGCGGCGGACGTGGCCCCAGAGGTTGCGGTCGACGAGCCCGGCGTAGACGACGACGCCGAGGAGGGCGCCGACGTAGAGGAGGGCGGCCCGGATGAAGAGTTCGAGGAAGAGGACGCCTGCGGCGAGGACGGTGACGAGGGAGACGACGATCAGCATGATCGGGCCGCCGCCGATGGAGTCGCCCTTCTTGAGGGCTTCGATGAAGGAGCCGAAGAAGACGTCGGTCTGGCCGCCGCTCGCCGATGCGATGACTTCCGTGACGCCGTCGGTGGCGGAGACGACGGTGTAGAGGATCAGGGGGGTGAAGGCGGAGGCGAGGACGGTGAGCCAGAGGAAGCCGACGGCTTCGGAGATGGCGGTGGTGAGGGGGACGCCGCGGATGGCGCGCTTGGCGACGGCGAAGAGCCAGAGCACGAGGGTGAGGATGGTGGAGGCGGCGAAGACGACGGCGTACTGCTTGAGGAAGGCGCCGTTGGTGAAGTCGACGTTGGCCGTGCCGTTGATCGCTTTGCTGAGCTCGGTGACGATCCAGGCGGCGGCGTCGGCGCAGCCCTTGGCCAGGGAGGCGAGGGGGTTGAGGGCGTCGGCGGGGTCGCTGGGGGCGAGGCCCGTGCGGGGGGCGCCTGCGGCGCCGTCGCCTCGTTCGCAGTAGTCCTTGGCGGGGCCTCGGATCAGGTCGCAGGGGTCGTTGCTCGCCTTCGGGCTGGGCGCGCTCGGGTCGGGCGAGGGAGCGGCCACCGCGCGGGCGGAAAGGAGGACCACAGTGGTCTGCAGCGTGGCTGCGACGGCTGCGAAGGACAGACCGCGACGGCTAGCGTGCATAGGTGAGCCCCCCGAACTGCGATACGGCGGCGGCCATCTCCTCGGCGGAGGCAGCCCTCTGGTCCCGGCCGACCGGGGCCGGGCCGTCCTTCTGCGTGAAGTCGGCTACGCGCCAGTCGCCGTTGGTCCAGCGGAGCTCGAAGGTGTTCGTGTACCAGCTCTCCGCGACCGGGTTCTTCGATCCCTCGCCCGCGAGACCGAACAGGGTCGAGTGCCAGACGGAGACGGTGGCGGCGTCGGTGGAGAACTTCTCCACCTTGGTCCCGACGGGGTTCGTACGGGAGACGAACTGGAGGCCCTTCGGGGCCTTGCCGGCTGAGTCGAGGCCGATGCGCGCCAAGAACTGCGCGTCCGTGTAGACGCTGTCGAGGTTGCTCTGGCGAGCGGTGGCCACGTCCGGTGCGTACACGGCCTGGACGATGGCCTTTCTGCGGACGCTGTCGAACATTCCGTCAGAGCCGAGCGCGACCGCGAAGTTGGCAGCGGCGGACTGCGCTCCTTGTTCGGTCTGCGCGAACCCGGCGGGGATGGCGCCGTTCTTGCCGTCCACCGGGCGGGTGCCCGTGGCTGCCGTGGAGGCGGGGGAGGGCGGGGTGTCTGCCGACGGGGGGGTCGGGGTGTCTCCGGACTGGTTGGCGAACGCGATCGCCGCGATCAGGAGGACCACCACGCCGACCACCGTCACCAGGCTGCGCGAGGCGCGCGGGGTGCGGCGGGGGGTGCCGTACGGGTCCGACGGGGAGTCGGGGAGACGGGTGCGGGTCTGGCCCGTGCCGCCGACGTCGCCGTGGCCGCCGCCGGCGCCGCCGCCGTACTGGTCCTCGTTGCTCATCTCGCGTCCGCCCCCTCTGCGTCGTACGTCGGTGGTGTGGTGATTCCTGGTCAGGTCCGGTGGCCGGTGGGCGGTCCGGCTAGACGGCCATTCCGTAGACGATGGTGAAGAGGGTGCCGAGGGAGCCGATGATGAACACGCCGGTCAGGCCGGCGACGATCAGGCCCTTGCCCTGTTCCGCGCTGAAGGTGTCGCGCAGTGCGGTGGCGCCGATGCGCTGCTTGGCCGCGCCCCAGATGGCGATGCCGAGGCAGAGGAGGATCGCGACGGCCATGACCACCTCGATCATGACCTTCGCTTCGTTGCCGAGACTGCCGAACGGCCCCCAGTTCGGGGCGATTCCGCCGATGATGGTGGTGATGTCGCCCTTTTCGGCTGCCAGGATCATGTAACTCACCGCCCCTGTATGGGTAGTTCCGCTGGCCCGTGCCCGACGGCAGGGGTCACGTACTATCTTCGCTGATGAAACCGCCGTCGTGCGTCGACTTGACGGCTCTCTTTACCCGATCTCCCGCGCTTTGACCCGTCTGTGCGCTCTGACCTGGGCGGGGGCGGCGGGTGTACGGGAGAACATATGGTCACTCTGTGTATCACGGGGGGTGACCCCGGGCAATGATTGCCCTCTCGGCGTGCGGGGGGCCGCTCGGGTGGCCGCCGTTCGGCGCAGTGTGCGGGCGTGTCGTTGGGCCGAGCCGCTGACGTTCGTCCGACATTCCGTCAGTCGTTCCATCTTCCGGCGGGTTGCGGGAGATGCTCCTGGCCGTTTGGTCGAACGATGCGAGGAGTGAGGGATGGGTTCCGCAGTGAAGGTCGGTCGGCGCGCGTGGCTTGCCGGTGGTTTCGCAGTCCCGCTGGCGATCGCGCTGGTGGGCGCCTCGGTTCCGGCGATGGCCGCCCAGGGGGCGGGCGCGGCGGTCGCGCCGGGCTGGAGCAGCAGCAGGTGTCCGGAGCCGGATGCGAGGACGCTGCCGGCCAAGGCTCCGGGCAAGGCGGCGAAGGCCGGCAAGGCGAAGAAGGCGGCGAAGCCCGCGAACCCGTGCGCCGGGCAGAAGGGTGACCGCGGGCCGCAGGGGCCCAAGGGCGACAAGGGTCCGAAGGGCGACCGCGGGCCGCAGGGGCCCAAGGGTGACAAGGGTCCGAAGGGTGACAAGGGCCCGGGCGGTCCGCACGGGCCGTGCGAGGACGTCGACACGGCGCTGGGGCTGAGCGACACGGAGTTCAGTGTCGTGCTGCACCGGGGCCGGACCACGCTGGGAGCGCGGGAGACGGCGCCGGTCGGCTCGTACACCTGGAAGGACCTCACGACGCAGCTGAACCCGGGGCATCCGCGGAACGCGTGCGGGGTGTCGCTCGCCGCCGTGGGTTACACGGTGTACGTGAAGGTGCTGACGACCACGGGCGACGTGTTCGAGAACCAGTGCACGTACACGCCGGCGGCAGCGCTGACCTGTCCGTCGGGCTGGACGGCCATCATCAGGCCGTGAGTCGGGGCCGGTACCGGTACCCGTACTGGTATCCGTACCAGTAGGGGTACCGGCGGCGGGTTACGCGGTCCAGTGGGCGGGGCGGACCAGGGTCGGGGGGATCTTGGTCGCCGCGTCGCCCCGGGCCGCGCCCAGCTGGGGCTGGGTCAGGAACAGGGCCCCGCGCAGGTCCGCTCCGCGCAGGTCGGCGTCGCGGAAGTCGGCGCCGATCAGGTCCGCGAGGCGCAGGTCCGCGCCGCTGAGGTCGGCGGCGATCAGGTAGGCGCCGCGGAGGTTGGCGCCGCGCAGGTCGGCGCCGGCGAGGCGGGCGCCCATGAGGTCGGCGCCGCGGTGGTTCTTCTTGCGGGCCGGGGCCTTGGCGCGGGCCAGTTCGCTCGCCCCGAGGAGGAGCGTGTTGACACGTCCGCGCAGGGCGCCGACGTCCAGGCCGGTCAGGGCGCCGGCTTCGGCCGTGGTCCACCGCGCGGTCTCTGCCTGTGCGCTTCGCAGGTCCGCGTGGAGCGGAGCGGCGGCGGGGAGGGCGAGTGCCCCGGTGATGTAGAAGAGCAGCTCGTGCAGTTGCCGCATCACCGGGAAGACCTCGTACATCGCGGTGGCCGTGTCCGGGTGGGTGCGCCAGTCGCGGCCGCCGAAGGTCGTCTGAGAGACCTGCTGGCCCGCGCCGAAGCAGTCGAAGACGGTGCAGCCCTGGAAGCCCTTGTCGCGCAGCCGGGTGTGGATGCCGCAGCGGAAGTCCTCCCGGAGGTTCTTGCAGGGGGTTCCGGCGGCCTTGTTCACGGCGAAGTCGTTGGACTTGGCGAAGGGCAGGGCGACGCAGCAGAGCGCGAAGCAGTTCGCGCAGTCTGCCTGCAGGACGGGGAGTGCGGGGCGGGCGGGGGTGGTGGGCACCCCTCCATTCTCCCCGGCGGGGGACGTGGGTCTGGCGGGGGCGGGTTACCTGTCGGTAGCGTTCCGGCCATGGCGATCTCCGAGGCGTTCTACGAGCGGGTCGATGCCGGGCGGTTCCTGGCCACCGAGTACACGCGCGGGCCCTGGGACCCGGGCGCGCAGCACGCCGGTCCGCCGGCCGCGCTGCTCGGGCGGGCGGTGGAGGAGCGGGAGGGCGCCCGCGCCGACATGCGGATCGCGAGGATCACGTACGAGATCCTGCGGCCCGTGCCGATCGGCCCGCTGGAGGTCACCACCTCCGTGCTCCGGGCCGGCCGCGGCACCGAGGTGGTCGAGGCCGCCCTCGCGCCGGCCGGGGGTGCTCCGGTGATGCTCGCGCGGGCGCTGCGGATCCGGGTGGCGGGGGAGGCCGTGCCGGGTGTGGTGCCGGGGCCGCAGCTGCCGCCGCCGGGGGAGGTGGGGCCGACGCCGTTCTTCCCGGTGCCGTGGGAGACCGGCTACCACTCGGCGATGGAGACCCGGTTCACCGAGGGCGCGTTCGTGGAGCTGGGGCCGGGCACGTGCTGGATGCGGATGAAGGTGGCACTCGTCGCCGGGGAGGAGACCCGGCCCCTGGACCGGGTGCTGGTCGCCGCCGATTCGGGCAACGGGATCAGCTCGGTGATGGACTTCGCCCGGTACGTGTTCGTCAACGGCGACCTGACCGTGCACCTGCACCGCCACCCGGTGGGCGAGTGGGCCTGCGTGGAGGCCCGTACGAGCGTGGACGCGGCCGGGATCGGGCTGGCGGACGCGCGGCTGCACGACGAGAAGGGGCCCATCGGGCGCAGCGCGCAGAGCCTGTTCGTCGCACCGCGCTCCTGACGCGGGGCTGCCGGGCTGCCCGGGCGGCTTCGGCGGCGGGGTGCGCCCCGGTGTGCCTCCGGCCGACGGCCGGGAGGACTGGACGCCGGTCTTCTGCCCCGCCGAGGATGGCTCTGTGACGTACGCGGGCATTCACTTCCCGGGCTTCCGAGTGGCGTAGTGGATCGGGCGACACGAGCGAATCGCACGTGAAAGCGACGGGGATGGGGGAGTGTTGACGGGTGCGCAGATTCTGGATGGCAGGCGGGATCGGGATCGGGCTCTGTCTGAGCTTCCTCGTGCTGATCGTGGTCGGTACGTACTCGGCCGCGGCGGGCCTCGCCGGAGCCGGGGCGGCTGGGGGCCGTGCACTCGGGCTGGCCAAGGGGGCCGTTCCCGCGAAGTACCAGAACCTGGTGCAGAAGTGGGGCACTCTGTGCCCGGCCATGACCCCGGCGCTGCTCGCCGCCCAGCTGTACTCGGAGAGCGGCTGGAATCCGAGTGCGGTCAGCCCGGCCGACGCCCGCGGCATCGCGCAGTTCATCCCGGGCACCTGGGCCGGGCACGGCATCGACGGGGACGGTGACGGCGACCGCGACATCTGGGATCCCAACGACGCGATTCCCTCGGCGGCTTCGTACGACTGTGAGCTGGCCAAGGACGTGGCGGGCGTGCCCGGGGACGCGACGGGGAACATGCTCGCGGCGTACAACGCGGGAGCGTACGCGGTCATCAAGTACGGCGGGGTGCCGCCGTACAAGGAGACCCAGGGGTACGTGAAGGCCATCACGACCCTCGCGAAGAGCTTCGAGCGGCCCGTCGGGCGGGTGGCGCCCTCGCAGCAGGCGGCAGGGGCGATCTACTTCGCGCAGAAGCAGTTGGGGACCCCGTACTTGTGGGGCGGGAACGGGACGCCGGACCAGGACGGGCGGTTCGACTGCTCGGGGCTGACGAAGGCGGCGTACGAGTCGGTGGGGATCGAGTTGCCGCGCGTGGCCAACGACCAGTACAACGCGGGTGCGCATCCCTCGCGCGATGAACTGCTGCCCGGAGACCTGGTGTTCTTCTCCGATGATCTGACGAACTCCCGGGCGATCCACCACGTCGGCCTCTACGTGGGCGGCGGATACATGATCAACGCGCCGTACACCGGCGCCGTGATCCGGTTCGACAAGATCGACAGCCCGGACTACTTCGGGGCGACGCGTGTCACCAAGGACGGGGCCGCGGCCCTGCCGGACCGGAGCGTCGACGCCAAGTCTCCGTGACCGCGGCGGCCTTGCCCACGCTGCGTCAACCCCGGGCCCTGAGCTGCGACGACGAGTCTCTCTTCGATAACGTTGCCGTGATCATTCGGTGGAGAGTGGAACGTACTGTTCAGAACGGGCGTTCCATGGACGCAGGCTTGATCAACGGGGGGGGGGTCAGGGGCGCACACCGGCGTGCGCCCGCGGGGAACCGAGCAAGGGCTAAGGGGCCGTATCGCCATGGCTGGACTCACGACCGGTGGGCCGAACGTGGACGTAAGCCTGCTGTACGACATCAACGGACTGGCGCGGCACGCGCCGGCCGGAGTCGACCGGGCCGTCGCCCTCGTCGGCTCGTACGGGATCCCGCTGGTCCTGGTGCTCCTCCTCCTGTGGTGCTGGCACGGTACGCGCCGACAGGACGAGGCCACGGCCGCCGAGTCGTTCGCCGCGCTCGTGTGGGCCCCGCTCGCCGCCGGGCTCGTCCTCCTCGTCAACGTCCCGCTGCGCGCGTTCGTCGCCCGGCCGCGGCCGTCCGCCGCGCACAACGGCCTGGACGTGCTCGCCTCCTACTCCGGCTCCGGCGACTTCTCCTTCGTCAGCGGCCACGCCGGCCTCGCGATGGCGCTCGGCGTCGGCCTGTTCATCGCGAACCGCAAGCTCGGGCTCATCGGGATCGGGCTGGCCCTCGCCGAGGGGTTCTGCCGGGTGTACCTCGGCGTCCACTACCCCACCGACGTCATCGGCGGCTTCGCGCTCGGCACCGCCGTCGTCCTGCTCGCCGCCCCGCTCGCGATGGCGCTGTTGACCCCGGTGGTGCGGGCGGTGGCCCGCTCGCCGCGCGCGGGCCGGCTGGTCCGCGCCAAGCGGCGCGCCCTGCCCCGCCCGGTGGACCTCGCGCAGCCGCAGACCCCGCCGCCGGGCTGCCGCCCGCACGAGAGCGACCTCGCGGCGTAGGACCGGGGACCGCGCGGGTCACGGATCGCCGCGCTCCGTGCGCCGGTCCTCGGAGTCCTCTTCGCGCCGGTAGCGGGAGCGCAGCCACAGACCGGTGGCCGCGGCCGCGACGGTGGTCGCCCCGATGGCCAGGGCCACGTCGGCCGGACCGTCCGCCGAACCCGTCGGGCGGGCCGAGGCCGCGGCGGCGGGCGTGAGCGTGAGGAGCAGGGCCCAGAGGAGGGCGGCGACGCGGGGTGCGGGTCCTGGCATGCATCCAGGGCATCCGCTCCCGGGAGCCCCGGCCAGCCGGGCCGTCCGAACGGGCGATCCGCCGGGTGTACCGGACGCCCGGACCCCCGGACGCCGGACCCCCGGGACTCAGGCCGAAGTGTGCCGGTCCGCGTCTCTGCGGGCCAGATCGCGGGAGCGGCGGGCCGGGCCTCTCCAGCCGCAGGTGCACGAGGCGAGGCAGAAGGACCCGCGCTCGGCGGTGCTTGTGGTGTGGCCGGTGGGCCCGGTGGGTGGCCGCTCCATGGGACGGGCGTGCGGCACGACGTCAAGCGGAGGGACAAGCGACGCTTTGCTGTGCGAATCCACATCACCACGGTACCCGGACCGTGCGGCGCCCCGGGACGGCGGCGGCCCGTGACGGGAAACCGCGGACCTCGTTAACCGGAGCGGGTGGGGGCCTCGGGCAAGCAGCGGTCATGCGTTGGGGGTTGGCAGGCGATGGTGGTGCACCAGCACAGGCGGCGGCACGGGCGTGCGGGTGAGGCGGTGCTCGCCCTGGGCGCGGCCGCGGCCCTGGCCGCGATGAGCGGGTGCGCGGGCGAGGGCCGGGCCGACGCCCGTCCCCCCGCCGACCCGGCCGCGACCGTACGGGGAGCCGCCGACCGGCTGGCCAAGACCGGCAGCGCGCAGGCCCGCACGGCGATGGAGATGGCCACCGGCGGGACCCGGGTCACGATCCGCGGCGAGGGCGGGGTCGACTTCAAGAACCGGATGGGCCAGCTCCTGGTGATGCTCCCGGCCGACGCGGCCGGCAAGGACGAGCACCGTCCCATCACCGAGCTCCTCGTCCCCGGGGCCCTGTACATGAAGAACCGGGGCGCGGGCGTGCCCGACGACAAGTGGGTACGGGTCGACACCGCGAGCCTCGCCGACGGGAACCTGGTCACGGGCGGGGCCACCGATCCACTGGTCGCGGCCGAGCTGCTGCGCGGCGTACGGGAGGCGACTTACGTGGGAGAGACCGAGGTGGCGGGCACCAAGGTGCGGCACTACCGCGGGACCACCGACATCGGCGAGGCCGCGAAGCACGCCTCGCCGGCGGTGAAGGGGGCGCTGGAGGCGGCGGCGAAAGGGTTCAGCAAGGACGCCGTCCCGTTCGACGTCTACCTCGACGAGCAGGGGCGGCTGCGGAAGGTCCGGCACCGCTTCAGCTACGTCAACAATGGCGTGATCGATGTCTCCTCGACCACCCTGCTCTACGGGTTCGGGACCCCGGTGAAGGTCGTATTGCCCGCAAGCGGGGACATTTACGCCGGGAAGATCGCGCAATAGCCGGGCGGGCGGTGCCGGGGCGGCGCCATCGGGCCATGGCCCGGTATCCGGAAATGGTCCATCCGTGTCATGCGCACAGCGCCCCGCCCTCCATACGCTGAGACGGCCCCTGACCGATGACGGCAGATCGAGGTGACACGCGTGACTCCCGCGGGCGGTTCGACGGTGCAGGATCACGTGGCTCTCGCCGAGATCGAGCTGTGCGGCGAGCTGATCATCGCGGCGTCCGCGGCGGACGAGGAGCGGCTCAGCCAGGACCGGATCGACGAGGTCCTGATGGGTCTCGGGTTGTAACCGTCGAAGCCGTCGAAGCCGGTGCGGTCGTCACAGCCAGTGCAGCCGGTGCAGCCGGTGCGGCCCGTGCGGCGCCCGCGTGCCGGGTCAGGTGCGCAGCAGGCGCGCGATCGCCTTCGTCGCTTCCTCGACCTTGGCGTCGATCTCGTCCCCGCCCTTGACGGCGGCGTCGGCGACGCAGTGCCGCAGGTGCTCTTCGAGCAGCTGGAGCGCGAAGGACTGGAGGGCCTTGGTGCTCGCCGAGACCTGGGTGAGTATGTCGATGCAGTAGACGTCCTCGTCGACGAGCCGCTGCAGGCCGCGGATCTGGCCCTCGATGCGGCGCAGCCGCTTGAGGTGCTCGTCCTTCCGGTGGTGGTAGCCGTGCACCACGCCGGTACCGGCGGCGGTTCCCGTACCGGTGGTGACGTCGGCTCCGGAGCCCTCCGCCTCGATGGCAGTCATGCGTCCTCCCGTGGTCCGGATCGAGGGGTGCATACCCCTCATGGGTATAGGGTACTGGGCCCCGGACGGAGCGGCAGGGGCCCGTGGTCCCCACTCTGCCTGATGGAGGACACTGGGTAATCGCCCGGAACCGCCGGTTAGCCCTGGCCGGGGGTTGCGCCTAGCATCAGCCTGACCGAATCCAATGCACCCCGAGGACCTCACGTGCGATTTCGTCTGACCCCCAGGGAGACGAGCTTCTACGACATGTTCGCCGCATCCGCGGACAACATCGTCACGGGCTCGAAGCTCCTGATGGAACTGCTCGGAGCGGACTCCTCCGCCCGGGCCGAGATCGCGGAGCGGATGCGGGCAGCCGAGCACGCGGGGGACGACGCCACCCACGCGATCTTCCACCAGCTGAACTCCTCCTTCATCACGCCGTTCGACCGCGAGGACATCTACAACCTGGCCTCGTCGCTCGACGACATCATGGACTTCATGGAGGAGGCCGTCGACCTGGTCGTCCTGTACCAGGTGGAGGAGCTCCCCAAGGGTGTCGAGCAGCAGATCGAGGTACTGGCGCGGGCGGCCGAGCTGACCGCCGAGGCCATGCCGCACCTGCGGACGATGGACAACCTGACCGAGTACTGGATCGAGGTCAACCGCCTTGAGAACCAGGCGGACCAGATCCACCGCAAGCTGCTCGCGACGCTCTTCAACGGCAAGTACGACGCCATCGAGGTGCTGAAGCTCAAGCAGATCGTCGACGTGCTCGAAGAGGCGGCCGACGCGTTCGAGCACGTCGCGAACACGGTGGAGACCATCGCGGTCAAGGAGTCCTGAACCTCGTGGACACCTTCGCTCTGATCGTGACCATCGGTGTCGCGCTCGGTTTCACGTACACCAACGGTTTCCACGACTCGGCGAACGCGATCGCGACCTCGGTCTCGACCCGCGCGCTGACCCCGCGCGCCGCCCTGGCGATGGCCGCGGTGATGAACCTCGCCGGTGCCTTCCTGGGCAGCGGGGTCGCCAAGACGGTCAGTGAGGGCCTGATCGAGACGCCCGAGGGCAACCGGGGCATGTGGATCCTCTTCGCGGCGCTCGTCGGCGCGATCGTCTGGAACCTGATCACCTGGTACTTCGGTCTTCCCTCCTCCTCCTCGCACGCGCTGTTCGGCGGCATGGTCGGTGCGGCGCTGGCCGGCGGCACCGGTGTCATCTGGAGCGGGGTGATCGACAAGGTCGTCATCCCGATGTTCGTCTCGCCGGTCGTCGGCCTGGTCGTCGGTTACCTGGTGATGGTGGCCATCCTGTGGATGTTCCGCCGGTCCAACCCGCACAAGGCCAAGCACGGCTTCCGTATCGCGCAGACCGTGTCCGCGGCCGGCATGGCGCTCGGCCACGGTCTCCAGGACGCGCAGAAGACCATGGGCATCGTCGTGATGGCCCTGGTCATCGCCGATGTGCAGGCCGCCGACGCGCCGATCCCGGTCTGGGTCAAGATCGTGTGTGCCGTGATGCTGTCGCTCGGTACGTACGCGGGCGGCTGGCGCATCATGCGGACCCTCGGCCGCAAGATCATCGAGCTGGACCCGCCCCAGGGCTTCGCCGCCGAGACCACCGGTGCCTCGATCATGTTCGGCTCGGCGTTCCTGTTCCACGCGCCGATCTCCACCACCCACGTGATCACCTCGGCGATCATGGGCGTGGGTGCGACCAAGCGGGTCAACGCGGTCCGCTGGGGCGTCGCCAAGAACATCGTGCTGGGCTGGTTCATCACCATGCCGGCCGCGGCCCTGGTCGCCGCGCTCAGCTTCTGGATCGTGGACCTGGCCTTCGTCGGCTAGGCCGTTTCCCGGTCGCGACCGGGAAACGAAAGCGGGCCGGCTCCCCCCACCCAGGGGGAGCCGGCCCTTTTCTTTCGCCTTGCGGTGGCACCGCCATGCAGCACCGCAGGACGTTGTTCACATCCGAGGGGCTTCGGCCTAGCCGAAGCGGCCCGAGATGTAGTCCTCGGTCGCCTGCACGGACGGGTTCGAGAAGATCCGGTCCGTGTCGTCGATCTCGACGAGCTTGCCGGGCTGGCCGACCGCCGAGAGGTTGAAGAAGGCCGTGCGGTCGGAGACGCGGGCGGCCTGCTGCATGTTGTGCGTCACGATGACGATCGTGAAGCGCTCCTTGAGCTCGCCGATCAGGTCCTCGATCGCGAGGGTGGAGATCGGGTCCAGGGCGGAGCAGGGCTCGTCCATCAGCAGGACCTCCGGCTCGACCGCGATGGCGCGGGCGATGCACAGACGCTGCTGCTGGCCGCCGGAAAGGCCGGAGCCCGGCTTGTTCAGGCGGTCCTTGACCTCGTTCCAGAGGTTCGCGCCCTTCAGGGACCGCTCCACGATGTCCGTGAGCTCGGACTTCTTGAAGCTGCCGTTCAGGCGCAGGCCCGCCGCCACGTTGTCGAAGATCGACATGGTGGGGAAGGGGTTGGGACGCTGGAAGACCATGCCGACCGTGCGGCGGACCGCGACCGGGTCGACGCCGGCGCCGTACAGGTTCTCGTCGTCCAGGAGCACCTTGCCCTCGACGCGGCCACCGGGGGTGACCTCGTGCATGCGGTTCAGGGTGCGCAGGAAGGTGGACTTGCCGCAGCCGGACGGGCCGATGAAGGCGGTCACGGAGCGCGGCTCGACGGTCATCGAGATGTCGTCGATGGCCTTGTGGGTGCCGTAGAAGGCGGACAGTCCGCTGACGTCGATTCGCTTAGCCATGAGGGGTCACTTCGCTTTCAAATAGTCGCGTCAGCGACCGGTCTTGGGGGCCTTCCAGCGGGCGATGCCGCGGGCCACCAGATTGAGGATCATGACGAAGGCGATCAGGACGAGCGCTGCGGCCCATGCCCGGTCGTAGGAGGCGTCACTGCCGACCTTGTACTGCTCCCAGATGTACAGCGGGAGCGAGGACTGGGCACCTTCGAAGGGGTTCGGGTTGATCAGCTGGGTACCGAAGACCAGCAGCATGATCGGCGCGGTCTCACCGGCGATGCGGGCGACGGCCAGCATGACGCCGGTCGCGATGCCGCCGACGGCGGTGGGGAGCACGACCTTGAGGATCACGCGCCACTTCGGCACGCCGAGGGCGAGGGCGGCCTCGCGCAGCTCGTTCGGGACGAGCTTCAGCATCTCCTCGGTGGAGCGGACCACGACGGGCATCATCAGGATCGACAGGGCCATCGAGCCGGCGAAGCCGGAGGGGCCGAAGCCGAGCGCCAGGTTCCAGGTCGTGAGGATGAACAGACCCGCGACGATGGACGGGATGCCGGTCATGACGTCGACGAAGAAGGTGACGGCCTTGGCCAGCTTGCCCCTGCCGTACTCGACCAGGTAGACGGCGGTCAGCAGGCCGATGGGCGCTGCGATCGCGGTGGCCAGGGCGACCTGCTCGATGGTGCCGAGCAGGGCGTGGTAGACGCCGCCGCCCTGCTCGAAGCTGGTGACGCCGTTCATCGAGTGGCTGAGGAAGTCGCCGTCGAGGGCCTTGATGCCGCGGCTGACCGTGGTCCAGATCAGCGAGAGCAGCGGGATGACCGCGAGGACGAAGCAGACCCACACGAGGGAGGTCGCGACGCGGTCCTTGGCCTGGCGGCCGTTCTCGACGATGAAGCTGGAGAGGTAGGTGATCGCGACGAACAGGAGCGAGGCGATCAGGCCCCACTGGACCTTGCTGTGCAGGTCGGCGACGACGCCGATGCCGCAGCCGAGGGCGATCGCGAGGACGGCGGTGCCGGCCGGGGCCCAGCGGGGGAGGCCGCCTCGGGTCAGGCGGGCGGGGGCGGCGGACTTCGGGGCCCGGGCGGGCCGCTGGTCCTGGAGTGCGTGGCTCATCAGGCGTTCGCCCCCGAGAAGTCCTTGCGGCGAGCGATGATCAGGCGAGCTGCACCGTTGACCAGCAGGGTGAGCAGGAAGAGGACCAGGCCGGAGGCGATCAGTGCGTCGCGGCCGAACTCGTTGGCCTCGTCGAACTTCGCGGCGATGTTCTGCGCGAACGTGCCGCCGCCCGGGTCCAGGATGTGCCCGTTGATGAGGAAGCTCGGGGAGAGGACGGTCGCGACGGCCATGGTCTCGCCGAGGGCGCGGCCGAGGCCGAGCATCGAGGCGGAGATGACGCCAGAGCGGCCGAAGGGCAGCACCGACAGGCGGATGACCTCCCAGCGGGTCGCGCCGAGGGCCAGGGCGGCCTCTTCGTTCATGCGCGGGACCTGGAGGAAGACCTCGCGGCTGACGCTGGTCACGATCGGCAGGATCATGATCGCGAGCAGGATGCCGACGGTGAAGAGGGAGCGGGCGACGCCGACCTGGGTCTTGTCGAAGACGTAGGTCCAGCCCATGTACTCGTCGAGCCAGAGGTTGAGGCCGGCGAGCTGCGGGACCAGGAAGAGCGCGCCCCAGATGCCGTAGATGATCGACGGTACGGCGGCCAGCAGGTCGACCACGTACGCGAGGGGTGCGGCCAGCTTGCGCGGCGCGTAGTGCGAGATGAAGAGGGCGATGCCGACAGCGATCGGAACCGCGATGGCCATCGCGATGATCGAGCTGACGACGGTGCCGAAGAGCAGGACGGCGATGCCGAAGACGGGCGGGGTGGCCGACGCGTTCCAGTCGAAGGTGGTGAGGAAGTTGCCCTCGTTCTTCGACAGTGCGATCGAGGCGCGGTAGGTGAGGAAGATGGCGATCGACGCCATGATCACCAGGAGCAGGATGCCGGATCCCTTGGAGAGCCCGGCGAAGATCTTGTCACCGGCGCGGCCGGTGGACCTTGCGCTCTTGGAGACAGGCGGAGCCTGGTCTATCTGGGTGGGTGTGGTGGAAGCCATGATCTTTCCGGTCTGGGTGGGGGGCCATGCCCCCTGGCGGCGGTGCACCGGATCCCCTGGGTGGAGGGGAGGGTCCTCAGGGCCGGGCAGTTCGGACGGGAACTGCCCGGCGCCTGGGGGTTTCAGCGATTAGGACAGCGAGTTGATGACTTCGCGGACCTTGGCGTTGATCTCGGCCGGGATCGGCGCGTAGCCGTTCTCGGAGAGGACCTTCTGGCCCGCGTCAGAGGCGGTGTAGTTCAGGAAGGACTTGACGGTGGGGAGCGTCTCGGCCTTGTTGCCCTTGTCGCAGACGACCTCGTACGTCACCAGGACGATCGGGTAGGCACCCTCGGCCTTGGTGGTGTAGTCGAGCTTCAGTGCCAGGTCGGAGCCGGTGCCGGCGATCTTGGCGGCGGCGATGGCCTTGGAGGCGCTCTCGGAGGAGGCCTTGACCGGGGCGGCCGCGCCGGTGTTCACGTCGACCGTCTTGATGCCCTGGGCGCTGGCGTAGGAGAGCTCGAAGTAGCCGATCGAGCCGTCAACCTGCTTGACCTGGGTGGCGACACCCGCGGAACCGGTGGCGCCGAGGCCGCCCGGGGCGGGCCACTTCTTCGCGGCCTCGTACGTCCAGGCCTCGGGAGCGGCGGCCTTGAGGTACTTGCCGAGGTTCTCGGTGGTGCCCGAGTCCTCGGAGCGGTGGAAGTGCTGGATGGCGGTGGAGGGAAGGGTGACGCCGGGGTTCAGCTTCTTGATCGCCTCGTCGTCCCACTTCTTGATCTTGTCGTTGAAGATGTTGGCGATCGTGGTGGCGTCCAGGTTCAGCTTGTCCACGCCGGCGACGTTGAAGCCGAGCGCGATCGGGCCGCCGACCATGGGCAGGTCCACGCCCTGGCCACCGGTGCAGATCTTCTTCGACTCCTCGATGGCCTCGGGCTTCAGCGCCGAGTCCGAGCCGGCGAAGCCGACGGTGCCCTGGTTGAAGGCGACGATGCCCTCACCGGAGGAGGAGGACTTGTAGTTGACCTCGACGCCGGAGCAGGCGGCCATGTAGTTCTTGACCCACAGGTCCACGGCGTTCTTCTGGGCGGAGGAGCCGGAGGCGAGCAGCTTGCCCTTGGCGCCGTCGCACTTGATGTCGCCCGCGGCGGCGGCCGACGGCTTGCCGCTGGCGGCGCCGCCATCCTTCGTGTTGTCGTCCGAGCCGCACGCCGTGAGGACCAGGGCGCCGGACACGACAAGCGCCCCGAGGGCGGAGGCACGAAGCATGTTCTTGCGCTGAAGCTTCACTTTTCGGGTGTTCCTTCCAGAAGCCGCCGGCCGCTTTCTGTATCGGGGCGGCGTGCGAAGAGGACTACGTCGGATCGCACGGCGTGTCGTTCGATCTGGTGGGCGACGCGCTCCGTGCACCACTGAAATTAGGCAGATCAGGTGAAGCGGCCGACCGGGGCAAGTGAACGGATGGTGAACCGTGGCGGACGGCCTGGTGTGGATGGCCGGGTTTGCTCCGGAGTGTCATCCGCCGTTGTCCCTTCGTTACCGTTATGTGACCGGCTTTGGGTGGCCGGTTCCTTTCGGTCGGGGCGCCGTGCTTCGCTGCGGTCCGCCGTGGTTACGGAGCCGCGGCCGTCACCGGCTGCCACAGGTCCTGGAAGGTGAACCGGGCCGCCTCCACCTCGTGCCGCTGGTCGGCGTGGAGCACGCCCAGGGCGTACGCCGTCGCCGGGGCGATGCGCGGGGTGCGCGCCGCCGTCGCCGAGGCGGCCGCGGCCTCCGAAGCGTCGCGGTGGCGGTCCAGGGCCCGGCCGGCCTGCGCCAGGCGGGCGACGTCCTCGCCCAGGGCCTCCCGGGCGTAGCGGTGGACCCGCAGCAGCCTGCGCACCTCGTGCCAGGAGCCGTCGTGCTCGGCGTTGTACGGCTGGGACTCGGCGGCGTGCGGGAGCGCCGAGACGGCCGCGGACAGCCGGGTGTGGGCCACCTCCGCCAGCGGGATCAGCACCTCGTCCACCCGCCCGCGGGCGGCGACCGGGTCCAGCGGCACCTCGGAGGCCAGTACGGCCACGGCGTCGGCGACCGCGTGGAAGCGGGAGGAGCCCAGCGCCTGGAGGGTCGCCGAGTGGGCGCGGGTCCGGGCCAGCGTCAGCTGCCGCTCCAGCAGGGCTCCGGCGCGCGCCGAGCCCACCGTGAGCGCGCCCGCGGCGCCCCGGGGCGCGGGCACCTCCGGGGAGCCCGACAGCCGGTGCAGCGCGTCCAGCAGCCGGGTCAGCCGGGCGGCGTACGCGTGCTCGTCCGCGAGGGTCGAGGACAGCCACACCAGCTCGGTGCGCAGCCCGTCGGCCCAGGAGGACTCGGTCACCACCCGGAAGGTGGACAGGGACCCGCTGATCCGGCGCGCAGCCCCCCGCAGGCTGCGCGCCGCATCGCTGCCCGCCGCGGCGTCGGCCCCTCCCCCGGACTCCGTCCGCGGGGACCCCCACTCCTCGTGGAGGCGCAGCCCGCGCAGGAAGGCCGTGGCCTGGGCCCGCAGGTACGTGCCGAGCACGTCCCCCGCGGAGCCCTCTCCACGTGCTGTCAGGTCATGGTTTGGCAGAGCCACGCCGGCGCCTCCGGGCGTCTATGAGCATCTCCTGAACGTGCCGCAGCGGCTGGCCTTCGTGGTCCGTGCTGTGCCGGGTCCATTCGCCGTCCGGGCCCAGGTGCCAGGAGGAGGTGGCGTCGGACATGCCGGTCTCCAGCATCCGGTCCAGAGCCGCGCGGTGGGCCGGGTCGGCGACCCTGACCAGTGCCTCGATGCGGCGGTCGAGGTTGCGGTGCATCATGTCGGCGCTGCCGATCCACACCTCGGGCTCGCCGCCGTTGCCGAAGGCGAAGACCCGGGAGTGTTCCAGGAAGCGGCCGAGGATCGAGCGGACCCGGATGTTGTCCGAGAGCCCGGGGACCCCGGGGCGCACGGCGCAGATGCCGCGGACCCAGATGTCGACGGGCACTCCCGCCTGGGAGGCCCGGTAGAGCGAGTCGATGAGGGCCTCGTCGACGATCGAGTTCATCTTGAGGCGCACGTACGCGGGGCGGCCGGCCCGGTGGTGGGCGGCCTCCTTGTCGATCCGCGAGATCAGGCCGTCGCGCAGCGAGCGCGGGGCCACCAGCAGGCGGCGGTAGGTCTCGCGGCGCGAGTAGCCGGACAGCCGGTTGAAGAGGTCGGAGAGGTCCGCGCCGACCTGCGGGTCGGCGGTGAGCAGGCCGAGGTCCTCGTACAGGCGGGCGGTCTTGGGGTGGTAGTTGCCGGTGCCGACGTGGGAGTAGCGGCGCAGCGTGTCGCCCTCCTGGCGGACCACGAGGGACAGCTTGCAGTGGGTCTTGAGGCCCACCAGGCCGTACACGACGTGGCAGCCGGACTCCTCCAGCTTGCGGGCCCATTTGATGTTGGCCTGCTCGTCGAAGCGGGCCTTGATCTCGACGAGTACGAGGACCTGCTTGCCGGATTCGGCGGCGTCGATCAGGGCGTCCACGATCGGGGAGTCGCCGGAGGTGCGGTACAGGGTCTGCTTGATCGCGAGGACGTCCGGGTCGGCGGCGGCCTGCTCCAGGAAGGCCTGCACCGAGGTGGAGAAGGAGTCGTACGGGTGGTGCAGCAGCACGTCCCGCTCGCGCAGCGCGGCGAAGATGTCGGGCGCGGACGCGGACTCGACCTCGGCGAGGTCGCGGTGGGTGCCGGCGACGAACTTGGGGTACTTCAGCTCGGGCCGGTCCAGGGAGGCGATGCCGAAGAGGCCGGTCAGGTCCAGCGGGCCGGGCAGCGGGTAGACCTCGGCGGCGGTGACGTTCAGTTCCTGTACGAGGAGGTCCAGGATGCCGGGGTCGATGGACTCCTCGACCTCCAGGCGCACCGGCGGGCCGAAGCGGCGCCGCATGAGTTCTTTCTCCAGGGCCTGGAGCAGGTTCTCCGCGTCGTCCTCCTCGACTTCCAGGTCCTCGTTGCGGGTCACCCGGAACATGTGGTGGTCGAGGACCTCCATGCCGGGGAAGAGCTCCTCCAGGTGCGCGGCGATGACGTCCTCAAGGGGGACGTAGCGCTGCGGAGAGGCCTCCAGGAAGCGCGAGAGCAGCGGCGGGACCTTGACGCGGGCGAAGTGGCGGTGCCCGCTGACGGGGTTGCGGACGACGACCGCGAGGTTCAGCGAGAGCCCGGAGATGTACGGGAAGGGGTGCGCGGGGTCCACGGCCAGCGGGGTGAGCACCGGGAAGATCTGGTTGCGGAACAGCGTGAAGAGGCGGGCCTGCTCCTTCTCGGTGAGGTCCGGCCAGCGGATGAGGTGGATGCCCTCTTCGGCGAGCTGCGGGGAGATGTCCTGCTGGAAGCAGGCGGCGTGCCGGGCCATGAGCTCGCGCGAGCGGGTCCAGATCAGGTCCAGCACTTCACGGGGCTGCAGGCCTGAGGCCGAACGGGTGGCGACTCCGGTCGCGATGCGCCGCTTGAGGCCGGCGACGCGGACCATGAAGAACTCGTCGAGGTTGCTGGCGAAGATCGCCAGGAAGTTGGCGCGCTCCAGGAGCGGGGTCGCCGGGTCCTCGGCCAGCTCCAGGACGCGCTCGTTGAAGGCCAGCCAGCTGCGCTCGCGGTCGAGGAAGCGTCCCGGGGGGAGCTCGTCGCCGTCCTTGTCGTCGTAGCCGTCCAGGTCGGCGTCGAGATCGGGCGCGAGGCCCGGCTCCATGCCGGAGTGGGGGCGGTGCGCGGCTATGGAGCCGATCCGCGCGGGCTTGGCAGCCGGTCCGGGGGTGCCTGCGGCGGAGGTCGCGGAGGCTTCGGCGGACGTGTGAGACGGGTGCTGGGCGGGGACCTCGGTGGGGCCTGCGCTGGGCTGGGGGCTCATGACTCCATTGTTCCGCGCAGGGGGCAGGACAGGCGCGTCGGACGGGGTTCCCGTCAGTCGGAGTCGGGGCTGCATGCGGGGAGAGTCGCAAGCGTGCATGAAGGTCCGGTGAATGGCGCATGGCTTCCAGGCTCCGGGTGGTGCACGAGTACGTCTTTTACGTGATTTCCGCGCCCGGAATGCTCCGGCGCGTCCCCTGTGTCCCTGGTGTGCGCCCGGAGTGCGGGGCCTGTCCGTGGACGGGCCCTCGCTCTCCGTGCCGGACCGGCGAGCCCTGGGGGGTGTCGTCAAAGTCCCTTCTGGTCGGCCACTGTGACGACACCCCCTCGGCCGGTCCGCGCGTCAGCTTTCCGTGCGGTACATCAGGTCCACCTCGTGGGTGCTGAAGCCGAGGCCCTCGTACACGGCCAGGGCCGCCGGATTGTCGGCGTCCACGTACAGCATCGCGGTGGGCAGGCCCGCCTCCGCGAGGTGGTTCAGGCCGACCGCGGTGAGGGCCTTGCCGAGGCCGCCGCCCTGGGCGCCGGGGCGGACGCCGAGCACGTAGACCTCCCCGAGCCGCTCCTCGGCGTGCACCTTCGTCCAGTGGAAGCCGATCAGCTCCCCGTCCCGCTCGGCGAGGAAGAAGCCCTTGGGGTCGAACCAGGGCTGCGCGATCCGGTCGTTGAGGTCCCGCTGCGTCAGCGAGCCCTGCTCGGGGTGGTGGGCGAAGGCGGCCGAGTTCACCGCGAGCCAGGCCGCGTCGTCCTGGCCGGGCACGAAGGTCCGTACGCTCACACCGGCGGGCAGCGCCACCTCGGGCAGCGCCGGCCCCTCCGGCCCCAGCGGGCGGCGCAGCTGGCGCAGCTCCCGGAACAGGGTCAGCCCGAGCACCTGGGCGAGGTGGCGGGCGGCCGATTTGCCGCCGTGCGCCCACACCCGGATCCGCTTGCCCGAGGCGGCCAGCAGGGCCGAGCCCAGCGCCCGCCCGTGCCCGCGCCCGCGCAGCGCGGGGTGGACGACGAGCTCGGCGGCGGGGGCCTCCACCGGATCGGTGTCCTCCAGCTGTCCGTACCCGGCGAGCCGGCCCTTCTCGGTGAGCAGGAAGTGCCGGATCCCCTCGCGGCGCCCGCCGCGCAGCTGGAGACGGCCCTGCTCGGACACGGCGGTGGTGCCGTCCGTACGGGCCGCGTCCTCGATGAGGGCGAGCACGGACCCGGCCTGTTCCTCCGTCAGTTCGTCGAGGGTCTGAATCTGGCGTCCCGGCTCCAGGGCCGCTGCTGCGTCGTCAGTCATGCGTCGAGCCTACGACCGCGGGGGGCGCCCGCGGTGGTGTGCGTGCAACGGGCCGACGGTGAGCCGTCTCCTGCATGTAACCAGTCCGACACCCCTACCCCCTGTCGTGCTACGCGCGTTGACCATAGGCTGCCGCCGACCTCCCGAGTTTTACCGCTGTCCAAAAGGGGACTAAATGTCAGCGACGCCACAACGGCACCGCCGAAACCGCCGGTTGACCTTCGCCGCCATCGCCGTCACGGCCGGTGCCGGAGCGATGGTCGCGGCCGCACTGCCGGCCGGTGCCGCGAGTGGTGGCGGTGCGGCCAAGAGCCGCACCGTCGATGTGCAGATGCTGTCGTTCAACGACTTCCACGGCACGCTGGAGCCCCCGCAGGGCTCCTCCGGCACCGTGAGCGAGCGTCAGGCGGACGGCACGACCAAGGCGATACCCGCCGGTGGTGTCGAGTACCTGGCGACCAGCCTGCGCGAGGCCCGCAAGGGTCACGAGTACTCCGTCACGGCCGCGGCCGGCGACATGATCGGCGGCAGCCCGATGCTGTCCGGTCTCTTCCACGACGAGCCCACCGTCGAGGCGCTGAACAAGCTGAAGCTCGACGTCAGCAGCGTCGGCAACCACGAGTTCGACGAGGGCAAGACCGAGCTGCGCCGCATGGCGTACGGCGGCTGCCACCCGGTCGACGGCTGCTTCGAGCCCGGCAAGGAGTTCACGGGCGCCGAGTTCAAGTACCTCGCGGCGAACGTCACGGACGAGAAGACCAAGCGTCCGATGATGAACCCGACCTTCATCTGGCAGAAGGGGGACGTGAAGATCGGCTTCATCGGCGTCACCCTGGAGGGCACGCCGGACGTCGTCACCGCCGACGGGGTCAAGGGCCTGAAGTTCGGCGACGAGGTCGAGACGATCAACAAGTACGCCGCCGAGCTGAACAAGCAGGGCGTCAAGTCGATCGTCGCGCTCATCCACGAGGGCGGCCTGCCCGCCAACGGCGCCTACAACTACGACTGCGACTCCCCGGGTGCCGGAGCCGGTATCTCGGGCGCGATCGTGGACATCGCCAAGAACGTGGACCCGAAGGTCGACGCCCTGGTGACCGGCCACACGCACCAGGCGTACGCCTGCAACATCCCGGACCCGGCGGGCAACCCGCGCATGGTGACCTCGGCCGCCTCGTACGGCCGCCTCTTCACGGACACCACGCTCACGTACGACCGCCAGACCAAGGACATCGTGCGCACCGCGGCCCTCGCGCCGAAGCCGGTCAACAAGCTCGTCAGCCGGAACCAGCCCAAGGCTCCCGACATGACCGAGCTGATCAGCCGCTGGAACACCCTCGCCGCCCCGGTCGCGAGCGCCCCGCAGGGCTACATCTCGGCGGACATCGCGGGCCGTGGCTCCGAGGCCCCCGAGAAGCCGCTCGGCGACATGATCGCCGACGCGCAGCTGGAGGCCACGGCCCCGGCCGCCAAGGGCGGCGCGCAGCTCGCGATCATGAACCCGGGCGGCATCCGCGCCGACCTGGCCTACAAGGCCGCGGGTGACGAGGGCGACGGCGTCGTGACGTACGGCGAGTCCTACACGGTCCAGCCGTTCAACAACCTGATGAACGTGGTCGACCTGACGGGCGCGCAGCTGATCACCGCGCTCCAGCAGCAGGTCAGCGGCCCGGTCAACGGTGCGAGCCCGAAGATCCTTCAGGTCTCCAAGGGCTTCACGTACACCCTGGACATGACGAAGGCGGGCGCGGACCGCATCGTCGTGGACTCGGTGAAGCTGAACGGCGCGGCGATCGACCCCGCCAAGACCTACCGGGTCGCGATGAACGAGTTCCTCGCGGGCGGCGGTGACGGCTTCACCGTCCTGAAGGACCACAAGAACAAGCTGGTCGGCGTGCCCGACCTGGAGGCCTTCAACGCCTACCTCGCGAAGTCCTCGCAGGCGGCCCCGATCGCCCCGCCGGCGGCGGACCGCATCACGGTCGTCAAGTAACACCCGCGCGGTCGAGCGACACCCGCGCGGTCGAGCACACCCGCACGGTTTTCGACCGACACCTGGCGCGCCCGAAGGGGCGGTGGGCCTTCCCGGCCCGCCGCCCCTTCGGCGTGTCCGCCCCGGACCCCCGTACCGGGGCGGTCAGAGGTCCGCGAGGAACGCGCGGACCGCCTCGTGGAACTCCCCGGGGTGGGTGAACGGCAGGAAGTGGTCCCCGTCCACAGGTGTGTACGAGGTCCCGGGCCGGCGGGCGACCATCGCGTCGGCCGTCTTCTGCGGGAGCGTCTGGCTGCGGGTGCCGTGGATCAGCAGCGCCGGGCAGCCGCTCCCGAGCCAGGCGTCCCAGTGGTCGCCGCGGCAGGCCTCGGCGGAGTCGATCATGTCCTGCGGGTGGAAGGGCAGCCGCCAGCCGCCGTCGGGGAGCGGGCGCAGGGCCTGCTCGACGAACTGCGAGCCCACCGGCCCGGCCGCGGCGAGGAGTTCCTCGCGGGTGGGGGCGGTGTAGCGCATGTCGCGCAGGAAGCCGAAGAGCGCTCCCGCCGTGTCGGGCTCGATGTCCACGGTGGCGTCCGCGTCGACGAGGGCCGAGACCCGGTCGGGGTGGGCGGCGGCCAGGTGGTAGGCGTTGAACCCGCCGAGGGAGTAGCCGAGGACGGCCACGGGGGAGTCCAGGCCGAGGTGGTCGAGGAGGGCCACGGCGTCCGAGACGTAGCCCTCGCGGCCGTATTCGGCGGCCCGGTCGGAGTCGCCGTGGCCGCGCTGGTCGGGGGCGATGACCCGCCAGGCGTCGCCCAGGGCGGCGGCGAGACCGGCGAAGGCGAGGCCCTCGGACATGCCGCCGTGCAGGGCGAGCAGCGGGCGGCCCGGGCCGCCGAAGTCCAGGTACGACAGTGCGCGGCCGTCGATCGTCAGCGTGTGGCGCATGGCTTGGCTCTCCCATGTGTGACCGGTGGTGACGGATACGAGCCTGCCAGGATTTGGGCAAGCGCGCAATACGTTTGTATTGGGCGCTTGCCCAAGGAGGTGCGGGGAGGGGGTGCGCGCAGCGCGCGCGGATACGATCCCGGCATGGGAAATCGCGAGGACCTGTTGGCCGGAGCGCGCCGCTGCCTGGAGGAGAAGGGCTACCTGCGCACGACCGTGCGCGACATCGCCGCGGCGTCGAAGGTGTCCATGGCCGCGATCGGCTACCACTTCGGCTCGCGCGAGGCCCTGCTCAACCTCGCCCTCTTCGCCGCCATGGACGAGTGGGCCGCGGGCTCCGGCCGGCTCGCCGGCCAGGGCGCCACCGCCGCGGAGCGCTACGCCGACACCTGGGACCGCAAGATCCGCGACTTCGGCGAGATGCGCTGGCTCTGGATGGCCAACGTCGAGGCCTTCGTCCACGCCCAGTCCGCGCCGGAGCTGCTCGCCACCCTCGCCGAGGGTCAGCGCCGGTCCCGCCGCATGGTGGCCGCGCAACTGCGCGGCGTCCCCGAGGACGAGGTCACGGAAGAGGACGTACGGGCCCTCGGCTCGGTGCACATCGCGCTGCTGAGCGGGGTGATGGTGCAGGCGCTGACCGACCCCGGGCAGGCGCCGACCGGCCGGGAGCTCGCCCAAGGCCTGCGCACCATGGCCGAGTTGCTCGAAAGCTAGTGGCTACCGAAGGGTAGTAATGGCGCGTCCCGCACGCCAGAATCCCGGGGGCACCAGCCGGCGCGGGCCGGCATCCAACACCGGGTCGCAAAGGGGCGGGCATGGCACTGGATCGTCGGGCATTCATGATCGGGGCGGTGGCGGCGGGAGCGGGAGCCGCCGTGGGACTCGGCGCGGGGACGGCGTCGGCCTCGGCCTCGGCCGGCCGTGCGCCCGCCGCGCGGGCCCTGTCCACGCAGGACTGGATGGCCGGGCTCGGGGACACGACCGCCCTCCAGCGGATGACCATCCCCGGCACCCACGACTCGGGCGCCACCAAGGGCGGGCTCTACGTCGCCTGCCAGAACACCTCGATCGCCCAGCAGCTCGACTCCGGTATCCGCTTCCTGGACGTCCGCTGCCGCGTCACCGGCGGCTCCTTCGCCATCCACCACGCGGCGTTCTTCCAGGACCTGATGTTCGGGGACGTGCTCGTCGCCTGCTGGAACTTCCTCGCCGCGCACCCCTCCGAGACCGTGCTCATGCGGCTCAAGCAGGAGTACTCGGAGGACAGCGACGCCACCTTCCGCGCCGTCTTCGACGACTACCTCGACAACCGGGGCTGGCGCCCGCTCTTCCGGATCGCGGACTCGCTGCCCACCCTCGGCCAGGCCCGCGGCAAGGTGGTCCTGCTCGCCGACAACGGCGGTCTGCCCGGACTGCGCTACGGCGACGGCAACGTCTTCGACATCCAGGACGACTACAACACCGAGCCCTTCGCCAAGCGCGGCCGGATCGAGAACCAGTTCCGCAAGGCCGTCCAGCAGCCCGGGAAGCTGTTCGTGAACTACGTCAGCACCGCCGCCTACATGCCGCCGCGCTGGAACTCCGACCGGCTCAACCCGCAGGTGCACTCGTTCGTCGACGGCGGGGAGCTGGCCGGCCGGACCGGGCTCGGGATCGTCCCGATGGACTTCCCCAACACCCGCTCCGGACTGGTCGCCTCACTCATACGGCACAACTGACGGCTGCCCCGGCCGGTCCGGCGGCGGCGCCGGGGCGCCCGGGACGCGGAGCACCGCCTCCGTGCCCGGGCCGCCGCCCGGGGCCGCCCGCAGCTCGACGCTGCCGCCCGCGCGGCGCACCGTACGGTCCACGATCGACAGGCCCAGCCCGCTGCCGGGCAGGGCGCGGGCCGAGGAGGAGCGCCAGAACCGCTCGAACACGTGCGGCAGGTCCTCAGCCGGGATGCCCGGCCCGTGGTCGCGCACGGTCAGCTCGCCCGCCCGCAGCGCGACCTCGACCGTGCCGCCCGGCGGGCTGAACTTCACCGCGTTGTCCAGCACGTTGACCACGGCCCGCTCCAGCGCCGCCGCCTCGCCCCGTACGTACCAGGGCGCGATCTCGTCCGTGAAGTGCAGCTCGGGTCCGCGCAGCCGGGCGCGGGACAGCGCGCTCTGCGCGATCTCGTGCAGGGCCACCACCTCCAGCCTGGCGGGCGGCGCCGCGTCCGGGCGGGACAGCTCCTGGAGGTCGCCGATCAGCGCCGCCAGCTCCGTCATCTGCGCCTTGACCGAGGCCAGCAGCTCCCTGCGGTCCTCGGGCGGGATGGCCCGGCCGGTCTCCTCGCTGCGCGCGAGCAGCTCGATGTTGGTGCGCAGCGAGGTCAGCGGGGTGCGCAGCTCGTGGCCGGCGTCCGCGATCAGCTGGGCCTGGCGCTCCTGGGAGGAGGCGAGGGCCGCGGTCATGGAGTTGAAGGACCGCGACAGGCGGGCGATCTCGTCGTCGCCCTCGTCGGGGATCCGTACGGTCAGGTCCTCGGTCCGGGCGATGTGCTCGACGGCCCCCGTCAGCTCGTCGACCGGCCGCAGCCCCGTACGGGCCACCCACAGGCCGGCCACGCCCGCCCCGGCGACACCGATGCCGGAGACCAGGATCAGCACCCAGGCCAGGGTGGACAGCGGTTTGTCGATGTCGGCCAGCGGCCGGGCCACCGAGACGGCGAAGACCGGGCCGCCGGGCTGGGTCTGGGCCGCGAAGGTGTAGACGCGCATCGCGACGCCGTTGTCGGTCGTCGCGTCGTGCAGCGCCTTGGGCTTGCGGCCCGCGGCGACCTGCTTGTCCGTATCGGTCACCGGCAGGTCGGTCTGCCCGCTCACCCAGCAGTGGCTGCCGTCCGCGGTGACGATCTGGACCGTGGCGTTCAGGTTTTCGGCGATGTCCTGCTGGGCCTGGGTCGGCGGGCGCACCGGGCAGCCCTGGCGCAGCCGCTCCAGCACCTGCGCGGTCGGGTTGGTGGACATCAGGGACTGGTTCAGCTGGTTGCCCAGCTGGGCCCGCACCATCACCCACGACACCGCGGAGACCGTGGCCACGGCCAGGGCAACGGCCGTGGCCACCAGCAGCGCGATGCGCGAGCGCAGCGGGAGCGCGCGGAATCTGGCCGACGGGCTCACTCTGGCCCTCCGGAATCGCCGGCCCCGGCGACGCGCAGCACGTAGCCCACCCCGCGCACGGTGTGCACCAGGCGGGGTTCGCCGCCGGCCTCGGTCTTGCGGCGCAGGTACATGACGTACACGTCCAGGGAGTTGGAGCTGGGTTCGAAGTCGAAGCCCCAGACGGTCTTGAGGATCTGCTCGCGGGTCAGGACCTGGCGCGGGTGCGCGAGGAACATCTCCAGCAGCGTGAACTCGGTACGGGTCAGCTCGACCTGGCGTCCGGAGCGGGTGACCTCGCGGGTGGCGAGGTCCATGCGCAGGTCACCGAAGGCGAGGGTGTCCGTGTCGTCGGCGGACCCGTCGCCGCCGGCGCGCGGGGCCGCGTACGCGCTGCGGCGCAGCAGGGCGCGGACGCGGGCGAAGAGCTCGTCGAGCTCGAAGGGCTTGACGAGGTAGTCGTCGGCGCCCGCGTCGAGGCCGGTGACGCGGTCGCCGACGGTGTCGCGGGCGGTGAGCATCAGGATCGGGGTGGTGCTGCCGGAGGCGCGCAGCCGGCGGGCCGCCGTGAGGCCGTCCATCCGGGGCATCTGGATGTCGAGGACGATCAGGCCGGGGTCGTACGCGGCCGCCTTCTCCAGCGCGTCGAGTCCGTCGACGGCGGTCTGCACGTCGTACCCCTCGAAGGCGAGGCTGCGGCGCAGGGCCTCCCGCACCGCCGGCTCGTCGTCGACGACGAGGATGCGGTGCGGGTCGCCTTCGGCCGGATTCATTCTCGGTCCCCCAGGGGTGATCGTCGTGGTCGGTCGTACCAGGCTCGCACGAACCTAGAAGGAGGTCCCGAAGCCGCCGATGCCGGAGCTGTTGCCGCTGTTGCCGCTGTCGCCGCCGCTGCCGGTTCCCCCGGGGCCGCCCTTGCGGAGGGAGTCGAGGTCGGCCTTGATCGTGTTCACCGGGATGGCGAAGCCGAGGCCGACGCTGCCGGCACTGGAGCTGTCGCTGGACGGGGAGTAGATCGCGGAGGGCATGCCCACGATCTCGCCGTTCATGTTGACGAGGGCGCCGCCGGAGTTGCCCGGGTTGAGGGAGGCGTCCGTCTGGATGGCCTTGTACGAGGTGGTGTTCGACCCGGTGTCCCCGTTGAACTGCTGGCCGTCGTACGAGAACGGCCAGCCGCCGCCACCGCCGCCGCCGCGCTGGCGCTGCGGGGACTGCTGCTCGGACTTGGGTACGTTGACCTCGCGGTTCAGGGCGGAGACGATCCCGCTGGTGACCGTGCCGGTGAGGCGGTCGGGGGAGCCGATGGCCACGACCTGGTCGCCGACCTTGAGGCCGTCGGAATTGCCGAGCTTGGCCGGCTTGAGGCCACTGGCGCCCTGGAGCTTGATGAGGGCGAGGTCCTTGCCGGGGTCGGTGCCGACGGTCTTGGCCGTGTACTTCTTGCCGTCGCTCATCGTCACCTGGATCTCGGTGGCCCCGTCGACGACGTGGTTGTTGGTGACGATCTCCCCGTCGGAGGTGACCACGATGCCGGATCCGGTGCCCTGCCCGGAGCCGGTACGGGTGTCGATCCGCACGACGGACGGGCTGACCTGCTCGGCGACCCCGGAGACGGTGCCGGAGCTCGACTGCGACACGTTCGTGCCGCTGATGCCGCCGCCGCTGTGGTCCCGGCCCGCCAGCAGCTGCTGCACGCCGGCGGCGGTGCCGCCCCCGACGACGGCTGCGGCCAGCGCCACGGCCACGAGCAGCGCGACGGGCCGCTTGGCCCGGGCCGCGTGCGCGGGCCCCTCGGCGGGCGCCGGCGCCACCGGCGGCTGGTGCGCTTCGTGCCACCCGGGCGCCGGAGCCGCCGCCGGCGGCGGGTACGCGGGCGGCGGCGGGTACTCCCCGAAGCCGGCGCTCTGGGTCGGGCGGTTCTCCTGCGGGTACTCGCCGTCGCGGCGGAAGCTCTCGGTCATGTCTATGACTCTGTCCGCGGATCATGAGAGCTTCCTGAGTCCACCCTGAGAAGCCCGACAGAACCGCGTATGCCCGAAATAAGCCCGCCCGCCGGGACGTCGGCCCGGGGCGCGTGAAAATGGGGTCAGCGGCAGCCGCAGGAGCGGCGGACCACCAGGGCCGACGGGAACTGCTTCAGGCGTTCGCGGCGGGAGCCGGCCACGCGCAGGGCGTCGTCCAGGACGAGGTCCACGGCCGCGCGGGCCATCGCCGGCCGGTCCGAGGCGATCGTCGTCAGCGGCGGGTCCGTCAGGGCCGCCTCCTTGACGTCGTCGAAGCCGGCCACCGCCAGCTCACCGGGGACGTCGATGCGCAGTTCGCGCGCCGCGCGCAGGACGCCGATGGCCTGGTCGTCCGTGGCGCAGAAGACGGCCGTAGGCCGGTCCGGCCGCGCCAGGACCTCCAGGGCGACCGTGTACGCGTCGTAGCGGTTGTACGGGGCCTCGATCAGCCTGCCCTCGATCGAGCGGCCCGCCTCCAGCATGGCCCGGCGCCAGCCCTCGACGTGGTCGGCGACCGGGTCGCCGACCGAGGGGGTGTTCTCGATGCCGCCGATGCAGGCGACGTACTCGTGCCCGTGCTCCAGCAGGTGCCGGGTGGCGAGCTGGGCGCCGCCGATGTCGTCCGTGACGACCGCGACGTCGTCGATCGCCTCGGGGCGCTCGTGCAGCAGCACCACGCGGGCGTCCCAGGCCTCGATCTCGCTGGCGGCCTGCTCGCTCATGCCCTGGCTGACCAGGATCAGGCCCGAGACCCGCATCCCGAGGAAGGCCCGCAGGTAGTGGACCTCGCGCTCGGTGCGGTAGTCGGAGTTGCCGACCAGGACCATCTTTCCGCGCTCGGCGGCAGCCTGCTCGACCGCGTGCGCCATCTCCGCGAAGAACGGCTGGCGCGCGTCGGGGACGATCATGCCTATGAGGTCGGTGCGCCGCGAGGCCATCGCCTGGGCGACCCGGTCCGGGCGGTAGCCCAGATCCTTGATCGCGGCGAGTACACGCTCGCGCGTGGCCGGGGCGACCGGCCGGGGTCCGTTGTTGATGACGTAGCTCACGACGGCGGTAGACGTACCCGCAAGTCGTGCAACGTCATCCCGCGTCACCTTGGCCACGCTCGGGAGTCTACGCGGGGTGACCTACCTCTGGGCAGGCCGTCCTGCGGACGAGGCGATCACAGGAGGTTCCTCCATACGGGGGACGCCGGAGGAGGCCTGCGCCGCCGCCTTGGCGGCCGCCTGGGCCGCCGCTTCCGCGGCCGCCCGCTCGACCTTCTCCGGTGTGACGAAGCGGTAGCCGACGTTGCGGACCGTACCGATCAGCGACTCGTGCTCGGGGCCCAGTTTCGCGCGCAGCCGCCGTACGTGCACGTCCACCGTCCGGGTGCCGCCGAAGTAGTCGTACCCCCAGACCTCCTGGAGCAGCTGGGCGCGGGTGAAGACCCGGCCCGGATGCTGCGCGAGGTACTTGAGCAGCTCGAACTCCTTGAAGGTGAGGTCGAGGACCCGCCCCTTCAGCTTCGCCGAGTACGTCGCCTCGTCGACCGACAGGTCGCCGTTGCGGATCTCCATCGGGGAGTCGTCGGAGCCGAGCTGCTGGCGGCCGGTGGCCAGTCGCAGCCGCGCCTCGACCTCGGCCGGGCCCGCGGTGTCGAGGAGGACGTCGTCGATGCCCCAGTCGGCGGTGACGGCCGCGAGGCCGCCCTCCGTGACGACGAGGATCAGCGGACAGCCGGGGCCGGTCGAGCGCAGCAGCTGGCAGAGGGAGCGGACCTGCGGCAGGTCGCGGCGGCCGTCGACGAGGATCACGTCCGCGCCGGGGGTGTCCACGAGCGCCGGGCCCTCGGCGGGGGCCACCCGGACGCTGTGCAGGAGCAGGCCGAGGGCGGGCAGCACCTCGCTGGACGGTTGGAGGGCATTGGTCAGCAGCAGGAGTGAGCTCATGCCCGACCACCTTCCCGGATCGGGCGTTCGTGCACGGTTCGCTGGTCCATCACGTCGGTTCCTCCTCGGTCCCGTCGAGGACTTTCGCGGTACTGCTTCGTACGTGGTGCGGTGTCGCTGTCCGCCGGTCCCCGCGCCCTGAGGTCCGCACGGACACCAGTGTTCTCGGTCCGTTCAACGTGCTGAAAGCACAAAAGGACCCGGGGGCAACGTTGCCCGGATCCTCTCGCCAGCAGAATAGCCCACCTGCCGCCGCTCGGCCGGGTCGGGCCTCTCCCGCTTCTGTGGTTCCTGCCACCCTTGCGGCCAGCGTATGCCCCGGTTTCACCGGATCGATGGACGTACGGGAGTCCGCCCGGGCGCACGCGGGGCGCGCGGAGGCACGCCGGATCCGGGGGCCGGAGGGTTCATCATGGAGGCCGACGGTAGAGAGCCGACGATAGGAGCTGCAGTGGCAACCGGAACCATCCGCTACTGGGCGGCGGCCAAGGCCGCGGCCAAGACGGCGGAGGAGCCGTACTCGGCGCGGACACTGGCCGAGGCGCTCGACGCCGTGCGGGAACGCCACCCCGGTGAGCTGACGCGGGTCCTGCAGCGCTGCTCCTTCCTCGTGAACGAAGAGCCCGTGGGCAAGCGCCCGCACGATGCCGTACCGCTGACCGAGGGGGGCACCGTAGAGGTGCTCCCGCCGTTCGCGGGCGGGTGAGCGGAAACCGATGAGCACTCCCGAGGAACAGCAGCAGCAACAGCAGCACCAGCAGCAGCGTCAGGAGCCGGACCCGTACGGGACCCAGACCTGGCAGTCGGACACGTGGGAAACCGGCTACCAGCCGGTGCAGCAGGCGCAGGCGCAGGCGCAGGCGCAGGCTCAGCCGCCGCTGGGTGCGCTGCCGGGCCAGCCGGTGGCCCCGGAGGGCTGGTTCCGCGACGAGGCCCCGGCCGCGCAGCCGCAGGGCTGGCCCCGGCCGGAGGCCGCGGCCCCCGAGCAGCCCGCGTACCCGTCGCCGCAGCAGCCGGTGGCGCCGGAGGGCTGGTTCCGCGAGGAGCCGCCCGCGGCGGGCTGGGCGCCGGGCGCCGGGGCGTGGGCCGACGGCTCCGCCGCGGAGCAGACGGCGTACCTCCCGCCACAGGGCGCCGCTCCGGCGGCCGGTGCCGCCGAGCAGACGGCCTACCTCCCGCCGTACCCGGGCGCGGAAGGGGGCCTGGGCGCCGCCGCGGCGGCCGAGACCGCGTACCTGCCGCCGTACCCGGGCCCCGGCGCGGCGGAGCCGCAGGCCGCCGCCGGTTCGCCGTACCCCGCCGCCGCCGACGGGCCGCAGGCGCGGGCCGTTGCTCCGGAGGGGTGGTTCCGGGACGAGGCGCCCGCCGCCCAGGCCCCGGCCCCCGCCCCCGCCGCCGACTGGCGGGAGGCGCCCGCCGGATCCGGCTCCGCAGCCGAGCAGACCGCCTACCTCCCGCCGCAGGCCGCCGCCGAGCAGACGGCCTTCCTGCCGCCGTACGCCGGCACCGCCGCGGCGGACACCCCGTACCCCGGCACCGGCACCGGCGCCGGCGCCGAGGAGCCCGCCCCCGGCGCCGACGGCGAGGAGCCCGCGTACTCCCCGCCCACGCTCGGAGGCAACACCGTGCGCGCCGTCGATCCGGCCCAGGCGCGTGCCGAGGGCCGGTCGCCGATCATCGACCCCGGGCCGCAGCCGGCCATACTGACCGCCGCGCTCGGGCTGCTGCTCGCCGGTGCCGCCGCCGTCGGGGAGCTCGCGCTCCTCGGGCCGCTGATCGTCCTCCAGGCACTCACCGCCGCCGGCTGGTTCCGGCTCAACGGCATGTGGCCCGCCCGCCAGGGCATCGCCCTCGCCTTCCTCGGAGCCCTCGTCGCCGACGCGGCCGTGCTCGCCGTGGACGACGCGTACGGCCCCGGCGCGATCATCGGCACCCTCGGCGCCTGGGTCCTGCTCACCCTCGTCCTCCAGCTGCGCAGCCACGCGGACCCCGACGAGCGGATGTACGGGCTGATGGCCTCCGTGGCCTCCGCCGCGCTCGCCATCGTCTGCGCCGGCTACCTGGCCGCCGGCTCCGCGGCCGTCAGCGTCGGCGCCGCGGCCGTCGCCGTGGCCGTCTTCGCCCGCGCGCTGCCGTTGCCGACCCCGGCCTCCGTCGGCGTCTCGCTGGCGGCCGCGACCGGAGCCGGCATCGCCGTCGGCGGGCTGACTTCCGTCGGGGTCGGCGGGGCGCTGCTGGGCCTGGCCGCCGGGGTGTGCGCGCTGATCGGGCTGCGGGTGGCCGCGTACGACTACCCGTCCAAGTTCGTGCACATGACGGCCGGCGTCGCGCTGCCGCTGGCGGCCGCCGCTCCCGCCGTCTACCTGATCGGCCGGGTGGTCGGCTGACGCCGGCCTCCGCCGGCCGACAGACGACAGACGACAGGCGACAGGCGACAGCCGTCAGGCCCGGCCCGGGCGCCATGCCCGGGATCCGGGCCTGACGGCTTCCGTACGCCCGGTCGTGGTCCACTGGAACGTACGTACGTATCGGTCGGTCAACAGGGGGAGGGGCACGTGCGGTTCCTGCGCGTCGTCGTGATCATCGCAGTGGTGCTGGGGGCGCTGTTCGCCGGCGCCGACCGATGGGCGGTGAACTACGCCGAGAACCGCCTGGCCGAGCGCATCCAGGCGCGCCAGGGGCTCGCGGGGTCCACGGCGGTGGACATACACGGGTTCCCGTTCCTGACCCAGGCGCTGAGCCACGACCTCGACCGCGTCGACGTGAAGCTCACGGGCGTGGAGGCCGTCTCGGACGGGCGCAAGACGCGGCTCTCGCAGCTCGACGCCGGCTTCCACGGCGTGACGCTGAACGGGGACTACAGCGGGGGCACCGCGAAGCGGGCCGAGGGCACGGCGCTCGTCACGTACAAGGACCTGACCGAGGCCTCGCAGACCGGTGTGACCGTCACGTACGGCGGCGCGCCCGGCAAGGTGAAGGTCACGGCGGCCGTGGAGGTCCTCGGCCGCAAGCTGGCGCCCAGCGTCGTGTCGACCGTCGCGCTCGTGGACGCCCCCGGCGGCGGCAAGATGGTCCGCGTCCGCGCCGACGACGTGCCGGGCGAGGGGCTGCCCGGGATCGAGAGCGCCGTCCGCAAGAAGACCGACTTCGACCGCCGGCTCGACAGCGGCCTGCCGTCCGGGCTCAAGCTGACCGCGCTGACCTCGGACGAGTCCGGCGTACACCTCACGCTGAGCGGTACGGACGTGGTGCTGGCCGGATCGTGAGACGGCGCGGTCCGATCCGCAGAAGGACGGGCCGCGCGAGGGCCTCCGGAGGCGGTGCGGCGGCCGACGGGGGCGTGTGCGTCCCAGTATCCGGACGATCCCGTCTCGAAATATGACACGCCGGTGACAGGGCGGCCGATTCGTCCCTACGATCCATGGCTATGAAGCATCAGCAGGCGGACCTCACGAAGCGACGGGCAGTAGACCTGTGTCGCGTCGCCGCCATGCTCTGTCGATCCATGTGACCTGTGAGCGCTTCCGCTCCATCAGCCGGACGACCGTCCTGCCCGCGTGACCGCACCGCAGCCGCCCCCTCCTGCCCACTGACGCCTCCCCGCGCAGTGCCGGGGGAGCCGACCGCGGCCGGTACGCACCAGGAAAACCCGCAGAACCCGCAGAACCCGCAGAAAAAGCACCACCTGCAGAACCTGCACCTGCACAGCACGCCCCGCCGCACACTGCCCCGGAGGAGACCACCATGAGCCGCAGCGACGTCCTCGTAGACGCCGACTGGGTCGAGGCCCACCTGAACGACGCGAACGTCGTCATCGTCGAGGTGGACGAGGACACGTCCGCGTACGACAAGAACCACATCACCAACGCCGTCCGGATCGACTGGAAGCAGGACCTCCAGGACCCGGTCCGCCGCGACTTCGTGGACCAGGAGGGCTTCGAGAAGCTCCTCTCCGCCAAGGGCATCTCCAACGAGGACACGGTGGTCCTCTACGGCGGCAACAACAACTGGTTCGCCTCCTACGCCTACTGGTACTTCAAGCTGTACGGCCACCAGGACGTCCGCCTCCTCGACGGCGGCCGCAAGAAGTGGGAGCTCGACTCCCGCGACCTGGTCGACGGCACCGAGGTCCCGAACCGCCCGGCCACCCAGTACGAGGCCCAGCCGCAGGACGCCTCCATCCGCGCCTTCCGCGACGACGTCGTGGCCGCGATCGGCTCCCTGAACCTGGTCGACGTCCGCTCGCCCGACGAGTTCTCCGGCAAGCTGCTCGCCCCGGCGCACCTTCCGCAGGAGCAGTCGCAGCGCCCCGGCCACGTGCCGAGCGCCCGCAACATCCCGTGGTCGAAGAACGCCAACGACGACGGCACCTTCAAGTCCGACGAGGAACTGACCGCCCTCTACCAGGCCGAGCAGGTCGACCTGGCGAAGGACACCATCGCGTACTGCCGCATCGGCGAGCGCTCCGCGCTCACGTGGTTCGTGCTGCACGAGCTCCTGGGCCAGGAGAACGTCAAGAACTACGACGGCTCCTGGACCGAGTACGGCTCCCTGGTCGGCGTGCCGATCGAGCTCGGCGCCAACAAGTAGTCCCGCCGGGTACGCGACGCCCGCAGGCAGTACGAAGACCTCTAGGACAGGACAGAGAACATGTGTGGAGCTCAGATCGGCGGGCCCGACCTCGCCACGCTCAAGCCCGGTGAGACCGCCATCCAGGGTCAGGTGACCAAGGACGGCGAGCCCGTCAGCGGGTACGTGCGCCTGCTCGACTCGACCGGCGAGTTCACGGCCGAGGTCCCGACCTCGGCGACCGGCCAGTTCCGCTTCTACGCGGCGACCGGCTCGTGGACCCTGCGCGCGCTGGTGCCCGGCGCCCAGGCGGACCGCGCCGTGGTCGTGGCCGAGGCCGGCGGCGTGACGGACGTGGCGATCGCGGTCTGAGCACCGCACGCCTGACATGACCGGCCGAAGGGCCGCACCCCCGGGGGTTGGACGCCACTGGAACGGGGTGCGGCCCTTCGTGCCGTCCCGGCCCTGCGCACCGGCCCCCTCCGGTCCTACCCTGGAGTCATGTACGCCCGGCGGCGCCGCGTCTACTTCGTCCTCATGGGCGGATGCGTCTTCCTCTTCGTATCCGCCTGGGCCTTCGTGCGGCTGTTCTCGGTCGAGGCGGCCGTGGCCCTGTGCGTGGTCGCCATGGTCATCCCGCCGGTCGCCGCGATGATCGCGAACCGCCGCGGTCCGGACGACCGCTGGTGGGACGACCCCTCGGGGGACCCGAAGTCCGACGAGTGGTGGGACGAACTGGACGGAAAGCGGCGCCACGAGGACTGAAACGCCGCGAGATACGAACGTAATAAGCGTGCGTACAACCACCCCCCTCGCGTACACGTCATGCGTGTGCACGGGTGATCACCCGATGCCCCGTGTCCTGTGGGGGGGACTTCCTTGGAACACGCACAAACCAGCTCCGAACGGCCGGCGGGGGAGGAGACCGGGACCGCGGCCGAGACCGGGACCGGGACCGCGGCCGAGACCGCCGTCCGTCCGCGCGCCGGGCGCCGCACGGTCCTGCTGATCGCCGGGGCCGCCGTGCTCGGCGTGCTCGCGGGCACGGTCACCGGCTACGCGATCCAGTACCACCGCGAGCCCACGCCGCTGCCGCCGCTGGCGCAGCAGAAGATCGACCAGCCGAAGCCGCAGGCTCCGAACGAGTCGACGAGCTCGCGCTCCATCAATGCCAACCGCTGGTACAAGACGGACGACGACCTGGTCAAGACGCTGATCGAGGCTCCGTCCGGGGTGGAGGTCCGCAACCGCGGGACCGAGTCCCCGGACGAGTTCTCGGCGGACTTCTACAAAGAGCCGGGCAGCGGCCTCGACAGCCAGCTCAGGAACGACATACGGCGGATCGCCCGGCTGGAGTGGGCCCAGGACGACCGGAACTTCGTCGAGGTCCGTCTCTTCCAGTACAAGGACCGCTCCGGAGCCGACTCGTACCAGCACGCCCACAGGTACATGTCGGAGAAGGACCACGCGGGCAACGCGGGCAAGGACCTGCCCGGCGTGCCCGCCGAGTACGGCCATCTGTGGGTGGATTCCGCGCAGCGCGAGACGGAGGGTTACCTCCCGACGAAGTCGGCGCGGGTGGTCGCCCGGCGCGGGGACATCGTCATGGATATCAAGTACATGAACAACCGCGGCGTCATCGACGAGAAGGACATCGTCGAGATCGCCAAGCGACAGTGGGAGCGGCTGTGAGCGACCCGCAGGACAGCAGCGCCGCAGCGGCCGCCGCGGCCGGCCCCGACACGATGCCCGCCGCCGGGCCGCGGGCGCGGCGGCGCCGCACCGTGACCCTGATCGCGGGCGGGCTCGCCGTCGTCCTCCTCGCCGGCGGGGCGCTCTGGGGGGCCGACCGGATCGCCGGTGCCGACCGCACCGCGCCGACCCGCTACTGGATCGAGGCGGGCGTCGATCCCCTGCCCACCGGTGCCCCGGAACCGGACCCGACGGTGCCGCCGAACGAGCTGACGGGCAAGCTGCTGCCGATGCCGTCCGGTTTCGAACTCGGCCCCGACATCGACGTCGACGGCAACGACTTCTACGTGTCGGGCGAGCGGGCGCTCCTTGCGCTCAAGGACGGGCACTCGGGGCTCTCCGGGGACCAGCGGGCTGAACGGGACAAGGGGCTGGCCGAACTGAAGCTCAAGGGCATGGCCGGACGCAGCTACTTCGATCGCAGCACCAACCGGGTGATGGAGATCCGCCTCACCCAGGCCGACCCCCAGGCCCTCGCGAAGTTCTCCGAGTTCAGCAAGAAGCTGCTGGAGCTCATCGGGGACGATCGCGACGCACCGAAGATCGAGGGCTTCCCCGATGCCAAGTGCGCACTGCAGGCCCTCGGCAAGGCGAAGCTGGAAGAGCAGCACAAGATCGACACCATCGACTGCGTGGCCCTCCAGGGCGATGTGCTGGTGGCCTTCCGGATGTACAGGTCGAGGCCCTTCGCCGCGAACGAGGCAGCCGTCCTGTTCAAGCAGCAGCTGAGCCACCTGAAGTCCCCCGGGGAGTCCGTGTGACCGAGCAGAACACCGCCGACGCGGCCGTACCGGCTCCCGAGGCCGCCGTACCGGCTCCTGAGGCCGCCGTACCGGCTCCCGAGGCCGCCGCACCGGCCGGCCAGCCGCAGCTCCCGGCGCCCGCCGCGGCACCCGTCGTGCCCAAGGACCGCCGCAAGCTGTTCGCCGCCCTGCGCTGGACGGCCGCCGCGGCCGTCTTCGCCGCGGTCGGCGCGGGGGTCGCGTACGGGATCGCCGGGGCCGAGCGCACCGACGTCCCCGGCCTGTCCACCCGGGACGACGGCCGCTGGACCTACCCGACCCTGTCCAAGCCCGCCCTGCCCGCCGGCGCCGCGCCGGCCAGGCCCGACGGCAGCAGAGGAGCCGAGACGCATTACGCGCCGCTCACGAGCCTGCTGCTGCCGGCCCCCCAGGGCAGTACGCCGGACGCCGGGCTCAAAGCCGACAAGGACCAGCTGGTCTCCGCCGACGCCTTCCTGGAGGAGTACGCCCCCGACAGCCGGGCGAAGCTGAAGACGGAACTGGAGTACGAAGGGCTGCGCCAGATCGCCGCCCGCGGCTGGACCACCCCCGACGGGACGCGCACGCGGGTCTACCTGCTGCGCTTCCACGCCGCGGGCTTCGTGGACGGCTTCCACGGCTGCACCTACGACACGCGGCCGGCCGGCGCCCCCGTCCTGGAGCTGGACCCGGCCTGGAGCGACGTCAGGAGCAAGCAGCCCGTCGTCACGGACCAGCACGTCGCCGGGTACCCCGTCGGCCTCACCAGCACCGACATCAGCCTGTACCAGGAGCCCAAGCCGGCGAACGGCGACGAACAGACCAAGCTCGGGTGCCTCCAGGCGGGTGACATCCAGGCGGTGATCGTCCAGACCCGCAAGGGCGAGGTGGCCACCGTCCCCTTCCACCAGACGGTGATCCTGCAGAGCCAGCTGCTGAGCTGACCGATCACGGGCGGAAACGGCCGTGCGGCCCACCTCGCGGAGTGCACCGGTCCCCGGGCCAGTAGGCTTGGGGACCGGCCCCGTACACGCCCACATCACTCCGAGGAGCACCCCGTGCTTGAGGCAATCTTCACCTCCCTGCTGGTCCTGGTCTGCGTCGGCGTGCTCGCCTTCACCGGCCTCGCAGTGAAGAAGCTGTACCAGGGCCAGCGCTGATCGTCCGATCGGCCGCCCTCCCGGACCCGGAACCCCTCCCCACAGATCGCCTGAGCAGCCACACATGATCCAGATCCCGTCCGACCTGAACCCGGGCCTCGTCCCCCTCGCCTTCCTCCTCGGTACCTGGGAAGGCGCGGGCGTCTTCGACTTCCCCGGCGAAGAGAAGTGCAACTTCGGCCAGGAAGTCGTCTTCAGCCACGACGGCCGGGACTTCCTGGAGTACACCTCCCACAGCTGGGTCCTCGACGCCGAGGGCAACAAGGTGCGGCCGCTGGAGTCGGAGTCCGGCTACTGGCGCATCGACAAGGACCGCAAGGTCGAGATCGTCATGGTCCGCGACCAGGGCGTCGTCGAGGTCTGGTACGGCGAGCTCGCCGACCAGAAGCCGCAGATCGACCTGGCCACGGACGCCGTGGCGCGGACCGCGGCCTCGGGCCCGTACAGCGGCGGCAAGCGGCTCTACGGCTACGTGAAGAGCGACCTCATGTGGGTCGGCGAGAAGGCCACCCCGGACGTCGAGCTGCGCCCGTACATGTCGGCCCAGCTCAAGAAGGTCGTCACCCCGGAAGAGGTCGCCGAGATGGCGCGCAACCTCCCGGACATGCCGGACGACGGCATCGCCTTCTTCCGCTGACGGATCCGTCAGCGGATCCGGCAGGCGGATCCCTCCACGATCGGGGACCGCGGGCTCGGCCCGCGGTCCCCTTCGCGCGCTTACACTGGCCGGGTGGGGAGCATCGGAGACACCGAGAGTGCCGACTGGAAGAGCGACCTGCGGCAGCGCGGATACCGGCTGACCCCGCAGCGCCAGCTCGTGCTGGAAGCGGTCGACAGCCTGGAGCACGCGACACCGGACGAGATCCTCGCCCAGGTGCGCAAGACCGCCTCCGGGGTCAACATCTCCACCGTCTACCGCACGCTTGAACTCCTGGAGGAGCTCAAGCTGGTCTCGCACGCCCACCTCGGGCACGGGGCCCCCACGTACCACCTCGCCGACCGGCACCACCACATCCACCTGGTCTGCCGCGAGTGCACCGACGTGATCGAGGCGGATGTGGACATCGCCGCCGAGTTCACCGCGAAGCTGCGCGCCACCTTCGGTTTCGAGACCGACATGAAGCACTTCGCGATCTTCGGACTCTGCAAGAAGTGCGCCGCCAAGGAGCAGGACGCCCCGTCGTAGGCTTGGTGGCATGACCAGCAGCCCCTTGCTCCATCTCCCCGGCGCCGTACCGGCCGAAGGCCGCGACGAGGGCGTCGCCGCCCACTACGGAGAGCTGTACGGCGAACAGCGCGCGCTCGCCGACGGCCGCGGTTTCGTCGACCTCTCGCACCGCGGAGTCGTCACCGTCACCGGACCGGAGCGGCTGAGCTGGCTGCACCTGCTGCTCACCCAGCACCTGACGGAACTCCCGCCCGGGCAGGCCACCGAGGCGCTGATCCTCTCCGCCAACGGCCACATCGAGCACGCGCTCTACCTCGTCGACGACGGCGAGACCGTGTGGGCGCACGTGGAGCCCGGCACCCAGGAGGCGCTGATCGCCTACCTGGAGTCGATGAAGTTCTTCTACCGCGTCGAAGTCGCCGACCGCACCGCCGACTTCGCCGTCGTCCACCTGCCGGCCGGCTCCATCGCCGAGGTCGCCAAGGAGCACCCCGTACGGGAGACCCCGTACGGCCGCGACGTCTTCCTGCCCCGCGACGGGCTGGAGGCCTTCGCCGCCTCCCACGGCCCCGCCGCGGGCCTCCTCGCCTACGAGGCGCTGCGCGTCGAGGCGCACCGGCCGCGGCTCGGACTGGAGACCGACCACCGCACCATCCCGCACGAGCTGGGCTGGATCGGCACCGCCGTGCACCTCCAGAAGGGCTGCTACCGCGGCCAGGAGACGGTGGCCCGCGTCCACAACCTGGGGAAGCCCCCGCGCCGCCTGGTCTTCCTGCACCTGGACGGCTCCGAGGTGCTGCTCCCGGCGCACGGCACGCCGATCCGGCTCGCCGCCGACGGGGAGGAGGGCCGCCAGCTGGGCTTCGTGACCACCGCGGTCCGCCACCACGAGCTCGGCCCGATCGCGCTCGCGCTGGTCAAGCGGAACGTGCCGGTCGACGCCCCGCTGCTGGCCGGCAACACGGCCGCCGCGCAGGAGGTCGTCGTCGCGCCGTGACGGCGGCGCCCGGGCGCCCCTAGATGTCGATGACGATGGTGAACGGGCCGTGGTTGGTCAGCGAGACACGCATGTCCGCGCCGAACCGGCCCGTCTCCACCGTCGCCCCCAGCGCCCGCAGCTGCCGGACGACCTCGTCGACCAGCGGCTCGGCGACCTCGCCGGGCGCCGCCGCGTTCCAGGTGGGGCGCCGGCCCTTGCGGGCGTCCCCGTAGAGCGTGAACTGGGAGATCACCAGCAGCGGGGCGTTCACGTCGCTGCAGGACTTCTCCGCCTCCAGGATCCGTACGGACCACAGCTTGCGCGCCAGCTGCGCCGCCTTCTCCGGGGTGTCGTCGTGGGTCACCCCCACCAGCACGCACAGCCCCTCGCCGACGATCTCGCCCACGGTCTCGCCGGCCACGACGACGCTCGCGCCGTCCACCCTCTGCACCACTGCTCGCATACCACCTGTGTATCAGGCGTGCACCCATCAGGGGCCGATCGGGTGGAGTGGGACTGCACCCGCACCACGGAGAGTGGCACGATGCACGCAGGCGGTGCTTCCCTCCGGTCCCATGGGCCGGGAGAGACCCCATGCACCGGTCGAGGGGACGGACACGTTCACATGAATACTTCTGGTACCTCCGTACCTGCTTCACCCGCACCGGCATCACCCGCGGCCACTCCGACGGGCAGCGCGGTCCGACCGCCCGCGCAGCGCACGGGCGGGGAGCAGGCGCCGACCACGCCCGCCGCCGCGCCCGCCGCCGGCCCCGCCACCGCGCTCGGGCTGCCGGAGCTCCGTACGCTGCGCCGCGACGCGCAGCGCGACGAGGCCGACCTGAGCTACGTGCGCAGGCTCCTCCAGGGCCGGATCGACATCCTGCGTGCCGAACTGGCCCGGCGCAGCGACCCGGAGGCGCCGGTGACCCCGGATCCGCCGGTGGTGGACCGGCTCTCGGAGATCCTCGCCGACGCGCCCTCCAGCCGCAGCGCCTCCGCCCGGCACGTCACGCTGTGCACCCCGCACAGCGAGGAGTTCCGGCTGCTGGCGGCGGAGATGCTCTCCGACGTGGAGCTGTCGGACCTGGCGGCCCGCACCGACGGCGAACTGCACGACGCGATGGCCCGGTTGGTGCGGTACGAACAGCAGGTCTCGCGGCGCAGACAGCAGTTGCAGCGGACGGCGGACGACTGCAGCGCGGAGATCACCCGGCGCTACCGGGAGGGCGAGGCACAGGTGGACGACCTGCTGGCGTAGCCGTGGGTTGCCCGTCCGGCGTGGTCCGGCGCGGGTAATTCGCGCGACTGCGGCCGGGGGCGGCGGTTAGCGTGGCCGGTCATGAGTGCTGCCGTCCGGCCGATCGCCGAATCCGAATTCCCCGAGTGGCTGCGAGCCGTGAACAGCGGCTTCCTGCGCCCAGTACCCGTCACCGAATCCGAAATCGCCCAGCGGGCCGAGCACACCGACTTCGCCCGTACGCTCGGCGCCTTCGACGAGTCCGGCGGCCGCATCGTGGCCACCTTCCGCTCCTTCGCCCAGGAGCTGACCGTCCCGGGCGGGTCGAGCGTGCCCGCGAGCGCCGTCACCAACGTCGCCGTCCTGCCCACGCACCGCCGCCGCGGTCTGCTGACCCGGATGATGGCCACCGAGCTGGCGGCCGCACGGGAGCGCGGTGACGTCGTGTCCACGCTGATCGCCGCCGAGTACCCGATCTACGGGCGGTACGGGTACGGGCCCGCCGCCTCGATCGCCGAGTGGGAGATAGACGTGAGCCGCACCGGGCTCGACCCCCGCTGGTCGGGGCCCGCGGACGGCGGCCGGATCGAGCTGGTGGACGCGGCCGGGGCGCGCGCGATAGGCCCGGGTCTGCACGAGCGGCTGCGGGCGGTCTCGCCCGGAACGGTCAGCCGCACCCCGCGCTGGTGGAACGTGGCCACCGGGCTGGAGGAGATCCCTTCCCGCCCGTACAAGGCGAGGTTCTACGCCGTGTACCGGACGGCGGAGGGCGAAGCGGCCGGCCTCGCCGCGTACGCGTCCGACGCGCACTGGACGGACGCGAAGGTCCCGCTCAACACCCTGCAGGTCGATGACCTGATCGCGGTCACCCCCGAGGCCCAGCGCGCGCTGTGGCACTTCCTGTGCTCGATCGACTGGGTACGGCGCGTGCGCACCGGTTACCGGGCCCCCGACGACCTCGTGGCGCAGCTCCTGCCCGACCCGCGCGCGGCCGGGATCGTGACGGCCTCGGACTTCCTGTGGGTGCGGGTGCTGGACGTCGTACGGGCGCTGGGCGCGCGGACGTACGCCGTGCCCGGGGTGCTCGTACTGGAGGTGGCGGACCCGGCGGGTCCGGCCGCCGGGCGCTACCGTCTGGACGCGGGCACGGGGAAGTGCACGGTCACGCAGGAGCCGGCCGACCTGCGGCTGGACGCGTCGGCGCTGGGCGCGCTGTACCTCGGCGACGAGTCGGCGGTACGGCTCGGCGCGCTCGGGCGGATCGTGCAGGAGCGGCCGGGGGCGCTGGCGCTCGCGGACGCGGTCTTCCGCACGGCGCGCCGCCCGTGGTGCCCGGACGTCTTCTGAGAGGGATTGGATCCAGTGACTTCGATTGTCGAGACCCTGCGCGCGGCGGGCTGCGTCTTCGCGGAGGAGGAGGCGCAGCTGCTGACGGCCGCCGCCGAGGACGACGGGCACCTGGCGGACCTGGTGGCCCGCCGGGCGGGCGGTGAACCGCTGGAACACGTCGTCGGGTGGGCGGAGTTCTGCGGGCTGCGCATGCGTGTGGGCGCGGGGGCGTTCGTACCGCGGCGGCGCACCGAGTTCCTGGTGCGGGAGGCGGTGACGCTGGGCCGTCCGGACGCCGTCGTACTGGACCTGTGCTGCGGGGTCGGCGCCCTGGGCGCGGCGGTGGCGGCGCAGCTGGGCGCCGGGGTGGAGCTGCACGCGGCGGACATCGATCCGGCGGCGCTGGAGTACGCGCGGCTGAACGTGGCCCCGTACGGAGGGCGGGTCCACGAGGGCGATCTGTACGCGGCGCTGCCCGACTCGCTGCGCGGGCGGGTGGACCTGCTGCTGGTCAACGCCCCGTACGTGCCGACGGAGGAGATCGGGCTGCTCCCGGCGGAGGCCCGCGAGCACGAGCCGCTGACCTCGCTGGACGGCGGCCCGGACGGCCTGGACATCCACCGCCGGGTGGCGTCGGGGGCCCTGCCGTGGCTGGCCCCGGGCGGCCGCCTGCTGATCGAGACGAGCGCCCGCCAGTCCCCGCGTACGGCCTCGGCGCTGTCGGCGGGGGGCCTGGCGGTCCGCGCCACCACCTCGGAGGAGCTGCACGCCACCCTGGCGATCGGCACCCGCGCGGCCTGAGGGGCCGGGGCGGCCCGCTAGGGGGTGGTGAGGGCCCGGGCGAGGGGCCGGCCGGTCCTGCGGGCCCGCTCCGTACCTTCCCGCACCTCGCGCAGGGTGCGCGGGCGGTAGCCGGGTCCGCAGCCGCAGCAGGCCTGCCGGAAGTCGACCCCGGCGGCCAGCAGCGCGCCGACCACGCGCCAGCCGTCGACGTCCCGGCGCGGCGGCGCCGCGAAGGCGTCCCCGGCGCACACCAGCGCCCCGCGGCACCTCGGGCACAGGTGGTCCCGCTCTGCGCCGTGCTCGTCGTAGCGCGCGAGCTTGAGGGAGATCCGGCACGTCAGACAGACGTGGGCGAAACGGTGGGGCACGGCGAGTTCCTCCTCGTAGAGCCGCACGGCCGCGGGCTGTCCCGCGAGGGTACGGACAACGCGGCTGCCGGGCCAATGAGTTGTCCGGGGCCCGGCGGGGGCGCGTACGCTGGCGGGGTGACGCTCGATGACCTCAGACGGCTGCGGCGGGCCCGGGACATGATGGACCGCGAGTACGCGCGGCCCCTCGATGTGGCCGAGCTGGCGGGCGTCGCCCTGATGTCGGCGGGGCACTTCTCCCGCAGCTTCCGGGCCGCCTTCGGCGAGACCCCGTACAGCTACCTCATGACCCGGCGCGTGGAGCGGGCGAAGGCGCTGCTGCGGCGGGGGGACCTGAGCGTCACGGAGGTCTGCTTCGAGGTCGGCTGCACCTCGCTCGGCTCCTTCAGCTCCCGTTTCACCGAGCTGGTCGGCGAGAGTCCGAGCGCGTACCGGGCCCGCAGCCACGAACCGGGCGCGGCCATCCCGGCGTGCGTCGCCAAGATCCTCACGCGGCCGGTCAGGAACGGCCCGGCGACGAGCGGGCCCGTCGAGACCGACGCGGCCGGGAGCGCCACCGCCGAGAGCCGTCCGGAAGCGGGATCCGGCGCCCGCGCCTAGCGTCGGCCGCATGGCGATCGGGCTGTCCCAGTGCTTCGTCGCGGTCGACGACCACGACAAGGCGCTCGCCTTCCACCGCGACGCCCTCGGCCGTGAGCTCCGCAACGGCGTGGCGTGCGAGGGGATGCGAGCGCATCCGCGCCGCGGGGGAGACGTCCTCCAGGAGCCGGCCGACCAGCCGTACGGAGTCGCTTGTCCACGCTGACTTCTCTTTGCGCGCAGAAGCGGAGCGGTTCACTCGCGATGTCGTTGCAGTTGCGGGCGTGATGCCAGAAACTCATCGAGAATGAACCGCTCCGAGATCATGCTGCCTGAATAGGCTATTTTCTCGAGGTGAGATATTTCCCCCCTCACCGAAGGGGGTGGTTTGTGCGCCGCCCCTTCGGGCAGTGCAAGCGCTAGCGCTAGCGCAGAACAGTCACGTTTGCGGCCTGGGGACCCTTGGAGCCCTGCTCGGGGTCGTAGCTCACACGGTCGTTCTCTTCAAGGCTCTTGTAGCCGTGACCGGCGATGCAGCTGTAATGAACGAAAACGTCGGGGGTATTTTCATCGGGCGCGATGAAACCGAAGCCCTTTTCGCTGTTGAACCACTTGACCGTGCCAGTTGCCATGATACTTCTCCGTGCTGCTACTAATTTGACCGGAGAGCTGAATCAGCTATCTCCGGAACGTGATTCCTCAATCAAACCACCACGGGGCGATCATTGCAGGCCTCTTCGGTCAGCGGATGAGGCAACCCGGAAGACCTGGGGGTCTGCCTCTCTGCCTCTGCCGGGCGACCCCGCCTCGAAGGACGGTAGGAGGGCTACCGGAATTCGAATGGCGATATGGTGGCTTCCGTGAACCGCGCAGAGGGAATGCGATGCTGGCAGGCGTTTGCGATGGATAGCGTTGACTCGATCGTCGGGCCGTACCGTGCCGCTGAGCTGGTGAACGAGTACAGGAAAAAACTCCGGGAAGAGGACCGTCTTTCCGATAAGGCGGCCCTCGCGGTAGCCTGCACTGCCTATGCCTTCGGCAGCATATACGTCCTCGCGGGTGTGGGGCAGATGTGGGAATCGCGCGCATCGGCCGGTGTTGATGAACCTGAGCGCGTCCGCATATCGGAGAAGCTCTACGATGGCCAAATTGGGCATTGCGTGAAAGCCGTTACGGCGTGTGGGGTCATCGATCTCATTCCGTTGGAACGTCTCTCGGAGGAATATTCCCTCCTGTCCTGGCCGGACTGAATCGGATCCCTGCGGTCATCTCCGCTGCGCCGAGGCCCTCGACGCGCTCGGCATGGCTTGCCCGTGTCCTGGCCCGCGGCGTCGCTCCCGCTCTCACCATCGATGGCGGCAGCGGCATCGACCACCTGAAAACTGCTCGACACCAGCCACCGCAGACGCCACCTGCACGAACAGCTCCGCGTCGCGGACTGGGAGCAACACGCACCCCAACACCTCGCCACCGTGCCCTCCTGGCGACCGGAACCCGGGCCCGCGCCCGTGGGTGATTTTGCAAGCAGCTGCTTGCAATAGTTAGCAAGGTGCGGCAGGATCGGGGCCATGGCATCGCTCAACGTCGGAAATCTCGGCGAATACCTCCGCGAGCAGAGGCGGCAGGCCCAGCTCTCGCTGCGGCAGCTGGCCGACGCGGCGGGGGTGTCGAATCCGTACCTGAGCCAGATCGAGCGCGGGCTGCGCAAGCCGAGCGCGGACATCCTCCAGCAGCTGGCCAAGGCGCTGCGGATTTCCGCGGAGACGCTGTACGTGCAGGCCGGGATCCTCGACGAGCGCGATCGCGACGAGGTCGAGACGCGGGCCGTCATACTCGGCGACCCGTCCATCAACGAGCGGCAGAAGCAGGTGCTGCTCCAGATCTACGACTCGTTCCGCAAAGAGAACGCGGCCGAGGCCGACCCGGCCGATCCGTCCGCCCCGTCCGGCGGGGACGACGCGATGCACCCTACGAACTGAACTGTGATCCGGGAGGACCAGCCACCATGGCCATCGCCGATGACCTGAAGAAGACCCTCACCGACCCGACGCCGCTCTACTTCGCCGCCGGCACCGCCGACCTCGCGGTGCAGCAGGCCAAGAAGGTGCCGGGGCTCATCGAGCAGCTGCGCGCCGAGGCCCCCGCGCGCATCGAGGCCGTGAAGAACACCGACCCGAAGATCGTCCAGGAGAAGGCGCGCGAGGCGCAGGAGGCGGTCGCCGCCAAGTTCGCCGACGTGCTGACCGCGATCGACCCGAAGAAGCTCGGGGAGACCGCGCAGGACCTGGCGCTGCGCGGGGTCGGCGTCGCCGCCGAGTACGCGGTGCGCGCCAAGGAGACGTACGACAAGGTCGCCGAGCACGGCGAGCAGGCCGTGCGGACCTGGCGGGGCGAGGTCTCCGAGGAGATCGTCGACATCGCGGTCGCCGTCGAGCCGAAGTCGGAGCAGGAGCAGGCGCCCGAGCAGCCGGCGGACGAGCCCGAGGCCGCCGGTTCCCCGGCAGAGGACAAGCCCGCCGCCCGGCGCGTCACGGCGCGCAAGAACAACGTGAAGAAGGCCACCGTCGCCGCCGGCGACGAGAGCTGAATCCCGAACGGGAATCGAATGCGGTGATGGCGGGCCGGGCACCAGTGGGGTGTCCGGCCCGTTGTTGTTTGAGAGAGCCGCCCTGCCGGTAGCGTGGAGGCAGGCGGCATCGGGCGTGCGAGCGTGAGAAGGCGGTCAGGCGATGTTGATGAACGGGTTCGATAACGGAGTGCTTCCGTTGCTCGGGTTCGCCATGCTGGCACTCGCCGTCGTGGCTTTCGTCTTCGCGCTGCTGGCGCGCGAGGACGCGTACCGTGCCGCCGACAAGCAGAGCAAGACGTTCTGGCTGGTCATCCTCGGGGTCACCGTGCTGGTGGATTTCTTCCTGGGGATGCTGTTCCTGGAGATCGCCGGGCTGGTGGCCACCATCGTGTTCTTCGTCGACGTGCGCCCGGCCCTCAAGCAGGTCTCGGGCGGCGGCCGGGGCGGCCGGCGCAGTGGCGGGAGCAGCAGCGACGGTCCGTACGGCCCGTACAACGGCGGGCGCTGACCGCGGGGCCCGGCCCCGCTCGGCCCCGCCCTGCCCTGCTCGGCCCCGTCAGGACGCGTTGCGGGAGAGCAGCACCACGGCCACGTCGTCGGTGAGCTCGCCGCCGTTGAGGCGGCGGGCCTCGGTGACGGAGGCCTCCAGCAGGCCCTCGCCGGTCAGACCGCGGTCGAGGTGCCGGTTGATCATCTCGACCATGCCGTCCTGCCCCAGCCGCTCCTTGCCCTCGCCGATGCGGCCCTCGATCAGCCCGTCGGTGTAGAGCATCAGGCTCCAGGTGCCGCCCAGCTCGACCTGGCGGCGCGGCCAGCGGGCCTTGGGCAGCAGGCCGAGCGCCGGGCCGCTGTTCTCGTACGGCAGGAGCTGTGCGCGGCGGCCCGGCCGGGATATCAGCGGGGCCGGATGGCCGGCCAGGCACAGGCCGGCGCGGCGGCCGTCGGGGGAGATGTCCACGGTGCACAGGGTCGCGAAGATCTCGTCGCCGGGGCGCTCCACCTCCAGGACCTCCTGGAGGGTCGACAGCAGGTCGTCGCCGCACAGCCCGGCCAGGGTCAGCGCGCGCCAGGCGATGCGGAGCTCGACGCCGAGGGCGGCCTCGTCGGGGCCGTGGCCGCAGACGTCGCCGATCATGGCGTGGACGGTGCCGTCGGGGGTGCGGACGGTGTCGTAGAAGTCCCCGCCGAGGAGGGCGCGGCTGCGGCCGGGGCGGTAGCGGGCGGCGAAGCGGAGGTCGGAGCCTTCGAGGAGGGGGTTGGGGAGCAGTCCCCGCTCCAGGCGGGCGTTCTCCTGGGCCCGAAGTTTCGATTCTGCGAGCTTGTACTGGGCGATGTCCGCCCGTTTTCTCTCCACCGCGTAGCGAATGGCCCGGCTCAGCAGCCGGCCGTCGAGCTCGTCGCGGAAGAGGAAGTCCTGCGCCCCGACCCGTACGGCCTCGGCGGCGCGCTCGGCGTCGGCCTCGGCGGTGAGGACGAGGACGGCGTGGCGGGGCGCTATCCGGAGCACCTCGCGCAGGGTGTCCAGCTGGTCGACGACCGCGGTGCGCGTGCCGCCCGCCGTGGTGGATCCGGCGGCGGGCAGGGAGAGGTCGAGCAGGATGCAGTGCACGTCATGGGTGAGCAGGCGCGCGGCCTCGGTGAGGTTGCGGGCGGTGCGGAGCCGGATGCGGTGCCGGTCGGCGTCGAGGATCTCGGGGACGGTGAGTCCGCCCCCGGGGTCGTCCTCGATCACCAGCAGGGTCAGGGACGCCTGGGGTGCGGTGGCGTGCGCGGCGGGTACGTGCGCGGGTGCCGGCGGGGTTGCCTGAGCGCTCTCCGTGGCGGGGGTGTCCCTCTGCCGCGGTACGGGTACGGCCATCGTCTCCGGTTCCTTCCCTCCCCCCGAGGGTGCGTCCGGCAGACCCTAGCGGGCGGTGGCCGTGGAGCGGAATGCCGCTCTGGGCCAGGGCCGCTGTCATATGCCGTTATCGCGGGGGAAAGTCCGCCTCACTGAGTGCCCACTGAATGAGAAACGTCACGGAAACGGCGATCGCCATCCCGCCCACCGAGACGTCGCCGGGCCCTGCCGGGTTCCCTCGCGGCAGGCCGCCGTTACGCGTCGGGGCGGACCACTGCCCTGATCGGCATCGAGCCGGCGCCGGCCAGGGTGACGTTGCGGCCCGGGCGGGGGGCGTGGATCATCGCGCCGTCGCCCACGTACATCCCGACGTGGCTCGCGTCGTCGAAGTAGATGATCAGGTCACCGGGCCGCATGTCCTTGATCGCGACCTTCGGCAGCAGCCGCAGCTGCTCCTGCGACGTGCGCGGGATGCCCTTGCCCGCCGCCCGCCAGGCCTGCGAGGTGAGGCCGGAGCAGTCGAAGGAGTCCGGGCCCACGGCGCCCCACACGTACGGCTTGCCCATCTGCGCCGTGGCGTACTGGACCGCCTTCTTCCCCGACTCCGACGCCGAGCTGTTGATCTCCTTCAGCACGCCCGTCGACAGCCAGGCGGTCTGCGCCTTGTACTGGGCTTCCTGCTCCAGCTGGATCAGCCGGGCCTTCTCCTCGGCCTCCAGCTTGCTCTCCAGCGACTCCGCCGACTTGATCTTCTCCTCGATCTGCTTCTTCGAGTTCTCCTGCTTGATCCGGTTGGCTTCGAGCTTCTCCCACTGCGCGCTCGCGTCCTTCGCGTACTTCTGCAAGTCGCTCTGCGTGCGGTTCAATTCGGACAGCAGGTCGGTGGTCGCCTTCTCGCCCTGGCGGATCCGGTCCGCCCCGTCGAGGAACTGGCTGGGGGTGCCGCTCAGTGCCAGCCGCGCGCCGGCCGGCATCCCGCCCGAGCGGTACTGGGCGCGCGCGGCGGCCCCCGCGCGGTTCTTCAGGCCCGTGATCCGGTCCTGGCCCGCCACGACCTGCTTCGCGATCTCGACGATCTTGGCGGACTGCGCCTTGGCCTCGCCCTCCGCGAGGTTGTACGCGTCCGTCGCCGTTCCCGCCTGGCGGTACAGCTCGTCGATCTCCTGGCGCACCTGCTCAAGGGACTTGGCGCCGGGCTCGGGCGTCGGGGCCGCCTGGGCCGAGCCCGTCATGGCCGACACCGCCAGCAGCGCCGTCGCACACAGCAGGGTGAGAGCGGACACGCCCCGCCGCCGCCTTCGCTCCACGGTCCCCATGGTCCCCCCAAGGTGCCCCGAGTCGGATCCGGTGTCAGATCTGACTATTCGTCAGTAACTTTGCGCTGCCTTCGGGATGGTGCCACGAGTGGGTGAATTCCAACACCCTCGCGAGTGGCGTCCCGATCTTGCCTCCGGTGACGGGATCGGACCCCACCCAGTCCCCCACACCCGTCCCCGACGACTCAACGGGCCACCCCGGCGACCGGTTCCCCGCCGCGCCACATTCACCCCGCCGGGCGCAACGCCTCCCAGCGCACCGTCAGTTCCCCCTGCCGCCACCGCCCGGGCCCGTCCGCCAGCGGCCAGTCCGCGGCCAGCGCCCGCGCCGTCCGGATCCAGCGCTGCCGCGCCCCGTACGAGGCGTACGGAGCCGCCGCCGCCCACGCCCGGTCGAAGTCGCGCAGGAACGCGTGGACCGGTTCCCCCGGCACATTGCGGTGGATCAGCGCCTTCGGCAGCCGCTCCGCCAGGTCCGAGGGGCGCTCCAGGGAGCCCAGGCGGGTGGCGAAGGTCACCGTGCGCGCCCCCTCGGGCCCGAGCGCCACCCACACGTGCCGCCGCCCGATCTCGTCACAGGTGCCCTCGACGAGCAGCCCGTCCGGGGCCAGCCGGGCGCACAGCCGCTCCCACACCGCCGCGACCTGCTCCTCGTCGTACTGGCGCAGTACGTTCGCCGCGCGGATCAGCGCCGGGCGGACCCCGCCCTCCAGCGGCACCTCGAACCCGCCGTGCCGGAAGCTGAGCCCTTCCCGCTCGTACGGCTTCGCCCCCGCGACCCGCGCCGGCTCGATCTCGATGCCGACCACGCGCACCCGCGGCGCCGCCTCCCGCAGCCGGGCCAGCAGCTCCACCGCCGTCCACGGCGCGGCCCCGTAGCCGAGGTCCACCGCGACCGGAGCCTGCGCGCGCCGCAGCACCGGCCCGTGCGTGGCCGCGATCCAGCGGTCCATGCGGCGCAGCCGGTTCGGGTTCGTCGTCCCGCGCGTCACCGTGCCCACGGGGCGGCGCGGGGGCGGGGCGGCGGAGCGGGAGGACATGCGCCGAGGGTAAGCGGAGCGCACCCACCTGACGGAATCCGTCCCCCGGGCAGGCCCCCGATCCGAACGCCGGGGAAAAATGCACGCTTCCCCGGAATGCGGGACGAGGCCATCCGGGTTGCACTGCTTGAAGGGCGCCCCGTGCGCTCCTTCCGGCATGCCCTGTCCGTGTCCCGTCCCCGCCCCGCACGGTGGTCCACCCGCTCCACCGTGCGCCGTCCGAGTGTCGTCCGAGCGAGAGGAACTGCTCCCTTGAGCCAGTACGTGTCCCGCCTCGGCGGCCGCATCGCCGCAGCCCGCGGCACCCGCCTCGACCCGCCCCGGCTGCGCCTGCCGGCCGTCGGCCACCACCGCAAGCCGCGCCGCGTGGCCATGCTCAGCGTGCACACCTCACCGCTGCACCAGCCCGGCACCGGCGACGCCGGCGGCATGAACGTGTACATCGTCGAGCTGGCCAAGCGCCTCGCCGCGATCAACATCGAGGTCGAGATCTTCACCCGCGCCACCGAGGGCGGCCTGCCGCACGTGGTCGAGCTGGCCCCCGGCGTCCTCGTGCGGCACGTGGACGCGGGCCCGTACGAAGGCCTCGCCAAGGAGGAGCTCCCGGCCCAGCTGTGCGCCTTCACCCATGGCGTCATGCAGGCCTGGGCCGGCCACCGGCCCGGCTACTACGACCTCGTCCACTCCCACTACTGGCTCTCCGGCCACGTGGGCTGGCTCGCCGCCGAACGCTGGGGCGTCCCCCTCGTCCACGCCATGCACACCATGGCCAAGGTGAAGAACGCCGCGCTCGCCGCGGGGGACACCCCCGAGCCCGCCGCCCGCGTCATCGGCGAGACCCAGATCGTCGCCGCCGCCGACCGGCTCATCGCGAACACCACCGAAGAGGCCGACGAGCTCGTCCGCCACTACGAGGCCGACCCCGGCAAGGTGGCCGTCGTCCACCCCGGCGTGAACCTCGACCGCTTCACCGCCGGCGACGGCCGGGCCGCCGCCCGCGCCCGCCTCGGCCTGCCCCAGGACGCCGTCATCCCGCTCTTCGCGGGCCGGATCCAGCCGCTCAAGGCCCCCGACATCCTGCTGCGCGCGGTCGCCGAGCTCGTCGACCGCGACCCGACGCTGCGCCGGCGCCTGTTCGTCCCCGTCGTCGGCGGGCCCAGCGGCAGCGGGCTCGCCAAGCCGGAGGGGCTGCAGAAGCTCGCCGCGAAGCTCGGCATCGCCGACATCGTCCACTTCCACCCGCCGGTCCGCCAGGACGCGCTCGCCGACTGGTTCCGGGCGGCGTCCGTGCTGGTCATGCCCTCGTACAGCGAGTCCTTCGGACTCGTCGCGATCGAGGCCCAGGCCACCGGCACGCCCGTACTGGCCGCCGCGGTCGGCGGGCTGCCCGTCGCCGTCAACGACGGGGTGACGGGGATCCTCGTAGCCGGGCACGACCCGGTGGACTACGCGCGCGAGCTGCGGCGCTTCGTGGACGAGCCCGGGCTCGCGGACCGGATGGGCGCCGCGGCGGCGCGGCACGCGCAGTTCTTCGGCTGGGACACGGCGGCGAGCGGCACGGCGGACGTCTACACCGCGGCCATGCACGATCACCGCCGTCGCGTACGCTCCCACCATGGCTGACACCGCCGCGATCATCGAGAGCACGCTGACCGAGGCCGGACTGGGCTGGGAGAGCCCCGAGCCCGGCTCCTACGTCGTCCAGCTCCCGGGCACGCGCAAGCTGTCCACGACCTGCTCGCTCCGGGTCGGCCGGCACTCCCTGTCGGTCAACGCCTTCGTGATCCGCCACCCCGACGAGAACGCGGCGGGCGTCCACCGCTGGCTGCTGGAGCGCAATCTCAAGCTGTACGGGATGGCCTACGCGGTCGACCCGCTCGGCGACGTCTACCTGACGGCCCGGCTCCCGCTGTCGGTCATCACCCCCGAGGACCTGGACCGGCTGCTCGGCACGGTCCTGGAGGCGGCGGACGGCGCGTTCAACACCCTGCTGGAGCTGGGCTTCGCGAGCGCGATCCGGCGCGAGTACGAGTGGCGGGTCTCGCGCGGCGAGCCGACGCGCAACCTGGACGCCTTCAAGCACCTGACGCAGCCGTCGTCCTGAGCGCGGCCCCTCCCGTACGTACGGGAGGGGAACCGCCGCCTACGCCTCGGCGACGGCCGGGGCGGCGGCCGGAACCGGGGCCGGGGCGGCGGCAACCGGGGCCGGGGCGGCCGACGCCGTGACCACGGACCCGGAGCCGGGCTCGCTCTCGGCGAGGCTGCGCATCAGCAGCCAGTACCCGAGGGCCGCCACCGTGCCCAGCACGGCCACGGCGGCCCAGAGCCAGCCCGCGCCCCACCGGTCGATCATGAAACCGGCCATCAGCGGGGCCACCAGCGAGGCCACCGCCCAGGACATCGTGTACATGCCCTGGTAGCGGCCGCGGCCGTGCAGCGGGGAGAGCCGGGCCACCAGGCCCATCTGGGTCGGCGAGTTGACGATCTCGGCCAGCGTCCACACCAGGACCGTCAGCCCCAGGCTCCACACCGACCCGGCGAAGGCCGTCAGCGCGAACCCGTACCCGGCGAGCAGCGCCGAGACCACCAGCAGCTTCTGCGGGTCGCCCTTCTCGATGAAGCGGGTGACCGGGAGCTGCAACAGCACGATCAGCACCCCGTTGACGGCGATGACCAGACCGTAGTCCCCGGTGGAGAACCCGCCCGTGCCCATGGCCAGCGGCAGTCCGAACGACCCCTGCGTGAAGATCAGCGAGATCAGGAACGACAGCCCGACCACACCCATGAAGCGCCCGTCCCGCAGCACCGTGCCGAGCCCGATCTCCGGCTCGGCGGCCGCCCGCTCCGCCGCGGTCCGCTCCGGCCGCGACTCCGGCAGCTTCACGTACACGAGCACCGCGCACACCAGCGTGAGCGCGGCCTCGCCGAGGAAGCCGGCCAGGTAGCTGTACTCGGCGACGAAGCCCGCCACCGTCGCCGAGACGGCGAAGCCGAGGTTGATCGCCCAGTAGTTCAGCGCGAAGGCCCGTACCCGGTCCTCGGGACGGACGATGTCCGCCATCATCGCCTGCACCGCCGGGCGCGAGGCGTTCGAGGTCATGCCGACCAGCAGCGCCACCGCGGCGATCGCCGCCGGGTGCTCCATGAAGCCGAGCAGCGCCACCGAGAACGCCGTCGAGGCCTGGGCCGCCAGCATCGTGGGGCGCCGGCCGAGGCGGTCGGTCATCACGCCCGCGCCGAGCGAGGAGACGACCCCGCCGAGCCCGTGCAGGGCGACCACGAGTCCCGCGAAGGAGGCCGAATAGCCCCGGTCCACGGTCAGGTACAAGGTCATGAACGTGGCGACGAAAGCCCCGAGCCGGTTCACCAGGGTGCTGGTCCACAGCCACCAGAACTCGCGGGGGAGGCCGGCCACGCTCTCGCGCGCCGCCCGTCTGAGACCGGCGACCGACATGATGGATTCCCCCCGATGATGTAAGCGTCTCTCCTGCTCACCGCACCCTACGGGTGGGGGGTCGGCGAAGGCCACCGGATTGACGCGCACCGTCAATCCACGGCTCGTGGGCGGGCCGTGGACACGCGCGCGGGCGCCCCCGCGCGTCCATTAGGCTCGTACGCATGGCCGACGCACCGTACAAGCTGATCCTCCTCCGCCACGGCGAGAGCGAGTGGAACGCGAAGAACCTGTTCACCGGCTGGGTGGACGTCAATCTCAACGAGAAGGGCGAGAAGGAGGCGGTCCGCGGTGGTGAACTCCTGAAGGACGCCGACCTCCTCCCCGACGTGGTCCACACGTCCCTCCAGAAGCGCGCGATCCGCACCGCCCAGCTCGCGCTGGAGGCCGCCGACCGCCACTGGATCCCGGTCCACCGCTCCTGGCGCCTGAACGAGCGCCACTACGGTGCGCTCCAGGGCAAGGACAAGGCCCAGACGCTCGCCGAGTTCGGCGAGGAGCAGTTCATGCTGTGGCGCCGCTCGTACGACACCCCGCCGCCGGCCCTTGAGGACGGTACGGAGTTCTCCCAGTCCGGGGACCCGCGCTACGCGACGATCCCGCCGGAGCTGCGCCCGAAGACGGAGTGCCTGAAGGACGTCGTCGTCCGCATGCTCCCGTACTGGTACGACGGCATCGTCCCCGACCTCCTCGCGGGCCGCACGGTCCTGGTCGCCGCGCACGGCAACTCCCTGCGCGCGCTGGTCAAGCACCTGGACGGCATCTCCGACGCCGACATCGCGGGCCTGAACATCCCGACCGGCATCCCGCTCGCCTACGAGCTGGACGCCGAGTTCAAGCCCCTCAAGCCGGGCGGCACCTACCTCGACCCGGCCGCCGCGGCCGCCGCCATCGAGGCCGTCAAGAACCAGGGCAAGAAGTAACCCTGACGCACGAAAGAGCCCCTCACCTGCTGGTTCTCAGCGAGTGAGGGGCTCTTCGCGGTGTTGGGGCCGTCCCTGGGCCGTCAGGCGCTACGGGGCCGGTAGACGGACGCGATGGCTGCCCGGGTCCGTTCCCGGCTGCTGGGCATCAGGTGGACGTAGACGCGAAGCGTCAGCCCGGGATCCGAATGACCGAGGTACTCCGCGAGCGCCTTGATGTTCTCCCCAGCGTCAAGCACCCGGCTGCGCTCCGCTCCGCAGGGCGGGCTTCCCGGCTCCGCTCGGGGCGACGCTCCTGCCTTCGGCCCGCTCCGCCCCCGCTGCGCCGACGCCCGCCCCTGCAAGACGGGATAGGCCAAAGGGCATGAGTCGAGCCCAGTTCCTGCGGGCTGGCGTTTTCATCACGCACAAGCATGCCTCCGGCGGGGGCGCTCCGACTCCGGGATGGCGGGGGCGCCGCTGGCGGGTGCCAGCCGTGGATGGCTGAGGCGGGGGAACTCCCATCCCATCTGCCATCGGCCCAGGACAAGCCGAGCAGACACGGCACCGGGCGTCCAGGTCGTTCGTCCAGTTGGGCGCTCCACCTGGACGCCCGGCACCGCGTCCGCTCCACATGCGTGTGGGCCGACGGCAGACGGGATGGGAGTTTGGGAAGGGGGTGGGTTGCGACCGGCGTCCAGCGACTAGCGGTCGGTCGGAGTCGGAGAGATCTTGGCGTTGGCCAGCGCGGCACCAAAGCGTTCTTGGATACTTCTCCTCCTTGCTGCTCTTGGGGGAGACATGCGCTCGTACGTGGTCGTCGTAGCCGTGGTAGTGACCGTGGTTGGCCTGGCAGGCTGCGGGAGCAGTGACACGGCCCGGCCGGCACCGACAGCCACAGTCTCCGCACCAGCGAGTGCTGCGTCATCCGCCGCCGCTAAGGCGCAGTTGGCGCCAGTCTGGGCGCCGAGGTTGGAGGCTGTGGCCAGCACAGGTGTTGCCGACTGTATGGCGCCGTCCACTGCTGTGTGTGCGCAGGCCATCAAGGAGATCATGGCCGTGGTGGGGAAGATCGATTCTGCGATCACGGCCACCGGCCGACGGTACCCACGAACGACAGCACAAATCGTCAAAATGCAGGACGCGCAGAAGACCTATGCCGATCAAGGATGTGAGGGCGATCCGGCCGCCGATGACGACAACTCTCTGTGCTCGGACGTGGTCGCCATCACCATTGGTAGATCCACGCTGCAAATGACCCTTGGCGCCGACGACTTGTCTTGATGGGCATCTGGCCTGTTGGCGCTTGCTCTGGGCCGTCTGTGGGCCGTGGGACGGTGACCGAGGCTGGCCAAGGGTGACAACCGCTGACCGTTCGACCGCAGGTCAGGGGCATTCGTCTGCGGGGCGCGCCCGGCGAAAGGCCCCCTGTCCGCTGGTGTCCGCGGGCAGGGGGCCTCTCCTTGCTCCTGGTGCCGTGGCGGCCGGGCCGCCGAGCCGGTTCGACGGGGTCAGCCGCCGCACTGGCAGGGCGCGCCGGACTGGCAGCCGCAGCCGCAGCCCGAGCCGCAGCCGCAGGCCGCGAGCAGCGGGAGCCGCAGCGGCTCGGGCCGCGGCTGTTGCTGCTCGTGCTCCGGGGTGATGGGGACGGGGGAATCGGGCATGCATCCTCCTCGCAGGCGGCGTGCGTGGCGTCGTACTGCCTTCGCCTTATTCATGCCCAGCCGTACGGGCGCGTCAACGGCGCACTGGAGCAGAACGGCTCAGACGCCGTCGACCACCGTGGGCGCCTGCAGCTCGTCCGCGTGCTCGCCCGTCACCAGGTAGACCACGCGCTTGGCCACCGACACCGCGTGGTCCGCGAAGCGCTCGTAGTAGCGGCCCAGCAGGGTCACGTCCACCGCGGTCTCGATGCCGTGCTTCCAGCGGTCGTCCATCAGGTGCTGGAAGAGCGTGCGGTGCAGCTGGTCCATCTCGTCGTCGTCCTGCTCCAGCTGGAGGGCCAGGTCGACGTCCTTCGTGATGATGACCTCGGCGGCCTTCGCCATCAGGCGCTGCGCCAGCTGCCCCATCTCCAGGATGGTGGCGTGCAGGTCCCGCGGCACGGCGGTGTCCGGGAAGCGCAGCCGCGCCAGCTTCGCCACGTGCTGGGCCAGGTCGCCCGAGCGCTCCAGGTCGGCCGACATGCGCAGCGAGGTCACCACGATGCGCAGGTCGGTGGCGACCGGCTGCTGGCGGGCCAGCAGCGCGATGGCGCGGGCCTCCAGGTCGTGCTGGAGGTCGTCCACCTTCTGGTCGGCGGCGATGACGCTCTCGGCGAGCTTCAGGTCGGCGTCGAGCATGGACGTCGTGGCCCGCCCGATCGCGGAACCGACGAGCCGGGCCATCTCGACCAGGCCTTCCCCGATCGAGTCCAGTTCCTCGTGGTACGCGTCACGCATGGCTTGTCCCTCTCTTGCCTACTGCCTCTGCTGCCCGTGTGGGACGGGCCGGGGCGGCCTCGTGCCCCCACGTTGACACGGTGCGGCGCAAACGCGTCCGACTCCGGCATCACAAGTGAATCAACCCCGTCGCCACGGTGAACTCTGGGCGACGACTGTTCGAGGTGCCACCCGAACGGCTGTGGAAGTGCCGTCGGGCCTGCTTAACCTTGAGTCATGGACGTGAACGCGGCGGTCGCCGCAGCTGCAGCGATCGCCGGTCTTTGCACCGGTGTGATCGCGATGCTGGCGTTCCGCTGGAGCGAGCGCGACCAGGCCCGCCCCACCCGGAGCTCCATGCGCCCCGACATCAACGCGGTGCTCCCGCCCGGCGTGGACACCGTCCTCTCCGTGCTCCGCTCCTCCGCCGTCGTCCTCGACGAAGGCGACGCGGTGGTCAAGGCCAGCTCGGCGGCGTACGCCCTCGGATTGGTACGCGGCGGCAAACTGGCCGTCGAGCCCATGCTCCACATGGCCCGTGACACCCGCCGCGACGGGGAGATACGCCAGGTCGAGCTCGACCTGCCCCGGCGCGGCACCGGCCGCGGCGAGGCCCTCGCGGTCTCCGCGCGCGTCGCCCCGCTCGGCTCCCGGCTGGTCCTGCTGCTGGTCGAGGACCTCACCGAGGCCCGCCGCATCGAGGCCGTACGGCGCGACTTCGTCGCGAACGTGTCGCACGAGCTGAAGACGCCGGTCGGAGCCATCTCCCTGCTGTCCGAGGCCGTCATGGACGCCTCGGACGACCCCGAGGCGGTCAGCCGCTTCGCGGGCCGCATGCAGATCGAGGCCACCCGCCTGATCAACCTCGTGCAGGAGCTCATCGACCTCTCCCGGGTGCAGAACGACGACCCGCTGGAGGACGCGGAGCCCGTACGGGTGGACACGCTGGTGGCCGAGGCCATCGACCGCTGCCGCCACACGGCGTCCTCCAAGCAGATCACCATGGCCGCGGGCGGTACCGCCGACCTGCGTGTCTGGGGCAACCGCGGCCAGCTCGCGGCGGCCCTCGGGAACCTGGTCGAGAACGCCGTCAACTACAGCCCCGCCCGCACCCGCGTCGGCATAGCCGGACGCAGGGTCGCGGCACCTGGGGGAGACTTGATCGAGATCGCCGTGACCGACCAGGGCATCGGCATCCCGGAAAAGGACCGCGAGCGCATCTTCGAGCGCTTCTACCGCGTGGACCCGGCCCGCTCCCGCGCCACGGGAGGAACCGGCCTCGGCCTTGCGATCGTGAAGCACGTGGCGGCCTCGCACGGCGGGGAGGTGTCCGTCTGGAGCTCCGAGGGTCAGGGCTCCACGTTCACCCTGCGCCTGCCGGAAGCGGCCGCCCCGGCACCCGCACCCGCGACCGGCCCGGCCGCGGAGCCCGCCCCCGCACCGAGCCACCCCACCCCTGCCTGAACAGAACCAGCCATTCCTGCCCCGGAGGTCCTTCCGTGACCCGAGTGCTCGTCGTCGAGGATGAGGAATCCTTCAGCGACGCCCTGTCCTACATGCTCCGCAAGGAGGGCTTCGAGGTCGCCATCGCCGCGACCGGGCCCGACGGGCTCGACGAGTTCGAGCGCAACGGCGCCGACCTCGTCCTCCTCGACCTGATGCTCCCCGGGCTGCCCGGCACGGAGGTCTGCCGGCAGCTGCGCGGCCGCTCCAACGTGCCCGTCATCATGGTGACGGCCAAGGACAGCGAGATCGACAAGGTCGTCGGGCTGGAGATAGGAGCCGACGACTACGTCACCAAGCCCTTCTCCTCGCGGGAGCTGGTCGCCCGCATCCGCGCGGTCCTGCGCCGCCGCGGCGAGCCGGAGGAGGTCACCCCGGCCGCGCTGGAGGCCGGCCCCGTACGGATGGACGTCGACCGCCACGTGGTCACCGTCGCCGGAGCCAAGGTGGACCTCCCGCTGAAGGAGTTCGACCTGCTGGAGATGCTGCTGCGCAACGCGGGCCGCGTCCTGACCCGCATGCAGCTGATCGACCGGGTCTGGGGCGCCGACTACGTCGGCGACACCAAGACCCTGGACGTCCACGTCAAGCGCCTGCGCGCCAAGATCGAGCCCGACCCGGGCGCGCCGCGCTACCTGGTCACGGTCCGCGGCCTGGGCTACAAGTTCGAGCCGTAAACCGCCGTGCCGCCGCCCTGACCCCTGACCCACGGGGGCGGGCACACGAAAGGGCCCCGTCCGCTCCGGCGGACGGGGCCCTTCGCGCGTGGTGCCGGGGCTCAGTGGCCGGCGCTGTGCGAGGGGGAGCCCGACGGGGACCCCGAGGCCGTGCCCGCCGGGGCGCCCGAGGCGGCGCCCGAGGGGTTCGCGGCCGGGGAGCCGGACGGGCTGCCCGCCGGGGCGCCGGAGGGGCTGCCCGAGGGCGCGGCGCCGGGGGCGGCGACCGGGGCCTCGGTCGGGCCGAAGCCCGCGTACATGCCGGTGCCCGGGACGACGAAGGCCGCGATCTCCACGTCGCCCGCGTTGCTCAGCTGGAAGACGAGCGGCTGCGCGTTGCCCTTCTGCACGGCCTCGCCGCCCTCGATCACGGCGGAGGGGTTGCCCTTGCCGCCCAGCACGATCGAGCCGCCGGCCGGCACGGTGACCTTGGACGCGCCCTCGGCGGGCTTCAGCACGACCTTGGTCTTGCCACCCACGAGGGTGATGGCGTCAAGCGTCTGCGGCTTGATGCCGGTGTTGAAGAGCGTCGCGGAGACGGCCGCCGGGCCCTTCTTCTCCTCGCCCTGGGTGATCACCAGTGCGTTCTGGATCTTGATGTTGCCCTTGGTGACAGCGGCGTTGTCGGGCTTGATCTGGAGCGTCTCCGCGTTGTTGCCTGCACCGCAAGCGGCCAGCGAGGCGATCGAGAACACGATGGCGGTGGCGGCGAGGGCGCCGCGTCGAAGGCTGCGGCTCACGGCGGCGGCAACTCCTTGGACGTACGGAACGGAAGGGTGGGCAGTCTCGGAGCGGCCGAGGTAAAGCCGCCCTAAGGGTGTGTCAGCGCGCTTAGGTTACCGAGCCGCCGCCCCGCCCCCGCACCCGACCCTCCGCAGCGCACGGGCCGCCCTGCACCGGCCCCGCGATCTTGCATTCGCCCCGCGCCGTTCATCTGCCGATCATGTGCCGCCCGCATATCCCCGGCGCGGCCCCCGGTGATCAATTCCGGGATTCCTTCGAACGGCTCTCCGTGATCAATTCCGGATTGGGCCGGAACCGCTCCGTACGAGTGGCCGCCAGTCGAACGGAGTAGTTCGGTTTCCCGGCTTCGAAACCGGCAAAACGGGACGTACGTCACACGCCCGGGGTCGGTGGCCGGGTGTAGCGTGGCCGTTTCGCCCGGTCCGCACAGCGCCTCCGACCTGCGAATACCCCCCTCCGGAAGCCCTTTGCAGCACGTTCGTGTCGCTGTTGTCAAGCCCCGAGATGGGCCCTGACCTGCGAAAACGCCATTCATAACAGTCAGTTCTCGTGTTACCCTGGATAGCCACGGAAGGGGTACCTGTCACATGACGTTCAAGGTTGGCGACACCGTGGTCTATCCCCATCACGGGGCCGCGCTGATCGAGGCCATCGAAACTCGCCAGATCAAAGGCGTGGACAAGACCTACTTGGTGCTCAAGGTCGCCCAGGGCGACCTGACGGTTCGTGTGCCTGCGGACAATGCGGAGTTCGTCGGTGTTCGCGACGTAGTCGGCCAGGACGGGCTGGACCGGGTCTTCGAGGTGCTTCGTGCACCGTATGCCGAAGAGCCGACGAACTGGTCCCGGCGCTACAAAGCAAATCTGGAGAAGCTCGCTTCTGGCGATGTCATCAAGGTCGCCGAAGTGGTGCGTGACCTGTGGCGTCGTGAGCGTGAGCGCGGGCTTTCCGCGGGCGAGAAGCGCATGCTCGCGAAGGCGCGCCAGATCCTGGTGAGCGAGCTCGCGCTCGCGGAGAACACCAACGAGGACAAGGCAGAGGCCCTCCTCGACGAGGTTCTCGCGTCCTGACGCGAGAAGTCCTTCACACAGTTGTGCCGCGGTGCCCGATGACAAGCCCTCTCCTCCACGAGAGGGCTGTTGCCGGGCGCTGCGGCATGTCTGTACCCACACCTTTGCTGCACTTTTCCCACCGGCGTGCCGGGTCCTGAAGCCTGCCCGACCAGCCTGCTCGACCGGTCGTCACGGAAGGGGCGAGGGCGTCGCACCCGGCACCCTTCAGGCCATACCCATGTCGGCCGAAGTCACAAACCTGGCTCGGAGCTACTGATGTCTGACGAATCGCGTCCCCACCGCACCGCCGCGGTGATCCCGGCCGCCGGCCGGGGGGTACGCCTCGGTCCCGGTGCCCCCAAGGCCCTTCGGGCCATCGGCGGCACCCCCATGCTCATCCACGCCGTCCGCGCCATGGCCCGCTCCCGGGCCGTCTCCCTCGTGGTGGTCGTGGCCCCGTCCGACGGCGCCGCCGAGGTGCGCCGCCTCGTCGACGAGCACACGCTGCCCGACCGGACCGAGATCCTGGTCGTCCCCGGCGGCGAGACCCGCCAGGACTCCGTACGCGCCGGCCTCGCCGCGCTCCCCGCGGACATCACCTCCGTCCTCATCCACGACGCGGCCCGCCCGCTCGTCCCCGTGGACACCGTCGACTCCGTCGTCGAGGCCGTCCGCGACGGCTCGCCCGCCGTGGTGCCCGCGCTGCCGCTGGCCGACACCGTCAAGGAGGTCGAGCCCGGCGGGCCCGGCGAGGCCGAACCGGTCGTCGCCACCCCCGAGCGGGCCCGGCTGCGCGCCGTGCAGACCCCGCAGGGCTTCGACCTCACGACCCTCGTACGGGCGCACGAGGCCATCGCCGTCGACGGCGAGGGCGCCACCGACGACGCCGGAATGGTGGAACGGCTCGGCATCACCGTCATGGTGGTCCCCGGCCACGAAGAGGCCTTCAAGGTCACCCGCCCGCTCGACCTGGTCCTCGCCGAGGCCGTACTCGCCCGCAGGAGGGCCACCGATGCCTACTAGCCCCGCCGCTTCCGCCGCCCCCCTGATCCCGCTCGTCGGCATCGGCACCGACGTGCACGCCTTCGAGACCGGGCGCGAGCTGTGGTGCGCCGGGCTGCTCTGGGAGGGCGAGGACGGCCTCGCCGGGCACTCCGACGGCGACGTCGCCGCCCACGCCGCCTGTGACGCGCTGTTCTCCGCCGCCGGCGCCGGCGACCTCGGCGCGCACTTCGGCACCTCCCGCCCCGAATGGTCCGGCGCCGCCGGCGTCACCCTCCTGGCGGAGGCCGCCCGCATCGTCCGCGCCGAGGGCTTCGAGATCGGCAACATCGCCATCCAGGTGATCGGCGTCCGCCCGAAGATCGGCAAGCGGCGCGAGGAGGCCCAGGAGGCCCTGGCCGCGGCCGCCGGAGCCCCCGTCTCCGTCTCCGGCACCACCACCGACGGCCTCGGCCTCACCGGCCGCGCCGAAGGCCTCGCCGCCATCGCCACCGCACTGGTGTACCGGACGAATCCGTAGTCCCGGGGACACCGCTTCCGCAACAAAGCGCCCCCGCGCCCCGAAAGGGTCGCGGGGCACTGCTACAGGCCCACTACCCTGGATGCCGTGACTATTCGCCTGTACGACACCAGCGCCCGGCAGATCCGCGACTTCACCCCGCTCGTGCCGGGCTGCGTCTCGATCTACCTCTGCGGCGCCACCGTCCAGGCGGCGCCGCACATCGGGCACGTCCGCTCGTACCTGAACTTCGACATCGCGCGCCGCTGGTTCACCTACCGCGGCCTCGACGTCACCTTCATCCGCAACGTCACCGACATCGACGACAAGATCATCCGGAAGGCCGAGGACCAGGGCCGCCCGTGGTGGTCCATCGGCTACGAGAACGAGCGCGCCTTCAACGACGGCTACGACGCGCTGGGCTGCCTCCCGCCCACGTACGAGCCGCGCGCCACCGGCCACGTGCCCGAGATGATCGAGATGATGCGCACGCTCATCGAGCGCGGCCACGCCTACGAGGCCGACGGCAGCGTCTACTTCGACGTGCGCTCGTTCCCGGGCTACCTGGAGCTGTCCAACCAGGACATCGACGACCTGCGCCAGCCCACCGAGCAGGGCATCACCGGCAAGCGCGACCCCCGCGACTTCGCCATGTGGAAGGCCAGCAAGCCCGGCGAGCCCGACTGGGAGACCCCGTGGGGCCGCGGCCGTCCCGGCTGGCACCTCGAATGCTCCGCGATGGCGCACAAGTATCTCGGCAGCGCCTTCGACATCCACGGCGGCGGGCTCGACCTGATCTTCCCGCACCACGAGAACGAGATCGCCCAGGCCAAGGCCTTCGGCGACGCGTTCGCCCAGTACTGGGTGCACAACGCCTGGGTCACCATGTCCGGCGAGAAGATGTCCAAGTCCCTGGGCAACTCGGTGCTCGTCTCCGAGATGGTCAAGACCTGGCGCCCCATCGTCCTGCGCTACTACCTCGGCACCCCGCACTACCGCTCGATGATCGAGTACAGCGAGGAGTCGCTGCGCGAGGCCGAGTCCGCCTTCGCGCGCATCGAGGGCTTCTGCCAGCGCGTCGTCGAGAAGGCCGGCAAGACCGTCGACCCGGCCCCCGAGGTCCCGCCGGCCTTCGCCGAGGCCATGGACGACGACCTGGGCGTCCCGCAGGCGCTGGCCATCGTCCACACCACGGTCCGCCAGGGCAACAGCGCGCTGGCCGCCGACGACAAGGACGCCGCCATCGCCCGGCTCTCCGAGGTGCGCGCCATGCTCGGCGTCCTCGGCCTGGACCCCCTCGACCCGCACTGGGCCGGGGAGTCCGACCGGGGCGAGGACCTCCACGGCGCCGTCGACACCCTCGTGCGCCTCGTCCTGGAGCAGCGCGAGTCCGCCCGCGCCCGCAAGGACTGGGCGACCGCCGACGCCATCCGCGACCAGCTCCAGCAGTCGGGCCTGGTCATCGAGGACGGCCCCACGGGACCGCGCTGGTCCCTCGGCCCGCGCTGAGCCGCGGCCGCCCGGAGCAGTCCGACTGTGCCGCCCGGCCCCCCGGGCGGCACACTCTTCATACGTACATATCGCAGCATCAACGAAAACAGGTAGAGGTCATGGCCGGGAACAGCCAGCGCAGGAACCGCCGCACGTCCAACAAGAAGGGCGCCACGGTCGGCAGCGGTGGCCAGCGGCGCAAGGGCCTGGAAGGCAAGGGCCCCACGCCCAAGGCCGAGGACCGCAAGAAGCACAAGGCGAACCGCATCGCGGGCGCCATGGCCCGCCAGGCCGCCAAGCGCCGCCCGGCCCCGCGCCGCGGCGGCCCCAAGGGCACCAGCGAGATGGTCGTCGGCCGCAACCCGGTCTTCGAGGCGCTGCGCGACGGCGTCCCCGCCACCACCCTCTACGTCCAGCAGTTCATCGACAACGACGAGCGCGTCCGCGAGGCCCTCCAGCTCGCCGGCGAGCGCGGCAACATCAACCTGATGGAAGCCCCGCGCCCCGAGCTCGACCGCATGACCAACGGGCTCAACCACCAGGGTCTGGTCCTCCAGGTCCCGCCGTACGAGTACGCGCACCCGGAGGACCTCACCTCCGCCGCGTACGACGAGGGCGACGACCCGCTGATCGTGGCCCTCGACGGGGTCACCGACCCCCGCAACCTCGGCGCGATCGTCCGCTCCGTCTCCGCCTTCGGCGGCCACGGCGTGGTCATCCCCGAGCGCCGCGCGGCCGGCATGACCGCCGGTGCCTGGAAGAGCTCGGCCGGCACCGCCGCCCGCACCCCGGTCTCCCGCGTCACCAACCTGACCCGTGCCCTCCAGGACTTCAAGAAGGCCGGCATCGCCATCGTCGGCCTCGCCGCCGAAGGCACGCACGAGGTGCAGGACCTGGAGGCGCTCGGCGGCCCCGTCGTCATCGTCGTCGGCTCCGAGGGCAAGGGCCTCGGCCGCCTCGTCGGCGAGAACTGCGACTACCTCGTCCGCATCCCGATGCCGGGCGGCGCCGAATCGCTGAACGCCGGTGTCGCCGCGGGCGTCGTGCTCTACGAGGCGGCCCGCCGCCGGGCCACCCGCGGCCGCGTCTGACCCCCGGGCGGCACCTCCGCCCTGGTGGCGGCGGCACCGCGGCCCTGGTGGCGGCACCGCCGCCTTGATCCACTTGGCTCATGGAACGTGACCCGTGAGCGTGCCACCCCGCCCCTTTCGGGCGGGGTGGCTTGATCTTGACGGGTCTCGGACACATCCCTGCTGTCAAGGCAGTGTCCTAAACACTGATCACTCGGTTAGATGAGTGTGGACACCAGAACGTCAGGGTTCGACGACCAGCCCGCGCTGAGCATGGTCAAGGTGCCGTGCGACCCCGCACAGGTCATCGTCAACCACGCCAGCTTCCGCGTGCGGCTCGCACCGAGCCCGAGCGCGCGTTCCAAGCCCGCGAACGCCCCCGGCCGCGTGCCCGTCCTCGGCGGCGCCGCGGTCGCCGCCGCTGCCGGCGCGGGCCGCCGCCGGGCCCCCGTCGTCTGGAGCGGCAAGTCAGCCCCCGGCGACACCGCCGCCATGGGCGGACTCCTCCAGGCCGTACGCGAACACGGGCGCGGACACGACGAGTTCGACGGAGGCGCCACCCAGACCATCCCCCGCGTCGACCTCGCCCACGACCTCGCCGAGGACACGCTGGCCACGCCGACCGTCATCGGCCAGCGCACGTACGGAGACCCGGACGAGACCCGCCCGCTGGCCCCCGTACGCGACCTCTCCCACGACCCCCGGTACGCGGGCGGCGGCGGCCCGTACGACGGCCTCGACGCCGGACCCGCCACCGACTACCGCCGCACCCCCTCCGACACCCGCGGGCAGGCCTCGTACTACCCGGGCCGCCGGATGAACCTCGGCGTCGTGCTGCTCCCGCTGCGCGTCTTCCTCGGCTTCATCTGCATCTACGCCGGCATGGGCAAGCTGTGCGACCCCGTCTACTTCGACGGCGGCGAACGCGGCTCCATGGTCACGTGGCTGCGCACCCTGCACCCCTGGGCGCTCGCCGAACCCCTGCGCGACTTCGCGCTCGCCCACCCCGTCGGGGCCGGGCTCAGCGTGGCCTTCCTCCAGGTCATCGTCGGCGTGCTGACCGTCCTGGGCCTGTGGCAGCGGTTCGCCGCCTGCATCGGCGCCCTGCTGTCCGCCGCCCTCCTGATGACGGTCAGCTGGAAGACCGTCCCCGCCTACGACGCCCCCGACATCATCTACCTCGCCGCCTGGAGCCCGCTGATCATCGCCGGCGCCCCCGTCTACTCCCTCGACGGACGCCTCGCCGGAGAAGCCTGGCGGACCCTCGGGCCGCGCTCCGAGATCTGGCGGCTGCGCCGGCGCGTCCTGCGCCGCGGAACCATCATGGCCACCGTCGTCTGCGGACTCACCCTGCTCATCGGCTCGCTCCTCGGCGGCGCCGTCCGCTCCACCACCGTGGTCACCGTCCCCGGACCCGGCGAGGCCCCCAGCAACTACCTCCCCGGCTCCCCGCTCCCGCAGGCCCCGTCCGCCGGCAAGCAGCAGCAGCCCCGGCAGCAGCCCGCCACCCAGCAGCCCTCCAAGGCCGCCGAACCCACCGCCAGCGCCTCCGCGCCCGCGGCCAAGTCCGGCCGCGGCAGCACCGGTTCCACCGCCAAGCAGAGCGCCGGCACCGGCTCGCAGTCACCGACCGCGACCCGCGGCTCGGGCAGCGGCTCGAACTCGGGCAGCTCGCCCAAGCAGTCCACCCCGAAGCCCCCGTCCTCCAGCTCCGGCAACGGAGGCGGCAGCGGCGGCGGGGACACCGCCCCGAAGAAGCCCGGACTCGTCGGCGGCCTCCTCGGCTGACGACCGTACGGAAAGAGGGGGCCCGGCGCGCGAACTGCGCGCCGGGCCCCCCTCTTTCCGCGTTCCGTACCCCGCCCCGCCCCGCCCCGCACCGAGCCTCCTCGCTGCCGTACGGAGGGCCTCAGGATCCGCTCTGGGCGGCCAGCTCCCGCGCCGCCTCGGTCAGGTCCTTCGCCGTGTCGATCGCCCGCCAGTAGGCCCCCTGTGGCAGCGGGAAGCCCGCCAGCCGCCGTTCGCGGGCCAGCCGCGGGAACGTCGTGCGCTCGTGATCGCCCAAATCCGGCAACAGCGCCGCGAATTCGGGACCGAAGACGTACACCCCCGCATTGATCAGATACGGCGAGGGCGGCGACTCGATGAAGTCCAGCACCTGCCCGAACTCATTGGTCTCCACCGCCCCCCACGGGATCCGCGGCCGGGCCAGCGCCAGCGTCGCCGTAGCCCCGCGCTCGGCGTGGAACTCCGCCATCTCCCGCAGCGAGAACCGCGTCCAGATGTCCCCGTTCGTCGCGTACCAGGCCCGCTCCGGGTACGGCAGATGGCGAGCCGCGTACTTCAGCCCGCCCCCGCGCCCCAGCGGTTCCTCCTCCACCACCGTGGTCACCCGCAGCGGCAGGTCCGCCTTGGCCAGCCACTCCTGGAGCACCTCCGCGAGGTGCCCGCACGAGATCACGGCGTCCGTCACCCCCTCGGAGGCCAGCCAGGCCAGCTGGTGCCCGATGATCGGCACCCCGGTCCCCGGGATCTCCACCATCGGCTTCGGCCGGTCGTCCGTATACGGACGCAGCCGCGAACCCTGGCCTCCCGCCAGTACGACCGCCTGAACAGGCGCTTGGGCGAGGGAGGCCGGATACGCGGCCGCGGAAACGGAGGTGCGGGACACGGGGGGTGCGTCGGTCATGGCCGCCAGGGTAGAGGCCCCGGCGCGGGTGAGGGCGGCGACGCCCGTCAGCCGTCAGCCCATCGAGGCGACACCGGTCGCGTACGCGGTGTCGCACACGGGACGCGCGAAGGACTGCGCCTTCGTCGGGCCGTACACGTCCACGGCGGCCCGGCCCAGCGCCCGCGCGATCCCCACGCAGTGCTCGGCCAGCGACGGGCGCCGGTCCACCTCCTGCTGGAGGTGCGTCAGTACGTCACCCGGAGCCTCGCCCTGCTGGAGCTCGCCCAGCAGCTTGTCGCGCAGCACGTCCTGTGCGGCGCGCGGCTTCGCGGGGACGGACACGTCCTCGGCGGAGGCGGTCAGGATCTGGGAGGGCGTGTTGTCCGCCCAGGGGACCATGGTGACCGCGAGGGTCCCGGACAGGACCAGGACGACGGGCAGGACCAGGGCGAGGGAACGGCCGATACGGCGGGCAGTGTGGGTCACGAGGGCGAGAGTAGCGCTCGGTGAAGATTTGGCGACATTTAGTCACCCGGTCGGGGGATGGTTCGACGTGGCTTTTCGATTTAAGGGTTGACGACCGGGGTCGAATGGCCCGGTCTGCCCGGGATGCGGAGCGGGGCGCCCCTCCTCCGGGAGGAACGCCCCTGTCCGCACTCGCTCTTGGCCGCGTCAGCCGGAGAGGCGCTCACCCGAGGAGGTCGAGAACACGTGGATCTCGTCGGCGCGCGGCACCACGTGCAGCGTCGAGCCCTTCTCGGGCACCTGGCGGCCGCCGACGCGCACCACGATGTCCTGAGCGCCCTCGGCCTCGGTGGTGCGGCCGTACACGTAACCGTCGGCGCCGAGCTCCTCGACGACGTTGACCGTGATCGTCAGGCCGCCCCCGGTGCCGATGTCGAAGTGCTCCGGGCGCACGCCGACCGTGACGGTGCGGTCGCCCGCGTCCGCGGCGGCGGACAGTGCCTCGCGCGACACCGGGACCACGCTGTCGCCGAACTTCACGCCGCCGTCGGCGATCGGGACCTCGACCAGGTTCATGGCCGGGGACCCGATGAAGCCGGCGACGAACAGGTTCGCCGGGCGGTCGTACATGTTGCGGGGGGTGTCGACCTGCTGGAGCAGACCGTCCTTGAGGACCGCCACGCGGTCGCCCATCGTCATGGCCTCGACCTGGTCGTGGGTGACGTAGACGGTGGTGATCCCGAGGTCGCGCTGGAGCGCGGCGATCTGGGTACGGGTGGACACGCGCAGCTTCGCGTCGAGGTTCGACAGCGGCTCGTCCATGAGGAACACCTGCGGCTTGCGCACGATGGCGCGGCCCATGGCGACGCGCTGGCGCTGACCGCCGGAGAGCGCCTTCGGCTTGCGGTCGAGGTACTGGGTGAGGTCGAGCATCTTCGCCGCGTCCTCGACCTTCCTGCGGATGGTCGCCTTGTCCTCGCCGGCGATCTTGAGCGCGAAGCCCATGTTGTCGGCGACGGTCATGTGCGGGTAGAGCGCGTAGTTCTGGAACACCATCGCGATGTCCCGGTCCTTGGGCGGCAGGTGCGTGACGTCGCGGTCGCCGATGCGGATCGCGCCGCCGTTGACGTCCTCCAGGCCGGCCAGCATGCGCAGCGAGGTGGACTTGCCGCAGCCGGAGGGCCCGACGAGGACGAGGAACTCGCCGTCCTCGATGTGCAGCTCCAGCTCGTCGACGGCGGGCTTGTCGCCGCCGGGGTACAGCCGGGTCGCCTTGTCGAAAGTGACAGAAGCCATGGTGATGAATCCCTTCTACCGGCAGGAACGTGCCGGACGATCCGAGTGGAAGGTCTAGTCCAGTAAGCAGGACTCCGCCTGACGCTACCCGCCGTTCCCCGTCCTGTCAGCACCCCGGGACCCGTGACTTCCGCCTCGCCCGGAGCCGTCCGCCGACCATCCGGGGCCGGGCAATGTGATGGCCCGGCGGATGGGGCGCTGTGTAAAGTGAGGGCGGTTACGCCTCCTTAGCTCAGTCCGGCCAGAGCAACGCACTTGTAATGCGTAGGTCGTCGGTTCGAATCCGACAGGGGGCTCCGCCGAAAGCCCGGCTCAGACCCGTCTGAGCCGGGCTTTCGCGTCAGTGGCGGCCCGAGACGCGGTCGGCCAGGCGGGCCAGCGGGGTGGTCCGCGGGGTGTGGGTCTTCGTCTCGTGGCGGTCCGCCTCGCGGTAGGCCGCGTACAGGGCCTGGACGCCGAGCCAGCGGAAGGGTTCCGGTTCCCAGCGGCGGACCCGGTGGCCGACCCAGGGGAGCGCGGTGAGGTCCGTGGAGTCCCCGAGGACCAGGTCGCGCAGGGTGCGGGCCGCGAGGTTCGACGTGGCCACGCCCGAGCCCACGTAGCCGCCCGCCCAGCCGAGGCCCGTCGTGCGGTCCAGGGTGACCGTGGCGCACCAGTCGCGGGGGACGCCGAGGACGCCGGACCAGGCGTGGGTGATCTCCACCCCGGTGAGGAGCGGGAAGAAGGACGTCAGGAGGTTCGTGAGCGACGTGATCGTCGACTGCTGCGTGGTGCCGTCCGTGTCCGTGCGGGAGCCGAAGCGGTACGGGACGCCCCGGCCGCCGATCGCGATGCGGTCGTCCGCGGTGCGCTGGGCGTACATGTAGGCGTGGGCCATGTCGCCGAGGGTGCAGGCGTCCGACCAGCCGATGCGGGACCAGACCTCGGGCGGCAGTGGGGCCGTCGCGATCATCGAGGAGTTCATCGGGAGCCACGAGCGCTTCTGGCCCTTGAGGGCGGCGGTGAAGCCCTCCGTGCAGCGCAGGACGTACGGGGCGCGGACGGTTCCGTACGGGGTGACGGCCCGGCGGGGGGCGATTTCGGTGACGGGCGTGGTTTCGTGGATGACCACCCCGAGGCGTTCGCAGGCGGCGGCCAGGCCCTTGACCAGCTTGAGAGGGTGGATGCGGGCGCCGTGCGGGGTCCAGGTGGAGCCGACGGCGTCGGCGATGTCGATGCGGGCGCGGGTGTCGGTGGCGTCGTAGAGCTCGCGGTCGCTCTCGCCGAAGGCGAGCTCGGCGCTGTGGAAGGCCTTGAGGCGGCTGAGCTGTGCGGGGGTGCGGGCGACTTCGAGGACGCCGCCGCGGTGGATGTCGGCGTCGATGGACTCCTTGGCGGCGGTGTCGATGACCTCGGTGACGGTGTCGTTCATGGCCCGCTGGAGGCGCCGGGCGGCTTCGTGGCCGTGGAGTCCGGCGTAGCGGTCGCGGCCGGCGATGCCGTTGTAGAGCCAGCCGCCGTTGCGGCCGGAGGCCCCGTAGCCGCAGAACTTCTGCTCCAGGACGGTGACGCGGAGGTCGGGGGCGGCGGTCTTGAGGTAGTACGCGGTCCACAGGCCGGTGTAGCCGCCGCCGACGATGACGACGTCGGCCGTGGCGTGGCCGGTGAGGGGGGCGCGGGGTGGCTGGTGGGTGGCCGTGTGATCCGTCGCGTACCAGAAGGAGATGCCGCCGTTGATCGTCATGGGGAGTTGGTACAGGGCGTGGCGCAGGGGTGTCCAGGTACCGGATGTCGGGTTTTGGGGTGGCGGAGGTGGCCGTCTGGCTGATGTGGCGCGGTGGTGCGGTCCGTAGGGTGCCGCCCGGGGGGTTCGTACCGGTCCTGCGCGGTTTCGACGCGGCGGCGTTCAGGGGGCGCGGGGGGCCGTCGGCGTCGGCGGTGCGGCAGCCTGGGGGCATGGTGGAGATTCCGGACGGGCTGGTGCGGGCGCAGATCGGGTACGAGGGGGAAGCGGGGCGGGAGTTCATCGCCGGGCTGCCCGCGCGGGCGGCGGAGTTCCTGGAGCGGTGGGAGCTGCGGCGCACCGGGCCCGCGATGCACGGGGTGACCGCCCTGGTGCTGCCGGTGGAGCGGGCGGACGGGTCGGCGGCCGTGCTGAAGCTGGGGCGGGTGGACGAGGAGAGCGCGGGGGAGCCGCTCGCGCTGCGCGCGTGGGACGGGCGGGGCTGCGTACGGCTGTTGGCGCACGACGCGGAAACCGGCGCGCTGCTGCTGGAGCGGCTCGACGAGCTGCGGCCGCTGTCGGGGCTGGCGGAGCGGGATGCGCGGCAGGCGGTACGGGTCGTGGGGGAGTTGCTGGCCCGGCTCACGCGGGTACGGGCTCCGGCCGGCGTGCGGGGGCTCGGGGGTGTGGCGGCGGGGATGCTGGAGTCCGTACCGGCGGCCCTGGAGCGGGTGGCGCCGGGGCGGGCGCGGGGGCTGGTGGCCGACTGCGCGGCGGCGCTGGCGGAGGTGGCGGGCGAGCCGGGGGACCGGTTGCTGCACTGGGACCTGCACTACGGCAATGTGCTGGCGGGCGGGCGGGAGCCGTGGCTGGCGATCGACCCGAAGCCGCTGGCGGGTGATCCGGGCTTCGAGCTGCTGCCGGCGATCCGGAACGAGTTCGCGGTGGACGGGGTGCGGTGGCGGTTCGACGCGCTGACGGCGGCGCTGGGCCTGGACCGGGACCGGGCCCGCGCGTGGACGCTGGGCCGGGTGCTGCAGAACTGCCTGTGGGACGTGGAGGAGGGGGAGCGGGAGCTCGACGAGGAGCAACTGCTGGTGGCGGAGGTCCTGCTGGGCCGGCGGTGACACCCTTCGGGGGGTGTCTAGGCTGCCGGCATGATCCGTAGCGCTGTTGTCGAAGACGTTCCCGTCATCCACGCCATGATCCGCGAACTCGCGGAGTACGAGAAGGTGCCGCACGAGGCGCGGGCCACGCCGGAGCAGTTGCGGGAGGCGCTGTTCGGGGAGAGGCCGGCGGCGTTCGCGCACATCGCGGAGACGGAGGACGGGGAGGCCGTCGGTTTCTCGGTGTGGTTCCTGAACTTCTCGACGTGGCGAGGGGTGCACGGGATCTACCTGGAGGACCTGTACGTACGGCCGGGCGTGCGCGGCGGCGGGCACGGGAAGGCGCTGCTGGCGGAGCTGGCGCGGATCTGTGTGGAGCGCGGGTACGAGCGCCTGGAGTGGGCGGTGTTGAAGTGGAACGCGCCGACGATCGCGTTCTACGAGGCGCTGGGGGCGCGGCCGCAGGACGAGTGGTCCGTGTACCGGCTGACGGATGAGCCGTTGAAGCGGCTGGGTGCGGCGCGGGGCTGAGGGCGGGGCCCTGCGACCGTGCGGGCCCACCCCCGCACCGGCCCGACCCGGGCCCGGCGCGGGGGTGGAGGGGTGCGCCGGGGCGGGGGCGGGGTCAGGCCGCCGTGATCCTCGCCGTGAAGGAGTCGAGGTTCGTGCGGGTGCGCTCGATCTTCTCGGGGAGGGTCAGGGTCTCCTCGTACCGGCCGGCGCGCAGCTTCGGCGCTCGCTTGCCCCTGACGTAGAGGGAGCAGGCGAGGTCGGCGCAGACGTAGATCCCGACGGTGTTGCCCTCGCGGCCGCGGGCTCCGGCGAGGGGTGCGACCAGGAGGGAGACGCCGGAGGCGGCGTGGCCGGTGAGGCAGATCTGGCAGACGCTGGACTTGAGGGCGCTGGTGCGGCTCGTGCCCGGGACGCGCAGGGTGATGCCGACGGGGGTGCCGTCGGCGTCCCGGCGCACGAGGTGGGCGCGCAGCGGGGCACCGGGGTCTACCCAGCCGAGGAAGTCGAGGTCTTCCCAGGGGAGTTCGCTGAAGTCCAGCGGGAGTTTGAGGCGTGCGGCCTCGCCCTTCGTGCAGTTCACGAAGGAGGAACGGATCTGTTTTTCGGTGAGCGGGTCCACGTGGTTGGACGGTACGTGGGGGTACGGGCCGCTGTCATCCGATATTGCCGGCGGGGGCGCGGGTGTGGGCGGGGGCGGGGGCGGGGTGCCTCAGGGTTCGAGGACGACCTTGCCGGTGGTGGCGCGGGTCTCCAGGTCGTGGTGGGCGGCGGCCGCCTCGGCGAGCGGGTAGCGCTGGAGGGCGGGCCGGAGCCGGCCCGTGGCGGCTTCGGCGAGGGCGCGGGTTTCGAGGTGGCGCAGCGGGTCTTCGCCGCCGCCGGCCGCCGCGGCGCGCCGGAGCATGGCGGGGCCGAGGACGTTTTCGGTGGTGATGCCGCGGGCGGTGTGGCGGGCGCGGTCGGCGTCGGTGAGGGGGACGGGGCCGGCGGACCAGCCGAAGACGAGGTGGAGGCCGCCGGGGGCGAGGAGGTCGAGGGCGGCGCGGGCGGTGGGGCCGCCGACGGAGTCGAAGAGGACGGTGGCGCCGGCGGGGTGGGCTTCGCGTACGGCCTCCGGCCAGTCGGGGGTGGTGTAGTCGAGGGCGAGGTGGGCGCCGTTCGCGGCGGCCAGGGCGGTTTTGGCGGGGCCGCCGGCGAGGGCGATCACGGTGGCTCCGGCGGCCAGGGCGTACTGGACGAGCAGGGTGCCGATGCCGCCGGCGGCGGCGGGGACGAGGGCGGTGGAGCCGGGTCCGAGGTCGGCGAACTGGAGGATGCCGAGGGTGGTGCGGCCGGTGCCGATCATGGCGACGGCCTGGGCGGGGTCGAGGCCGGGCGGTACGGGGTGCAGGCGGTCGGCGTCGGCGACGGCGTACTCGGCGTAGCCTCCGGGAGCGAAGCCGAGGTGGACGACGACCTGGCGGCCGAGCCAGACGGGGTCGGTGCCGGGGCCGAGGGCGTCGACGGTGCCGGCGACTTCGCGGCCGGGGATGGTGGGGAGCTCGGGGAGGGTGTGGACGGGGCTGTGCACGCCTTGGCGCAGGGCGGTGTCGAGGAGGTGTACTCCGGCGGCGGCCACGGCGATGCGGACCTGGCCGGGGGCGGGTACGGGGGTTTCGGTGCGCTCGTGGACGAGGTTCTCGGCGGGGCCGAAGGCGTGGAGGCGGATGGCGCGCATGGTCTGCGGGGTCTGCGGGGTGTCCATGGGGACAGGTTCTGACCTCAAGTGCGGTTGAGGTCAAGGCTCCGGCGGGCGTTGTCAGTGGGGCGGGGGACGATGGAGGAATGGCGGCCAAGGGACAGCAGCGGGAGACGGTGAAGGCGGCGCGGCGGCCGGAGGTGCGGCTGCCGGAGCTGAGCGCGTGGGAGGGCGGTGGGCTGGAGCCGGACGGGGACTACGACGGGCTGGAGTTCGCCGACCTGGACTTCGCGGGGCAGGAGGGGATCGGGGCCCGGTTCATGGACTGCGCGCTGCGGCGGTGCGCGCTGGACGAGACGGGGCTGGCGAAGGCCCGGATCCTGGATTCGGTGCTGGAGGGGGTCCGGGGGGTGGGGACGGACCTGTCCGGGGCATCGCTGCGGGACGTGGAGCTGGTGGAGGCGCGGCTCGGCGGCGTGCAGTTGCACGGGGCCGTGCTGGAGCGGGTGGTGTTCCGCGGCGGCAAGATCGACTACCTGAACCTGCGCAAGGCTCGGCTCAAGGACGTGGTCTTCGACGGGTGCGTGCTGGTGGAGGCGGATTTCGCGGGCGCGGTGCTGGAGCGGGTGGAGTTCCGCGGGTGTGCGCTGCGGGGTGCCGATTTCACGGGGGCGCGGATGGCGGACGTGGACCTGCGGGGGGCCGCGGAGCTGGACATCGCGCGCGGGGTGGGGGCGCTGGCCGGTGCGGTGATCAGCCCGCCCCAGCTCTTCGACCTGGCCCCGGCCCTGGCGGCCCAGCTGGGACTGCGCGTCCTGCCGTGACCCCGTGGCGGGGGGCCGTGGCGCAGGGCGGCCTACGCCGGGACTCGGGGGAAGCGGGACTGGAGGGTCCAGATGACGGGGTTGTCGGCCAGGGTGTCGTGCATGTCGGTCAGGTCCGCGATCAGGTCGTGCAGGAAGTCGCGGGCCTCGCGGCGCAGCAGGCGGTGGCTGAAGGTCAGCGGTTCCTCCTCCGCCGGCATCCAGTCGGCCTCGATGTCCACCCAGCCGAAGCGGCGCTCGAAGAGCATGCGGTCGCTGGACTCGGTGAAGTCGAGTTCGGCGTACTGCCGGTTGGCGGAGCGGCTGCCGCGCGGGTCCTGGTCGAGCTGCTCGACGATGTCGCACAGCGCCCAGGCGAAGTCCAGTACGGGCACCCATCCCCAGGCTGTGGACACTTCCCGGTCCTTGACGGTGTCCGCGAGGTAGACGTCCCCGCAGAACAGGTCGTGGCGCAGGGAGTGGACGTCCGCCGAGCGGTAGTCGGTCTGCGGGGGGTCCGGGAAACGCCGGGAGAGGGAGTAGCCGATGTCGAGCACGTACCCGATGGTGTCACGGGTGCGGCCCGGTGGTGGTACCGGTGTGCGGCCCTCCCCGTCCCGGCGGTGGCGTCAGCGGACGTTGACGGCCGTCCAGGCCGCGGCGACGCGGGCGTATTCGACGCTCGACGGGCCGTAGAGGTCGGCGGCGGCCATGAGGGTGGCGCTGCGGGCGCGGGCGTAGTTGGTGGTGGAGGTCATGTACGTGCTCAGGGCCCGGTACCAGATGCGGACGGCCTTGTCCTGGCCGATGCCGAGCAGCTTCGAGCCGTCGTAGGTGGGGGAGTCGTAGGCGATCTTGTTGATCACCTTGGGGCCGCTGCCCTCGGCGAGGAGGTAGAAGAAGTGCCGGGCCGGCCCGGAGGCGGCGTACGCGTCCAGCGTGCCGATGTCACGTGACCAGTAGTCGCGGGAGTGGCCGTCGAGGCTGGGGTGGTCCATGCGGCGCAGGGGGCCGTCGGTGAAGACGCGCTCACCGATGAAGTAGTCGCCGACGTCGGTGGCGTTGTCGGCGAAGAACTCGATCGCGGTGCCGAGGATGTCGGCGGTGCCCTCGCCCAGGCCGCCGGGTTCGCCCGCGGAGCCGAGGCCCGCGGTGGAGGCGATCACGCCGTGCGTGAGCTCGTGGCCGACGATGTCGAGGGTGGCGAGGGTCTTGCCGGTGACGGGGTCGTCGCCGTAGTTGGCGCAGAAGCAGCTCGGGTCGAAGAAGGCGTTGGGGTAGTTGCTGCCGTAGTGCACGCGGGAGGTGACGCCGGTTCCGTCGCCGCGGATGCCGTTGCGGCCGAGGACGCCCTTGTAGAAGTCCCAGGTGACGGCGGTGGCGTAGTGGGCGTCCACTCCGGCGGACTGGCGGTTGGCGGGGGTGCCGGTGCCGCCCCAGTCGTTGTCGGGGTCGGTGAAGAGGGTGCCGCCGCCGGTCTGGTTCATGGCGTCGAGGGTGCGCTGGTTGCCGCGGGTGGTGTCGCGGAGCTGGTAGGCGCTGCCGGTGGAGTAGGTGGTGAGGGGGACGGTGCCGGAGTGCTGGCTGTGGCCCGTGCCGGTGGCGGCGGCTCCGTACGGGGTCTCGGCCGCGGCCGTCGCCGGGGCCGTCACCGCCGTGGCCGTCAGGGCGGTTGCCGTCAGGGCGGCGGCCGTCCCGAGGAGGACGGCGAGGCGGGTGCGGCGAGAGGACGTGGGGTGGGTCACTCGGGCTCCTTCGCGGTGGCCGGGGTGGCGGCGCGAGAGAGCGTGACAGGGCGGAGCCCGGCTTTGGCAGGTCTACGACAAGGATTCCCGGGGATCCCGCGCCGGTTGTCCGAACACGCCCCGCCCGTTGTCCGGATCCGGCCGCCGGCGGACCGCCCCGCCCCGCCCCCGCCCCGCCCCGGGCCCGCGGCGGCCGCCGCCGCGACGGCGTTCACGGGAGCAGGCGCTGCTCCTTGGCCACCGCGACCGCCCCCGCGCGGGTGTCCACGCCGAGCTTGTCGTAGATGCGGCCCAGGTGGGTCTTGACCGTGGCCTCGCTGATGAACAGGGCCCGGGCGATGTCGCGGTTGCCCAGACCCCGCGCCAGCTGCCCCAGGATGTCCAGCTCGCGGTCCGTCAGCGTCGGGCGCGAGCCCCGCATGTGGGCCATCACCCGGCTCGCCACCGGCGGGGAGAGCGTGGTGCGGCCCGCCGCCGCCGAGTGGATCGCCGCGAACAGCTCCTCCGGGCGCTCCGCCTTCAGCAGGTAGCCCGTGGCGCCCGCCGCGATGGCCCGGGTGACGTCCGCGTCCGTGTCGTACGTCGTCAGGACCAGCACGTGCGGCGGGTCGGTCACCGCCGTGATGCGGCGCGTCGCCTCGACCCCGTCGATGCCCTCGCCCAGCTGGAGGTCCATCAGCACCACGTCCGGGCGCAGCTTCGCCGCCAGGGCCACCGCCTCCTCGCCGCTGCCCGCCTCACCGAGCACCTCGATGTCCGGCGCGCTGCCCAGCAGCGCCAGCAGCCCGGCGCGCACCACCGCGTGGTCGTCGCAGAGCAGGATCGTCGTCATCGGTCCGGTTCCGGTCGTCATGCGGGGGGCTCCAAGGGGATGGCCGCGGAGAGGACGGTGCCCTCGCCGGGGGTGGATTCGATGGTGAGGGTGCCGCCGAGCTGGCGGACGCGGGCGCGCATCGCGGGCAGCCCGTGCCCCCGGTCCCCGGTCGCGGCGCGCGTACCCGGCCGGGGCTCGGCGAAGCCCTCGCCGTCGTCGGCGACGTCCAGGACCACCTGGTCGCCGAGGAAGCTCAGGGTCAGGGCCGCGGTACGGGCGTGCGCGTGCTCCCGTACGTTGGCCAGCGCGCCCTGCGCGATCCGCAGCAGAGCCGACTGGACGCGGTCCGGCAGCGGGGCCGGGGCGCCCTCCAGGTGGAAGCGGACCTCGATGTCCGGGCCCGCGTCGAGCGCGCGCAGCGCGTCGGCGAGCCCGCCGCCCCCTTCGAGCTCGGGAGGGGCGAGGTCGTGGACGAGGCGCCGCGCCTCCGCCAGCCCGCGCGCCGTGATCGCGGTGGCGGTACGGACGTGCGCGCGGGCGGTGGCCGGGTCGCTGTCCCAGGTGCGGTCCGCGGCCTGGAGCAGCATCTGCTGGCTGGACAGGTGCTGGGCGAGCGTGTCGTGGATCTCCATCGACAGCCGCTGCCGCTCGGCGAGGGTGCCCTCGCGCCGCTCGGTGGCGGCGAGCTCGCGCCGGGTGCGGATCAGGTCGTCGATCAGGGCGCGCTGGGACTCTGCCTGGCGCTCCATGTGGACGAAGACGGCGGTGGCCAGGGCGGCGATGGCGGGCGGGGCCAGCAGGAGGTTCGGGTCGAACTCGCGCGAGAGCTTGAGCTGGGCCGCGACCACGAACACGGTCAGCAGGGCCACCAGCACGATGGCCGCGCGGGGCGGCAGGGTGCGCAGCGCGGTGAAGAAGAGGGGGACGGCGCACCAGGCGAAGCTGGGCGCGAGGACCACCAGCACCACCCAGACCGCCACCACCAGCCCCAGCCAGAGCAGCCGGCGCACGGTGGGCGCGGCCCCGAGTGCGGGGCCGAGTACGTACAGCAGGGCCAGCGTGATGCTGAGGGCGATGATCCACGGGGTGCTGGGCGAGCCCGGGTGGCGCAGCAGGAAGCGGGCCACCGAGGCGCCGAGGAGCAGGAAGAACGCCGTGTGCATGACCGCCGCCAGGGCCCGCGTGTCCGCCTTCCCGGGCGTACCCGCGGCGCCCGCGGTCCCCGGCGCCGGCGGTGGTACGCGGCTCACGTGGCTCACGGCGGGCTCCCGGGTCGGTGTCTGGCTCCTCCATCGTGCCTGGTCGTACGCGATGGCGCCGACCATCCCAGCCGCAGCCGCACCCCGCCCGCATCCACCGATCGGTTGACCCCGGCGTCAACCGGTGCGGCAGCCGTCGCGAGCCGGTACGGGGACGGGCCGGCGCCGGGTGCGGCCCCAGGCTTGGAGCAGCAGGACGAGCCGACGTACCCGACGGCCGCGACGTACTCAGCCGACGCACCCACCGACGTACCCAGGAGCAGCAGACATGAACATCCGCACCCGCGTTCTCACCGGTACCGCCCTCGCCGTCGCGCTCGGCGCCGGGACCTTCGGCGCGGTCAGCGCCAGCGCCGCGCAGGCCGAGACCGCCCCGGCCGCCGCTGCCGCCGCCACCGCGAAGAAGGACGGCGGGGCGGACGAGAAGAACTTCACCACCACGACCCACCTCACCGTCGACGCCGCCACCCGCGCCGCCCAGGCCGCGCTGGACGCCGCGCAGAAGGAGAACCAGAAGGTGACGGTCGCGGTCGTGGACCGCAACGGCAACACCATCGTCACCCTGCGCGGCGACGGCGCGGGCCCGCAGTCCTACGAGTCGGCGCAGCGCAAGGCCTACACCGCCGTGTCCTGGAACGCCCCGACCTCGGTGCTCGCGGGCCGTCTCGCCCAGACCCCGAACCTGAAGGACATCCCCGGCACCCTGTTCCTCGGCGGCGGCACCCCGGTGCAGGCCAAGGGCGCCCCGGTCGCTGGCATCGGCGTGGCCGGCGCCCCGAGCGGGGACCTGGACGAGAAGTTCGCCAAGGCCGGCGCCGACTCCCTGGCGAAGTAACGCCCGGGAACACGCCGTCGGGCCCGCATAGGATCGGGAGCGTGTACCACCGCCGCGCTCTCTCCCGCCTCACCGCCGCCGCCCCCGCAGCCGCCGCTGCCGCCCTGCTCGCCCTCACCACGGGGTGCACGGCCGGCACGGTGCAGGGGCGGCCGGGCGCGTCGGGGCTGCGCGACCCGTACTTCCCCAAGGCCGGCAACGGCGGCTACCAGATCGAGCACTACGGACTGGACCTCGACTACGACCCCGCCGGCGGGGAGTTGAAGGCGACCGCCGTCATCACGGCCCGCGCCGGACAGGGGCTCAGCTCCTTCAACCTCGACCTCGCCGGCCTGAAGGTCGAGAGCGTCACCGTGCAGGGCGAGGAAGCCCGGTTCAACCGGACCGGCCGGGAGCTGACGGTGCGTCCCGCGAAGGACCTCAAGAAGGGCGAGGTCTTCCGTACGGAGATCGACTACCGCGGCGAGCCCCGGCCCATCGTGGACGCGGACGGCTCCAAGGAGGGCTGGATCGCCACCGCCGACGGGGCCGTGGGGGTCGGCGAGCCGATCGGTTCGATGGCCTGGTTCCCCGGGAACCACCACCCCAGCGACAAGGCGACGTACGACATCACCCTGACCGTGCCCAAGGGGTACGAGGCGGTCTCGAACGGCGAGTTGGCCTCCCGTACCGACACCGGCGACGGGAAGACCGAGTTCGTGTGGCACAGCCCGGAGCCGATGGCCAGCTACCTGGCCACCGCGGCGATCGGGAAGTTCAAGGTGACCACCGGCCGGACCCCTTCGGGGGTCGCCCTGTACGAGGCCGTCGCGCCCGCCGAGGCGGCCGCCAGTGCCCCGGCGCTCGCGAAGCTGCCGGAGATCGTGGACTGGGGCAGCCGCCGGTTCGGCCCGTACCCCTTCGGGACCGCCGGGGCGATCGTGCTGCCGGCCGACTCCCTCACGTACGCGCTGGAGACGCAGACCAAACCCGTCTTCTCCGGCGCGCCCGACGAGGATCTCCTGCTGCACGAGACGGCCCACCAGTGGTTCGGCGACTCGGTGTCGCCGAAGTCCTGGAAGGACATGTGGCTCAACGAGGGCTTCGCGACCTACGCCGAATGGCTGTGGTCCGAGGACCACGGCGGGACCACCGCCCAGCAGCACTTCGACGCCTACCTCAAGGGCGACACCACCGTGGACGACGACGCGGACAAGGACTGGGCCGCCTTCCCGCCGGCCGACCCGCCCGGCGCCGCGGACATCTCCGGGATGCCGGTGTACGTCCGGGGCGCGATGGTCCTCCAGCGGATCCGGCAGGAGGTCGGCGACGAGAAGTTCTTCGCCCTGCTGCGCGGCTGGGCCACGGACCACAAGTACGGGAACGCGAGCACGGCCGACTTCACCGCGTACGCGGAGCGGTCGACGGGCCACGACCTGAAGAAGGTCTGGGACGTGTGGCTGTACGGGGAAGGCCGGCCGAAGTAGCCCGTACGGGCCTCATCCGTACGGCCCGCGTCCGTACGGGACCGCCCGCCGCGTCCCCCGCGCCCGCTACAGGGCCTTGCGCATCACGGTGCAGTCGCGGCCGTGCTCGCGGTCCCGGGCGCGGCGCAGCGGGGTGTAGCCCCGGGACCGCCAGAACGCCAGGCCGGCCGCATTGTCGTCGAGTACGGCGATCCGTACGCCGCTCCGCCCCGCGGCGCGGAAGCGCTCCTCGACGAGGCCGGCGACGGCGCTCCCGTACCCCGTGTGGTGCGCGGTGGCGTCGATGAGCAGCAGGCCGATCCACGGGTCGGGGTCACCGGCGGCCGGATCGGGGTGGTGCGCGAGGGTGGCGGCCAGGCCGACCAGCCGGCCGGCGGAGCGGGCCAGGAGCACCTCGGCGCCTTCGTGGGCGAGTTCGTCGGCGAGGGCCGCGGCGACTTGTTCCACGGTGATGCGGCGTGGGTCGGGGAAGTCCCCGCTGAGCTCGAAGAAGGCGTGGTTGGTCGCGTAGAGCGCGGCGATCTCGGTGAGGACCGGGCCCGGCAGGGCGCCGTCCACGGGAACGAGCGATTGCAGGATCACCTGGCGAACCGTAGCGAAGCCCCCTCCCCGGACGGCCGGGAGGGGGCTTCGGCCACTGCTGCCGTCAGCCGCTGAGGCTCAGGCTCTGCTTCGGACTCAGACGTTGACGCCGAAGTCCTGGGCGATGCCGGTCAGGCCGGAGGCGTAACCCTGGCCGACCGCGCGGAACTTCCACTCGGCGCCGTTGCGGTAGAGCTCGCCGAAGACCATGGCGGTCTCGGTGGCCGCGTCCTCGGAGAGGTCGTAGCGGGCGATCTCGGCGCCGCCTGCCTGGTTCACGACGCGGATGTACGCGTTGCGGACCTGGCCGAAGTTCTGGCTGCGGGCGTCGGCGTCGTAGATCGAGACCGGGAAGACGATCTTGTCCACGTCGGCCGCGAGGGTGGCGAGGTTGACGTTGATGGACTCGTCGTCGCCGGAGCCCTCGCCGGTGCGGTTGTCACCGGTGTGGACGATGCTCTGGTCCGGGGTGGACTTGTTGTTGAAGAAGACGAAGTGACCGTCGGAGACGACCTTGCCCATCGCGTTGACCGCGATGGCGGAGGCGTCCAGGTCGAAGTCGACACCGGTCGTCGTACGGACGTCCCAGCCGAGGCCGACCGTGACGGCGCTGAGGCCGGGGGCCTCCTTCGTGAGCGAGACGTTGCCGCCCTTGGACAGGCTTACTGCCATTTTGACTGGTGTCCCTTCGTCTTCAGATGGCCGCGAGATCGTGGCCAAGGTACCGCTGACCTTCATAACGCGGGGAGGGGGCCGCGAGGTTCCGCCCGGGGGAATCCGGAACGGAATACGCCGTGAAATACGGGTGACGGGCGCTTGGCGGGGCGCGATCATAGGGGCATGCCTGGTCCCTATGTCATCCGCGGTACGGTCGCGCTCCCCGAGGCGGAGCTCGCCTGGCGCTTTTCGCGGTCCTCGGGGCCGGGCGGGCAGCACGTGAACACCTCGGATTCGCGCGTGGAGCTCCTCTTCGACGTGGCGGCCACCAAGGCCCTGCCGGACGTGTGGAGGGAGCGCGCCCTGGAGCGGCTCGCCGGCCGGCTCGTGGACGGGGTGCTGACCGTGAGGGCCTCGGAGCACCGGTCGCAGTTCCGCAATCGGGAGATGGCGCTGGTCCGGATGGCGTCCCTGCTCGCGGAGGCCACCGCTCCGCCGCCCAAGGCGCGCCGCGCGACGAAGATCCCCCGGGGGATCAACGAGCGGCGGCTGCGCGAGAAGAAGGCCCGAGCCGAGACGAAGCGCGGCCGCACCGGCCGCGACTGGTAGCGGCCTCGGCCGGTGGTGGCCGGGGTGTTCCCGGGTCGTCAGAGCGCCAGGTGGCGGTAGCGGCCGCGGAAGTACGCCAGCGGCGGGGAGTCGGGGGAGGGGAGCGCCGCGGTCAGGACGCGGCCGATCACCAGGGTGTGGTCGCCCGCCTCGACGCGGTTCTCCGTACGGCATTCGAGGGTGGCCAGGGCGCCCGTCAGCAGAGGGGCCCCCGAGGCCTCGCCGCGTCCGTGGGGCAGGTCCGCGAAGAGCAGCCGGTCGCTGATGCGGTTCTTCATGGAGAAGCGGCTCGCCACCTGCACCTGGTGGTCCGCGAGGACCGAGACCGCCCACAGCGGCTGCTCCGCCAGCAGGTCGTCCATCCGGGAGCCCTCGCGCAGGCTGACCAGCACCAGCGGGGGGTCCAGGGACACGGACATGAAGGCGGTCGCCGTCATGCCCACGTCCTCGCCGTCCGGGCCGGCCGGGGTCAGGGGCGGTTCGTGCGCGGTGATCAGGCACACGCCCGCCGCCAGCCGGGACATGGCGGCGCGGAACTCGTCGTTGCTCACGCCCTCAGGATGAGGGGTGGCGGGGATCGGCATGGGTACGGGGGTCGTCTTCGGCACGTTCGAAACGCTAGTCTCGCCCTTCCGCGCCGCGCATCGGGCCCGAGTCCGAGCCGCGTCCCCGCCCCTTGGCCTAGGCCCGGGCGTATCGTTTGCTCCCGGGAAGGCGGGGGAGCGCTCCCAGGCGACAGGGCCCCGTCCTCCACCTTTATTCATCTCATGTGACTTGAGTCACAGAGGGCAAGATTTGTTGACCCTGTGTACCTGCCGCACAGCTCACTGTGATTCAGTGGACGGGACACCGCAACGAAACGCCGATGACAAACCTGGAGTTGCTGTCGAGGTCTCGGGGAGAGCGAGCAATGGAGACCGAGTCGGAGCCGTACGTCCGTCTTGCGACCCTGCGGCAGCTTCACCAGGTGGTGGCCGAACTCAACACGGCCAGGAGCCTGGCGGACACCCTGCAGACCGTCGTGGACGGCATCGTCGTGGGCCTCGGCTACGAACTCGCCTGTGTCAACCTCGTACGCCCTGACGGGGATCTCGTCGTCGCCGCCTTCGCCGGAGACCCCGCCGCGGAGGCCCTCATCACGGGCCGCGTGGGCTCCCGCGCCTCCTGGGAGCGCCGTCTGACGATGGGTGAGAGCTGGGACGGGCTCCGCTTCATCCCGCACACCGAGGGCTGGGTCCTCCTGGAGGACGACGTGCCCCAGTGGCACACGGACGGCCCCGATCCGCGCTTCGCGGACGAGTGGCACCCCGAGGACCGGCTCTACGCCCCCATGCATGCGTCCGGCGGGGAACTTCTGGGTGTCATTTCGGTGGACAGGCCGCGCAACGGGCGGCGCCCCGGCGCGTGGGGGCGCGAAGCGCTCCAGATGTACGCCTTCCAAGCGGCGATTGCGATCAGCAACGCGCGGCTGCGCGCGAACATGCAGCGGGCCCTGGTCCGGCTGGAGCGGGAACAGCAGGCGCTGCGCGCCAGCGAGGAGTCGTTCCGCCAGGCCTTCGAGTACGCGCCCAGCGGCATGGCGATCGCCGAGATGGGCGGGGACCAGCACGGGCGGCTGCTGCGCACCAACGACGCGCTGTGCCGGCTGCTGGGCCGGCCCGCCTCCGTGCTGCGCCGGTACTCCTTCTCCGACCTGGTCCACCCGGAGGACATCGGGACCCTGCTGCGGACCTCCGCCGAGGGCGGCCGGGCCGAGCTGAGGCTCGGGCGGCGCGACGGCACCTACGTATGGGTCTCGCTGCGCAACTCCGTCGTCGCGGACGCCGCCGACGGACCGCGCTTCCTGCTCACCCACGTCGAGGACATCGAGGAGCGCAAGCGCCACGAGCTCCAGCTCGCCCACCGGGCCAGCCACGACTCGCTGACCGGCCTGCCCAACAGCGCGGAGCTGCGCTCGCGCCTCGGGGCGCGGCTGTGCCGCAGGCCGCAGTCGGTCCGCGCCACCGCCGTGGAAGCGCTCGACGCGGCGTACGAGGGGCACGGGGCGCACGGCGGTCACGGGGCTCACGCGGCGCAGGCCGGCCACGCGGCCTACGCGGGCGGCGCGGTCGAGGCGGGTGGTGCCGTCGGGGAGCACGGCTTTCGGCCCGACGCCTACCCGGAGCCCTTCGAGTACCCCGGCGCCCCGGCGGTGCCCGCACCCGGGGCCCCGGGCGTGCCCGGCCCCGGCGGGCCCGGCGCGGGCCCGTACGAGCACCACGTGCACGCGGTGGCGCCCGCGAGCGACGTCGACGACGGGACGAAGGGGCTGGCGGTCCTCTTCTGCGACCTCGACGGATTCAAGTCGATCAACGACCGGTTCGGGCACCACACGGGTGACGCGGTCCTGATCGAGGTGGCCCGGCGGCTGACGACGGGCGTCAGGGACGGTGACACCGTCGCCCGGCTGGGTGGTGACGAATTCGTCGTCCTCGCGGACGGACTGGGCGCGGCCGACGCCGCGGACCTGGCCGTCCGGCTGCGCAACGCGATCATCCCGCCGATCCGGGTGGACGGCCGCGCGGTGCGCGTGGGCGCGAGTTTCGGCATCGGCTGGGCCAGCTGCGGCATGTCGGCGGACGAGGTGCTGCGCTCCGCCGACCAGCGGATGTACATCGAGAAAAGGTCCCGCTCCAAGGCGCACCGCAGGGCCGGCTGAGGCGATCGGCCGCCCGTGGGTGCACCTGTTCGGGGTAGGCTCCCGTGGGTCGAAAGGAGTGACCTGCGATGACGACGCCCGCGAACCACGGCCCGAACAGTGGGGCGAACAAGCCCGAGGACGACGATCCGTTCGGCTATCTCTACGCGGACGGCCAGGCCGCCGGAGCCACCCCGCCCCCGCCGGGCGGTGGATACGGCTACCCCGGCCCGACGGTCGGTGGGCAGCCCGGCGTGCAGCCCGGTGTCCCCCGTACCTCGTACAACCAGGTGCGCACGGTCGGTGAGCGGACGTACGGCGGCCAGCGCGCCGCCCAGGTTCCGCCACAGCAGCAGCAGCCGGCCTACCAGGCCCAGTACCAGGCCCCGGAAGCCCTCCAGGCGGGCGGCTACGGGGTTCCGCCGCAGCAGGGGCAGGCCACCTCGGCGATGCCCGCGCCGGGCGGACACGGCGGCGGCAGCGGAGGCGGCGGTTCCAGCCGCAAGGGCATGCTCATCGCGGCCGTCGCGGTGGTCGCCGCCGTCGCGATCGGCATCGGTGCGGCCGTGGCCTTCGGCGACAAGGACGGCGACAAGAAGGACAAGGGCAACACGGCGGGCGGGCAGCAGTCCGCGCAGCCGCAGAACTCCTCGTCGGCCGGTCCGAGCCCCTCGCAGTCCTCGGAGGCCCCGCTGCCCAAGGCGGACGCCTCGGGCGCGGGCATGTCCCTGACGGGCGGCGCGCACCTGGAGGCCACGATCCCCGGCGCGAAGAGCGCGGGCGGCCAGTACGTGGGCGGATTCAACGCCACCGGTGCGGCGCTGACCTGGACGGTGGACGTTCCGGCGGCCGGGGACTACACGCTCTTCGTGAACTACGGAGTGCCCGGCAAGGACGCGAAGGCGACCCTCACGGTCAACGGGCAGAACCCCAACCAGTCCCTGAACCTGGCGAACTTCGCCAAGGCCGATCCCGGAGCCTGGGACAAGGGCTGGCAGCGCACGTACGCGTGGATCACCCTCAAGAAGGGCACCAACACGATGAAGATCTCGTGCGAGCCCGGAAACCAGTGCGAGGCGGTCTTCGACCAGCTCGACCTGGGCCGGGGCCACATCAAGCGCTGACCTCCCGCCACGGTTTCGAAACGGGTCCGGCCTCACCGCACACGCGGTGGGGCCGGACCCGTCTCGTGTCTGCCGGCCCGTCAGCCGCAGTGGACCCAGCCGGTGTTCTCCGAGTGCGTCTTGGGCAGGTACGCGGAGTTCTTCCAGGCGCCCGTGATGTGGGCGGTCATCCGGACGCACGCGCCGCGCGCGGAGACGTACACCGGGCCGGCGTAGGTGGTGTACGCCCGCTGGCCGTCGACGTCGGTGCCGCCGCTGCTGGAGTCGATGCTGATGTCCATGCCGTCCGAGACGAGGAAGTTGGCGTCACGGCGCAGGATCGCGCAGTTCTTGCCGGTGGAGCTGTTGTAGTAGAGGAAGATGACGCCGGCGCCGGTCGCGCCCTGGCTGTCCCCGAGCGGGTAGGCGTCCTGCTGGTAGTAGCCGGCGCCGCAGGAGCCGCCCGAGACGGTCTGGGCCTCGGCGGGAACCGCGGCCAGCGCGGAGACGGCCACCACCCCGGTGATGGTGGCGAGCGTGTTGCGGACGATGCGCTTCATGTGGTTCGGCCTTACGTATTGCAAGATCAACTGGCTGTGTGATCTTAGGGCCCGTCAGGTGTCACCGGTGACACGGACGTTGTGGCGCAGCTCCTCGTAGGTGCCGGGGTCGAAGTCCCCCGCCGTCGGGGCGTGGACCGTGGCCGCCGAGAGGGCGACCGCACGGATCAGGCGGGCCGGCCAGTCCAGGCCTTCGGCGAGGGCCGACAGCAGGCCCGCCACGGCGGAGTCGCCGGCTCCGGTCGGGTTGCCCGTCAGGGTGCGCGGCGGGGCGGCCCGCCAGGTGCCCTGGGGGGTGGCGGCCAGGAGTCCGCCCGGGCCGAGCGAGGTCACCACGGCGTGCGCGCCGCGGCGGCGGGCGTCGCGGGTGGCCTGGAGCGGCTCGCGGGAGCCGGTCAGTTCGGCGAGCTCGGCGGCGTTCGGCTTGATCATCTCGGGCCGGGCGGCGACCCCGCGCCGCAGCGCCTCGCCGCTGGTGTCCAGGAGCACCGGGACCCCGGCCGCGCGGGCCGCCCGTACGAGCACCGCGTACGCGCCCACCGGCACGCCCGGCGGGAGACTGCCGCACAGGGCCACCGCGGCCGCCCCGGCCAGCAGCTCCTCGTAGCGGCCCAGGAAGGCGGCCCATTCCGCGGAACCGATCTGCGGGCCCGGCTCGTTGAACTGCGTGGTGTCGCCCGAGGCCCCGTCGACCACGGCCAGGGTGCGCCGGGTGGTGCCCGCGCAGGGGACCAGGGCGTCCGTCAGCCGCGGTGTGCCGGCGAGCAGTTCGCGTACGGCGGCGCCCGTGCGCCCGCCGGCGAAGCCGGTCGCGGTGACCTCGTGTCCGAGCGCGGCCAGGACGCGGGCGACGTTGAGGCCCTTGCCGCCGGGCCGCTCGCTCACGGCGGCGACCCGGTGCGAGGTGTGCGGAATCAGCTTCGGTACGCGGTGGGTGACGTCGAGTGCGGTGTTGAGCGTCACGGTGAGGATCATGGCAGGCCCCGGTCTCGGTGTGTGCCGGGATCATGCCAAACAGCAGTGCGGGCGGCCCAGTCCCCGGGCCGCCCGCCGCTTCCGATACCCGCTCAGACCAGCGGATTCACGATCCATTCGCCGCGCCGCATGACGCCCTTGACGTCGAACTTGGCGTCCAGGACGACCAGGTCGGCGTACTTGCCCGGCTCCAGCGAGCCGACCTCGTCGTACAGGCCGATCAGCTTGGCGGGATTGGCCGAGATCGCCTGCACCACGGACTCGACGGGCAGCTTGTCCAGGGTCACCGACCGCTTGAAGGCGGTGTCCAGGGTCAGCGTGGAGCCGGCGATCGAACCGCCTTCGACGAGGCGGGCCACGCCCTCCTTGACCTCGACCTCCAGCGGCCCGAGGTGGTAGATCCCGTCGCCGAAGCCGGCCGCGTCCATCGCGTCGGTGATCAGCGCCACGCGGTGCGCGCCCGCGTGGTGGAAGGCCAGCTCCAGCATCGCCGGGTGCAGGTGGGTGCCGTCGTTGATCAGCTCGACGGTGACCCGCTCGTCCTCCAGCAGGGCGGCGATCGGGCCGGGGGCGCGGTGCTCCATGCCCGGCATCGCGTTGTAGAGGTGGGTGGCCACGGTCGCGCCCGCGTCGATGGCCTGGCGGGTCTGCTCGTACGTGGAGTCGGTGTGGCCGATCGCGGCGATGACCCCGTGCTCGGCCAGCAGCCGTACGGAGTCCAGCCCGCCCGGGAGCTCGGTCGCGAGGGTGAACATGCGGGCGGCGCCGTGGGCGGCGTCGATCAGCTTGCGGACCTCGGCCGGGTCGGGGTCGCGGAGCAGGTCCTCCTTGTGGGCGCCCTTGCGGCAGGGGTTGATGAACGGGCCCTCGAAGTGGATGCCGGCGATCTCGCCCGCCTGCGTCAGCTCGGCCAGCAGCCCCGCGCGGCGGGCCAGTTCGTCCAGGTCGCCGGTGACGGTGGAGGCCACGAGCGTGGTGGTGCCGTGCTCGCGGTGGGTCCGTACGCCCTTGAGGACCTCCTCGGCGGTGCCGGAGGTGAAGGAGGCGCCGCCGCCGCCGTGGTTGTGCATGTCCACGAAGCCGGGGACGAGCCAGTGCCCGGACAGGTCGACGACCCGCGCGCCCTCGCCGGCGCTGCCTGCGATGCGCTCGCCGTCGACGATGACGCGGCCGCCCGCCACGGTCCCGGTGGGCAGGACCACCCTGGCGCCGGAGAGAACGGTGCTGTGTGCGCTTCCGGACATCAGGCAGGTACCTCCGTGGCGAGTAGGTCCCAGGCGAGCAGCCCTGCGCCCAGGCAACCGGCGGTGTCCCCGAGGGCCGCCGGAACGATGTCGGGCAGCCGCTGGAACGTCACGCGCTCCTCGACGGCCGTCCGTAGTGGTGTGAACAAGGTTTCCCCCGCCTCCGCGAGCCCGCCACCGATGATCAGCGTGCGCGGGTCCAGCAGGGTGATCGCCGTGACCAGGCCGTCGGCGAGGGCGCCGACCGCGGCCAGCCACACCTCCCGGGCGCGCGCGTCGCCGGACTCCACGGCCTTGGCGCAGTCGGCGGCGTCCGCGGCCGGGTCGCCGGAGGCGGCCGCCCAGGCACGGCTGACGGCGGAGGCGGAGGCGAGGGTCTCCAGGCAGCCGTACTGGCCGCAGCCGCAGGCGGGTCCGCCGGGGCGGACCACGATGTGGCCGATCTCGCCGGCGTAGCCGTGGGCGCCGGCCTCGATGCGGCCGGCGATGCCGATGGCGCCGGCGATGCCGGTGCCGAGGGGGACGAACAGGAAGCGGTCCGCGCCCCGGCCGGCGCCGATGCGGCCTTCGGCGAGTCCGCCCGTGCGGACGTCGTGGCCCAGGGCCACCGGGATGCCGCCGAGCCGTCTGCTGAGCAGCTCGCGCATGGGTACGTCGCGCCAGCCCAGGTTCGCCGCGTAGACGGCGATCCCGTTCTCGGCGTCGACGATGCCGGGGACCGCGACGCCGGCCGCGGCGGCGGGCACGCCGAAGCGCTCGCGGCCGAGGGCGGACAGCTCGGCGGCGAACTCCAGGATCGTCTCGACGACGGCGTCCGGGCCCCGGTCGCGGCCGGTGGCACGGCGTGCTTCGTGGAGCAGTGTGCCGTCGTCGGCGATGAGGGCGGCCTTCATCCCGGTGCCGCCCACATCGAGGGCGATGACGTGCTTCACGGCGTGTTTCACGGGTTTCACAGGTGACAGTCTCGCGTGCTCGACGGGGAAAGGTCTAGTCCATTGAAGGGGATTGTTGAGCGGCCATACAAAATCGAACGCCTCGGTCGGGCGGCGGAGCGCACACCGTGCGCTCCGGATGTGGACGAGCCGCCAAAGTGGTGTAGACCTTACGTGGATCGTACGTACAACAAGGGGTGGATCGAGAACTGTGAAGGGCCGTTACCTGCGCCTGGCCGCGACCGGCGCCGCGCTGAGCCTGACCGCCGCGGCACTGACCGGCTGCGGAACCGTGGCGAGTCTCACCGGGGACAACGAGGTGACCCTGCGGGTCGTGGCGGCCGACTACGGGGACAATCCGCAGAACTCCTCGGCGGGCTACTGGAAGGACCTCGCCGCGGGCTTCCAGAAGGACCACCCCGGCGTCAAGGTCGAGGTCAGCGTCTACTCCTGGTCCGAGGTCGACGCCAAGGTCGCGGAGATGGTCAAGGCCGGCAAGGCCCCCGACATCGCGCAGATCGGCGCGTACGCCGACTACGCGGCCGCCGGCAAGCTGTACACGGCGGAGGAGCTGCTCTCCGTCAGCACCGAGGCCGACTTCCTGGCGCCGCTCGCGGACGCCGGCAAGGTCCGGCGGGTCCAGTACGGGATGCCCTTCGTGGCCAGCACCCGCCTGCTCTTCTACAACGAGAAGCTGCTGACGGACGCCGGGGTCGTGCCGAAGGACGCCAAGGGCGGCTGGCAGCCGAAGAGCTGGGCCGACCTGGAGGCCGCCTCGAAGAAGCTCAAGGCCGCGGGCGTGGCGACGCCGTTCGCGCTGCCTCTGGGCCGCGAGGAGGCGCAGGCCGAGACGATGATGTGGATGCTCGCGGGCGGTGGCGGCTACACCGACAACGAAGAGGCGTACGCGATCGACTCCCCCGACAACGTCAAGACGTTCGAGTTCCTGCGCGACAAGATGGTCGGCCAGGGGCTGACCGGAGCGCTGGAACCGGCGAAGACGGACCGGCAGACCGCGTTCGACGCCTTCACGCGGGGCGAGGTCGGCATGCTCAACGGCCACCCCACGCTGCTGAAGCAGGCGGCCGAGAAGGGCGTGAAGTTCGGCATGGTGGCCATGCCGACCGAGGACGGCACCGAGCACCCGACGATGGGCGTCGCGGACTGGGTGATGGCCTTCAAGAACGGCCACCGCAAGGAGTCCGGGAAGTTCCTGGACTACCTGTACGAGGCCAAGAACGTGACGGCGTTCACCAATAAGTACGACCTGCTGCCGGTCACGACCACCGGCTACCGCGCCATGGACGCCAGCACGGGCGGCCCGGCCACGCAGCTCAAGACGTTCCTGCAGGCGCTGCCGAACGCGCGGCTCTACCCGGTCGGCAAGAAGTCCTGGGCCGGGGTCAGCGAGGACGTCAAGCAGAACATCGGCAAGACCGTGCAGCCGGGCGGGCAGCCCGCGAAGGTCCTGGAGGACATCGCGGACGCGGCGCGCAAGGCGGACGTGCGGTAGCGGCGGGCGCGGGCGCCGGGGCGCCGGGGCACGGGGCGCCGGGGCGCGGGCCGGGGGCGCGGGCCGGGCGGGCGCCGCAGGGCGCGGCCCGGCCGCTGTCACCGGGCGGCGTTAATCTGGCCGTATGACGGACGACGTGGGGCTGACGGCCACCGAGGCCGCGGTGCTCGCGTACGAGGGACGCACCTGGCCCGGGCCCGGAGCCAAGGAGCGGGCGATACGGGAAGGGCTGGGGATGACCCCGGTCCGCTACTACCAGCTGCTCAACGCGCTGATGGACGACCCGCGGGCGCTGGCCCACGCCCCCGGCACGGTCAACCGGCTCCGCCGCATCCGCGAGGCGCAGCGGGCCCGGCGCTGACGGTGCGGCGACGCTGTGACGACGGGCGGGGGCGGCGGAGGCACGCTGGCAGAGGCGGGCAGAGGCGGGCAGAGGCGGGCAGAGGCCCCGGGCGGGCGCCCGGGCGCGTCCCGCGCCGTAGCCGTGGCCCGGCGGGGCCGTTAGGGTCGTCCCCATGGGGAGCCATCCGCACAGCATGCCGATGCCCGTCACCGCCGCCGGACGGGAGGGACTCGAAGCCCTCCTCAGGGTGCCCCGCCGCAGCGTGGTCGCGCTCGACTTCGACGGCACCCTCGCCGAGATCGTCCCGGACCCGGACCAGGCGAGGGCCCACCCGGGAGCGGTCCCGGCTCTGTCGGCCCTGGCCCCGGAGGTAGCCTCGGTGGCCGTGATCACCGGCCGCCCGGCCGGGGTCGCGGTCCGCTACGGGGGCTTCGCGGGCGCCGAGGGCCTGGAGCACCTGGTGGTCCTGGGCCACTACGGGGCCGAGCGCTGGGACGCCGTGACCGGCATCGTGCACACTCCGGCCGAGCATCCGGGGGTCGCCGCCGTACGGGCGGAGCTGCCCGGGTTCCTGGACTCCATCGGCGCCTGGCGCGGTACCTGGATCGAGGAGAAGGGCCGGGCCCTGGCCGTGCACACCCGGCGGGCCGCGGACCCGGACGCGGCCTTCGCCGCGCTGCGCGAGCCGCTGGCCGAGCTGGCGGCGCGGCACGGGCTGATGGTCGAGCCGGGGCGGGCGGTGCTGGAACTGCGGCCGCCGGGGATGGACAAGGGCGTGGCCCTGACCGAGTACCTCGCGGAGACGGGCGCCGAGGCCGTCCTGTACGCGGGGGACGACCTGGGCGACCTCGCGGCGTACGCGGCCGTCGAGAAGCTGCGCACCGACGGCATGCCGGGACTCCTGGTGGCCAGCGGATCGGCGGAGGTACCCGAACTCGCCGCCCGCGCCGACCTGGTCCTGAACGGCCCGGCGGACGTGGTGTCCTTCCTGGCCGCGCTGGCCGGGGCCATCCGCGGCTGACGCGCGCGGTACCGGTACCCGGCCGGTCTTGACCGCCGAGGCCGCCGAGGCCGCCGAGGCCGCCGAGGCCGCCGAGGCCGCAGAGCCCGCCGAGGCCGCCGAGAGCGGCAAGACCACCCGCGAGCTCTCCTACCCCTCGCGCAGCGCGTCCAGCTGGGCCGTGAACCAGGCCGCCGGGGGGAGGGCCGTGGCGGCGGCGGCCAGGCGCTTCGTGCGCTCCAGCCGTTCGTCCGCCGGCATGGACAGCGCCTCGTGCAGGGCCTCGGCCGTCGCCGTCACGTCGTACGGGTTCACCGTCAGCGCGTCCTCGCGCAGCTCCTCGTACGCCCCCGCCCCGGTGGACAGCACGAGCGCGCACCCCGCCTCGGACACCACCGGGATCTCCTTCGCGACCAGGTTCATCCCGTCCCGGACCGGGTTGACCAGCGCCACGTCGGCCATCCGGTACGCCGCGAGCGAGCGCGCGAAGTCGTCCTCGACGGAGACCAGCACCGGCTGCCAGTCCGGCGTGCCGAACTCCTCGTTGATCTCCGTCGCCAGGTCCCGCACCGACTGGGTGTAGGCCCGGTAGACCGCGAGGTCCTGGCGCGAGGGGTAGGCCGAGGCCAGGTGGACCACCCGCTCCCGCCATTCGGGATGCGCGGTCAGCAGCTCCCGGTACGCCAGCAGCCCGCGCAGGATGTTCTTCGACAGCTCCGTGCGGTCCACGCGGACGATCGCCGCCCGGTCGCCGACCTCCGCCCGCAGCGCGGCCAGCTTGTCGTCGACGACCGGCCGGTGGGCGAGCGCGCGCAGGTCGTCGGCGTCGACGCCCAACGGGTACTGCCGGACCTCCGTGAAGCGCCGCGGCCCGTACCCGGATCCGTCGGCGGCCGTCGTGCGGTGCCACACCCCGCGCTCCGCCGTGCCGGCGGGCAGGTGCGGCCAGGTCGCGCCGGTCCGGTCGTCCATGTCCGCCCCGGTGATGAACTGCAGCGACCAGCGCCAGGAGTGGAAGCCCAGCTGGTCGGCCCCGAGCATCCCCCACATCAGCTGTGAGCGGATGTCGTCGGGGAGCATCTCCAGGAACTCGCGCGAGGCCCACGGGGTGTGCGTGAAGTGCCCGATCCGCAGGTCCGGGCGCAGTGCGCGCAGCTCACCGGGGACCAGCGCCAGGTGGTAGTCCTGGACGAGCACGGCCGCGCCCTCGCCCGCCTCCTCGGCCAGCGCCGCCGCGAAGGCGCGGTTGTAGGCGACGTACGAGTCCCACCGCCGCCGGAACTCCGCGTCGAAGACCGGCTCGCGCGGGACGTCGTACAGGTGGTGGTGGGTGAACCACAGCACCGAGTTCGCGATGCCGTTGTACGCGTCGTCGTACGTGGCGGGATCGATGTCCAGCATCCGGACGCCAGGCTCGGAAACGCCCCGGCGGACCGCCTCCCGGTCCGCGTCCGAGAGCGCCGCGCAGATCCACAGCGCCTCCGGCTGGCGGGCGAGGGCGGCGGAGAGGCCGGAGACGAGTCCGCCCCCGCCGCGCCGCGCCGTGAGGGCGCCGTCGTCGTCGAGTACGTAGGAGAGCGGGCCGCGGTTCGCTGCGACGAGTACCTGGGAAGCCATGCGGCGAACCTAGCCCGGGGCCCGCCCGCTCAAACGTCAGTTCCCTCACGCCACCCGGCGGCCGGAGTACTCCTTGACCCCGGCCATCGGCGGCCGCTCCTCGGTGTCCACGGGGTACGTCCGCGGCACGAACCCGTCCGGGCCGCGCTCGAACTGCGTCAGCTCGGGCCGTACGAGGTGCCCGCGCGAGAGCCGCAGCTGCGCCGTCCGGTAGATCGCCGCGGCCATGCGGCCCAGCGCCTGGCCGTCCTGGTGGCGGTGGAGCCGTACGCCCACGTCCACCTGGGCCAGCGCGTCCAGGCCGACCGTGTGCAGGGCGTCCACCAGCAGGCCGAGCTCCACCCCGTACCCGACGGGGAAGGGCAGGCGTTCCAGCAGGGACCGGCGCACGGCGTACTCGCCGCCCAGCGGCTGGACGAAGCCGGCCAACTGCGGCCAGTGCAGATTGAGGAGGGGACGGGCGACGAGCTCGGTGACCCGGCCGCCCTGGCCGGGGGCGTCCCCCAGCGGGCGCTCGTACATGGCCTTGACGAACTGCACGTCCGGCTCGGTCAGCAGCGGGCCGACGATCCCGGACACGAAGGCGGAGGAGAAGTCCCGCAGGTCCGCGTCCACGAAGCAGACGACGTCCCCGGTGGTCGCCAGCAGCGAGCGCCACAGCACCTCGCCCTTGCCGTGCACGGCCGGGATCCGCGGCAGGATGTCGTCGCGGTGCACCACCCGGGCGCCCGCCTTCGCGGCCACCTCGGCGGTCCGGTCGGTGGAGCCCGAGTCGATCACGACCAGTTCGTCGACCAGCGGCAGCGGCAGCCCGTCGATCAGATCGCGCCGGATCACCTCGACGATCGCGCCGACCGTCTCCTCCTCGTCGAGCGCGGGCAGCACCACGCTGACCGTGGTGCCCGCCGCCCGCTTGGCGCAGAGCAGCTGGTCGAGCGGTCGGTCGGCCGCGGACCAGGAGCGGTCCGCGAACCAGCGCTCCACCTCTTCCAGCACGTTCAGCACTCCCTGGTCGTCCGTCGGCGGTCCGTCGCCCCTCGGCGGTTTCGGCCGAAATAGGATCCATCTCGCGGTTCGGACGGCCGTCTCAACCATCCGCACCTTCGGTTACAGTCTTGAACAACGCGAAGGACCACCGCATGCCGGGGGTCCCCGCGCACAAACGCCCGGACGCGCATCCTGCGCGCAACCCGGTGCCATACCGCTCATCCAGAGGGGCAGAGGGACACGGCCCGTTGAAGCCCCGGCAACCCTCCAGTCGGTTCTCGCGCCTGCTTGCGGCAGCGAGGTCCCCGGCTAGGGAAGGTGCCAATTCCGTCTCATGGCGAAGTGCGCCATGGGGAAGATGAGGAGAAAGGGCCTCGCCATCATGGCTGCACAGACTGTTGCCACCTCTGTCGATCTCGGACCTGCCACCGGCCTCTCGTGTCGTGAGTGCGGTACCCGTTTCGAGCTCGGACCCATCTTCGCCTGCGTCGAGTGCTTCGGTCCGCTGGAAGTCGCCTACGACCTGCCGACCGGCGACCCGGAAGCGCTGCGCGCGGCGATCGAGGCCGGCCCGAACAACATCTGGCGCTACGCCCCGCTGCTGCCCGTCCCCGCGGACGTGGCCTCCAAGCCCAGCCTGAACCCCGGCTTCACCAAGCTCGTGGACGCGGCCAACCTGGCCAAGGAGCTCGGCTTCACCGGCAAGCTGTACGTCAAGGACGACTCCGGCAACCCGACGCACTCCTTCAAGGACCGCGTCGTCGCCATCGCCGTCGAGGCCGCCCGCGCCTTCGGCTTCACCACCCTGTCCTGCTCCTCCACCGGCAACCTGGCCGGCGCCGTCGGCGCCGCGGCCGCCCGGGCCGGCTTCCGCTCCTGCGTGTTCATCCCGCACGACCTGGAGCAGGGCAAGGTCGTCATGGCCGGTGTGTACGGCGGCGACCTCGTCGGCATCGAGGGCAACTACGACGACGTCAACCGCTTCTGCTCCGAGCTCATCGGCGACCCGCTGGGCGAGGGCTGGGGCTTCGTCAACGTCAACCTGCGCCCGTACTACGGCGAGGGCTCGAAGACCCTCGCCTACGAGATCTGCGAGCAGCTCGGCTGGCAGCTGCCCGACCAGATCGTGATCCCGATCGCGTCCGGCTCGCAGCTGACGAAGATCGACAAGGGTCTGCAGGAGCTGATCAAGCTCGGGCTCGTCGAGGACAAGCCGTACAAGATCTTCGGCGCGCAGGCCGAGGGCTGCTCCCCGGTCTCCACCGCGTTCAAGGCCGGCCACGACGTGGTCCGCCCGCAGAAGCCGAACACCATCGCCAAGTCGCTCGCCATCGGCAACCCGGCCGACGGCCCGTACGTCCTGGACATCGCCCGCCGTACGGGCGGCTACGTCGAGGACGTCACCGACGAGCAGGTCGTCGAGGCCATCAAGATCCTCGCGCAGACCGAGGGCATCTTCGCCGAGACCGCGGGCGGCGTGACCGTCGGCGTGACCAAGAAGCTCATCGAGAACGGGCAGCTCGACCCGGCGCTGACCACGGTGGTCCTCAACACCGGTGACGGTCTCAAGACCCTGGAGGCGGTGGCCGCGGACAGCGGGCAGACCGCCACCATCCGCCCGAGCCTGGACGCGTTCCGCGCCGCCGGCCTGGCCTGAGCCCGACCCGACCCATACCTGCAAACCCGGAAAGGCAGTAGCGCCATGAGCGTCAACGTCCGCATCCCCACCATCCTGCGCACCTACACCGGCGGCCAGGCCGAGGTCTCCGCCGAGGGCGCGACCCTCTCCGAGGTCATCGCCTCCCTGGAGGCGAACCACCCGGGCATCGCCGCCCGCGTCCTGGACGACCAGGGCAAGCTGCGCCGCTTCGTGAACGTCTACGTCAACGACGACGACGTGCGCTTCGAGGGTGGTCTGGACGCGGTGACGCCGGACGGCGCGGGCGTCTCGATCATCCCCGCCGTCGCGGGCGGCTGCTGACCGGCGAAAGCCTCAGAATTACCCCCTCCGGTAAAAGCGGAGGGGGTAATTCTGCTTGATTGGGCGCGGTAGGGTTGGGGAAGTCCCCTCCGCTGTTCTTGCCCGCCGCATATGAGCGGGTCGAGTGATGGTTGACATTGAGTCAATGTCCGAGTGCGGTATGGGGCTTTGGCGAGATATGCCGGGTCCGAGTTGCCCGAGAATATGCCAACTTTTCACTGTATTTCAATGTATCCCCGTGTCCAGAATTCTCGTCGGATTGACCTGTTGCAGACAGCAGCGGTGCGGATACATTCAGCCCCGGTCGAGGCGTTCCGGCGCAAGTTCTGACCCGGGACCGCGAAGTGCGGTCCTGCGCAAGGGCCAGTAATAGGGGAGTTAGGCATGGCTCAGGGCACCGTCAAGTGGTTCAACGCGGAGAAGGGCTACGGCTTCATCGCGGTCGACGGTGGTGCGGATGTGTTCGTCCACTACAGCGCCATCCAGATGGACGGGTACCGCACCCTTGAAGAGGGTCAGCGGGTCGAGTTCGAGATCTCGCAGGGCCAGAAGGGTCCGCAGGCGGACATGGTCAAGCTCGCCGTCTAGTCCCGGCGCGATCGACCACCGACGCATACACACGAAGGGCCCGCACCTCGGAGGAGGGGTGCGGGCCCTTCGTGCTGCCCGGAGGCGGGTGGGGGCCGGCCGGGCACGTGCCGGTCGGCGTTCACCCAAGCCGCTTGCACTCGGAGGGGTCGAGTGCTAATCATTGGCGTTAGCACTCTCTGCTTGAGAGTGCTACTACACAGGACCGGGTCGGTGAGGCCCGCAGGGTCCGGCGGGAAGGAACCGCCGGGCACGCAGGCCGTCCGTCGCGGGCGCGGGCGCGGTCCGGAGCAATCCAAGCCTCCCCTCGTACCGACGGTGCAGGGGGAACCCCAGTCCTGGAGGACCACTTCAGATGGCCAAGATCATTGCGTTCGACGAGGAGGCCCGGCGCGGTCTCGAGCGCGGGATGAACCAGCTCGCCGACGCCGTCAAGGTCACCCTTGGCCCCAAGGGTCGCAACGTCGTCCTTGAGAAGAAGTGGGGCGCCCCCACGATCACCAACGATGGTGTCTCCATCGCCAAGGAGATCGAGCTCGAGGACCCGTACGAGAAGATCGGCGCCGAGCTGGTCAAGGAAGTCGCCAAGAAGACGGACGACGTCGCGGGCGACGGTACGACCACCGCCACCGTGCTCGCCCAGGCGCTCGTCCGCGAGGGCCTGCGCAACGTGGCCGCCGGCGCCAACCCGATGGCCCTCAAGCGCGGCATCGAGAAGGCCGTCGAGGCCGTTTCCGGCGCCCTGCTGGAGCAGGCCAAGGATGTCGAGACCAAGGAGCAGATCGCTTCCACGGCCTCCATCTCCGCCGCCGACACCCAGATCGGCGAGCTCATCGCCGAGGCCATGGACAAGGTCGGCAAGGAAGGCGTCATCACGGTCGAGGAGTCCCAGACCTTCGGTCTGGAGCTTGAGCTCACCGAGGGCATGCGCTTCGACAAGGGCTACATCTCGGCGTACTTCGCCACCGACATGGAGCGTATGGAGGCGTCGCTCGACGACCCGTACATCCTGATCGTCAACTCGAAGATCGGCTCGGTCAAGGACCTGCTGCCGCTCCTCGAGAAGGTCATGCAGTCCGGCAAGCCGCTGCTGATCATCGCCGAGGACGTCGAGGGCGAGGCCCTGTCGACCCTGGTCGTCAACAAGATCCGCGGCACCTTCAAGTCCGTCGCCGTCAAGGCCCCGGGCTTCGGCGACCGCCGCAAGGCCATGCTCGGCGACATCGCCATCCTCACGGGCGGCACGGTCATCTCCGAGGAGGTCGGCCTCAAGCTCGAGAACGCGGGCCTGGACCTGCTCGGCCGCGCCCGCAAGGTCGTCATCACCAAGGACGAGACCACGATCGTCGACGGTGCCGGTGACAGCGACCAGGTTCAGGGTCGCGTCAACCAGATCCGCGCCGAGATCGAGAACTCCGACTCGGACTACGACCGCGAGAAGCTCCAGGAGCGCCTCGCGAAGCTGGCCGGCGGCGTGGCCGTCATCAAGGCCGGCGCCGCGACCGAGGTGGAGCTCAAGGAGCGCAAGCACCGCATCGAGGACGCCGTTCGCAACGCGAAGGCGGCCGTCGAGGAGGGCATCGTCGCCGGTGGTGGCGTGGCCCTGCTCCAGGCCTCCGCGGTCTTCGAGAAGCTCGACCTGTCGGGTGACGAGGCGACCGGCGCCAACGCCGTGAAGCTCGCCCTGGAGGCCCCGCTCAAGCAGATCGCCGTCAACGGTGGTCTTGAGGGTGGCGTCGTCGTGGAGAAGGTCCGCAACCTGACCGTCGGCTGGGGCCTCAACGCCGCCACCGGCGAGTACGTGGACATGATCGCCGAGGGCATCATCGACCCGGCGAAGGTCACCCGCTCCGCGCTGCAGAACGCGGCGTCGATCGCGGCCCTCTTCCTCACCACCGAGGCCGTCATCGCCGACAAGCCCGAGAAGGCCGGCGCGCCGGCCGGCGGCGGCATGCCGGGCGGTGACATGGACTTCTGATCGGCCTCTGGCTGATCGGCTGTTCTTCGACCGAGGGCGGCACTCCCCACACGGGGGGTGCCGCCCTCGGGCGTTTCAGGGGCTCCTAGAAGCCGGTGGCGGCGGTGCCGCCTGCTCCATCGGCGTGGCCCGTTCAACCATGATCGTCACCGTTGTCCTCCGCGTGGCCTGCCGTGCACGGGGTGTGAGCCCCGTTCCAGGCTGGCGGCGCGGGGGCGGCCGTGCCCGGTCCCCGGGACGGATCACCACCCGACAGGGCGGTTTGGTTGACTGGGGGGATGAGCGAGCTGTTCGTGAAGATCTGCGGGCTGAAGACCGGGCCCGACGTCGACGTGGCCGTGGCGGCCGGGGCCGATGCCGTCGGCTTCGTCTTCGCCGCCGCGAGCCCCCGTACGATCGGCGCCGCCGAGGCACGGGAGCTCGCGGCCCGGGTACCGGAATCGGTGCTGACCGTCGGGGTGTTCCGGGGGCAGCCGGTCGACGAGGTGCGGCGGCTGACCGAGGAGAGCGGCGTACGGGGCGTGCAGCTCCACGGCGACGAGGGCCCGGAGTTCTACGAGGCGCTGCGCGCCGGGGGCCGGACCCTGCTGCGGGCCACCGCCGAGCACGTGGAGCGCTGCGGGGAGTACGGGGAGGACCTGCTGCTGCTCGACGCGCCCGACCCCGGCTCCGGCAAGCCGTGGAACTGGGGCTCGGCGGAGTTCACCGCGCCGGAGGGCCGCTGGCTGCTGGCCGGCGGGCTGACGCCCGGGAACGTGCGGGAGGCCGTGGAGACCACCGGCGCCTGGGGTGTGGACGTGTCCAGCGGGGTGGAGCGGGAGCGCGGCGTGAAGGACCCCGCCCTGATCCGCGCCTTCATCGAGGCCGCCCGGGGCTGACCGCCCGGCGGGCGGTCAGCCCCGGGCGGGCCGCCGTCAGGACGCGCGCCAGACCGTCATGTCCGCGGTGATCCAGCCGGGCAGGTCGGGCAGCCGCACGACCGGCTTGGTCTGGATCACGAGCAGTGCGATGTCTCCCGACGGGTGCCTGACACAGATTTCGGTGCCCGGCGCCGATGCGGCCAGTGGCAGCTTGTGCTGCGTGGCGGGCTTCGTGAGGAGGCCGCACGTGTCTAGGTTGCCGGTGCCGGGATCGGCGAACAGTTGGACGATCACGCTCGTGTCGCTCACCAGCTCACAGCTGTTCTTCTCGCATTCCAGGCGGATGTCTCCCGTGCGGTCCTGCCGCTCGACCGGGTCCTTGATGCCGATCGAGTTCTTCTCGTCCAGCCAGACCTGGGGGTGGGGGAAGGGCGCGGGCGGCTTGGAAGCCTTGGGCGCACCCGACGCGGCTCCGCCGGCGCCGCCCGATCCGCCGGCTCCCGCTGCCCCGGCGGATCCCGTGGCCTTGCCGCCACTCGCCGGGCCGGAGGACGTGGCCGCGGCCGCGCTCCGGTCGCGTGCCCGGTCCGCCGCGTCCATGACCTTCCAGGCCAGCCCGGTCAGCAGGACGGCGGACACCGTCACCACCGCGCCGACGATCAGAGCGGTACGCCGCCTGCGCACCCGCTGCTCCTCCGGCGTCAGCGGCGGCGTGGCCGGCGGCTGCCAGGCCATCGGCGCCACCGCCGGTGTCAGGGCTCGCGTGTGTACGGAGGTGGGGTGCGGCACCGGGGCCGGGACCACCGGCTCCGGCCCCGCCACCTCCCGCCAGACGGCCGGACCGCCGCCCGCGTCCGCGTCCTTGCCCAGCCGCTGCCTGCACCACGCCACGATCTCCGCCGGGGTGGCGCGGTCGTCCGGATCGGCTGCCAGGCACCGGGCGATCAGCGGGCGCAGCGACTCCGGCAGCCGGGACAGGTCGGGGTCGGAGTGGACGATCCGGAACAGCACGCTGACGGAGGGGCCGTCTCCGTACAACGGCTCGCCCAGCGCGGCGAACGCCGCCGTCTGGCCGAGCGCGAAGACGTCGGTGGCCGTCGTGGTCTCGCCGGCCAGCGCCTGTTCGGGGGCCATGTACTGGGGCGTGCCGATGGCGCTGCCCGTGGCGGTGGGCGAGGTGGTGCCGGACGCCAGTGAGATGCCGAAGTCGATGACCCGCGGCCCGTCGGCGGCCAGCAGCACGTTCGACGGCTTCAGATCGCGGTGCACGATCCTCGCCCCGTGGATGACCTCCAGGGCCTCGGCCACCCCCGCCACCAGCCACAGCACGGCGGGGACCGGCAGCGGTCCGCGCCGGGCCACGGCCTCCGACAGCGAGGGCCCCGGCACGTACACGGTGGCCAGCCAGGGCGGCACCCCGGCCGCGTCGGCGTCGATCAGCTCGGCCGTGTACGCGCCCCGGACCCGCCGGGCCGCCTCGACCTCGCGGCGGAACCGCCGCAGGAACGTCGGGTCCTCGGCCAGTTCCGGCCGTACCACCTTGATGGCCACCGGCCGGCCGCCCGGGGTGTGCGACAGGTAGACCCGGCCCATGCCGCCCGCGCCCAGCCGGGCCGCGAGGCGGTAGCCGGCGACGGTCTGCGGATCGTCCTCCCGCAAGGGCTGGAACACCTCGGTCGCGCTGTTCATCGGTCTCCCCCCGACTCCCCCGATCAACAGCCGAGTTGATCGCCTTCACCCTAAGTGGCGGGCGGGGAGGGGGAACGGCCGGGCGCCCGTCAGCCGGCCGAGGCCGTGCCGTCCTCCTCGACGGTCTCGACCCCCGGCACTGCGCGCAGGGCCGTGACCTGGGCGGGGCTGAGAGGCGCGGCGAAGCCGTGCAGGGTGTGGTCGTAGACGTGGACCGGGGTGGCACCGACCCGCCGCGCCACGTCGGCCGGGTCGAGCTCCCGGCTCACGGTGACGATGTACGTGCGGTGGTCGGCGGGGGCGGCGTACGGGACCGGTGCGCGCACGGCGGCCGTGGCCGTCGACGCGGGCAGTGCGGAGAAGGCGGCCAGTACGACGACGGCTGCGGGCAGGGCCCGGCTCAGACGGGTGCGCATGGAGTGAGGCCATCACGTACGACGCCGCAGGTCAACGACGTGCGTGGGGGTGGCGGAGGCACCGGGGGCGCACCGGCCGTGCGCTCGCCGGTGTGGGGGCGGCCCGTACGGGTGATCTTGCCGGAGGGTCCCGGGCCGGGACGGTGGGCGCCACAGCCGTGACGGCACAGGGGGATAACCCTTTCTGCAGCTTGTGCGACAGCGCGTGTCGACGCGGGCGGCGGGCGATCGGCCGGGCGGGCGGCGGTGGTTCATGACGCGCCCGCGTGGCACCGATGGAAGGGAAGGCCGCACCCGCAGAGGCATCCGCCCTGGTCGGGGCGGCTCCTTCATGCCCGTCTTCCGTCCCGCCCCCTCAGGGAGTTCCTTCCATGCGCCTGCTCGCACGCCTGGCCGCCGCCACCCTGCTCACCGTGCCCCCGATCGCGGCCGGTACGGCCGCCGCCGACACCCCGGAGCCGACCCCGGTACCGCTGCACACCGCCGCGAACGCGGTGCCCGGCAAGTACATCGTGACGCTGGAGAAGGGGGTGGACGCGGCGAAGGCCGCGACGAAGCTGGGCCTGAAGCCGACGTTCGTCTACACGAAGGCGATGAACGGCTTCGCGGTCCCGCTGACCCCGCTCCAGCTGCAGATCGTGCGGGTGAGCCTCGGGGTGAAGTCGGTCGAGGAGGACGCCGCGGTCCAGTCGGTGCCGCAGCCGACCCGGACGCCGGGTACGCGTGCGCCGTCCTCCTCGTGGGGCCTGGACCGGATCGACCAGAAGGAGCTGCCGCTCGACGGGAACTTCACCACCGAGGGCAACGGCGCCGGGGTGACCGCTTACATCCTCGACACGGGCATCGACTACGCGCACGACGAGTTCGGCGGGCGCGCCACCTTCGGCTTCGACGCCATCGGCGACGGGCGGCTCGGCGCGGACTGCCAGGGCCACGGCACGCACGTCGCGGGCACGGTCGCGGGCAAGACGTACGGGGTGGCGCGCAAGGCGAACCTGGTCAGCGTCCGCGTCCTCGGGTGTGACGGCATGGGCACCTGGTCGGGGATCATCGCGGGCATGGACTGGGTGGCGAAGAACGCCAAGCAGCCGGCCGTCATGAACGGCTCCCTGGGCGGGGACAAGTCGACCGCCGTCAACGAGGCCGCGGACGCGGTCACCAACGCCGGTGTGCTGCCGGTCGTCGCCGCGGGCAACTCCGCGAAGGACGCCTGCGGCGTCTCGCCCGCGTCCGCCTCGCTCGTGGTGACGGTGGCGGCGACCAACCAGTACGACGAGGAGACCGACTTCTCCAACTGGGGCCAGTGCGTCACCCTCTACGCGCCCGGGCAGGCCATCGTCTCCGCGAAGCTGGGCGGCGGCAGCGTGGCCCTGGACGGCACCTCGATGGCCGCGCCGCACGTCGCCGGTGTGGCCGTCCTCTACAAGCAGGCGCACCCGACCGCCGCTCCGGAGGAGGTCGCCGAGTACCTGGAGCAGGAGTCCACGAAGGACGTCCTGAAGAGCCTCAGCCCGGCCTCCCCGAACAAGCTGCTGTACACCGCCGGTCTCTGACCGCCGGAGGGTCCTGACCCACCGGGCCCGCAGCCCGCTCGGGGATAGGCTGCGGGCCGAGGGGGATCATGGACACGACACCGCCGCCGGTGAAGCGGCTCCGGGACCACGTACGGCTGGCCGCGGCCTGCGCCTTCAGCGCGGTCGCGGTGCTGTACGCCGTCCTGTGCGCGAAGCTGACCGCCGTCGACATGACCGACGGCGTGTGCGACTACGGCGGCTGCCCGCGCGGGCTGGACTCGCTGCTGTGGTGGACGCTGCTCGCCGGTCTGGCGGCGGGCGGGCTTTGGTGGTCGGTGGTGAAGGGCCGCGCGTACCGCTCCGGCATCGGCTGGACCCTGGCCGTCGCCGTCGGGTTCGTCGCGCTGTGGCCCGGCTGGCTCGGCTTCTCCTGGCTGCGCGGCCCGCACATGGACCTCTTCTCGTACCAGGCCCCGGGGAGTTCGGCCGTCGGGAAGCCGCTCGGCTCCTGGGCGGGGCCCCCGGCCACCGGGTTCGTTGTCCGGGCCGGCGCGGACGGCGTGACCGGCTACGACGGGGAGGGCCGCCGCGGCTGGAGCCTGCGCGTTCCGGCAGGCGGGGCGGTGTGCGCGATGAGCGCGGACAGCCCTTCCGGTACCGGTCTGCTGACCTTCGCCACCGTGCTGGACGGCTGCGGAGGCCGACTGGTGGCGGTGGACGTCACCTCCGGCAAGCAGATCTGGACCATGAACATCCCGCACCTCGTGGGCCGGCCGGCCGCAGGAGGCTCCCTGGCCGTGACCGCGACCGCGGACGCCGTTCTCGCATACGACCTGGCCACCGGCGCCGAGCGGTGGCGCTCCCCGCTGCCGGCGGGCGCCGTTGCCGTGGAGGTGGCCGCCGGCCCGGAGCGGGTCCTGCTCCTGGCCCGGACCGACGCGGGAGTCGAGCTGTTCGCGCTCGGGGCGCGCACCGGCGCCGTCGCCTGGCGGTACCCGATGCCGGTCGGGTACGAGTCCCCGCGCATCGCGTCGGCGTCCCCGGCCGCGGCCGTCGGTGACGGGCGCCTGCTGGTGTTCGACGAGGCGGGCCGCGTGCGGGCGGAGTCGCAGGAGCCGTACGTTCCGACCACGGGTGAGACGGAGTGGCTGGTCGCCGGCGACGTGCTGTACGCGTCGGTCCCGGAGCGGGAGAAGCGGGAGCTGCTGGCGGCGTTCTCCCTGACGGACGGCCGTCACCTGTGGACCCGCGCCTTCGAGAACGACTGGCGGGTCCGGGCCCTGGCCGCCGACGGCCGGTCCGGGCGGATCGCCGTGGTCACGGAGGGCGCGTACCACCACCTCTGGCACCTCGACCCGCGAACCGGGAGGCCGGACGGCGAGTCGACGGTCCTGCGGGGCCTGCGGCTGGGCGAGTCGTTCGCCCTCCACGGGAGGACGTTCGTCAACCTCGACGCCGACGGCAGCCTCCCCCCGATCTTCGACGTGGCCCCGACGATCGGCTGGTGAGGGGCCGGGTGTCGAGGGCGATGCCCATGGGGGCGGGGATCTCGGCGGTCGCCCGGTACGGGAAGGATCCCGCTCGACCACCAGCCTCATGTACGGCTCGTTCAGCCGAGGCTGGTGACGAACGCCGTCCAGGCCGGGCCGTTGAAGGTGAGGTGGGGGCCGTCAGGGACCTTGGAGTCCCGGACGGGGACGAGGTCGGGGTGGCCGTCGGCGGCTTCGAGGCATTCGCTTCCGTCGCCGCCGCTGTGAGTGGACTTGCGCCAGGTGGCCATCTCCAGGCAGTTGCCGCCGTCTCCGCCGCTGTAGCTCGACTTGTGCCATGTGGCCGCCGACAGGTCGTACTCAGGTGTACTGATCATGTGCGTACTCCTCCGCCGCGGACTCGATCAGGGCCAGCGAATCGCACGGTGACAGTGCACTGGCCGTGAGGAGATCGTAGGTCAGCGTGTGGCGGGCAACTGTGGCCGGATCGTCCAGTAGTTGACCTGTTCCGATGCCTTCAACGTAGGCGAGTGGGGGCGCTTCTGCGAAGGACATCAACTTGAGAGATCCATGTAGGCCTGCGTGGGCACCCGTGCCGAACGGGATTACCTGAGCAATGATCCGGCACCCTCGGATCAAGGTTGCAAGGTGATGCAGGGCGTCCGCCATCACCGCTCGGCCGCCCACAACACGCCGGAGTGCCGCCTCGTCGAGCACGCACCACAACAAGGGCGTTGATGGGTCGGTGAGGAGCTTGGCCCGGTCCAGTCGGGCTTCCGTCAGCTCGTCGATGACGGCTTCCGGAGCCGTCGGCTGGTACGCGCGGAAGATCTCCCGGGCGTAGGCCTCCCGCTGGAGCAGCCCCGGAATGACCAGGGGCGCGTACTCCCGGATGGCCAGGGCCTCCGCTTCGGCCTCGGCGGCTTCCACGAAGTGGTCGGGGTACTTGGACTTGCCCTGGTTCGCGGTGTTGCGCGCGAAGAAGCCGCCGGTCCCGAGGATTTCGTCTATCGACTGGGCGAGTTCGGGAGTGATGCGGCGCGTGCCCGCTTCCATCTGGCCCACGTACGAGCCGCTCACGAACAGCCTCTCGCCCAGTGCGGCCTGGCTCATCGCGGCGCGTTCGCGGGCCACGCGGAGTTCCGCGCCGAGGAGGGCGCGGGGGGAGGTGGGATCGAGGTTCTTTCCTGGCATGACAACTCCCGGTCCAACAGGTGCGGTTGATGCGGGGGCCCTCCTTGAAGGCTAGCGGGGGCCTCGCCACGCTGTGTAGGGAAGCTGAACACTCAGAGTGGAAAGGTGACATGTCATGGTGCTCACAGCCAAGGAGCGGATGCAGGCGGCGGAGGAGGCCGTCCGGCAGCTGAAGGAGTCCCTCGCCGGAGTCGGGGTCACACTTCCCTCGCTGGACGTGGACGGGGTCTCGGCGGCGGGGACGTACGGGCTGCCGTTGATCGACCTCGGCCGCTGCAACGTCACCACCGCGCTCCGGCTGGCCGTCGTCCTGCACGAGCGGGCCCGTCCCGCGTGAGCGAGGCCGCCCTGGAGGGGTGCCTCGCGGCCGCGCGGGCCTGGGAGTTCGAGCTGGCCTGGAAGCTGCTCCTGATGGCCGCCGAGCGGGGCCCGAGCCTCGGTTACAGCACCGATGACCTGGTCCGCTTCCTGCGGACCGCAGCTGGGTCGGGCCCCGCGGGGGTGGTCAGACCTTGACCGTGGCGAGGCGTGTGCCGCAGAGGGCCGTCAGGTCTTCCGGGTCGGAGGTCAGCACGGTGACCGGCCCGGGCGCCGCCAGAGCGGTGGCGGCGAGCATTGCGTCGATGGCGTGCTTGTGCCCGTGCAGTCCCGCTTCGCGGAGCAGGTCGGTGGCCCGGTGGGCGATCTCCTCCGTGACGGGTTCGACCACCACGCGGGACAGCGCCCACTTCAGTGCCGGCACGTTGATCTGAGGGTGGACCACTTCGACGAGGGTGGCCGTGCTGGTGATGACACGGACGTCCCGGGCGTGGGCTGCCGCCAGCCAGCCCACGGTTTCACGGTCGCGGGAGATGTACTTCGCGAGTCCCTCGCTGTCGAGGACGAGGGTGCCGGCGGGGGCGGCCTTCCGGGGTGTCATGCGGCGCTCCGCCCGTCTTCGGCAATGGCCGACTCTTCCTTGTGCGCACGCACGAGGAAGTCGCCCTTCTCGCGGATTTCCTCGGCTGTGATCGGGCCGATCTCTGCCTCCGCGACGGCGATGAGCTCGGCGAGGTTGTCGCGCTCGATCTGGCGGGCCACGGCGGCGGTGACGTAGGCGGACAGGCCCGAGGGGCCGCTGCGGGCGCGAGCGGCCTCGGCGACGTCGCGGGGCATCGAGATCGAGTACTTCTGGGTGGGCTCGCTCATGCCACCCATGCTACTTCTGATGCCACCGCCGTGTCCGGCATGTGGGGTGAGGGAATACATGTGCATAGGCTGCTGGCATATGCGACCCACGGAGCGTTCTTCGCCGCGCGTTAGCTCGATGGTGTGATCATGCGGCGAGTTCCAGGCGGCGACCCGTCAGTCCGTGCGCAGGCGGGCGTGGAGGTGTTCGTCGTGCCAGCCGTCCGCGTGGAGGAGGGCCCCTCGCATGGTGCCCTCCAGGGGGAAACCGGCCTTCTCCGCGATGCGGCAGGACGCCGGGTTGGCCACGGAGTGGGTGATCCGCAGGCGGTGCAGGCCGAGCTCCTCGAAGGCCCAGCGGCTGACCCGGTCCGTGGCCCCGACCATGGTCCCGCTGCCACGGCCGGCGGGCAGCAGCCAGTACAGGATCTCCCCGCTCCCGCCCGCCAGATCGAGGTCGGCCAGGCCGATCAGGCCCACGGGCAGGCCGCCTGCCTTCGGGGCGATCGCCCAGATCGCGGCCTTCTCCGCCTCCCAGTTGGCGCGGTAACGCGCGATGCGCTCCTCGGCCCGGGCCTCGGTGAACCGGCCGGTGCGGTTCCAGTGCTGGATGTCCGGGTCCGTGCCGGAGGCGACCAGCACGGGGGCGTCGTACGGCTCCCAGGGCCGCAGGAGCCACCCGCCCGGGAGGTCGAGCACGGTCTGGGGCAGCGCGCTCATCCGGCCGGGCGGGACGACGGGGGGTATCTCCATGCCGGAGAGTATGCCGAGGCTCCGGCTCAAGAGCCCAGCGCGTCCTCGATGTTCTGCTGCCAGTACGTGACCGTCAGCGAGCTGTCGTAGTAGACGCCCTTGGCCGGCAGGGACGGGATGGCGGACGCGCCGCCGCTGCTGTTGGGCGTGCGGCCCTGGAAGGCGATCGTGAGCTTCTGTCCGGTCGTTCCGCCCTCGCCGCTGCCGTCGGCCGCCGCCAGCATGGCCGCCGCGTGGCCCGACTGGCCGGGCGCGAGGGACACCACGGCCTGGGGGCGGGTCTCCTGCCGCGGGGCCGGGGCCCACTGCATCTCGTCGAAGCGGAGGACCGGGTAGTACGTCAGGTCGCAGGACTTCGAGCCGGTGTTCTTCACCGAGATCAGCATGTGGTTGAGCGGTCGGGCGACCGGCTGGACGGTCACCTCGGTGTTGGAGCCGTTGCACAGGACGCGGTTGCCCGCGGCGGCGGCCGGGTCCGACGAGCCGCCCTTCGCCTCTCCGGAGCCGGAGCCGGAGCCGGTGCCGGATCCGGTGCCCGAGCTGGTGCCCTTGCCCGTGCCGGTACCGGTACCGGTCTTCGTGGAGCCCGGGGCGGGGGTGCTCGGGGCGGGGCTCGTGGCGCCCGTCGGCGAGGGGGTCGCCGTGGTCGAGTCCGAGGCGGTCGCGGCTCCTCCGTCCTTGAGGCCCGTGCCGTTCTGGCACGCGGTGAGGGCGAGCGCGGCGAGGGCGACGGCGGCGGCACCGGCGAGACGTCGGGTCGTACGGGTGGTGCGGAGCGCGGTCATGGCTGATCGCCTTTCATATGGCCCGGCAGGGGAGGCGGTTCGTCGGAACCGGAGCCGGGAGCCTTGTGCTTGGATGACCTCAGCCTGTGCGGTGATCCGTCCCAGCCGCGGCACCCGAGGGGCAGTCAGGGACGCTGGGATGCTGAAGCAGGCTCTGAGCTGCTGAAACAGCCTGTTGCTGGGATGCGTGACGGGACACGGGGTGGGAGGAACGGTGTCGGAAGACACTGCTGATGCCGGGTTCGCCCGGCTGCTGCGAGAGCTGAAGGACCGGTCCGGGCTCAGCTACGGAACGCTCGCCAAACGGCTCCACATGAGTACGTCGACCTTGCACCGGTACTGCATCGGCGACGTGGTCCCCGCGGACTACGCACCGGTCGAACGGCTCGCCCGCCTCTGCAAGGCATCGCCCGGGGAACTCGTCGAACTGCACCGGGCCTGGGTGCTGGCGGACGCCAACCGCCCGCGCAAGGGCGGTGAGCCGGGCGCCAGGACACCGAGCGCGGAGGCGCCTGCGGAGGCGCCCGCAGAGACGCTTCCGGCCGACCCGGCCGACCCGGCCGAGCCGCTTGCCGAGCCTGCCGGTCCGCCCGCGCCGAACGGGCGCCGCCGGATCCGCACGGCCGTCCTCGCGGGGATCGCCGTGGCCGTCGTGGCCGGGGCGGTGGCGCTCACCGCGTACCTGCCGGCACGAGACGGCGACGTCCGGGAGCGCCCCGCCGGTGCCGTGTCCCTCGCGGACGGCGCGGGACAGCGTACGGACGGCGGGACGACGGGAGCGCCCGAGGCGGCACGGTCGGGAGCCTCGCCCTCGCCCTCGGACTCCGCGCCGGCGGCCGACGCCGCCCCCGCCGCCCCCACCGCGAGCCCTTCCCCCGCCGGTCGCGGCGGCGACACGGCGTCCGGTACGCCGGTGAAGGTGACCACCCAGCCCTACACCTGGGAAACACCGTGCAACCAGCACTACCTGATCGAGAGGCCTCCGGCCCAGGTGGCCCCGCCGCCCCTGGGACGGGACGCGCCCGCGTGGGTGGGGGCGGTCGGAGCCGTGTCCGCGGGCGAGCAGTACGTCACGCTGACCCTCCAGGGCACCGGCAAGGAGACGGTGGTCCTGGACAGCCTGACCGTCCGTATGGCGGGCAAGCGTGCGCCGCTCGCCTGGAACGACTACGCCATGGGCTACCCGGGCGTCGGCTGCGGCGCCGGGGTGCCGACGCGCTCCTTCACCGTCGCCCTCGACGCCGTGCGCCCGGCCGTCGTACCCGAGGCGGGGCAGCCGAACTTCCCGTTCAAGGTGAGCGAGTCCGAGCCGGAGGTGTTCTACGTCAAGGCCGACGCCTCCGCGTACGACGTGAGCTGGTACCTGGAGCTCGCCTGGTCGAGCGGGTCCCGCCACGGCACCGTCACGATCGACAACAACGGAAAGCCCTTCCGTACCAGCGGTCACAACGGGCGGCCCGGCTACGAGTTCCCCCTCGGCGGCGACGGCTGGGTCCCGGCGGGAACGACTTCCTGACCGGCCGGACCGCCACGCCGGACGATGGCGCAGGTGTAGGCGGCGGCGCCGTCAGGTCATCGCCGGTTCCTTGTCGGAGTCCGCGGTCGGGGCCGCGTCCGCCACGGGCTGCGGGTCGGTGTTGAGGTCCGTCAGCATCTGGCGGGTGAAGCCGAAGAACCAGGTGGCGGCGAAGCCCACCAGGTAGCCGACCGCGAGGCCGCCCGCGTAGACGGCGATGGTGACGCCCGCGCCGGATTCGCCGTCCAGCAGGGGGAACAGGGCCCAGCCCGAGGGGCCGATGGCGGTCGAGCCGAAGGCGACGCCCAGCTGGTTGAACAGCCCGACGAACGCCCCGCCCGCCGCGCCGCCCGCGCATGCGGTGACGAAGGGGCGCCCGAGCGGCAGTGAGACCCCGTAGATCAGCGGCTCGCCGACGCCCAGGAAACCGGCCGGGAGCGCGGACTTGATGGTGGTGCGCAGGGACCGGTTGCGCGGCAGCCGGCAGTAGACCGCCAGCGCCGCGCCGACCTGGCCCGCGCCCGCCATGGCGAGGATCGGCAGGAGGGCGGTGTGGCCGGTCTGCTCGATGAGGGTGGTGTGGATCGGGATCAGGGCCTGGTGCAGGCCCAGCATCACCAGCGGCAGGAACAGCCCGCCGAGGACCAGCCCCGCGAAGGCGCCGCCGCCGGCGAGCATCCAGGTGGCGAAGGAGCCGATGGCGGTGGCGACCTCACCGGCGAGGAACATCAGGCCGTAGATCGTCACCAGCCCGGAGGTCAGGACGGTGAGGGTGGGGGTGACCAGCGCGTCCACCGACTCCGGGACCCACCTGCGGCACAGCCGCTCCACGTGGACGGCGAGGAAGGCGGCGGCCAGGGCCCCGAGGACCCCGCCCTGCCCGGGGGAGAGGTGCTGGCCGAAGGCGTCGATCTTCGCGACGCCGGGGAAGACGATGACGGCGGCGACGGCGCCGCCCAGGATCGGCGTGCCGCCGAACTCCTTGGCCGTGTTGTAGCCGACGAAGACCGCGATCAGCGACATGAACCCGGAGGCGATCGCGGCGAGCGCGGGGACGACGGCCGGCAGCCAGCCGGTGTTGAGCAGTACGCCGTTCAGGCCCGCGATGATGCCGCAGCCGATGAGCGCGGGGATCAGCGGGACGAAGACGTTCGCGATCCGGCGCAGGAACAGCTTCACCGGGGTGCTGTTGCGGGCCTTCTGCGCCTGCTTCAACGCGGCGCCCCGGTCGGCCAGTTCCCCGGCGGTGACCGGAGCCCCCGCGGTCCGGGGGGACCGGCCCTCCTCGACCAGCGCCTCGAACTCCGGGGTCACCCGGGCGACCGCCCCCGGCCCGAGCACGATCTGGTACGTGTCGTCCTCGACGACGCCCAGCACCGCGGGCAGCGCCCGCAGTGCCGCGTCGTCGACCAGCGAGCGGTCGTGGAGCGCGATGCGCAGCCGGGTCATGCAGTGGGCGACGGAGCCGATGTTGTCCGGGCCGCCGACCAGGGGGAGGATCGCGGCGGCGGTGGCGCGGTTCTTGTCAGTGGACATGTGGTGATCGCCTTGCGTCGGGGAACGGGGCAGTCAGCGGGTCAGGAGGCCGAGGCCGAGGCCGAGGTCGAGGTCGAGGCCGAAGTCGTGGCCGTGGCCGTGGCCGTGGCCGAGGTAGTGGTCATGGCCAGTGCCTCGCGGAGGTGGCCGTGCGCGGCCGTGAGCAGTTCGGCGGCCGCCGGGCCGTCCACGCCGCCGAGCAGGACGAGCACGGCCTGCTTGACCTCGCCGCCCGCGGCGTCGAGCGCGGCCTCGATCTCCTCGTCCGGCGCGCCGGTGGCCAGCGCCACGATCCGGCGGGAGCGGGCGCGCAGCTTCTCGTTGGAGGCGCGCAGGTCGACCATCAGGTTCCCGTACGTCTTGCCGAGCCGGATCATGGTGATCGTCGAGATCAGGTTCAGTACGAGCTTCTGCGCGGTGCCGGCCTTCAGGCGGGTGGACCCGGTCAGCAGCTCGGGCCCGGTGACCGCCTCGATGCCGTGTTCGGCGGCGGCGGCCAGCGCCGAGCCGGCGTTGCAGGACAGCCCGACCGTGAGCGCGCCGCGCGTACGGGCGTACTCGACGGCGCCGATCGCGTACGGGGTGCGGCCGGAGGCGGAGATGCCGACGACCGTGTCGTCCGGTCCGATGTCCAGCGCGGCGAGGTCCGCGGCGGCCAGCTCCTTCGAGTCCTCGGCGCCCTCGACGGACCGGACCATGGCGCCGGGCCCGCCCGCGATCAGGCCGACGACCTGCGCCGGGTCGGTGTTGAAGGTGGGCGGGCACTCGCTGGCGTCCAGGACGCCCATCCGGCCGGCCGTGCCGGCGCCCGCGTAGACGAGCCGCCCGCCGCGGGCCATCCGCGGCGCGATGGCGTCGATCGCGGCCGCGATCCGCGGCAGCTGCGCGGCGACGGCGGCCGGGACGCCGGCGTCCTCGGCGTTCATGGTGCGGGCGATGTCCAGGGTGGACAGCCGGTCGATCTCGGCGAGTTCGGGGCGGAAGGCCTCGGTGGTCAGGGTGTCGAGCTGGGCGCGGAGTACGGCGTACGAGCCGTCGGCGTGCGAGCCGTCGGCGTACGGGCTGTCGGCGTGCGGGCCGGTCATGGGCGGGGGCTCCTGGCGGATCGGCGGGGGGCGAGTGCCTCGTACGAGGCGGCGAGCGCGGGCGCGGCGGTCTCGTACGTCCGCTGCGCGACGGCGACGAACAGGCAGTCGACGACGAGGAGCTGGCTGGTCCGGCTGGACATGGCGGCCGGGCGCAGCCGGGTCTCGCGGGCGGCGGAGGTGGCCAGTACGAGGTCGGCGTAGTGGGTGACGGGGGCGTTCGGGCGGCCGGTGAGCGCGATGGTGGTGGCGCCGCGCTCGAAGGCCGTGCGGAGGGGGTCGATCACGTCGCCGGTCGCGCCGGAGTGGGTGATCGCGACGGCGGCGTCGCCGGGGCGCAGCTGGACGGCGCCGGTGACGGCCAGGTGGGGGTCGCCGTGGGCGTGGGCGACGAGGCCGATGCGCAGCAGCTTCTGGGCGAGGTCCTGGCCCACGAGGGCGGAGGCGCCGACGCCGTAGACGTCGATCCGGCGGGCGGTCGCGAGCGCGGTGACGGCGGCGGCGAGCGCGGTCAGATCGAGTCCGGCGGCGGTGTCGGCGAGGGTCTGGGCCTCCTCGTGGGCCAGTTTGGCGACGACGTCGGCGATCGGGTCGTCGACGGCTATGTCGGCGGTGACGGCGGGGGCCGCGCCGGTCTCCTGCTGCGCGGCGAGCGCGGCGAGGGCCAGGCGCAGATCGCGGTAGCCGGGGTAGCCGAGGAGGCGGGCGGTGCGGACGACGGTGGCCTCGCTGGTGCCGGTGCGGGCGGCGAGGGCGCTGACGGTGAGGCGGGAGCAGCCGGCGGGGTCGGCGGCGACGGTTTCGGCGACGGCCTGGACGGAGCGGGTCATGGAGGGGCCGAGGCTGCGGACCCGGGCCCGCAGCGGGACGGTCTCCGGGTGCGCTCCGCTGAAAGTTACTTTCGGGTCGTCGCTCATCTTTGAAATCTATTTTCGGCCGCGGCGGCGGTCAAGGCACCATTCGGGCACCGGTACGGGAACGACCTTCACCACTTGGGCCGTACGGGTTCACAATGGGCGCATGGACCACGCGACCCCCCTGGAACAGGCGCTTCACGTCGCCCGCGCCCTCGTCCTCGCCGATCTCGCCGCGGGCGAGGTCGCGGACGCCGATGTCGTCTCCCTCGTCGAGGACTCGGTCACGCACCGCCGGTGGTGGGTGGAGCAGTGGCCGGAGGGGGTCGACTACCTCGCCGGACTCGTCGCCCAGGACGTACAGGACGCGCTGCTGGAGAAGTACGGGCGCTGGCCGCTGTGCCCGGTCTGCTCGCACGGCGATCCGCACGCGCTGGACGTGGAGCCGGAGTTGGGACCCGATCCGCACTGGGTCTGTGCGAAGGCCGGTGTGAAGGTCGCCGCGGTCGGCGGCCTCGCGCCCGTGTTCGGCGCCGGCCGGTGAGCGGCCGGTGACGCTCTACATCGACCCGCCGACCTGGCCGGGCCACGGCCGCATGTGGTCGCACCTGGTCAGCGACGTCTCGTACGAGGAACTGCACGCCTTCGCGGCGTCGATCGGCTGCCCGGCGAAGGCGTTCGAGCGGGACCACTACGACGTGCCCTCGCACCGCTACGCGGACGCGGTCGGCGCGGGCGCGGTGGAGGTCGGCAGCAAGGAACTGGTCCGCCGCCTGACGGCCGCGGGCCTGCGCCGCCCGAAGGGCCGTCCGGCGGCGTAGCGGCGGGAGGGCGCCGGTCAGTGGGCGGCCGGGGCCGTGGTGGCCGGGGCGGCGGTGGCCGGGTCCGCAGTGGTCGAGCCGGCGGTGGTCGAGTCCGCGGTGGCCGGGGCGGCGGGCCGTGGTGCGGAGGACGCGATCAGCCGGGTCGGGGGCTGCGGGTCGCGGGTGTGCAGGCGCAGGGCGATCGCGCCCAGGGCGATGGCCGTCACCGTCATCGCGGCGCCCGCCCAGGCGGTGGCGGCGAAGCCGCGGCCGGCGTCGATGACCGCGCCGCCGAGCCAGGGTCCGCCCGTGTTGCCCAGGTTGAACGCGGCCGTCGTGGTGGCTCCGGCCAGGGTCGGGGCCGCGCCCGCCACGTTGAACATGCGGGCGTTGAGCGCCGGCGCCGTGGCGAACGCCGAGACGCCGATCAGGAACGACAGGCCGATGGCCGCCACCGCCGAGGAGGCGAAGAGGGCCAGCGCGAGCAGGAAGACCGTGGACGCGGTGATCCCCCACAGCATCACGCCGAACAGGTGCGCGTCCGCGATCCGCCCGCCGATCGTCGTACCGACGAGCGCGCCGATCCCGAACAGCGCGAGCACCCACGGCACCCAGCCGGCGTCCAGTCCGGCGACCTCCGTCAGCAGCGGCGACAGGTAGCTGAAGGCGCAGAAGACACCGCCCGCGGCCAGTGCCGTGACGCCGATCGACAGCCACACCTGGCGGTCGCGGTAGATGCGCAGCTCGCGCGTGAGGGTGGGCCGTACGGCGGGCCGCGGGATGTCCGGGATCAGCGCCAGGATGCCGGCGAGGGCGACCGCCGAGGCCGCGCCGACCGACCAGAACGCGGACCGCCAGCCCAGGTTCTCCCCGAGGAAGGCGCCGGCGGGGACGCCGAGGACGTTGGCGATGGAGAGGCCGCCGATCATGACGGCCATGGCGCGGGCCCGCTGGTCCTTGTCCACCATCGCGATGGCGACGGCCGCGCCGACCGCCCAGAAGCCGGCGCAGGCGAGCGCGGAGACGACGCGGGAGGCGAAGAGGAGCTCGTACGAGGGGGCCAGCGCGCCCGCCACCTGCCCGAGGCCGAAGAGGCTGATGAGGGCGATGAGGGTGGTGCGGCGCGGGAGCCGCAGGGTGGCCACCGCCAGCAGCGGCGCCCCGATGACCATGCCGATCGCGAAGGCGGATATGAGCAGGCCGGCCTGCGGGATGGTGACGTCCATGTCCCGGGCGATGGGCGGCAGCAGCCCCGAGAGCATGAACTCGCTGGTCCCGAGCGCGAACACGGACAGGCCGAGGACGTGGACGGCGACGGGCATGCGGGAGCGTGCTGCGGCGGAGGGCATGCTCTGCACGAACCGCCGCGAAGCGGATCTCATTCCCCAGCGGCCAGAAGGGCCAGCTCGGCGGCGAGGTTGCGGCGGGCCGGGGCCTCCCAGTGCGCGGCGCCGTACGGGGTGCGGAAGAGGCGGGGCAGGCCGAGCAGCTGGCGCAGTACGGCGGCCCGGCCGGCGCGGAAGGCGTCCTCGGGGACGAAGCCGTACTCGGCCCGGACGGCGGCCGCGTACGCCGCGTACGCCTCGGGCGCGCCCGCGAGCACCGCCAGGTCGGCGTCGCAGAGCACCTCGCCGTTGGTGTCGCCGGGGGCGGGGTCGTGGGTGACGGTGAGCCGGACCAGGCGGGCGACCTCGGCGGTGCGGGCCGCGCCGATGCCGAGCTCGGGCAGGGCGCGCTCGGCGAGGGCGGCGCTGCGCTCCTCGTTCTCGGAGCGGTCGGGGCGGTAGACGGCGTCGTGGAACCAGGCGGCGAGCTCGACGGCGGCGGGGTCGGCGGCGTGCGCGGCGAGTTCGTCGATGCGCGCGAGCACGTCGGCCAGGTGCGCGGTGGTGTGGTACCTGCGCTGGGGCTCCGCCCAGGCGGCGAGGAGGCGGTCGGCGTACGGGCCGGGGTCGCGGCCGGCGGCGGCGCCGGCCGCGGCGGCGGTCGCGTGCCAGCGGGCGCGGAGCGGGGCGGTGTCGGGCTCGGTGTCCATGCGCACATTGTGCGGGTGGCGTGATTGTGCTGGTGGAGGGTGGGCGGAGGCCCGTACTCTAGATATTGGACTAGACCTATTTTCCATACCAGCAGCTTTCCGGAGGAGTGGGGCCCAATGAGCAACCGTGCAGTCCTGGAGGTGATCGCCCTCGACGCGGAGGACGCGGTCGCGGCCCAGGAGGGTGGGGCGGACCGCCTCGAACTGGTCACCGACATGGCCGCCGACGGGCTCACCCCGCCGCGCGAGACCTTCGCGGCGATCAGGGCGGCGGTCGACATCCCGCTGCGCGTGATGCTCCGTACGGCCGACGGTTTCTCGGCGGGCTCGGCCGCGGACGTGGAACTGCTGGCCGCGCGGGCGCGGGCGCTGCGGGCGGAGGGGGCGGACGAGTTCGTCCTCGGGTTCCTGGACGCGGACGGCGGTCCGGACCTGGCCGCGATCGAGGCGGTCGTGGCGGAGCTGGGCGGCTGCAAGTGGACCTTCCACCGGGCCATCGACCGGGCCGCGGACCGGGACCAGCTGCGCAAGGCGCTCGCGGAGCTGCCGGAGTCCGCGGCGCCGGACACGTACCTGACGGCCGGGGCGGCGGCCGGCGTCGACGCCGGGCTGCCGGTCCTGCTCGCCGAGGCGGCGCGCCGCGGCGAGCCGGGCTACACCGCGCAGATCCTGGTGGGCGGCGGGCTGGCGCTGTCCCACCTGCCGGCGCTGCTCGCGGCGGGGATCGACGCGTTCCACATCGGCGGCGCGGCCCGCCCCGACGGCTGGACGCGGCCGGTGTCGGCGGCGGCCGTGGCCGACTGGCGCGCGGCCCTGTCCTGAGGCCGGGCCGGAGGACGTACCGTCCTCCGGCCCGATCCGTGATCCGTGATCCGTGGCCCGTGATCCGTGATCCGTGATCCGTGATCCGTGATCCGTGATCCGTGGCCCGTGGCCCGTGATCCGGGAGACGGCCTCAGACCAGCTCCGCCGGCAGCGCGGCCGCGTGGAGCAGGGTCAGGCCCGACACCGCTCGGGTGAGGCAGACGTACAGCCGGCGCAGCCCGGTCCGCTCGTCCGGCTCGCCCGACACGATCGCCGCCGGCTCGTCCAGGACCACGTAGTCGTACTCCAGGCCCTTCGCCAGCGAGGCCGGAACGAGGGTCAGGCGCGAGACCGCCGTCGTCTCCTCACCCGGCGACAGGTACGCCATCCCCGCCTCCTCCAGCGCCCGCGCCAGCTCCGGGATCCGGGCGTCCGCCGCGATCAGGCCGATCGAGCCCTCGTGGCCCAGCGAGGCGCGGCACGCCTCGATCACCGAGGCGGTCAGCTCGGCGGGGTCCACCGCGGGCGCCACGACCAGCGAACCCGGCGTCTCACGCACCGAGGAGACCGGTGACAGCCCCGGCGAGATCGACGGCAGCAGCCGCGAGGCGTACGCGATCACCTCGCGCGGTACGCGGAAGCCCGCCGTCAGCTCCTCCAGCACCGCCTCCGCCTTGCCCAGGTGGGAGAGGGCCTCGTCCCAGCTGCGCGTGGCCCACGGGGTCGTGCCCTGTGCGAGGTCGCCGAGCACCGTCGCCGAGCCGGTCGTACAGCGCCGCCCCACCGCCCGGTACTGCATCGGCGACAGGTCCTGCGCCTCGTCGAGGACGACATGGCCCAGCGAGTGCGTGCGCTCCACCAGGTCGGCCGCCTCGTCGATCAGGACCAGGTCGGCCGCCGACCACTTCGCCGACTTCACGCTGCGGAACGGCTTCGCCCACAGCAGCAGCTCCTGCTCCTCGTCCGAGAGCACCCCTGCCGCGTGCTCCGCCAGGAACCCCGCGTCCGACAGCAGGCGCAGCACCAGCTTCGCCGGCTCCACGGCCGGCCAGATCGCCTTGACCGCCGCCTTCACGGCGGGGCCCCGGGCCACCGAGTCCTGGACGCGGTCGTCGGGGGCCTCGCCCGCCTGCTCCATCCGTACGAGCACCGTGTGCGCGATCCGCTGCGGCAGCGCGTCGCGGGCGGCGCCGTAGCGGATGTCGCGGCCCTGGAGCTCCGCGACGATCTCCTCCAGCTCGTACGCCGGCACCCGCCACCGGCGCGATCCGCGCACCACCATCAGCGGCTCGGCGGGCGGGGTGACGTGCGAGCGGACCGCGCGGCGCAGCACCTCCGCCATGCGGGCGTCGCCCTTGACGACGGCGGTGGCGGCGGCGTCGGCGCCGCGGATCTCCAGGCCTTCGCGGGCCACGAGGTCCTCGACGGTGGCCTGCTTGACCTCCAGCTCGCCCAGCGCCGGCAGGACCTGCTCGATGTAGTGCAGGAACGAGCGGTTCGGTCCGATGACGAGCGTGCCGGTGCGGGCGAGCCGCTCGCGGTGCGCGTACAGCAGGTACGCGACGCGGTGCAGGCCGACGGCCGTCTTCCCGGTGCCGGGGCCGCCCTGCACGCAGACGGAACCGGACAGACCGGAGCGGACGATCTCGTCCTGCTCGGGCTGGATGGTCGCGACGATGTCGCGCATGGGGCCGACGCGCGGCCGCTCGATCTCCTGCTGGAGCAGCTTGCTGACGGCGGCCGCCTCCGAAGGGTCGGAGAGGTGCTCGTCCTCGTAGGCGGTGAGCTCGCCGCCGGTGTAGCCGAAGCGGCGGCGCAGGGCGATGTCCTGCGGGTCGTTCTTGGAGGCCCGGTAGAAGGGCTGGGAGACGGGTGCGCGCCAGTCGATGACCATGGGGTCGCCGTCGGCGTCGTGGACGTGGCGGCGGCCGATGTAGAACTGCTCGCCCTCCGCGCCCTCGGCGAGCTCGGCGCCGGGTGCGTGCAGGTAGTTGAGGCGGCCGAAGAAGAGCGGGGTGTGCGCGAGGTCGGCGAGGGCCTTGATCCGGTCGTCGATCTGGGCCTGGAGGACGATCGCGTTGACCCAGTTCGCGGTGACGTCGCGGATGTCGAGGGCCTCGACGTCCTCGCGCATGGCGCGGAGCGCGGCGCGGGAGGCGGTGAGGTGGGCCTGCTCGCGGGCGAGGGGATGGGCGGAGCCGGAGCCGGAGCCGGAGCCGGAGCCGGAGTCGGAACGGGAGCCGGAGTCGGAACGGGAGTCGTTGTCGCTGTTGTCGTCGATGCCGGTCTCGGGGGCGTGCGCGGACACGGAAATGCCTCCAGCTGCTGATCGGTACGGAACGGAGCCCGCCGGTTTCCGGCCGGCGGGCGGCTCTCCCCGAAACGGCGGCGGGAGGCGGCAAGACCGGAAATTCTAGTCAGTGCGCGGACGCGGCGCGAACGGATTCGAGGGCCGAAAGTCCCCCGGAGGGGTGGGGCCGTCCGGGTGCCGTACCGGCGGTGTCAGACCTCGGACAGATCCACTAGGGGGTGGCATGGGCCGCGAGGAGTAGGCGGGAGGGCCCGGGGTTCCACCTGCAGACCGATGTGATATCCGGGAAGGGGACGCACCATGGATACATGAGCACCGCAACCTTCACTCCGATCCGGGGCGGCCGCCCTAGCGGCGCCACCGCCACCTCCGACTCCCGCCCCCGCCACCTGGTGGGCAACGCCCTGCGCGCCGCGAAGGTCTTCGCGTCCGCCGCGGTGAGCGTGGTCGTCCTGGGCGAGTACGCCGAGGACGCAGGCGTCATACGCCGCTGACCGCGGCCCCTGCTCCGCCTGGCCGGATAGCGGCGGGGCGGCCGCGGTGATCCACTAGGGTCACGCGCGTGACCCGGAGTCTCCCTTCCAGCCCGCCGACGTCGCCCCTGGTCGGCGTACTGGTCACGGGCCCGCTCCTCGTGCTGGGCGTGCTCTGCATCGTGGTGCGGATCCCGATCGCCGACGGCCTCGCCGCCGGTTTCAGCGCCGACGAGTGGCGGCCTCCCGCCGCGTACCCGCCGTTCGCGGCGATCTTGTTCACCCCGGCCGCCTGGCTGCCCTCCGGGGTGCTGAAGGCCGTCTTCGTGCTCGGCAACGCGGGCCTGCTCGCGCTGCTGATCCTGATGTCCTGCCGCCTCGCGGGACTGCGGGCCCGGCCCGGGCCCGTCCTGGCCGCCACGATCGCCGGGCTGTGGGTGGAGCCGCTGTTCCAGAGCCTGCTCGCCGGGCAGATCAACCTGGCGCTGGCCTGCCTGGTCCTGTGGGACCTGCGCCGGCCCCGCGGCGCCCTCGGCAAGGGCTTCGCGCTGGGCACGGCCGCTGGGATCACCCTGACTCCGGCGCTGCTGATCCCGTACCTGCTGCTGACGGGCCGGGTCCGGGCCGCGCTGACGGCTTCGGGCGCCCTCGCCGGCACCGCCCTGCTGGGGCTGCTGGTCCTCCCGCAGGACTCCGCCGCCTTCTGGGCCCGGCACCTGCCCGCCCCGGGCCGGGCCCTGCTGCCGGACTGGCCGCACCTGTGGGTCTGGGCCGTCCCGCTGCTCGCCCTCCTGGCCCGGGCGGCGGCCCGCCGCCGCCCGAAGCCGCGGCCGGACCTCGTCCTGATCCCGCTCCCGGTCCGCAGATCACCCCTCGGGCAGCAGGACGTCCGCGTCGTCGAAGATCCTCGGCACCACGAGCAAGGGCCCGGGCCCGGGCACTTGCCGGTCAGTCCGTCGGTCAGTCCGTCGGTCAGTCCGTCGGGCCGTCGGCCGTCAGGAGGTCGTCGGCGTCCATGATGCGGTAGGCGTAGCCCTGTTCGGCCAGGAAGCGCTGGCGGTGGGCGGCGAAGTCCTGGTCGATCGTGTCGCGGGCGACGACCGAGTAGAACCGCGCCTCGTGGCCGTCGGCCTTCGGGCGCAGGACGCGGCCGAGGCGCTGGGCCTCCTCCTGGCGGGAGCCGAACGTACCGGACACCTGGATCGCGACCGTGGCCTCGGGCAGGTCGATCGAGAAGTTCGCGACCTTCGACACCACCAGCACGCTGATCTCGCCCTCGCGGAACGCGTCGAAGAGCTTCTCGCGCTGCGCGTTGGACGTCTCGCCCTTGATGACGGGCGCGTCCAGGTGCTCGCCGAGTTCGTCGAGCTGGTCGATGTACTGACCGATGACCAGCGTCTGCTCGCCCTTGTGCTTGGCGACGAGCGCCTCCGTGACCTTCCGCTTCGTCGCCGTCGTCGCGCAGAAGCGGTACTTCTCCTCCGTCTCGGCGGTCGCGTACGCCAGCCGCTCGCTCTCGGTCAGGTTCACCCGGACCTCGACGCAGTCCGCCGGCGCGATGTAGCCCTGCGCCTCGATCTCCTTCCACGGCGCGTCGAACCGCTTGGGGCCGATCAGCGAGAACACGTCCGACTCGCGGCCGTCCTCGCGCACCAGCGTCGCGGTCAGGCCCAGGCGGCGCCGCGCCTGGAGGTCGGCGGTGAACTTGAACACCGGCGCCGGCAGCAGGTGCACCTCGTCGTACAGGATCAGGCCCCAGTCCCGGGAGTCGAACAGCTCCAGGTGCGGGTAGACGCCCTTCCGCTTCGTCGTCAGGACCTGGTACGTGGCGATGGTGACCGGCCGGATCTCCTTGCGGGTGCCGGAGTACTCGCCGATCTCCTCCTCCGTCAGCGAGGTCCGCTTGACCAGCTCGTGCTTCCACTGGCGGGCCGAGACGGTGTTCGTGACCAGGATCAGGGTCGTGGCCTTGGCCTTCGCCATGGCCCCGGCCCCGACCAGCGTCTTTCCGGCGCCGCAGGGCAGGACGACCACGCCCGAGCCGCCGTGCCAGAAGCCCTCGACGGCCTGCTGCTGGTACGGGCGCAGCGCCCAGCCGTTCTCCTCCAGCTCGATCGGGTGCGCCTCGCCGTCGACGTACCCGGCGAGGTCCTCGGCCGGCCAGCCCAGCTTCAGCAGCGTCTGCTTGATCTGCCCGCGCTCGGAGGGGTGCACGGCGACGGTGTCGGGGTCGAGCCGGGCCCCGACGAGCGGGGCGACCTTCTTCGAACGCAGGATCTCCTCCAGCACGGGCCGGTCGGTGCTGGTCAGGACCAGCCCGTGCACGGGGTGCTTGGAGAGGGTGAGGCGGCCGTAGCGCGCCATGGTCTCGGCGACGTCGACGAGCAGCGCGTGCGGGACGGGGTAGCGGGAGAACTCGACGAGCGCGTCGACGACCTGCTCGGCGTCGTGCCCGGCGGCCCGCGCGTTCCACAGGCCGAGCGGGGTGATCCGGTACGTGTGGATGTGCTCGGGGGCCCGCTCCAGCTCGGCGAAGGGGGCGATGGCCCGCCGCGCCGCGCCGGCGAGCTCGTGGTCGACCTCGAGAAGCAGTGTCTTGTCGCTCTGGACGATGAGAGGCCCGTTCACAAACGTCCCTTTCCTGCGTGGGGTGGCCGCCCGAACGCGGACGGCCAAACCTCCAGTCTGCCGCATCCGCCCGGTGGGGGGACAGCCATCGCCGCCGCCCGACACGAGCCGCCCGGCCCCACCCTCACCGCACGACGGGTCCGCCCCCCGACCGCCGGTCGTCGAGCCGCTTGCGGATGGCGGCAACCATGGGCAGCGCCTCCGCCGTCTCCGGCGTGGAGGGCCGGCCATCCACAGGCCGTGGCCGAACTGGACGCGCGTCTGCTTGGTCACCCGCACGGGCAGGCCCGGGGAGGCAGCCCCGGCAACAGTCAGCGGGACGATGCGCAGGGCGGGCCGGGCCCGGGGAACGGCGGAGGGGCCCGGCACGTGGTGTGCCGGGCCCCTCCGGGGTGCGGTGGTCAGGCGCGGGTCGCGCGGCGGCGGCGGGCGCCGAGCCAGGCCGCGCCGCCACCGAGGGCGACGAGGACGGCGGCCAGGCCGGAGTACAGGCCGGTGTTGGAGTCGGCGCCGGTGTGGGCCAGGGAGCCCGTGGCACCGGTGGCCTTGGTGTTGGTGGTGGTGGTGGCGGCCGCGGCCGTCGTGGTGGAGGACGACGGGGACGGGCTCGCGGAGGGCTGCGTGGTGGCGGACTTGCTCGGGGTCGGCGAGGGCGACGTGGTCGCGGTGGCCGGGGCGAGCTGGAACTTGGTCTCGGCGCCGGAGAACTCGGTGGTGTTGCCCTCGGCGAGGGCGACGCCCGCGTTCAGGGTGACGTCGGTGGCCTTCTTGAAGTCCGTGTTCGGGCCGAACGAGGTCCGCAGGTGCACGACGCGCTCGCCGGAGGCGGCGCTGAAGCCCGCCGGGATCGTCGGCAGCATGAAGTTGTACGGGTCGGCGGTGCTCACGCCCTGCCACTTGCCGTTGACCAGCATCTCCAGCTGGAGGTTGGGGACCTTGGCGTCGGTGCCGAAGTACGCGCCCAGCGAGGTGTACAGCGCCGTCTTGAACTCGCCGTCGCCGGTGAGCCGGTAGGTCACGTCCATCTCGCGGCACTGGAGCGCGGGGACGCCCTTGCAGTCTCCGACGTTCTTGAACGCGGTCTCCAGCTTGCCCGTCTTGACCGACGGGTCCGTCTTGAAGGTCAGGGAGGCGGTGTTGCCCTCCGCCACCTCGCCCGAGTAGCTCGTGGCCGTCAGCTTGAAGTCGCCGTTGGTGCTCGGGTAGCTCTTGCCGAGGCCGATCGTGACCTTCCAGGTCATCTTGGCGCCCGCCGGGATCTCGAAGCCCTCGCCGCCCGACTTGCCCGCGGGGCGGAACAGGCCCTGCCACTCGCCGTCCTGCTGCCCGATGGAGGACTCGGTCGCCGGGGCGTTCAGGCCCCCCTCGACCTTGAAGACGACGTCGCTCTGCGTGAGCGGGCTCGCGCCGGCGTCCTGGAGGAGCAGCCACGGGTGGAAGGAGCTGGGCTTGTCCGTGGTGTTGGTGGCGGTCAGCTCGAAGGTCTCCGTCGCACCGCCGCGGGTCAGCGGGCCGCTCGGCGCCGGGGCGCCCATGGTCATCTTCAGCGCGCCGTGGTTGTCGGCGGCCGGCGCGGCGTACGCCGACAGCGGCAGCAGGACGGTACCGGCGACGGTGGCGACGACGGCGGTGGCGGCCGCGGTGCGGAAGGAACGGCGGGTGGCGGTGCGAGCGGACATGGTGGACTCCCCCCAAGGAATCACGAAGGCAGGCGAGCAGCGCAGAGCGGTGGCGGCCGGCGGAACAGACGGAAGATGACGTGCGAGGTGCCGCGGCGGAGCGCCGGTGGCGGGTGGTGCGAGTGGTGCGGGGTTCTCGCTCCGGCGCCGGTTCGACTTCCTCGGCCGCTTGCTGCGATGAACTGATCTTCACACATTGTGGATCACCAATCCATCGCCCGTCTGTCACTGCTCTGCAACAGGGAACGGAGGGCCTTCCACCCCATCTGAGCTGCGAAAACGATGCACCGCATTCCGCTTGAGGATCGCCGTCCGGCTACGCGCCCAGGTGCTCCAGCGGCCCCGCCGGGTACGGGGTCTCCACCGGCAGCAGCGCCCGCGCCGCCGCCTCGTCGCCCGAGCGGACCAGGCCGTGGATCTCCCGGGCCAGCGCCGTCACGTCACGGATGGAGACCGTCCACTCGTCGGCGTACGCACGCGAGGTGGGACCGGACAGTCCCAGCTGGAGCGAGCGGTGGGACAGGGGGTTCAGGTGCAGATCGCGCTCCGGGTCCCACTGGACGCGGGCGCTGCTCCCGCGCAGGGCGCGCCGCCAGGACTCCCGGTCGGGGTGCGTGCGGGGTTCGTAGTGCGACAGGCAGGCGTCGCGCAGCGCGTGGTCGAAGCCCTCGCGGGTGATCTCGACGGCCAGCACGGTCTCCTGGCCTTCCTTGGCGGCCCAGCCGCAGCGGTACATCATCCACAGGAACGACGGCTTGATCCACGTCATGCGCTCCCGCTTCCAGGCGGGCGGGAACCGGCCGTCGCGGGCCGCCGGCAGGCCGAGCGCGGGTGAGTACGCCTGGTAGACGGTCACCGTGGTGTCGGTGTGGGCGGCCCTGATCTGCCGTTCGGCTCGTACTTCTTGCATGGGCACAAGGGTGCTCGGCGCCGGCCCGGGGCCGCCAGCCGTTTTCTACAGGTGCTCCTCCGCCAGTTCCGCGACCCCCGTGATCCGGTGCAGCGCGTACGTCCGCACCTCGTCCGCCGTGTGGTCGTAGCCCGTGACGAAGCCGCCCTCCACCCGGACCGGGGCGATGACCCGCTGGCTCGCCGCGCCGTCCGCGTTCACGTACCCGATCCACACCGCCGACCCGGTCAGCGCGGCCGCCTGCACCGTGGCGAGGGTCTCCGCCGCGCTCGTGCGCGGGAGTTCGCCCGCCACCACGGGCGCCGTCGCCGGTTCCTTGCGGACCGCCGTCGCCGCCAGGTCACCCGCGCGGATCGCCCGTACCGCCGCTCCCAGCAGCGTCGTGTCCGGTACCGGCGGGCCGTCCGGCACCGGGACCGGCGCCGAACGGGCCGGCGTCCGGTGGGCGTCGGCCCGCGCCACGACCACGTCCCCGGTCTGTGATTCCGCCGCGGGCGCGTACCCCATCGCCCGCAACCCGTCGAGCAGCGCGCCCGGTTCGGCCTGCGCCGCCAGCACCGTCGGGGCGAGCCGCCGCAGGCCCAGCCCGGCGGAGCGCCGGTCGGCCAGGATCTCGTTCAGCATGCCGTCGTCGTCGCAGCGCACGTACGAGGAGGCAGCGCCGACCCGCAGGTGCCCGTGCCGGCGCGCCACGTCGTCGATCAGGTACGCCAGCGGCTGCGGAACCGGCGTGATGCTGTGCTCGGCGAGGAAGGCGTGCAGGTCGGAGGCGGTCCGTCCGGAGTCCAGCGCCCGCCGCACGGAACCGGGCGTGAACCGGTACACCGTCGCCCCGCCCTTGGACTCCACGTCCGCGAGGACGGCCAGCACCTCGCCGACGTCCCGGCGCAGCGGCCCCGGGGCCACCGCCGTCAGGTCGGCCTGCAGCAGTACGTGGTCCACCGGCTCGGGAAACAGCGGCGCGAGCTGCGGCGCCGGATCGCGGTGCTCCAGCAGGGCCCGGCCGTGCGCCGCGAGCGCGCCGCGCCCGGTCACGCCGAGCACCTCGGCCTCGGTCAGCGTCCAGCGCGCGAGGCGGGCGCGCAGCACGCTCGTCCCCCGTACGGGCCGCTCCCAGTCCAGCCGCGCCAGCAGGGCCTCGGGGGCGGCGGAGGCGCCCTCGGGCAGGGCGGCGAGGAGTTCGAGCACGCGCCGGCGCACCTCGGGGGCGGCCGAGCGGTCGAGGTCGGGGCCCAGCGGGGACAGGGTGCGGCCCTTGGCGTCCTGATCGCCGACCAGCCCGGAGGTCCGGGTGGCCGGCAGCCAGGCCCCGGCGAGGGCCGACCACCGCTCGGCGGGCGGGAGTTCCAGCCAGTCGTCGAAGGCGGGGGTGGGCGCGTACCGCTCGTCCGCCTCCCCGTCGCTGGCCAGCAGCCCGGCCGCGTAGGCGAGTTCCATCCAGAACGCGGCCGTCGGCTCGGTGGCGTCCAGCGTGGCCGCCGTCCGCTTCAGGTCCCGTACGGACAGCCCGCCGGCCCTCAGTACCGGCGGCCCGGCGTGCTCCCAGGACTTCACCAGCTCCTCGACGGTGGCCAGCGCGGCCAGCGCCTGCCCCGCCGCGTTCGCGTCCACAAGCTGTGGACGGTGCTCGTGGTCGGCGGGCACCGCCGGAGGCACCGGCGCCGTCTCCCGGTGGGCGAGCCCGCCGCGCAGGTGCAGCGCCACCTCGCGGGGCAGTACGACGGTCCGCGCCGAAGCCGGCAGCAGCAGCCCGCGGTCGCGCAGCCAGCGCACGGGCGGGGTCGGGTTCGGCGTGACCTCCCCGTACGGCGGTCCCCACACCAGCCGGCCCAGCACCTGGTGGGCTTCGGCGGGGGCCTCGTCCAGCAGCGCCGACATCCGCTCGGGGTCGGTGAACAGGCCGGTCAGCGCCGTCACCGCGGACACCGGGTCGTGCGTCGCGGGCAGCCCGGCCGCCGCCACGATCTCCTGGATCCGCGTCGGCGACATCCCGGCCGTGGCCTCGGCGACGGTCGGCCCGAGGCCGGTGGGGGAGGGCCGGCCGGCGGACGGCGCCAGCAGCTCCCGGGCGGTGCGGACCAGCCGCAGCCGCTCGTCGTCGCCCCACACCAGCGCCTGGTCGCGCAAGGTGGCCAGGGCGCCCGGGAGCACGCCTCGGGCGCCGTTGTCCTCGCGGGAGCCGGATCCGCTGCCGTGCTCCCCGGTCAGCAGCGATTCCAGCACCGGGTAGGGGCACGGGTCCGGGGCCACCGCGAGGGCCTCCGCCGTCTGGAGCGCGAACCGGTCGAGCCGGTCCAGCGCGCGGACCACCGAGGCCCGGGTCCCGGCCCGCGTGGCCAGCTGCGTCATGTCGCCCGGCACCGGGCCGAGCAGGTCCGGGCGCGCGTGCAGCAGGGCGGCCAGCGACGCGTCGTCGCGGGCGCGCAGCGCCTCGGCGAGGGAGCGCGGGGCGCTGCTCGCTGTGGCGTTTCCCGCAGCACTGCTGGGCTCGGGCAGCTCAGGCACGGTCGCCTCCATGGTCGCGTCGGCCGGTCCCCATCCGGCCAACGGTATCCGCTGAGCCCTCGGCAGCTCCACGGGCGCACGCGCTACCTTTCGGGAGGGTGGTACGGGAGGAGCCGGGCATGGGGATCGAGAGCGACCATCTGGTCTACGAATATCTGAGCCGGGTCGGGGACTTGGCGCAGCGGCGGCAGCTGTCCTCCGGGGACCGGATGCGGCTGGTGGCGGGGTTGCGCGACGAGATCGACCGGCGGCGCGCCAAGTACGAGCCGGAGACCCCGGCGGCCGTACGGCGCATCCTGGAGCGGATCGGCACGCCCGAGGCGGTCCTCGACGGCTTGGGCGCGTCGCCCGCCCCGCAGACGCGGGCGGCCACCCCCGATCCCGCCCCGGCGGTGCCGACCCAGCGCGGGCCCGGCCGGCTGCTCCGCAAGTCCGTCCCGGAGCCGCGCCCGGCGGACACCGCGCCGGCGCCGCCGCACCTGGCGGGGCTCGACGAGCTCGGCGCCGACGGCGGGGCGGAGCCCGACTGGTGGCGCGTCGCGCCGGGACCGTACGGGGCCGGGCCCCAGGTGGAGGGCTTCGCGGGCGGCATCGAGATCCCGGAGCTGTTCAGGCACCCGGAGGAGGAGAAGAGGCCGGAGCCCGCGGCGGGGCCGGCCACCGCCGAGGACGGCTCGGCCGTACGGGGCCTCGTACGGTTCCTCAAGCAGCGCCGGCAGGCCAGGGCTGAGGCCAGGGCGGCGGCCGCACCCGACGCGGGGGCCGCGCCCGGCGCCGCCGCGCGTCCGAAGCCGCACGCCTTCCTGCTGCTGGCCGCGGCCGTGCTCGTGGCGGGCGCCGTCACCGGCTCCTGGCTGCTGCTGATCGGCGGCTGGCTGCTCGCGTACGCCTCGCGGGTACTGGGGCCGGCCGAGCGCAAGGCGGTCGTGTTCGGGCTGCCGGGTGCCGTCTTCGCGGGCGCGGTGGTCTGGCTGTGGGGCCGCCTGGAGGGCCGCTGGGGCGCGCCGCTGACGGACGACGGGCTGGGCGGGGTCTTCCAGGGCATGTGGCCCTGGCTGGCCCGCGGTGCGGCCGTGGCCTCGGCGCTCTATCTGGCCTGGCGCTCCCGCCGCCGCTGACATGCCGGCAAATTTCACCGTCCGGTAAGGCGGGGCCAGGTCCACGTTCCCGCCCGTCCGCCCCGGCTCGGCACAATGGAGGCATGAGCTCTGAGACCTCCGCCGCCGTGCCCGCTGTGCCCGCCGTGCCCGCCCAGCTGACCGTCGGCTTCGACCTCGACATGACCCTCATCGACTCGCGCCCCGGCATCAAGGCCGCCTACCAGGCGCTTTCCGCCGAGACGGGTACGTTCATCGACGCCGACGAGGCGGTCACGCGGCTCGGTCCGCCGCTGGACGAGGAGCTCGCGTACTGGTTCCCGGAGGCGGAGATCCCCGCCATGGCCGACCGCTACCGGGAGATCTACCCCACCCACGCCATCGGGCCGACCCCGGCGATGCCCGGCGCCCGCGAGGCGATCGAGGCCGTCCGGGCGCTCGGCGGCCGTGCGATCGTCGTCACGGCCAAGCACGAGCCGAACGCCCGGCTGCACCTCGCGCACCTCGGCATCGAGCCGGACGCGGTGATCGGCTGGCTGTGGGCGGAGGCCAAGGCGGGCGCGCTGCGCGAGTACGGCGCGCAGGTCTACGTCGGCGACCACGTCGGCGACGTACGCGGGGCCCGTACGGCCGGCGCGCTCTCGGTGGCGGTGCCGACCGGGCCGTGCCCCGAGCCGGAACTGCGCGAGGCGGGCGCCGACGTGGTGCTGCCGGACCTCACCGCGCTGCCGCAGTGGCTCGCGGAGTACGTCCGCGCGCAGGCGGCCTGACCCGGAGGGCGGCCTGACCCGGAGGGCGGGCCGACCGAGGGCGGACCCGCCCCGAACGGCAGGCCTGACGGCGGGTCAGGCCTGCGAGGCGCGGGCGGCCCGGCGCTGGGCCGCCGCCGAGCGCAGCACGCCCGCCGCCGAGATCAGGAAGCCGACGCCCATCAGCATGCACACCGCCCACGCGTAGGACGGGAACGGGTCGGTGTCGAGGAACAGCGGGGCCATCGTCGCCAGGGTCGCCACGGCGCCCACGATGAACACGATGCCACCGGCGCGCACCAGGCCGTCGCCCGGCCGCGCTTCGTCGGGATGAGGAGTAACAGTCACCTCACCAGGGTAGTTCCCTGGCCGAAGCAGCCGACAGCGCAGCCGCACGCGAAGAGCCGGCGAAGGACCGGGGAACGTCTTGTCTCCTGTCCGTCGCCCACTAGCCTGGACACGGCGGGTCACCATGGCCCGCTGCGCTGTTGTCCGGACCCGCCGAGCGGCGTCCCGGACCCCGACGAGCACAAGGACAGAGGACGGACGTGCCTACCGGCAAGGTCAAGTGGTTCAACAGTGAGAAGGGCTTCGGCTTTCTCTCCCGCGACGACGGCGGAGACGTCTTCGTCCACTCGTCGGTGCTCCCGGCCGGGGTCGACGCACTCAAGCCCGGTCAGCGTGTCGAGTTCGGCGTCGTCGCCGGACAACGCGGTGACCAGGCGCTTTCCGTGACGGTGCTGGACCCCGCGCCCTCGGTCGCGGCCGCTCAGCGCCGCAAGCCGGACGAGCTGGCCTCGATCGTGCAGGACCTCACGACCCTGCTGGAGAACATCACTCCGATGCTGGAGCGCGGCCGTTACCCCGACAAGGTGCACGGCACGAAGATCGCCGGCCTGCTGCGCGCGGTGGCCGACCAGCTCGACGTCTGAGTCCGCAGCGAGCCCGTACCGGGCCCGTACGTACGACGGTGCCCCGGCCCCGCAAGAGGGCCGGGGCACCGTCGTACGCACCCGGCGGGCAGCCGAAAATCGACTACGGGAATTCCAGCGCGTCCGCCGCGATGGCCGGTACCAGACCCTCCGCCGCGGCCCGCGTCAACAGCCCGCGCACCGCGGCGTACCCGGCGTCGCCCAGGTCGGCGGTGAACTCGTTGACGTACAGCCCGATGTGCTGGTCGGCGACGGCCGGGTCCAGCTCCTGCGCGTGGGCGCGCACGTACGGGCGGGAAGCCTCCGGATCGTCCCAGGCCATCCGGACCGACGCACGGGCCGACTCGGCCAGCGCGCGCAGGGTCTCGGCGCCCAGCGAGCGCTTCGCGATGATCGCGCCGAGCGGGATCGGCAGGCCGGTCGTGGACTCCCAGTGCTCGCCCATGTCGGCGAGGCGGTGCAGCCCGTAGTCCTGGTACGTGAACCGGGCCTCGTGGATGACCAGGCCGGCGTCGACCCGGCCGTCGCGGACCGCCGGCATGATCTCGTGGAACGGCAGGACGACGACCTTGCCGACGCCCTCCGGCAGCACGTCCGCGGCCCACAGCCGGAACAGCAGGTAGGCGGTGGAGCGTTCGCTGGGCACGGCGACGGTCTTGCCCGCCAGGTCCACACCGGCCTCGCGGGTGAGGACCAGCGGCCCGCAGCCGCGCCCGAGCGCCCCGCCGCACGGCAGCAGCGCGTACTCCTCCAGCACCCACGGCAGCACGGCGTACGACACCTTCAGCACGTCCAGCTCACCGCGCTCGGCCATGCCGTTGGTGATGTCGATGTCCGCGAAGGTGACGTCGAGGGCGGGCGCCCCCGGGATCCGGCCGTGCGCCCAGGCGTCGAAGACGAACGTGTCGTTCGGGCACGGCGAATAGGCGATGGCGAGCGGTTCGGCCGGTGCCCCGGCGGGCGCTCCGGCGAGCCGGTCAGCGGTGCTCATGGCGTTCTCCCCAGGTGACGAGTACGGGCCCCAGGGCGCGGAATCCGGCGGTGAGCGCGGCCAGCGCGTCCCCGATCCGCCAGGCGTCGCGGTCGCGGGGGCCGACGGCGTTGGACACGGCGCGGATCTCCAGTACGGGCAGCCCGTGCGCGGCGGCCGCCTCCGCGACCCCGAACCCCTCCATGGCCTCGGCCCCGGCCAGCGGGTGCCGGGCGGCGAGCCGGGCCGCGCCCCCGGCGGTGCCGGTGACGGTGGAGACGGTCAGCACGGGCGCGAGCAGCGCCCCGGTGGCCTCGGCGGCGCGGGCGGCGAGCTCGGCGGGCGGGAGGTGCACGCTGTGCCCGAAACCCAGCTCCTGTACGCCGAGGAAGCCGTCGGGGGTCTCGGCCCCCAGATCGGCGGCGACGAGGGCGTCGGCGACCACGAGGGAGCCGACCGGGGCGGCGGGCGCGAACCCGCCGCCGATGCCGGCGGAGACGACGAGGGAGTACTCGGCCAGCGCGAGCGCGGTGGCCGTGGCGGCCGCGGCGGCGGCCGGCCCCACCCCGCCGACGAGCACGTCGGCGGCGAGGCCGGGCAGATCGCGCCGGGAGAGGAGGTAACCGCCGGGAAGGGTGCGCGGCTCGGGCGTCACCGGGTCCGGATGAGGGGTGAGACCGGCAGCGACGGAGTCTGCCTCCGCCGCCACCGCGGTCACGATGAGCGCGCGCACCGTCGGTACGTGCCTACTTGAGCTTGACGTTGTAGGCCCAGACGGCGAGCGGCTTGCCGTCCTCGCCGACCTGGACGATGTTCAGCTTCTTGGAGGCCGGGGCCTCGCCCTGGCCGCCGGTGGCGAAGATGTCGGCGCCGGGGAAGCTGCGGTAGGTGTTGGAGGAGGGCTCGGTGATCGGCTGGCCGTCCAGGACCGCCTGCCACTTCTTGCCGTCCTCGACGACTTCCGGCTCGACGCCCAGACGCAGGGTGTCCCCGCGGCCGTAGTCGATGGTCTTGGCGTCCTTCATGTCGGTGAGGCACTCCTGGACCTTGTCCATGGAGAGCTCCTTGGCGTCGGAGCAGACGGCCTCGGTGGACACCGACGACGAGCCGACCGTCACGGTCGCCAGCGGCGTCGGCTTGTCGCAGGCGGAGAGGAGGAGGAGGCCGGCGGACACGGCTCCGAGGGCCGCGACGCTGCGGCGGCCCCTACCCGAGAAAAGCGGTGCGGTCATGAGCCGAAGGCTATCGGGCCACCCCGCTCTGCCGCCGCACGGGGGTGTCCGTGGCCTGCCGCGCCGCGCGAGGCCGCCCCGGGAGGGTTGATTTGCCCCCATCTAGGCCACCCGGGGGCGCGGGGAACCCGGATGGTGGTGGCTCGGGGCGGAGAGGCGCCCGCGCACGGCCATCGTGGTGCCCGCCGCGACGATCGCCGAGGCGACGGCCATGCCCAGCACCCCGTTCAGCGGCAGCACGATCCCGATCGCGCCGCCCAGCACCCACGCCATCTGGAGCAGCGTCTCCGAACGGGCGAACGCGGAGTTCCGTACGGCCTCCGGCACGTCCCGCTGGATCATCGCGTCCAGGGACAGCTTCGCCAGCGCCTGGCAGAAGCCGGCCGTGGCCGCCAGTACGGCCATGAACAGCCCGCTGAAGAACACCGCCGCCAGGATCGCGACCCCCAGGGTCACCGACAGCACCGACGCGATGATCGTCTCCGGGGCCCGTGCCCTCAGCCACGCGCCCACCGCCGTCCCGCAGGCGTTCCCGACGCCCGCCGCCACGCCCACGATGCCCAGCGAGACGGCGGCGCTCTGCCCGGCGAGCGGGTGCTCGCGCAGCAGGAACGCCAGGAAGAAGATCAGGAACCCGGACAGCGCCCGCATCGAGGCGTTGGCCAGCAGACCGCACAGCACCGAGGGGCTCACCGTGCGCAGGCCCGGCTTGCGCGAATGCGGCTCGTGCGTGGAGAGCCGGGCCCGCCGCTCGCCCTTGGCCTCGTCCACCTTGGGCGGCAGCGAGAACGCCGCGAAGGTGCCCCACACGAAGATGGCGCAGGCCCCGTACAGCGGCCACGGCGGCCCGATGGTGTGCAGCCCCGCCGCGACGGGCGCCGCCGCGCCCGTGGCGAGCAGGCCGGCCAGGGTGACCCGGGAGTTCGCCTTGACGAGTGAGAACTTCGGCGGGAGCAGCCGCGGCACCACCGCGCTGCGCACCACCCCGTACGCCTTGGACGCGACCAGCACGCCCAGCGCCGCCGGGTAGAGCTCCAGCCCGCCCGTGGCCACCGCGCCCGACATCATCACCGCGAGCAGCGCCCGCGAGAGCATCGCGATGGCCATCGCGGCCCGCCGGCCGTGCGGCAGCCGGTCCAGCGCCGGACCGATGACCGGGGCCAGCAGGGTGAAGGGGGCCATCGTGATCGCCAGGTACAGCGCGACACGGCCGCGTGCCTCGTCCGTGGGTACCGAGAAGAACACCGTCGAAGCCAGCGCCACTGTGATCATCACATCGCCGGCGCCGTTGATGGCGTGCAGCTCGATCAGCTTGCCCAGACCCGATTCGCCGGCCCCGTGCGCGTGCGTGGCCCGCCGGATCCCGCGCGCCGTTCCGGTGAAAGGGCGCCGCAGGGCACGCCCGACGGCCCGGCCGGCCCGCCTGGCCGGTCCCGAGCCGTCGCGGGACGACCGTACGGGTGCCACATCCGCCATAGTGCCCCAAGGACCCCTCCCGGTACCGTCCCGGCGCGTTACGGGCGTCCGTCGGATCGCCGTCGGGCGCGCGTCGGGGGGTCGTAGGGGGGATGTCGGCGCACCCTCTCGTCCGCGAATCGGACCTTGCATGTGGGCCCAAGGCTTCGGAGGAGGTAGCGTGCGTAGCGCGCCACCGGCGGTTGCTCTCGGCCGCGCGCCTCTTCGCGATCCCGCAGAATGGATTGCAGGTAGGTGCGCCCGAGGCCGATCGGGTGCGGACGTCGACGCGGCCCTCTGGTCCGCTCCGCCCGCGCCACGTACGGACAGGACCGACGGGTCGTTCAGGACGACAGTACGGACGGCGCACTCGTGAGACGGCGTAGGAGAGAACGAGACCTGTGAGTGCTGCGACGACGCGAAGCCGTACCCCCGACCGCCTGTGCGCCGAGGCGGTAGACCTCGCCCGCACGGCGGCCGAGGAAGCCGCCGCTCCCTCCGTGGTGGGCGAGCACGTCTCCGCCGTGGCGGAGGGCGACCGGGTCGTCACGCACTTCTTCGAGTGCAAGGACCCCGGATACCGGGGCTGGCGCTGGGCCGTCACCGTCACGCGCGCCTCGCGCGCCAAGAACGTCACCCTCGACGAAACGGTGCTCCTCCCCGGCGACGACGCGCTGCTCGCCCCCGAGTGGGTGCCGTGGAGCGAGCGGCTGCGCCCGGGCGACATGGGCCCCGGCGACCTGCTGCCCACCGACGCCGAGGACCTGCGGCTGGAGCCCGGCTGGTCCGGCGAGGACACCCCGCCGCCGAACTCGGTCGTCTCCACCGAGATGGCCGAACTGGTCGAGGCCGAGGACGCCGACGTCACCGACCGCGCCGTGGTCCCCGTACGGGGCTCCATCACCTCCGTCGCCGAGGAGCTCGGCATGCGGCGCGCCCGGGTCCTGTCCCGGTACGGGCTGCACAGCGCCGCCGACCGCTGGGACGAGTCCTTCGGCGCCAAGACCCCGATGGCGCAGGCCGCGCCCGCCTCCTGCGTCTCCTGCGGGTTCCTCGTCGCCATCGGCGGCTCGCTCGGCCAGGCCTTCGGCGTCTGCGCCAACGAGTTCGGCCCGGCCGACGGACACCTCGTCTCGCTCTCGTACGGCTGCGGCGGCCACTCCGAGGCCGCGGTCATGCCGAAGCCGCTGCGGCCGGCGCCGCCGGTCCTCGACTCGATGGCCACGGACGAGTTCCCGCTGCGCCCGGCCGCCGACACGGGCTCGGTCCCCACGGCGGACCTCCCGGCCGCGGACCTCGGTCACTCGTAAGGCCGTCGTAAGGCCGTCGTAAGGCCGCACCGGCCCGGTACCGCGGCGTACCCTCGCCCCATGGGGGAAGACGGCATGATCGGGCTGGACGGCCGGGTGACCGGCACGGTGGGCCCCGGACTCGTGGGCGAGGTCATCGTCCGCATCCGGGGCGGCGCGGAGCACTTCCTCGCCCACCCGGCGCACGGGACGGGCCGGCTGCCGGTCGGCACGGTCGTGACGGTCGTCGAGTACCTGCCGCCGCGCACGGTGTACGTGATGGCGGCGTACGACAACTGAGCCCCCGCGCCACCTGCGCGGATGTGGTTCGTATCAAGATGGCGACAAGAAACCGCCAGCGTCTTCTTAACGGCCCCGCACAGGAGCACACTCGCCCTCGTCAGTGTCGAACGGCACTGCGATAAGGGGGCGTTGCCGATGGCTATCGGCGTCGTGGCGGGAATCGTTCTCGCCGCAATCCTGGCTTTGATCGGCCTGTTCAAGCTCATGTGGCGGGTGGCCGAACCGAACGAGGCACTCGTCATCTCCGGCTCCACCCACCGCACCGAGGGCATCGGCGAGGGCATGGGGTTCCGGATCGTCACCGGGCGCGGAACCCTCGTGGTCCCCGGCGTCCAGGCGGTGCGCAAGCTGTCGCTGGACCTCAACGAGACCCAGCTGAACGTGGACTGCGTGACCCACCAGGGCATCCCGCTGCGGGTGAAGGGCGTCGTGATCTTCAAGATCGGCGACGACCTCGTGTCCATCGCGAACGCGGCGCGCCGCTTCCTGGACCAGCAGAAGATGATGCCCGAGCGGGTGCACATCGTCTTCGCGGGCCATCTGCGCTCCATCGTGGGCGGGTTGACGGTCGAGGACATGATCCGCGACCGGGAGAAGCTCACCGGGCAGACCCGGGCAGCCTGCGGTACGGAGATGGAGAAGCTCGGCCTCATCGTCGACTCGCTCCAGATCCACGAGATCGAGGACCCGACCGGCTACATCAAGAACCTGGCGATGCCGCACGCGGCCGCCGTCCAGCGGGACGCGCGCATCGCGCAGGCGGAGGCGAACCGTCTGGCCACCGAGGCCGAGCAGACCGCGTTCGCGCGGATGGCCGAGGCCACCCGCGACAGCGAGATCCTCCAGGCGGGCTACCAGGCCGAGCGCGACAAGGCCGCCGCGACCGCCCGCCAGGCGGGCCCGCTCTCGGAGGCCGCGGCCCGCCAGGAGGTCGTCGTACAGGAGACCCGGGTCGCCGAGCTCGAAGCGCACCGGCGCGAGCAGCAGCTCCAGGCGGACGTGCGCAAGCCCGCGGACGCGGCGGCGTACGAGACCCGCACCCGCGCCGAGGCCGAACGCGACGCCCGCATCTCGGCGGCGCAGGCCAAGGCCAAGGAGACCGAGCTGGCGGCCGCGGCCGAGGCCACCCGCGTGACGACGGCGGCGACCGCGGACGCGGCGGCCACCGAGGCCCGGGGTCTGGCGGCGGCGAAGGCCACCCGGGCGACCGGTGAGGCCGAGGCGGCCGCCACCCAGGCGAAGGGCCTCGCGGTCGCGGCTTCGGCGAAGGCCAAGGGCCTCGCCGAGGCCGACGCGATCAAGGCGCGGGCCGCCGCACTCGCCGAGAACCAGGAGGCGGTCGTCGCCCAGCAGCTCGCCGAGAACTGGCCGGCGATCGTGGAGGCGGGCGCGGGTGCCTTCGGCAACGTGGAGCACATGGTGCTCCTGAACGGCGCCGAGGGAATGTCGGAGATGTTCGCCAAGGCGCTGACCATGGGCGGCACGGGTCTCGGCCTGGCCCGCCAGCTGCTCTCGTCGATGTCCCAGCCCGGCGCCCGGCCGGCCGCCCAGGGGGCCGCCCCGGACACCACCCCGGTGAACGGCAGCACGGCATCCGCCTCTCACCAGATCCCGATCGCGGACGCGTAGTCCGCCCGGGCGCGAGCCTGACCCGCGGTCCGGGTTAGGCTCGCGCCCATGAGGCTGTTCGCCGCGGTGATGCCGCCCCCGGATGCGGTCGACGAGCTGAGCCGCGCCGTGGCGCCGCTGCGGGACGACCGGCTGCGCTGGACGGGCGAGGCGGGCTGGCACTTCACCCTCGCCTTCATGGGCGAGGTGCGCGAGGAGCTCCTGCCGGACCTGCACGCCCGCCTGGGCCGCGCCGCCCACCGCACCGAACCCTTCGGCCTGCGCATCCACGGATCCGGACACTTCGGCGACCGCGCCCTGTGGGCCGGGGCCGCCGGCGGGATCGACCCGATGCGGATGCTCGCCGAGCGCGCCGACGCCGCCGCCCGCCGGGCCGGGGTGCCGATGGAGCAGCACCGCCGCTACACCCCCCACCTCACCCTGGCCCGCAGCCGCACCGGCGCCGACCTGCGCGCCTACGCCGAGGCCCTGGCGGGCTTCGAGGGCACGCCGTGGCGGGTCGGGGAGCTCAGCCTGGTCCGCAGCAACCTCCCGACCGCAGGGGTCCCCGGTGAGCAGCCCCGCTACGAGGTGGTCGAGGCCTGGCCCCTGGCCGCCTGACCCTCGTACGGGAACCGGCGCGGCCCGCGTTACGCTCGACGGGTGGATCCCAAGACCCGAAACCGTGTGATGGCCGGTGTACTCGTGCTGATGTTCGTCGTAGTGGCCGTGGCAGCCGCCGTGGGCCAGTAGCCCGCCCGGAGCCCGACCCTCCCGCGCGCGGGCCCTTGCTTCGAGTGGACTCCAGGCAGTTGGCTTGGGGCTCATGAAGTACACACAGCTCGGACGCACCGGACTGAAGGTCAGCCGACTCGTACTCGGCACGATGAACTTCGGTCCGCAGACAGACGAACCCACCAGTCACTCGATCATGGATGCCGCGCTCGGCGCGGGCCTGAACTTCTTCGACACCGCCAATGTGTACGGGTGGGGCGAGAACAAGGGCCGTACCGAGGAGATCCTCGGTACCTGGTTCGCCCAGGGCGGCGGTCGGCGGGACAAGACCGTGCTGGCCACCAAGGTGTACGCGAACATGGCCGGCGAGGGCGATCCGTGGCCCAACCACGACCGGCTCTCGGCGCTGAACATCCGCCGGGCCGTCGAGGCCAGCCTCAAGCGGCTCCAGACGGACTACATCGACCTCTACCAGTTCCACCACGTCGACCGCCGCACTCCGTTCGAGGAGATCTGGCAGGCCGTCGACGTGCTGGTCCAGCAGGGGAAGATCCTCTACGCGGGCTCTTCCAACTTCCCCGGCTACAAGATCGCCCAGGCCAACGAGACGGCCGCCCGGCGCGGCTCCTTCGGGCTGGTCAGCGAGCAGTGCCTGTACAACCTCGCCGAGCGGCGCGCCGAGATGGAGGTCATTCCGGCGGCGCAGGAGTACGGGCTCGGCGTGATCCCGTGGTCCCCGCTGCACGGCGGTCTGCTGGGCGGGGTCATCAAGAAGGAGGTCGAGGGCGGCCGCCGTGCCTCCGGGCGCTCCGCGGACGCCCTGGCCAACACCGCCGTGCGGGCCCAGGTGCAGGCGTACGAGGACCTGCTCGACAAGCACGGCCTGGAGCCCGGCGAGACGGCGCTGGCGTGGCTGCTGACCCGGCCCGGGGTGACGGGCCCGATCGTGGGTCCCCGTACGGCGGAGCAGCTGGAGAGCGCCCTGCGCGCACTGGAGCTGGAGCTGAGCGAGGAGGTCCTCTCCGCCCTGGAAGAGATCTTCCCCGGCCCGGGCGCCTCACCGGAGGCCTTCGCCTGGTGATCCGGCCGGCACGACGGCGCGACCGGTCCGCGCCCCCGGTGCGGGGCGCGGACCGGGGGCGCGGATCAGTCGCGGATCAGTCGCGGGGGAACTCGGAGGTGTCGAGGACCAGGCCCACGACCGTGCCCGTGAGGTCGATCTCGTCACCGAAGGCGATCTTCGTCTCCGTGGCGTAGTCCCCGTCCTTGGGCTGCGTGTAGAGCAGGGAGCGGCGGACGTACGGGTCGACGATCAGGTACGCGGGCACTTCGGCGGCGGCGTAGGCGGCCTTCTTGGGGCCGTAGTCGTTGGCGGCGGTGCCCTTGGAGATCACCTCGGCGACGAATTCCACGTCCTCGTGGCGCCACCGGCCGGCGTCGGTCTTCTCGGCTCCCTCGGCCATCGCCGTCACGTCGGTGGCGAAGCCGTTCAGGTGGCCGGGGTAGTCGATACGGACGTCGGACTTCAGGCGCTTCCGCGGATACGTGGCGCGCAGCTGCTCGATGAGGTCCAGGATGATCTCCCAGTGCGTGTCCCGCTGCGGCGACATGTAGACGGTCCCCTCGACGATCTCGACCTTCAATCCCTCGGGGACGGGCTCAAGCGCCTCGAACATGTCGTCCAAGGCCTGCTCGCTGCTGATGTCGGCCATCTCGATCCTGTCGGTCTCTACGACGGTCACCGTGGCGCTCCTCCCCGCTGCCGCGCAGTCGAGGTCAGCCGCGTAGTACAACGATACGCACGGAGACCGGGTCACGGCGGAAACGCCGGATGTGGCCCTACGGGGCGTCAGGGCATCCGGTACGGGCCGCCGATGCCCCACGCCTGGTGCAGGACCGCCGCGAACTCGCCGGCCAGGCGGTGCTCGCCGGAGGCGTTGGGGTGGGTGCCGTCGTACGTGTCGTGCGCGATCTCGTACGAGGCCGGGCGCGCGGCCAGCAGGATCGGCGAGGCGTCCGTCGACAGGTCTGCCACCGCCTTCGCCAGGAGTTCGTTGAAGCGGGCCACCTCGGCCGCGAACGGCGCGTCGGAATCGGCCCGGACGTTCGGGATGACGGGGAGCAGGACCATCCGGATGTCGGGCCGGGCGGCGCGGGCCTCCGCGATGAAGCGGCGTGCGTTGGCCGCGGTCTCCTCGGCGGCGGTGTAGAAGCCGAGGTCGATGAGGCCGAGGGAGACGAGCAGGACGTCGGGCCCGCCGGAGCGGACGGCGGAGCCGATGAGGGGGGCCATGTGCTGCCAGCCCTCGCCCCAGCCGGCGAGGTGGCGGCGGGCGTCGTCCGGGAAGCCGGGGTCGGCGTAGGCGTGGCTGACCGGCTCGTTGGCGCCGGTGTCGAAGAGCGCGGTGCGCGGGCCCACGATCTCGTACGGGCCGCCCGGGGCGGCACTCAGGTGCTGCCACATCCGGTAGCGCCAGGTGTAGTCGCCGGCGCGTCCGATGGTCATGGAATCGCCGACGAACATGAAACGCATCCGGTCATCATCGCGGATCACGCGCCGGGAGCCCCTGTGATGCCGGACACGCGGGGCGCCCTGGCACGCTTGGGGTATGCGCCTGCTGCCGTTGACCGCCGTCATTGCCCTTGTCGTGCTGCCGGGTTCGGCCGCGGCCGCCGCCGAGTCCTCGGGATCGGCACCCGCCTCCGGATCCCCCGGCGCGTCCGGGTTCACGATCACCGATCCGCGGATCAAGGAGTCGAGCGGGCTGGCGGCGAGCCGGATCCATCCGGGCGTGTACTGGACGCACAACGACAGCGACGACGGCCCGTACGTGTACGCGGTGGACTCGGCGACCGGCAAGACCGTGGCCCGGGTGACGCTGACCGGGATCGGGACCCCGCGCGACGTCGAGGCGATCTCGCTGGGCCCGGACGGGCAGCTGTACGTCGGAGACATCGGCGACAACCTGAACGGGACCTGGGACCACGTCTGGATCTACCGCTTCCCGGAGCCGAAGCAGCTGGCCGACGTCACGGTCAAGGCCGAGCAGTTCACGGTGAAGTACGCGGACGGGGCGCGCAACGCGGAGGCGCTGATGGTGCATCCGGTGACGGGCCGGGTCTACATCGCGAGCAAGAGCGAGGACAAGGGCGGGCTGTACGAGGGGCCCAAGGAGCTGTCGGCTTCGGGGACGAACGTGTTCCGGCGGGTCGCGGACCTGCCGTGGGTGACGGACGGGGCCTTCTCCCCGGACGGCGGCCGGCTCGCGCTGCGCGGCTACTTCTTCGCGAAGACCTACCCGTGGAAGGACGGGAGGCCGGAGGGCGAGGGCGAGCGGGTGGACGCGCCCTGGCAGGGGCAGGCGGAGTCGGTGACGTACTCGGCGGACGGGTCGACGCTGCTGTTCGGATCGGAGGGGGAGTCGAGCCGGGTGGTGGCGGTCGCGGTGAAGCCGGGGCAGGCGTCCGGCGGCACGGCGTCCCCCGTTCCCGGGAAGCCGGGCGCGAGCCCGGCTCCCGGTGCCCCCGGCCCCGCGGGGGAGCAGGGCGGGGGCGGTTTCACCAAGGGCGCGGCCGTCCTGGCCGTGGGCACGGCCCTGGTCTTCGGCGCCAAGCGGCTCCTCCGCCGCAAGCCGCGCGACTGACGGCGGGCCTCAGGCCGCCGTCACCAGCTCGCGGGGGCGGGGCGAGGGGACGAACGTGACCCCGCGGCGGCTCACGCTCAGGCGGAGGTTGCCCACCCGGGACAGGATCACCGCGATGGCCGCGGCCGCGGCCAGGGAGACGAGGCCGCCCGCGGCCATGCCGATCCGGGCCCCGTACGTGTCCGTCACCCAGCCGACGACCGGGGCGCCGATCGGGGTGCCGCCGGTGAAGACCATCATGTAGAGCGCCATCACCCGGCCCCGCATCTCGGGGTCGGTGGCCATCTGGACGCTCGCGTTCGCGGTGACGTTGACCGTCAGCCCGAACATCCCGATCGGCACCAGCAGCGCGGCGAACAGCCAGAACCCGGGCGCGAAGGCCGTCACGACCTCCAGCGCGGAGAACAGCAGCGCCGCCGCGACCAGCAGCCGCAGCCGCGAGTGCCCGCGCCGGGCCGCCAGCAGCGCACCCGCCAGGGAGCCCGCCGCGATCAGCGTGTTGAAGAGCCCGTACGTGCCCGCGTCCCCGTGGAACACGTCGCTGACGAAAGCCGACAGCCAGATCGGGAAGTTGAACCCGAACGTGCCGATGAAGCCGACCAGCACGATCGGCCAGATCAGCTCGGGACGCCCGGCGACGTACCGCAGGCCCTCGCGCAGCTGGCCCTTGGCGCGCGGCTGCGTCTCGACCGGGTGCAGTTCGCGCGTGCGCATCAGCAGCAGGCCGGCGACCGGCGCGGCGAAGGACAGCCCGTTCAGCAGGAAGGCCCAGCCGACGCCGACGGCGGTGATCAGCACACCGGCGATCGCCGGGCCGACCAGCCGCGCGGACTGGAAGTTCGCGGAGTTCAGGCTGACGGCGTTGGCGAGCTGCTCCTTGCCGACCATCTCGGACACGAAGATCTGCCGCGCGGGGTTGTCCACGACGGTGACGAGGCCGAGCAGGAAGGCCGCGAGGTACACGTGCCAGACCTGGACGTGTCCGGCGAGGGTGAGTGCGGCGAGCGCGACGCCGGTCAGGCCCATCAGGGTCTGGGTGGCGATCAGCAGCGGCCGCTTGGGCAGCCGGTCCGCGAGTACGCCTCCGTAGAGGCCGAACAGCATCATCGGCAGGAACTGCAGCGCGATCGTGATGCCGACCGCGGAAGCAGAGCCGGTCAGGGACAGGACCAGCCAGTCCTGGGCGATGCGCTGCATCCAGGTGCCGGTGTTGGAGACGGCCTGTCCCATGGCGAAGAGCCGGTAGTTCCGGATCTTCAGCGAGCTGAACATCGAGTTGTTCTTGCCCGTGGAGCGTATGGAGCCTGTGGAGCTCGTGGAGCGCGTCGGGCGCCCGGTGGTAGTGGTGGATGTATGGCCGGGTGCGGAGTCTGCTCCGGTTCCCGTACTCAAAAGCGTTCGCCTCCTGGCGTGGTCCGTTACAAGTGCGCGAGCTTCTCCAGGACGGGAGCGGCCTCGCGGAGCTTGGCCCATTCGTCCTCGGTGAGCTCGGCCGCGAGCCCGGCCAGGAAGGCGTTCCGCTTGCGACGGCTCTCTTCGAGCATCGCTTCGGCCTCCTCGGTCTGGGTGACCACCTTCTGGCGGCGGTCGTCCGGGTGCGGCTGCAGCCTGACCAGTCCCTTGGCCTCCAGCAGCGCCACGATGCGGGTCATCGACGGCGGCTGGACGTGCTCGCGCCGGGCCAGCTCACCGGGGGTGGCCTGGCCGCACCGGGCGAGGGTGCCGAGCACCGACATCTCGGTCGGGCTGAGCGATTCGTCGACGCGCTGGTGCTTCAGGCGCCGGCCCAGCCGCATGACGGCGGAGCGGAGGTCGTTCACGGCGGCAGCGTCGTCGCCATGGGTAAGGTCGAGCATCTCTTTAGACTACCTCATTACTCTCTCTAAAGAACGCAGGTGAAGCGTGTCACTCGTAAGGGTGAGTCGGCGGCGGAAAGTGACACGCGTCCACGTCCTGTGCCACGACCCTTTCGGCATGGGGACACACGTGCTGAGCATGCGCATAGACGGGGAGCTGCTCGACCGCCTCCGGACTCATGCGGCGAAACGCGGAATGAGCGTCCAGGACTATGTCGTCCGGACGCTCATTCGCGATGACTTCGACGAGCGCTTCAAGGCCGCCGTCGACGAGACGGAGGAGTTCTACGGGCGCACCTGAGGCGCGCCTGAGGCGCCCGGCGCGGGGGCGGGCGGTCTTACGTGAGGCCGAGGGCCGGCATCGCGTAGTAGAAGACGAACACCGCCGATACGACGTACAGCGCCGCCGGCACCTCGCGGCCCCGGCCCGTCGCCAGCCGCAGCACGCAGAAGGCGATGAAGCCGAAGCCGATGCCGTTGGTGATCGAGTACGTGAACGGCATCATCACCATGGCCAGGAAGGCCGGGACGGCGATGGTGAAGTCGCTCCAGTCGATGTCCCTGACCGAGCCCGCCAGGATCAGGAAGCCGACCGCCACCAGGGCGGGGGTGGCCGCCTGGGAGGGGACCATGGTGGCGAGCGGGGTCAGGAACAGCGCCACGGTGAACAGGCCGCCGGTCACGACGTTGGCGAGGCCCGTACGGGCGCCCTCGCCGACGCCGGCCGTGGACTCCACGAAGCAGGTGGTGGCCGAGGACGAGGTGGCGCCGCCGGAGGCGACGGCCAGGCCGTCGATGAGCAGCACCTTGTTGATGCCGGGGAAGTTGCCGTCCTTGTCGATCAGCTTGGCCTCGTCGCCGACGCCGAGGATCGTGCCCATCGCGTCGAAGAAGCAGGACAGCAGCACGGTGAAGACGAACAGGATGCCGGTCAGCGCGCCGACCTTGCCGAAGCCGCCGAACAGGCTGACCTGGCCGACGAGCCCGAAGTCGGGCGCGGCCACCGGGTTGCCCGGCCACTCGGGGACGGTCAGGCCCCAGCCCGAGTCGGGCAGCCCGACGATCAGCTGGACGGCGACGGCGACGACGGTCATGACGACGATGGAGATCAGGATCGCGCCGGGCGTCTTGCGGATCAGCAGGGCCAGCGTCAGCAGGACGCCGACGATGAAGATCAGGACCGGCCAGCCGTGCAGGTGGCCGCCGGTGCCGAGGGTGAGCGGCACGGTGGTGTGCGCGGCGTCCGGGATGCGGGTGACGAAACCGGAGTCGACCAGGCCGATCAGCATGATGAACAGGCCGATGCCGATCGCGATGCCCTTGCGCAGGCCCAGCGGGACGGCGTTCATGACCCGCTCGCGAAGGCCGGTCGCGACCAGCAGCATCACGACGAAGCCGGCCAGGACCACCATGCCCATCGCGTCGGGCCAGCTCATGCGCGGGGCGAGCTGGAGCGCGACGACGGTGTTCACGCCGAGGCCGGCGGCGAGCGCGATCGGGACGTTGCCGATGACGCCCATGAGGAGCGTGGTGAAGGCCGCCGTCAGGACGGTGGCGGTCACGAGCTGGCCGCTGTCGAGCTGGTGCCCGTACATGTCCTTCGCGCTGCCCAGGATGATCGGGTTCAGCACGATGATGTAGGCCATCGCGAAGAAGGTGGCGAAACCGCCGCGGATCTCACGGGCGACGGTGGAGCCGCGCTCGGAGATCTTGAAGTGGCGGTCCAGGGCGGACGTGCCGCCGGGGGCGGGGTCCGGGAGGGTGGGCGCGGGGGCCGGGGCCGACGTGCTCATGCGGTCCTCTGGTGTCTTCATTGCGGGGGCATTGGGTGATTCATACGAAGAAAATGGGCCATGCCCACACCGTTTCAGTATGAACACATGAACGAAAGCCCGTCCATCTCCGCGCGTAGACCCCGTTTCGGCGCACCTAGACTTGGGGGCATGGCGAAATGGATTGCGAAGCACGAGGCGCCCGCGCCCCTTGAGGGCCCGATCGTCGCGACCGTCACCGGCGGCACGATCCTCTGGTTCGCCATGTTCGTCGTCCAGCTCCCGTTCTACGGCTGGTTCGCCGACCGGGACCTGCTGTGGTGGGTCTGGTGCTGCGCGGCCGGCGGGTTCCTCGGCCTGATCGGCCTCTGGTACGTACGCGGCCGCGACGCCGCGCTCAAGCGCCACGCGGCCGAGCAGGCGCAGCTCGGCGAGCAGGCCGGGGGAGCCGCCCGGGGCGACGAGGGCGCCGCCGGCTGAGGGGCGGCGTCGGGGTCCGGGGGGACCAGGGGACGATTCGGGTCATCCCGAAGTCGGATCTTCGGACTTCTCGGCGGGTGAAGCGGTAAAACCCCCTTTACCGTCGATTGCATGACGCAGCGGGCAGAGATCGAACCAGACGGTTCCGAGCCGGGCGGCGGCGGGCCCGGCGGCGCGGCCATCGACGCGGGGGCCGAGCTGGACCCGGTGCACCCGGTCCGGCCGCCCGCACCCCGGTTCAAGCCCGCCGGCCTGACCACCGCCGAAGTCGCCGAGCGCGTCGCCCGCGGCGCCGTCAACGACGTGCCCGTCCGCAGCAGCCGCTCCACCGCCGACATCGTCCGCGCCAACGTCTTCACCCGGTTCAACGCGATCATCGGCGTGCTCTGGGTGATCATGCTCATCGTCGCGCCGCTCCAGGACAGCCTGTTCGGCTACGTGATCATCGCGAACACCGGCATCGGCATCATCCAGGAGATGCGCGCCAAGAAGACCCTCGACGGCCTCGCCGTCATCGGCGAGGCCAAACCCAGCGTGCGCCGCGACGGCCGGACCGCCGAGATCTCCACCTCCGAGATCGTCCTGGACGACGTCATCGAACTCGGACCCGGCGACAAGGTCGTCGTCGACGGCACGGTCGGCGAGGCCGAGGGCCTGGAGATCGACGAGTCGCTGCTCACCGGCGAGGCCGACCCCGTCCTGAAGAAGCCCGGCGATCCCGTCATGTCCGGGTCCTTCGTCGTCGCGGGCGGCGGCGCGTTCACCGCCACCAAGGTCGGCCGCGAGGCCTACGCCGCCCAGTTGGCCGAAGAGGCCACCCGCTTCACGCTCGTCCACTCCGAGCTGCGCTCCGGCATCTCCACCATCCTCAAGTACGTCACCTGGATGATGATCCCGACCTCGATCGGCCTGATCATCAGCCAGCTCGTCGTCAAGGACGACAACCTCAAGGACGCCATCGCCCGCACCGTCGGCGGCATCGTCCCGATGATCCCCGAAGGCCTGGTCCTGCTGACCTCCGTCGCCTTCGCGATCGGCGTCATCCGGCTCGGCCGCAAGCAGTGCCTGGTCCAGGAGCTGCCGGCCATCGAGGGCCTCGCCCGCGTCGACGTGGTCTGCCTCGACAAGACCGGAACCCTCACCGAGGGCGGCATGGACGTCACCGAGCTCCGCCCGCTCGGCGGAGCGGAGCCCTCGTACGTCGAGAAGGTGCTCGGGGCGCTCGGCGAATCCGATCCGCGCCCCAACGCCAGCCTCCAGGCGATCATCGACGCCTACCCGGACAGCGCCGAATGGCGCTGCACCGAGTCCCTTCCCTTCTCCTCCGCCCGCAAGTACAGCGGAGCCAGCTTCAGCGAGGGCGACGGAGAGAACAACACCTGGCTGCTCGGCGCCCCCGACGTACTGCTGCCGGCCGGAGATCCGGCCCTCGACGAGATCAACGGCCTCAACGAGCAGGGCCTGCGCGTGCTGCTGCTCGCCCGGGCCGCGCGCGAGCTCGACGACGCGGCCGTCGGGGCCGGAGCCAAGCCGACCGCCCTGATCGTCCTCGAACAGCGGCTGCGCCCCGACGCGGCCGACACCCTGCGCTACTTCGAGGACCAGAAGGTCCACGCGAAGGTCATCTCCGGCGACAACGCGGTCTCGGTCGGCGCCGTGGCCGGCAAGCTGGGCCTGCCGGGCGCCGAGAACACCGTCGACGCGCGCAGGATGCCGACCGATCAGGCCGACATGGCCAAGGTCCTCGACGAGAACGCCGTCTTCGGGCGGGTCACCCCGCAGCAGAAGCGCGACATGGTCGCCGCACTGCAGTCCAAGGGCCACACGGTCGCCATGACCGGCGACGGCGTCAACGACGTACTGGCCCTCAAGGACGCCGACATCGGCGTGAGCATGGGCTCCGGCTCGGAGGCCACCCGCGCGGTCGCCCAGATCGTCCTCCTGAACAACAGCTTCTCCACCCTCCCCTCGGTGGTGGCCGAGGGCCGCCGGGTCATCGGCAACATCACCCGGGTCGCCACCCTCTTCCTCACGAAGACCGTCTACTCGGTGCTCCTGGCGATCCTGGTGGTCTGCTTCCAGGTCGAGTACCCCTTCCTGCCGCGCCACCTGACCCTGCTGTCCACGCTCACGATCGGCATCCCGGCGTTCTTCCTGGCCCTCGCGCCGAACAAGGAGCGCGCGCGGCCGCACTTCGTGAAACGGGTGATGCGGTACGCGATCCCGGGCGGTGTGATCGCCGCGGTGGCCACGTTCGTGACGTACATGGTCGCCCGCCACCACTACACGGGCCCCGAAGCCCTCCAGGCGGAGACGAGCGCGGCGACGCTGACCCTGTTCCTGACCTCGATGTGGGTACTGGTCATCATCGCCCGCCCCTACACGTGGTGGCGGGTGGCCCTGGTCGGCGCGATGGGCGCCGCCTTCCTGATCGTCCTGGTCGTGCCCTGGCTCCAGACGTTCTTCGAGCTGAAGCTGGTGGGCACGACACTGCCCTGGACCGCGGTGGGCATCGCCGCGGCGGCCGCGGCCCTGATCGAAGTCACCTTCCGCTGGGTCAACCGCAGGTTCCCGGCGTAGGAGGCGTCCGAGGCGTCCGAGGCGTCCCGGGGGTGTCCGGCCCGGCGGGGGCGGAGGTGCCGTCCGCCGACCCCCGCCCCGGCACCGGGGCCGTCAGTCGAACCAGCGGTCGCGGGCCAGTTCCGCCGTGCGGGAGGGGTCCTCCAGCAGGGCGGCCACCTCGAAGCGGCGGGGCCACTGGGCGGCCGACCAGGCCAGACCCGCCGCCACGCCCTCCAGGGTGGAGGCGTGCAGGGTGCCGTCCGGGGTGCGGCGCCAGTCGAGTTCCACGCCGCCCGCGATCAGCTCCTCGTGCTCCAGGTAGGTCTCCGGGGTCGAGGGGCCCAGCAGGATCCGTACGGACTCGGGCACCTCGTGCTCCTCGCCCGGCGTCGTGACCTCCGCGGGGACCGTCTCCGAGACGCGGCGGACCTGGAGCAGCTCCGCCAGGTCGGCGGCGCGGGCCGGGGCCACCGGCAGCAGCGGGAGCCCCGCCGTCAGCGGCAGCAGGTCCGGTGCGTCCGCGATCAGCGCGTCCGCCGCGTCGACCACGACGACCTCGCCGTCGACCACCGCGCGCAGTTCGTCCGGGAGCGTGACCTGCTCGGGGTCCAGATCGGCCAGGGCCCCGTACAGGGCGTGCAGCTGCCGGTCCGACACCTCGCGGTCCGGGTCGGCGAGCCGGCCCAGGAGCTCGGCGGCTCCGCCGGGTTCGTCCAGCAGCGCCGGCACGCTCGTGCGTACGCCGAGCGCCCGCAGCACCTGCTCGTCCTCGAAGCCCGTCGCGTCCGCCGGGGTGTACAGGCCCGCCAGCAGCGGGTCGCCGCCCGCCGCGCGCAGGCCCGCCGGGCGGCGGCCGTCGAGCACCGGGTGGTCGCGCAGCCACCAGGCGGTGTACGGGCGCACCGACCGCGTGGTGCCGTCCGGCAGCAGCACCCGTACGGGCTGGGTCAGCGCGTCGCGCAGCGGCGGCTGCGCCAGCATCGCCAGGGCCTGCGGCCAGCAGTCGTCGTCGACGAGGTCGAGGTCGCGGACCGCGACGAGTTCCGTGGCCACGGGCGGCAGCGGGGTGTCCGGGAGCTGGTCCAGCACGTCCTCGCACCACACGTCCACCGCGTCCAGCAGCCCCGCGTCGTCCGGCTCGGCGAAGTCCCCTTCGCGCGGCTCCAGTTCGTCCGGGTCGAGGACCACGTCGGCGGCGCGGACCAGCTGGAAGGCGGCCAGCACCCCGCAGGCGGTCAGCGGCTGCTCGCCCCACCGCTCGGCCAGCTCGCCGTCCACGTACGGGACTTCGTCCTCGCGGATCACCGAGGCCAGCGGGGAGCCCGGCAGCAGCAGCTCGCCCGCGGGCGTGAGCTCCCCGTCCTCGTCCGGCAGGGCCAGGGCGCCCAGCCACGGCTCGTCGCCCGGCGCCAGGTCGGCGTCGCGGACCAGCCGCAGGACCACCTCGGCCAGCTCCTCGGCGTCGAGGGCGTCCTCGTCCCAGATCTCCCCGGCGTCCAGGGAGGCGGCCACCGCCGCCCGCACCTGCGGGGTCGTCAGGACCGCGCGGGGCGTGGCCGGGAGTGCGCCGAGGCGCTCCAGCAGCGGGTGAGCGGCGTCCGGGTGGGCCACCTTCAGGCCCATCCGGGCCAGGTCCTTCGGGGTGTCCGAGTCGGGCAGCAGTACGTGCCGCGGGCCGATCGTGGTCCGCCCGTCGGCCAGCGGCACCGGCAGGCCAGAGAGCCGGTCCGGGTCCACCCCGGCCAGGGTGTCGTACAGCCGGTACCACCACTCCGGGCCGCGCTCGATGCCCGCGATCCGTTCGATGGCGTCGCCCAGCGGCAGCCGGCCCACGCCCAGCGTGCGCAGCTCGGGCCGGCGTTCCAGCCCGGCGGGCAGCAGCGTCGGCAGCACCTCGGACAGGACCCGTACGGTCTCGGCGCCCGCGCCCTCCACCACCTCGGCCTCGAAGGGGCGCAGGGCGGCCCGCTCCTCGGCGTGCTCGGCGTGCTCGGCCGGGGCCGCCGGGGCGAGGAACGCCGTACGCGGCAGCCGCTCCAGCACCGCCGCACGCAGCGCCCCGTCCAGCGGCCCCTGGCCGAGCGGCCCGGGTACGAGGTCCACCAGCGCGGTGCTCACCGGGTCCCAGGAGCCCAGCAGTTCGGCGTACGCGTCGGCCGCGCGCTCCACCAGGAAGTCGGTCAGCGGCCCCGGCGCGGGGTGCCGGCGGGCGGTGTCCAGCGGCAGGGTCGCGATGAGCAGCGCGGGGATGCCCAGCGGCTCGTCGGTCGGGGTCGGCGCGTGGACCACGGGCGCGGTGGCGGGGCGTACGGGAGCGCCCTCGGTGTCGACGGGCACGGCCCAGGACACCGTCCAGACGGGCCGCAGCCGCTCCTCGACCGGGCGATCGGCGAGCAGGGCCCGCTCGATGGGGCCGCTGTGGCGGACGGTGCGCCAGCGGCGGGTCTCGCCGCCGACGCCTCCCGCCGAGTCCTCGACGACCGTGTACGGGCCCTCTTCGCGGCGGCGGAGGGTACGGATGCCCGCCTCCGGGGTCTCCACGACGATCTCCGCCAGCCCGGGCAGGGTCAGCAGCAGCGCGTCGTCGATGCCGGCCAGCAGCCGCTGCACCAGGTCCCCGGCGGCGGCGTCGCGCAGCGGGAGGACGACCACGGTGTCGTAGCCGTCGGGGGCGGTGCCCTCGGCGGGCAGCGGCAGCCGCAGCAGCGGGACGTGCCCGTCGCGGCGGCGCAGTTCGTCGCCGAGGCCGGGGCTGCCGTTGGAGGCGTCGCGGGCCAGTTCGCGGGCCTCGGCGAGGGACCAGCGGACGCCGCCGTGGCGGCCGAGTACGGCGGGCTCGTCGGACACCGCGAGGACGGCCGCGAAGCCGACGCCGAAGCGGCCGACGGTGTCGGCGGAGCCGGTCGTGCCGGCCGCCCCTGCGGGCTCGCGCTTCGCGGAGGCCCGCAGGGTGCTCAGCGACTCCACGCCCGTCGCGTCCAGCGGGGCACCGGTGTTGGCGACGGCCAGCACCCCGTGCCCGCCCTCGCCGGAGTGCAGGGTGAGCCGCAGCCGGCCGGGCACCTTGGCCCGGGCCGCGGCGTCGGCGGCGTTCTGCGCCAGCTCGACGACGAGCCGGTCGCGGTAGCCGCCGAGGGCCAGGTCCTCCTCGGCGTTGGCGTCCTCGCGGAAGCGGGCCGGGCCCGCGCCCCAGGCGTCGAGCACCCCGCGCCGCAGCCGGGCCGTGCCGAAGGGGTCCGCGCCGCCCTGGGCCGCCGTCACTCGCACGCTCACGCCGCTGCCTCCATGCTGTCCTGCATTCACCGAATGCCGAGGCCCTGAAGGTATCGCGTGCGGGCGGCGGGGTCCTGACGCGGCCCGGACGCCGCCCCGCCGCCCGGTCGCGGCCTACGCCCGTCCGGTGAGGTGCGCGAAGACGACGACGTTGGAGTCCCAGTGGCGGTCGGCGGTGAGGTCGCCGCCGCAGGTGATGAGGCGCAGCTGGGCCGAGCCGTGGGTGTCCCCGTAGACCTTGTCGGTGGGGAAGGCGTCCTTCTTGTACGTGTCGACCGCGTCGACGGCGAAGACGGCGGTGGTGCCGTCGGCCCGGTGGACCTCGATCTCCTCGTCCTTCTTCAGGGTCTTGAGGTTGAAGAAGACGGCCTTCGGGGCCTGCGGGGTGTCCATGTGGCCGACGATGGCCGCCGCGCCCGGCTCGCCCGGGGTCGGGCCGTCCTTGTACCAGGCCGCGTCATCGGGCTTCGCGAAGTCCGGCTCCCGCATGACGCCTTGGGCGTCGAGGCCGACCGTGTCGAGCGGTGCGTCGACCTTGATGTCCGGGATCTCGATGCGGTCCGGGACGGAGGGCGGGAGGGCGGAGGCCGCCGTGGCGTTCGCCGGTGCGGCCCCGGCGGCGGCGCCGCTGCTCGCCGACGCCGAACAGCCGGTGGCGAGGACGGCGGCGAGCGCCGCGGCCCCCGCCAGGGCGGCGGTGCGGCGTGCGCGGCCGCCCCGGCGGGAAGGGGTGGGAGGCTGCTCAGGCATGGTCGGCCGCGGCTCCGGGGAGGGGGCCGGCCGGGGCCTGGCCGGTGTTGACCGAGCCCTTGGGCTTCTTGTGCTCGCTCGGCTTGAGCGGGGTCACGGGCTTGACGTCGGGCTTGCCGCCGCCCGCCTCGGTGGAGAACTTGACGGTGTCGAACTCCTTGCCGCCCGCGAAGGCGTGGACGCCGTAGTAGCCCGTCTTGACGTCCTTGGCGACGACCGCGGTCCCGGTCCAGGTGCCGTGTCCGTCGCTCTTCAGGTCGATCCGGCCGCCGAACGCGTCGGAGCTGACGTACGCGTTCTTCACGTCGCCCGCCGTCTTGACCGTGACGCCGATCCTGTCGCCCGGGCGGCCGTGGTCGGCCGAGAGCCTGAGGGAAGAGACCGGGGCGGGCGGCGGGGTCTCGGCCTTGACGGTCAGCTGCGCGGTGGCCTGGAGCTTGCCGCCGTCGGGGGCGGTGCCGGTGAGGCTCACGCCGTAGTTGCCGTCCGCGACCTTGGCGATCTTCGCGGTGCCGGTCCAGGCGCCGTCGCCCGCCGGGCTCAGCCGGACGTCCTCCAGGGCCTTGGAGGAGACCGACAGGGCGGTGGAGTCCTTGGGGGCCTTCACGGTGACCTTGACCTCGGCGCCCGGCTTGCCGGAGGAGGCCGACAGCTGCAGGGAGGCGGAGCCTTCGCTGCTGCCCGGGCTGTGGCTGGCCGAGGGGGACGGGCTCGCGTCGGCGGCGAACGCGGGAGCGGCGGCGCCGAGGGCCAGCGTCGACGTCAGGGCTATGGCTGCGAGGGTGACTGCCTTGCGCATGGAATTCCTCCTGAACGGGAGACCGGGGTTCGTTCCCGGCACACCTGACATGAGGGACATCCCGGGCGTTTTGGTTGCAAGCGCTGGTCGGGTCCCGGAGGGCACCTGCCGAAGGTCCTCCGGCGTAAAGCCGCAGGCCGCACCCCCGCTAGGGGTGCACCTTTTGCTGCCCCTTTGCCCCGATTTTTGGGACGAAAGTCCCGGACGCGGGCGCCCCGGAACGCCGGAGCCCCCGGCGACACGAGGTCGCCGGGGGCTCCGCACGAAGGGCTCAGGCCGAGATCAGAGCTGCTCGATCACGTAGTCGATGCACGCGGTCAGCGCCTGCACGTCCGCCGGGTCGATCGCCGGGAACATCGCGATGCGGAGCTGGTTGCGGCCGAGCTTGCGGTACGGCTCGGTGTCCACGATGCCGTTGGCGCGCAGCACCTTGGCGACGGCGGCCGCGTCGATGTCGTCCGAGAAGTCGATCGTGCCGATGACGGCGGAGCGCTTGTCGGCGTCCACGACGAACGGGTTCGCGTACTTCGAGGCCTCCGCCCAGCCGTACAGGTGGCCCGCGCTGGCCGCCGTACGGCCGGTCGTGAACTCCAGGCCGCCCTGGCTGTTCATCCACTTCAGCTGCTGGTCCAGCAGGAAGAGGGTGGACAGGGCCGGGGTGTTGTACGTCTGGTTCTTCAGCGAGTTGTCGATCGCCGTCGGCAGCGAGAAGAACTCCGGGATGTGCCGGCTGCCGGAGGCGTGCACGCGCGCCGCCCGCTCCAGGGCCGCCGGGGAGAACGCCGCCAGCCACAGGCCGCCTTCGGAGGCGAAGGACTTCTGCGGGGCGAAGTAGTAGACGTCGCTCTCGGTGATGTCGACGGGCAGGCCGCCGGCGCCCGAGGTCGCATCCACCAGGACGAGTGAACCGGCGTCGGCGCCCGCGACGCGCTTGACCGGCGCCGCCACACCCGTGGAGGTCTCGTTGTGCGTGTACGCGTACACGTCGACGCCCGCCTCGGCCGCCGGGTCGGGGTGCGTGCCCGGCTCGGAGGAGATGACGGTCGGCTCGTCCAGCCACGGCGCGAGCTTCGCGGCCTTGGCGAACTTGGAGGAGAACTCGCCGAAGGTGAGGTGCTGCGACTTGCGCTCGATGAGCCCGGCGGTCGCGATGTCCCAGAAGGCGGTGGAGCCGCCGTTGCCCAGGATCACCTCGTAGCCCTCGGGGAGGGAGAACAGGTCCCGGACGCCGTCCCGCACCGAGCCGACCAGGTTCTTGACCGGGGCCTGGCGGTGGGAGGTTCCGAGCAGGGAGGTACCGGTGGCGGCCAGGGCGTCCAGCGCCTCGGTCCGCACCTTGGAGGGGCCCGCGCCGAAGCGTCCGTCGGCGGGCTTGATGTCAGCGGGAATCTGGATCTCGGCCACGAGCGGAGCGTATCCGGTCCCGGTCCACCCCTCGGAGGCGCGTCCACCCGATGAGACGAGTCCGGCCGGTGGCAGGGTGGGGGCCGTGACGTCACCCGGGGAACTCGAACGGACATTGCGGGAGAACCTGCGCGGGGAGGTGGACTTCGGGGCCGCGGCCCGCGCCCTCGCGACCATGGACGCCTCGAACTACCGCCGGGTGCCGGTGGGGATCGTCGCGCCGCGCGACGCCGGGGACGTGGCGGCCGCGCTGCGGATCTGCGCGGAGGCGGGCGTACCGGTCGTCCCGCGCGGCGGTGGGACCTCGATCGCCGGGCAGGCCACGGGCGTCGGCGTGGTGCTGGACCTGACCCGGCACATGAACGCCCTGGTGTCGCTGGACCCGGCCGCCCGCACCGCCGTGGTCCAGCCGGGGCTGGTGCTCGACCGGCTGCGCGAGGCGGCGCGCCCGTACGGGCTGACCTTCGGCCCGGACCCCTCGACGCACTCCCGCTGCACGCTGGGCGGGATGATCGGCAACAACGCGTGCGGGGCCCACTCGGTGGCCTGGGGGACCACCGCCGACAACGTGGCGGAGCTGGCGGTCACGGCGTACGGCGGCTCCCCGTACCGGCTCGGGACGGGCTGGACGGGGGCGCCGGAGGGCCTGCGGGAGCTGGTGGCGGGCAACCTGGCGGTGCTGCGTACCGGCATGGCGGGAGGTTTCTCGCGGCGGATCTCCGGATACGGCGGGCTGGACGCGCTGCTGCCCGAGCGGGGCGTGCAGGTGGCCCGGGCCTTCTGCGGGAGCGAGGGAACGCTCGGGGTGGTGACGGAGGCGGTCGTACGCCTGGTGGAGGCGCCGCGCGCACCGGCGCTCGCTGTCCTCGGGTACGCGGACGAGAGCGCGGCGGCCGATGCGGCGGCCGGGCTGCTGGGGTACGGGCCGCTGACGGTGGAGGGCATGGCGGCCGACCTGGTGGGCGCGGCTTCCGGGCTGCCGAGGGGCGGCGGGTGGCTGTTCGTGGAGATGCGGGACGAGGGGGCGGCCAGGGCCCTCGTACGGGCCGCCGACGCGGTGGACTCGGTGGTGGTCACGGACCCGGCGGGGCAGCGGGCGCTGTGGCGGATCCGTGAGGACGCGGCGGGCACGGCGACGAGGATGCCGGGCGGGGCGATGGCCTGGCCGGGGTGGGAGGACTGCGCGGTACCGCCGGCCCGGCTCGGCGCGTACCTGCGGGAGTTCCGCGCGCTGCTGGCGGGGCACGGGCTGAGGGGGACCCCGTACGGGCACTTCGGCGAGGGCTGCGTGCACGTGCGGATCGACTTCGACCTGGCGTCGCGGGCCGGGATCGCGCGCTTCCGCGCCTTCTCCACCGACCTGGCGGACCTCGTGGTCTCCCACGGCGGCTCGCTCTCCGGGGAGCACGGGGACGGTCAGGCGCGGGCGGAGCTCCTGCCGCGGATGTACGGGGAGGAGGCCGTCCGGCTCTTCGGCGCGTACAAGGACGTGTGGGACCCGGCGGGCGGGATGAACCCCGGGATCCTGGTCCGCCCGGCCCGTCTGGACGAGAACCTGCGCTTCGCGGTGCTGCCGGCGACGCCGTTCGCGGGGGAGGTGGCCCGCTGCGTGGGCGTGGCGAAATGCCGGTCCACCACCGCGGCGGGGCCGGAGGTGATGTGCCCGTCGTACCGGGTCACGGGGGAGGAACGGCACTCGACGCGCGGCCGGGCGAGGCTGCTGCACGAGATGCTGGCGGGTGAGGTCCTGACGGACGGCTGGCGCTCGCGGGAGGTCGCGCAGGCGCTGGACCTGTGCCTGGCCTGCAAGGGGTGCCGCAGCGACTGCCCGGTGGGGGTGGACATGGCCTCGTACAAGGCGGAGTTCCTCGACCGCCACTGGCGCGGCCGCATCCGCCCGCTGTCGCACTACGTCCTGGGCGGCCTGCCGGCATGGCTGCGGCTGATCGCCGCGCTGCGGGCGGCGGGGGCGGTCAACGCGGTGGGGCGGGCGCTGCGGGTACTGCGGGTACTGCGGGTGGCGGGGCCGGCTTGGGAGCGGGGGCTGCCGCAGGTGGCCCGGGTGCCCTTCACGCGACGGTGGCGGGCCGACCCGGCTGCGCCCGCCGACGCCGCCCCGTCCGCCGCCCAGGCCCCGGCGGCTCCGCGCCGGGTGACGCTCTGGCCCGACACCTTCACCGAGCACCTCGCCCCCGAGGCGGGCCGGGCGGCCGTCACGGTCCTGCGCGCCGCCGGGCTCGACGTGTCCCTGCCCCCGAAGGGGGTCTGCTGCGGGCTGACCTACGTCTCCACCGGCCGCCTCGACCGCGCCCGGGCCGTCCTGCGCCGCACCCTCGACGCCGTGGGCGACGCGGCAGGACCCGTGACGGTCCTCGAACCCAGCTGTGCCGCCGCCCTGCGCACCGACCTCCCCGCCCTCCTCCCCGACGACCCGCGCGCGCAGCGCTTCGCCGACGCCGTGCGGACCTTCGCCGAGACGCTGGAGGAGTACGCCCCGCACTGGCGGCCGCCGCGCCTGGACCGCCCGGCCGTCGGCCAGACGCACTGCCACCAGCACGCCGTCCTCGGCGACGCCGCCGACCGGCGGCTGCGCGAGGCCGCCGGGCTCACGGGCGAGCTCAGCGGCGGCTGCTGCGGCCTCGCCGGGAACTTCGGCTTCGAGCCGGGCCACGACGAGGTGTCCGTGGCCTGCGCCGAGGAACGGCTGCTCCCCGCCCTGCGCGCGGCCCCGCCCGGGGCGGCGGTCCTGGCGGACGGGTTCTCCTGCCGTACGCAGATCGCCCGGCTGTCGGACGGCGGCCGGGCCCGCCACCTGGCCGAGCTCCTGGCCGAGGGCCTGGCCGAGGACGTGTAAGCCAACGCAGGCCGCCTTGGCCCTTACGCACCCCTTAGTCTGGATTAATGCCCGCAACTTCGCCCAAGTCCGACCGCGCCGCGGCGCCCGCCGACCTCACGACGGCCCCGGCGCCTTCGAGCTCCGCCGCCTCGTCCCGCTTCGGCCCGGTCGCACTGGTCATCGCCGCGGGCGTCTCGGTGCAGTTCGGCGCCGCCCTCGCCGTCATGATCATGCCGCGCACGGGCGCCGCGGGCGCGGTCACGCTGCGGCTCGCGGCCGCCGCGCTGGTGCTGCTGCTCCTGTGCCGTCCCAAGGTCCGCGGGTACGCGCGCGCCGACTGGGGCACGATCGTCGCCTTCGGCATCGCCATGGCCGGTATGAACGGGCTCTTCTACCAGGCCGTCGACCGGATCCCGCTCGGCCCGGCCGTCACCCTCGAAGTGCTCGGCCCCCTCGTCCTCTCGGTGATCGTCTCGCGCCGCATTGTCAGCCTGCTGTGGGCCGGCCTGGCCCTCGGCGGTGTCGCCCTGCTCGCCGGCCACGGAGGTGGCGAGGGCTTCGGCGGCCTCGACCTCCTCGGCGCCGCCTTCGCTCTCGGAGCGGGCGCGATGTGGGCGGCGTACATCGTGTTCAGCGCGCGTACGGGCCGCCGCTTCCCGCAGGCGGACGGGCTGGCCCTGGCCATGGCGGTGGCGGCGGTGCTCTCGCTCCCGCTGGGCGTGATCGAGGCCGGTCCGGCGCTGCTGGTGCCGAGCACGCTGGCGCTGGGCGTCGGAGTCGCCGTCCTGTCGTCCGTCCTGCCGTACACCCTGGAGCTGCTGGCGCTGCGGCGTCTGCCCGCCCCGACGTTCGCGATCCTGATGAGCCTGGAGCCGGCGATCGCGGCCACGGCCGGGTTCCTGCTCCTGAACCAGGCGATGTCGGCGATCGACGCGCTGGCGATCGCACTGGTCATCGCGGCGAGCATGGGGGCGGTCCGCTCGCAGACCCGGAAGAAGTCCTCCTGATGCCGACGGCGGCAGCGCCCCCGGGCCCCGTCTGCACCTGACCACCCCCGCCGCTCACCGAGGCCGCCGGACGCCGACAAGGTGGTGCGCCCGCCCCGCCGGGCGCGGGGGTGTCCGGCGGGGCGGGCGCGCGGGCGGGCGGCGCTCAGCCCAGCGGGAGGTCCAGGTACGAGGGCGTGGCCTCCGGGGAGGTGAAGGCCAGCGTCGCGCGCGGCAGGTTGGCGTCCCCGTAGAAGGGGTCCCGGGCGTCGATCACCAGCATCAGCCGGTGCCCGCGCGGGACGTCGTACGCCGTCGCCTGGAGCTCGATGTCGGCGCTGACCAGGCTGCCGGGGGCCGCGTCGAGGTGCGCGTACGGGGCGTGCGTGACGATGTGCGCCGTACCGTCGGGCGCCACCGCGAGCAGGTACGCGACGAAAGAGGAGTCGGGGTCCGCGGCGCGGTACGTGACGCGCAGCCGCGGCGTGCCGCGCAGCCGGGCGGTCTCCGCCTCCGGGTCCGCCGTCCACACGGCGGCGACGGTGCGGTCGATGTCGCCCGTCCGGTAGGCCTTCGGGCGGCCCGCGATCTCGTCGTACCCGGAGCGGACGATCTCGTCGGCGACGGTCGCCGGGGTGTCCACCCCGCACAGGACGTCCGCGCTCCAGCCGGCCTCGGGCCGCTCGGTGAGCTCCCCGCCGCCCGCCAGGTGCATCCGGCGCACCTGTTCGGTGACGGAGTCCCAGGTGGGGCGGGGTTCCAGGGTCTGGCCCCACATGACCTCGCTGAGCACCTGGCCCTCGTCGGCCATGCCGTTGTCGATCCCCCTGAGGTGCTGGTCGAACCAGCGGTGGGCGTTCGTCCAGATCCGGTTGGGCAGGCCGATCATGCCCGTCATCTCGGGCCCGGAGTGGTCGCCGATGGAGAGGTCGAGGCGTTTGGGCCCGGTCAGCTCGTTGAACAGCTTCAGTGTCTGGTTGCCCGGGAAGAGCGTCTCGTGCCAGGCGTGCGAGAAGTAGACGGGAACCTGACGGCGGTTGAGCTCCTTGATGTGGGTGAACGGCGAGCGCTGCTCCGCCCAGCGCAGGGTGCCCTGGATGTCGCGGCCCGCGAGGACGTTCTCGAACACGCTCTGGGTCTGCGGGCTCAGCCGGGCCTTCGAGGCCGCCTTGAGCAGTGCCTCGACGGCGGCCACGTGCCGGGTCCGGTTCTCGTAGAAGGCCTCGCCGAGGTCGCCCCAGGTGCTGAGCGCGACCACCGCGTCGACACGGGTGTCGTGCGCGGCGACGAGCTGGCTGATGCCCGATCCGTACGAGTCCCCCAGGAAGCCGATCTTCGTGACCGGGCCGGCGGTGCGCTCGATGAGGTGGTCCAGGGCCCGGCTGCCGTCGGCCACGTCGAGCGGGCCGGCCACGTCGACCTGGCCCTCGGAACCGGCGAAGCCGCGGGTGCTGTAGGCGAGCACGTTGTAGCCGCGGGCCGCGAACACGCTGGCCTGGACGGCGTACGGGAGCCAGCCGTGGTTCGTCCACGGCGAGGGCATCACGATCACCGGCCGCGGCTGGCTCCCGCTGTGCCGCCACAGCGCGGCGTCGAGCAGGTCCCCGTCGGAGCCGGCGACCTTGGCGCGGCTGAAGACGGCGACGGACCGGGCGTCGGCGACCTCGGCGGCGCGGGCGGGGGCGAGGCCCGTGACGTCTCCGGTTTCGAGTGCGGCGACGAACGCGGTGAGGGTGTTCGCGTCGAGTTCGGGATAGAGCGAGAAGGCGGCTGAGATCACGTCGGTTCATCCTCTTCGTCGGGTGACGTTCGGCGAGTGTCTGCTGCGCGTGGGGGCGGCTCCGCGGGGCTTCGCTGGCGACGAAGCGTTCAGTATCGGCGCGACGCCCGGCGGGGGTCGGGCGCTTCGCGGCGTACGGCCTGAATCGCGCCCTCCGGGGCCGGCCCGCCGGTCCCCCCTGACCTGCACCGAGGCCTTGCCTGACGCCAATTCCCGCCCGGTTGACGTGACTTGGCGGTGCTGGCGGGAAGGGCGCGCAGGAGGAGACGCCGCTCGGCCAAATCATGCAAGCATGCTTGATTGTTTTGTGCGCGGCTGCCAGTCTTCCCCTCACGCCGAAAGGGGAGCCCGCCGTGCCCGATCCGTCAGCTGCCGCCGTCTTCGCCGTCTTCGCCGATCTGCGCGAGGAAGGCCTCGCGCTCGAAACCCTGGTCCGGGACCTGCCCGACGCCGGCTGGGCCGAGCCCACCCCCGCGAGCGGCTGGACCGTCGCCCACCAGATCGCCCACCTGCACTGGACCGACCGGGCCGCGCTGATCTCCGTCACCGATCCGGAGGGCTTCGCCGCCCTGGTCGAGGAGGCCGTCAAGGCCCCCGACTCCTTCGTGGACGAGGGCGCCGAAGAGGGCGCCGCGCTGCCGCCCGCCGAGCTGCTGGCCCGCTGGCGGGCCGGGCGCGGCGCCCTCGACGCGGCGCTCGCCGCGGCCTCGCCCGACACCCGCTTCCCCTGGTACGGGCCGCCGATGAAGGCCGCCTCCATGGCCAGCGCCCGCCTCATGGAGACCTGGGCGCACGGCCAGGACGTGGCGGACGCCCTCGGCGTACGCCGTACCCCGACCGCGCGGCTGCGGCACGTGGCGCGGATCGGCGTACGGGCGCGCGACTACGCCTTCGCCGTACGGGGACTGCCCGCGCCCGCCGGGGAGTTCAGGGTGGAGCTCGTACCGCCGGACGGCGGGGAGCCCTGGACCTACGGGCCGCCGGACGCGGCGGACCGGGTCACCGGACCGGCGCTCGACTTCTGCCTCCTGGCGACGCAGCGGGCCCACCGCGCCGACCTGGACCTGACCGCGACCGGTCCCGACGCCGACCGCTGGCTGGACATCGCCCAGGCCTTCGCCGGCCCGGCGGGCCCGGGCCGCGCCCCGGGGACGGCCCGGTGAGCCGCGGCCGGCGGCCGCTGCGCATCGGCAATGCCTCCGGGTTCTACGGGGACCGCTTCAGCGCCTTCGAGGAAATGCTGACCGGGGGCCCGCTGGACGTGCTGACCGGCGACTACCTCGCCGAGCTGACCATGCTGATCCTGGGCCGCGACCGGCTGAAGAGCCCGGATCTCGGCTACGCGAAGACCTTCCTGCGCCAGCTGGAGCAGAGTCTGGGCCTCGCGCGGGAGCGGGGCGTACGGATCGTCGCCAACGCGGGCGGCCTGAACCCGGCCGGACTGGCCGACGCGATCCGCACGCTCGCCGCCAAGGCCGGGATCCCGGTGTCGGTCGCCCATGTCGAGGGCGACGACCTGATGCCGTTCGCGGAGGGCGCGCTGACGGCCAATGCCTATCTCGGCGGAGCGGGCATCACGGCCTGCCTGCGGGCGGGCGCGGACGTGGTCGTCACGGGCCGGGTCACCGACGCGGCGCTGGTCAGCGGGCCGGCGGCCTGGTGGTTCGACTGGGCGCCGGACGACCACGACCGGCTGGCCGGGGCGGTGGTGGCGGGACACGTCCTGGAGTGCGGAACCCAGTCCACCGGCGGCAACTACTCCTTCTTCACGGCGCACGACGTCCGCCGACCCGGTTTCCCGCTGGCGGAGATCGCGGAGGACGGCTCGTCGGTGATCACCAAGCATCCCGGTACGGGCGGGGTCGTCTCGGTGGGCACGGTCACGGCCCAACTCCTGTACGAGACCCAGGGTCCCCGCTACCTGGGCCCGGACGCGACGGCCCGCCTGGACACGGTCCGCCTGGCGCAGGCGGGCGCGGACCGGGTGGCGATCACGGGCGTCGTCGGGGAACCTCCGCCCCCCTCCCTCAAAGTGGGCGTGACCCGCATCGGGGGCTGGCGCAACGAGGTGGTCTTCGTCCTGACGGGCCTGGACATCGAGGAGAAGGCGGCCTTGGTCCAGGCCCAGTTGGCGGATGCGCTGTCCCAAGTGGCCACGGCCGACTGGACGCTGGCCCGTACGGACCACGAGGACGCGCGGACGCAGGAGACGGCGAGCGCGATGCTCCGCCTGGTGGTGCGCGACCCGTCTCCGGACCGGGTGGGCCGCACGCTCACCTCGGAGGCCATCGAACTGGCCCTGGCGAGCTACCCGGGCTTCCACGTGACGTCCCCGCCGGGCCCGGCCCAGCCGTACGGCGTCTTCACGTCCTCGACCGTCCCGTCGGCCACCGTCCCCCACGTGGCGGTCCTCCCGGACGGCACCCGCCATCCGGTCCCCCCGGTCCCGGTCCCCCCGGTCCCCCCGGCCCACCCGGCCGCATCGCCGAGCGGCGCGGGGATCCGCCCCGCGGTCCCGGGCGGGCCCGTCCCGGGCGGGCCCGTCCCGGGCGGGCCCGTGCCCGCCGGACCGACCCTCCGCGTGCCCCTCGGGCGGCTCGTCGGGGCCCGCAGCGGGGACAAGGGCGGCGACGCCAACATCGGGGTGTGGGTCGAGAGCGACGAGGCCTGGGAGTGGCTCCACGCCACCCTCACCGCCGAGGAACTCCAGTCCCTGCTGCCCGAGACGGCGGGGCTGGCGGTCACCCGCCACCCCCTGCCCAACCTCCGCGCGCTCAACTTCACCGTCGCCGGGATCCTCGGCGACGGCGTCGCCTCCGCCCACCGCTTCGACCCCCAGGCCAAGGCCCTCGGCGAATGGCTGCGCGCCCGGCACGTCGACATCCCCGCCCGCCTCCTGCCGACGCACCTCCCGCTCACCCCGGAGGGGACCGCCCCATGACCCGCCTCACCACCACCGTCGACCCGCACGCCCCCGACCACCTCGCCCACCGCGCGGCCGCCACCGCCCGTCTCGCCGAGCTGGACGCCGAGCACGCCAAGGCCCTTCTCGGCGGCGGCGAGAAGTACACGGCCCGCCACAAGGACCGCGGCAAGCTGCTCGCCCGCGAGCGCATCGAGCTGCTCCTCGATCCGGACACCCCGTTCCTGGAGCTGTCCCCGCTCGCCGCCTGGGGCAGCGACTACCCCGTCGGCGCGTCCATGGTCACGGGCATCGGCACGGTGGAGGGCGTCGAATGCCTCGTCACCGCCAACGACCCCACCGTCCGCGGCGGCGCCTCCAACCCCTGGACCCTCAAGAAGGCCCTGCGGGCCAACGAGATCGCCCGGCAGAACCACCTGCCCTGCATCAGCCTCGTCGAGTCCGGCGGCGCCGATCTCCCCTCCCAGAAGGAGATCTTCATCCCGGGCGGCGCGATCTTCCGCGACCTGACCCGGCTCTCGGCCGCCGGCATCCCCACCGTCGCCGTCGTCTTCGGCAACTCCACCGCCGGAGGCGCGTACATCCCGGGGATGTCCGACCACACCATCATGATCAAGGACCGCTCCAAGGTGTTCCTCGGCGGTCCACCGCTCGTCAAGATGGCCACCGGCGAGGAGAGCGACGACGAATCCCTCGGCGGAGCCGACATGCACGCCCGCACCTCCGGACTCGCCGACTACTACGCCCTCGACGAGCACGACGCCATTCGCCAGGCCCGCCGCGTCGTCGCCCGCCTGAACCACCGCAAGCCGCACCCCGATCCGCAGCCCGCCGAAGAGCCGAAGTACGACCCGGAGGAACTCCTCGGCATCGTCCCCGCGGACCTCAAGACCCCCTTCGACCCCCGCGAGGTCATCGCCCGCATCGTCGACGGCTCCGACTTCGACGAGTTCAAGCCCCTGTACGGCACCAGCCTGGTCACCGGCTGGGCCACCCTGCACGGCTACCCGGTCGGCATCCTCGCCAACGCCCAGGGCGTGCTCTTCAGCGCCGAGTCGCAGAAGGCGGCCCAGTTCATCCAGCTCGCCAACCAGCGCGACATCCCGCTCCTGTTCCTCCACAACACCACCGGCTACATGGTCGGCAAGGAGTACGAGCAGGGCGGCATCATCAAGCACGGCTCGATGATGATCAACGCGGTCTCCAACTCCCGCGTCCCGCACCTCTCCGTGCTCATCGGCGCCAGCTACGGAGCCGGCCACTACGGCATGTGCGGCCGCGCCTACGAGCCCCGCTTCCTCTTCGCCTGGCCCAGCGCCAAATCCGCCGTCATGGGCCCGGCCCAGCTGGCCGGAGTGCTCTCCATCGTGGCCCGGCAGTCCGCCGCCGCCAAGGGACAGCCGTACGACGACGAAGCCGACGCCGGGATGCGCGCCTTCGTGGAGGCGCAGATCGAGTCCGAGTCCCTGCCGATGTTCCTGTCCGGGCGGCTGTACGACGACGGGGTCATCGACCCGCGCGACACCCGTACCGTCCTCGGCCTGTGCCTGTCGGCCGTCCACAACGCCCCCGTCGAGGGCGCCCGCGGCGGCTTCGGCGTCTTCCGGATGTGAGCCCGCACATGACTCAGCAGCCCATCACCTCCCTCCTCGTCGCCAACCGCGGCGAGATCGCCGTACGGATCTTCCGTACCGCCCGCGCCCTGGGCCTGGCCACCGTCGCCGTCCACTCCGACCCGGACGCCGACGCCCTGCACGTACGGGAGGCCGACGCGGCCGTGCGCCTGCCCGGCGCGGCCCCCGCCGACACCTACCTGCGCGGCGACCTCCTCATCAAGGCCGCCCTCGCCGCCGGCGCGGACGCCGTCCACCCCGGCTACGGGTTCCTCTCCGAGAACGCCGGCTTCTCCCGCCAGGTCGCCGCCGCCGGACTCACCTGGATCGGCCCGCCGCCCCAGGCCATCGAGGCCATGGCCTCCAAGACCCGGGCCAAGGAGCTGATGCGCGCCGCCGGGGTCCCGCTCCTCGACCCCGTCGACCCGGCGGCAGCCACCACCGCAGACCTGCCCCTGCTCCTCAAGGCCGCCGCGGGCGGCGGGGGACGCGGCATGCGCGTCGTACGGGACCTCGACACCCTCAAGGAGTCCCTCGACGCCGCCTGCGCCGAAGCAGCCTCCGCATTCGGCGACGGAGAGGTCTTCGCCGAGCCGTACGTCGAGCGCGGCCGCCACGTCGAGGTGCAGATCCTCGCCGACTCCCACGGCACCGTCTGGGCCCTCGGCACCCGCGACTGCTCCCTCCAGCGACGCCACCAGAAGGTCATCGAGGAGGCCCCGGCGCCCGGCCTGCCGGACGGCCTGCGCGAGAGCCTCCACGCGGCCGCCGTCGCCGCCGCCCGCGCGGTCTCCTACCAGGGCGCGGGCACCGTCGAGTTCCTCGTCACCGCCGACGGGCGCCCGTACTTCCTGGAGATGAACACCCGCCTCCAGGTGGAACACCCCGTCACCGAGGCCGTCTTCGGCCTCGACCTCGTCGCCCTGCAACTGCGCGTCGCCGAGGGCGCGGCCCTGCCGCTGACGCCCCCGGATCCCGCCGGACACGCCGTCGAGGCCCGGTTGTACGCCGAGGACCCCGCTCAGGACTGGCGTCCCCAGACCGGCGTCCTGCACACCCTCGCGGTCCCCGGCGTGGTCCGCGTGGACACCGGCTTCACCGACGGGGACACCGTCGGCGTCCACTACGACCCGATGCTGGCCAAGGTCATCGCCCACGCCCCGACCCGGGCCGAGGCCGTCCGGACGCTGGCGGACGCCCTCGCGCGGGCCCGCGTGCACGGCCTGAGCACCAACCGGGAACTCCTCGTACGCTCCCTGCGGCACCCGGAGTTCGCCGCCGGGCAGCTCGACACCGGGTTCTACGAGCGCCACCTCGGCGCCCTCACCGAGCCCGCCCCGGAGGCCGCCGCCGGGACCGCGCTGGCCGCCCTCGCCGGAGCGCTCGCCGAGGCCGCCCCGGGGCCGGGCGCGCCGCTGGCCCTGCGGCTCGGCGGCTGGCGCAACCTCCGCTCAAGTCCGCAGACCCGCCGCTACACCGTGGCCGGCACCGAGCACGAGGTCCGGTACCACCCGTTGGACCCCGAGGAACACCCCGGTGTCCGCGTCCTGTCGGCCGAGCGCCACCAGGTCGCCCTCGAAGTCGACGGGGTCCGGCGGCTGTTCCACGTGAAACACAATTCGAACAAGCCCGAGGTGTACGTGGATTCGCCGTTCACCGGCGCCCACACCCTCACCCCCGTCCCCCGGTTCGCCGATCCCCAGGACCGCACCGAACCCGGCTCCCTGCTCGCCCCCATGCCCGGCACCGTCGTCCGCGTCGCCGAGGGCCTCGCCCCCGGCGACACCGTCACCGCCGGGCAGCCCCTGCTCTGGCTGGAGGCCATGAAGATGGAGCACCGCATCGTCTCGCCCGCCTCCGGCACGCTCACCGCGCTCCACGCCGCCCTCGGCCACCAGGTCGAGTTCGGCGCCCTGCTCGCCGTAGTCCAGGAGGAAACGCCAGCATGAGCCCCGCCACCAGCACCACCGTCGAGACCGAAGAGCACAAGGCCCTGCGCGCCGCCGTCGCCGCTCTCGGGCAGCGGTACGGACGCGAGTACCTCGTCCGCGTCGCCCGCGAGGGCGGCCACCCCGACGAGCTGTGGGCCGACGCCGCCAAGCTGGGCTACCTCGGGGTCAGCCTTCCCGAGGAGTACGGCGGCGGAGGCGGCGGCATCGCCGAACTCTCCATCGTCCTGGAGGAACTGGGCGCCGCGGGCTGCCCCCTGCTGATGATGGTCGTCTCGCCCGCCATCTGCGGCACGGTCATCTCCCGCTTCGGCACCGGCGCCCAGAAGCAGGCCTGGCTGCCCGGCCTCGCCGACGGCAGCCGCACCATGGCCTTCGGCATCACCGAGCCCGACGCCGGCTCCAACTCCCACCGCATCACCACCACCGCCCGCCGCGACGGCGACGAGTGGGTGCTGACCGGGCGCAAGGTCTTCATCTCCGGCGTGGACATCGCCGACGCCACGCTCATCGTCGGCCGCACCGAGGACGCACGCACGGGGAGCCTCAAGCCCTGCCTGTTCATCGTCCCCCGCGACACCCCCGGCTTCACCCGCTCCGTCATAGACATGGAACTCCAGGCGGCGGAGAAGCAGTTCGAACTGGTCCTGGACGAGGTACGGCTGCCCGCCGAAGCCCTCGTCGGCGACGAGGACGCGGGGCTGCTCCAGCTCTTCGCCGGGCTCAACCCCGAGCGCATCATGACCGCCGCCTTCGCCATCGGGATGGGCCGCCACGCCCTCGCCAAGGCCGTCGACTACGCCAAGACCCGCCAGGTCTGGAAGGATGCGATCGGCACCCACCAGGCCATCGCCCACCCCCTCGCCGCGGCCCACATCGACCTCGAACTCGCCCGCCTGATGATGCAGAAGGCGGCCCACCTGTACGACGCGGGCGACGACATGGGCGCCGGCGAGGCCGCGAACATGGCCAAGTACGCCGCCGCCGAGGCCTGTGTGAAGGCCGTGGACCAGTCCGTCCACACCCTGGGCGGCAACGGGCTCACCCGCGAATACGGACTGGCCGCCCTCATCACGGCCTCCCGGGTCTCCCGCATCGCCCCCGTCAGCCGCGAGATGATCCTGAACTTCGTCTCCCACCAGACCCTGGGCCTCCCCAAGTCTTACTAACCTGAACGGCGGAGCTCCCCGGCCGGGGGCGGGGACGGGGTGGGGTGGTGTCCGGGGCCAGAACGAGATGATTTCGGCGCGAACTCCCTCGCGCGACCAAAGGCTCCCTCGGGCGCCGAACATCGAAGCCCGTCCCGGACACCACCCCACCCCGGCCCCGCCACCGGCCGCCCCGGCCCCGCCGGCACCGGCACGACCCCCGGGCCGCCCGGGCACAGGGCAGCGGGGCCGCGGGGAGCCGCCCACCATCCGCACCACCTCCGGAGGACCCTGCATGACCCGCCCCGTCGGCGCCGCGCGAGCGCTCGGCATCACCACCCTCACGCTCGACTCCCCGGCCAACCGCAACGCACTCTCCGAGGACCTCGTCGGCGAGCTGCGCGCGGCCCTCGCCGCCGCGGCGGCGGACCCCGGGACGCGGGCCGTCCTCCTCACCCACACCGGCAACACCTTCTGCGCGGGCGCCGACCTGAAGTCCCCCTGCGACCCCGCCGATTTCCTCGCCCTGCTCCGCGAGATCGCCGAGCTCCGCCGGCCGGTCGTGGCCCGCGTCACCGGCCACGTCCGGGCCGGCGGCCTCGGCCTCCTCGGCGTCTGCGACATCGCCGCCGCGGGTCCCGCCTCCACGTACGCCTTCACCGAGACCCACCTGGGCGTGGTCCCGGCCGTGATCTCCGCGCCGCTGCTCCCGCGCCTGGACCCGCGCGCCGCGGCCCGCTACTTCCTCACCGCCGAGGCCTTCGACGCCGCCGAAGCCGCCCGCATCGGCCTGCTCACCCTCCACGGCGAGGACGTGGACGAGGCCCTCGCCCCCGTGCTCGCGGGCCTGCGCAAGGCGGGCCCGGAGGCCCTCGCCGCCACCAAGGAACTGCTCACCGCCCCGGTGCGGGCCGTCCTGGCGGCCGAAGGCGGCACGCTCACCGAGCTCTCCGCGCACCACTTCGGCTCGGCCGAGGCCCGCGAGGGCATCACCGCCCGCTTCGAACGCCGGGACCCGTCATGGGCCCTGTGACCGGCACCCGGCCGACCGGGGATCCCCGGCCCGCCGAGGAGGACCTCCCGGCGCCCGACGCCCAGTCCGGCCCCAAGCAGGCCCGCAGCCGCGTCACCCGCCGCCACCTCCTGGAGGCGGCCGTCGCCTGCCTCGCCGAACAGGGCTGGGCCGGCTCCACCGTCTCCGTCGTCGCCGAACGCGCCGGCGTCTCCCGCGGCGCGGCCCAGTACCACTTCCCGACGCGCGAGGACCTGTTCACCGCTGCCGTCGCCTACGTCTCCGAGGAGCGGTCCGCCGCCCTGCGCGACCTCTTCCAGGCCGGGCCGGCCGCCCGCCCCGCCGTGGTCGAGGCCATCGTCGACCTCTACACCGGCGCCCTCTTCCGCGCGGCCCTCCAGCTGTGGGTCGCCGCCTCCAACGAGGAGCAGCTGCGCCCCCAGGTCACCGAACTGGAGGCCCGCGTGGGCCGCGAGACCCACCGCATCGCCGTGGAGCTCCTCGGCGCGGACGAGTCCGTCCCCGGCGTGCGCGAGACCGTGCAGGGTCTCCTCGACATGGCCCGCGGCCTCGGCCTGGCCAACGTCCTCACCGACGACACGGCCCGCCGTGCCCGCGTGGTCGCCCAGTGGTCCCGGATCCTGGACGCCGCCCTCGGCTGAGGCCGGGGCCCCGCACACACCGAGGGCGCCGCACCCCGTACCCACACGGGAAGCGGCGCCCTGACCGGCGTACGCAGAGGGCTCAGGCCGTGTCGGCGATGTCGGCGTAGCCCTCGATCTCGCGCGGGTCGCGCCGCCCGGGGCCGACGTAGCGCGCCGACGGCCGCACCAGGCGGCCCGTGCGCTTCTGCTCCAGGATGTGCGCCGACCAGCCGGCGGTCCGGGCGCAGGTGAACATGGACGTGAACATGTGCGCCGGGACCTCCGCGAAGTCCAGCATGATCGCGGCCCAGAACTCCACGTTCGTCGCGAGCACCCGGTCGGGGCGGCGCGCGTGCAGCTCCTCCAGCGCGGCCTTCTCCAGCGCGGCGGCCACCTCGTAGCGCGGCGCGTCCAGCTCCTTGGCCGTGCGCCGCAGCACGCGGGCGCGCGGGTCCTCGGCCCGGTACACGCGGTGTCCGAAGCCCATCAGCCGCTCGCCCTTGTCCAGGGCCTTCTTCACGTACGCCACGGCGTCGCCGGTGCGCTCGATCTCCTCGATCATGCCGAGGACGCGGGAGGGCGCACCGCCGTGCAGCGGCCCGGACATGGCGCCGACGGCGCCGGAGAGGGCCGCGGCCACGTCCGCACCGGTCGAGGCGATCACGCGCGCGGTGAACGTCGAGGCGTTCATGCCGTGCTCGGCGGCCGAGGTCCAGTACGCGTCGACGGCCTTGACGTGCTTGGGGTCCGGCTCGCCCCGCCAGCGGATCATGAACCGCTCGACGACGGACTCGGCCTTGTCGATCTCGCTCTGCGGAACCATCGGCCGGCCCTGCCCGCGGGCGGACTGCGCGACGTACGACAGCGCCATCACGGCGGCGCGCGCGAGGTTGTCGCGGGCGGTCTTCTCGTCGATGTCGAGCAGGGGCTTGAGACCCCACACGGGCGCGAGCATGGCCAGGGCGGACTGCACGTCGACACGGATGTCGCCGGAGTGCACGGGGATCGGGAAGGGCTCGGCGGCGGGCAGGCCGGGGTTGAACGCCCCGTCGACCAGCAGGCCCCAGACGTTGCCGAAAGAGACGTGCCCGACGAGATCCTCGATGTCGACCCCGCGATAGCGGAGCGATCCGCCTTCCTTGTCCGGTTCGGCGATCTCGGTTTCGAACGCGACGACCCCTTCGAGCCCGGGTACGAAGTCGGACATCAGGCGGCTCCTCAGATAGTGCGAACACGCGCGGCTCCCGGCGTGACTCGCGGTCCGGCGCGGTCATCCCCGTTGATGCCCGGCACGGCCGTCGGTCACCCGCGTGGGGACCTCCGGACCGGCCCCAAGATTTTGGCTGTTCCGGATGGCAGGCGGAAGCGTGACATACGGCACACTGCCGCGAGCACTCCTGCGGCAGGATGGCACGCGTGACCGACCAGGACATTGACCCCGCCACGATGCGCAAGCAGTACCGCTCGGAGATCGTCTTCGAGGACGGGCTCGCCGAGGACCCCATGCGGCAGTTCGCCGAGTGGTTCCAGCAGGCCGCGGACTCGCACGTCTTCGAACCCAACGCGATGGTCGTCTCCACCGCGACCCCCGACGGCCGCCCCAGTTCCCGCACCGTGCTGCTGAAGCAGTTCGACGAGCGGGGATTCGTCTTCTACACGAACTACGGCTCCCGCAAGGGCCGCGAGATCGGCGCGAACCCGCACGTCGCGCTGCTCTTCCCCTGGCACCCCATCTCCCGCCAGGTGATCGTCACCGGCACGGCCTCGCGGATCGGCCGCGACGAGACGGCGGCCTACTTCCGCTCCCGCCCGCACGGCTCACAGCTGGGCGCCTGGGCGAGCGAGCAGTCCCGGGTGATCGCCTCCCGCGCCGAGCTCGACCGGCGCTACACGGAGCTCGCGGAGCGCTACCCCGAGGGCGAGCAGGTCCCCGTCCCGCCCGAGTGGGGCGGCATCCGGGTCGTCCCCGACGGGATCGAGTTCTGGCAGGGCCACGAGAACCGCCTGCACGACAGGCTGCGCTACGTCCTGGAAGACGGGAAGTGGCGCCTGGAGCGCCTGTGCCCGTAGCGGTGCAGCGCCGTGGCAGCCGGCCGGCCTCCCGTCACCGGCGCCGACACGCAGACGACCCGCGAGCTCGGGTTTCTCTCCTGCAGTGAGAGAAGCCGGCCGGACGTACCGGCGAGCTCGCGGGTCGGGTGACTGCTTGGGATTGGCGCCTGGCTACCCGCCGGGCACCGCACTGGGTGCGTGCGACGACGGGCCCTTAGCCCGCAGCCACCTCACGCGTCCGGTTTCCGTACATTTCGGGAACCACCTCCCTTCTCGTGTAAGGCAGAGCCTAGAACCGCTCCCCGAGGTACTCAAGCGATTTATTTCGGGGCGATTCGGGGAATGCGGTGTGGGCTGCGTCACGTTCCAGTTGAATGATCCGACGTGCCGCACACGCGAACACCTGCAGGGGGTGTCAGGTGAGTGCTTCCGGACGTGGTGAGACCACAGACGATCTGCTCGCAGCGCTGCTCGACGGGATGGACGCGGCCTTGTGCGCGTTCGACTCCGACGGCGTGATCACGCACTGGAACCGTGAGGCCGAGCGGATCCTCGGCTGGAGCGCCGCCGAGGCGGTCGGGCGCAAGGGCTTCGCCGGGTGGGCCGTGCGCGCCGCCGACGCGCAGGACGTGGAGGAGCGGCTCATGTCCGCCCAGGAGGTGCCCGGGCGGCAGGTGCACGAGTTCGCGCTGCTGACCAAGGAGGGCGGGCGGGTGCTCGTGCGGACCCAGTCCGCCGGGGTGCCCGGGGCGGACGGGAAGCCCGCCGGGGTGTACTGCGCCTTCAGCGAGGTGCACGCCCAGATCGACCTGGAGCGGTCCATCGCGCTCAGCGAGGCGCTGATGGACGACGCCTCGTGGGGCGTCGTCCTCGTCGACGTGGACCTGCGGCCCGCCGTGGTCAACGCGCACGCGGCCCGCGCCTTCGGCTCCGGGCGCACCGCGCTGCTCGGACGGCCGCTGGGGGAGCTGCTGGCCCAGGGCGTCGAGGAGCTGGAGGGGGCCCTGCAGCACGTGCTCGCCGAGGGTTCCCCGCCGCCGGCGCCCATGGAGCTGTGGGTGTCGGTCCGTACGCCGGAGGGGGTGCGGCGGCGGTGCTGGCGGTCCGGATTCCTGAGGCTCGGCTCGCCGCTGGCGGAGGAGCCGGTGCCGCTCGGCGTCGGCTGGCTGTTCCAGGACATCACCGAGGCGAGGCAGGCGGCGCTGGACACGGCGCAGCTGCGCTTCCGCGCCGGCCAGCTGCACCGCTCGGGCCGGGCGGCCGCCGAATGCGAGGACCCGGTCGAGGCGGCCGCCGTCCGGCTGGACTTCGCGCTCGCCGGCTTCGCGGAGCACGCGTTGCTCGACGTGCTGGAGCGGTCGGGCGATCCGGACCGGCCCCGGCTCGTACGGATGGCGGCGTCGCCGCCGCTGCTGCCGGGCGCGGGGGCGATCGGTGCCCGCTACGCGCCCGGGCACCCGGCGCTCCAGGCGCTGGACCGGATCGGCTCGGTGCGTACGAGCGCTCCGCGCGGGGAGCCGGCCGGGGGCTGGGCGCGGGAGCGGCAGTGGCCCGAGGACGCGGTGCACGTGCTGTGCACCGTGCTGCGCAGCCGCGGGCGGACCATGGGCGCGCTGACCTTCGTACGGGCCGCTTCGCGGGCGGCCTTCGAGCAGGCGGACGCGGCGTACGCGGAGGAGGTGGCGGCCCGGGTGGCGGCCGACCTCGATCTGGCGGCCTGCCCCCGGCCGCCCAAGGACGGGGAACCGCCCGCCTCCTAGCACCGCCCCCGGTGCCCCCGCCGCCCCGGCGCTCCGGGGGTCTCAGTGGCGGAAGAAGATCCGGTCGCCGTACTCCTTGAGGACGCGGCCGTTCCATTCGTGGCCGCCGTCCACGTTGCCCGAGCGCAGCAGCGGGGGCTCCAGGCCGCGGGAGACGAGCTCGCCGGCGGCGGCCGCCATCACCGCCTGCATGATCGCGCTGGTCACGACGGTGGAGGCGGGGGCGAACGGTGCGTCGATGCCGTCCAGGCTCAGCTCGGCGTCGCCGACCGCGATCTTGCTGTCGAGGACGATGTCGCAGTGGTCCTTGAGGAAGGTCCCGGAGGCGTGCCGCGACTTGGTCCCCGTCGCGTATGCCACCGAGGTCACGCCGATCACCTTCAGGCCGATCGCGCGGGCGTTCATGGCCATCTCGACGGGCAGCGCGTTGCGACCCGAGAGGGAGATGATCACGAGGACGTCCCCGTCCGCGGCCGGGCTGCTGTCGAGGACGGCCCCGGCGAGGCCGTCCACCCGCTCCAGGGCGCTGCCGAGGGTGGCCGGCATGACGTCGATCCCGACGGTGCCGGGGACCGCGAGGAAGTTCACCAGCGCGAGTCCGCCGGCCCGGTAGACCACGTCCTGCGCGGGGAGGGAGGAGTGCCCGGCGCCGAAGGCGAAGAGCCGGTTCCCGGCGGCGACGGCGTCCGCGATGACGGCGCCCGCCTCGGCGATGTGCGCGGACTCCTCGGTCCGCACCCGCTCCAGGAGCCCGATCGCGGCGTCGAGGAACTGACCGGCCAGCTTGCTCTCGCTCATACGCCGATGGCCCTTCCAGAGGTGGGGTTCGTCCGTGTCCGCCGCTCACCGTGCGGTCTGGACCAAGGGCGTGTCAATACGAACGTCAATCCCGGGGCGGGGTGTCCGGGGATGTCCCGTCAGGGCTTGACGTCAGGCACGGGACGGTTGTCGGCGCGATGCGTCAGAATTGGGTGCAGGGCCAGCGCACGATATCCGAGGGGCACGAATGTCCGGACTGATCGATACCACGGAGATGTATCTCCGCACCATCCTCGAACTGGAAGAGGAAGGCGTGGTCCCCATGCGCGCCCGCATCGCCGAGCGGCTCGACCAGAGCGGCCCGACGGTGAGCCAGACCGTGGCGCGCATGGAGCGCGACGGCCTGGTGGCCGTGGCGAGCGACCGCCACCTGGAGCTGACGGAGGAGGGGCGCCGGCTGGCGACGCGCGTGATGCGCAAGCACCGGCTCGCCGAATGCCTCCTCGTCGACGTCATCGGCCTGGAATGGGAGCAGGTGCACGCCGAGGCCTGCCGCTGGGAGCACGTGATGAGCGAGGCGGTGGAGCGGCGGGTGCTGGAGCTGCTGCGCCACCCGACCGAGTCGCCGTACGGGAACCCGATCCCGGGGCTGGAGGAGCTGGGCGAGAAGGCCGAGGCCGATCCGTTCCTGGAGGACGGCATGGTCAGTCTGTCGGAGCTCGACCCGGGCGCCGACGGCAAGACGGTGGTCGTGCGCCGGATCGGGGAGCCGATCCAGACGGACGCCCAGTTGATGTACACGCTGCGGCGGGCGGGCGTTCAGCCCGGCTCGGTGGTCAGCGTGACCGAGTCGCCGGGCGGGGTGCTGGTCGGCAGCGGTGGCGAGGCCGCGGAACTGGATGCGGAGATCGCCTCGCACGTGTTCGTGGCCAAGCGCTGACGGCATCGACGCGGGCGGGCACGCGGCACGGTCGGTGGCAGGACTGCCGGTGGTGGGCGTGGGTGGTCCCGGCGCCTTGCGGCGCCGGGACCGATCCTCCCCTTTGCTGACCCGGAGCCCCGAGCTCTCAAGGTCATCCCCTCGGACCGTCTTCCCCGAGCGGCCCGCCTCCCTGTTGAAAGGATCTCCATCGGCAGGGGCGGCCAATCCTTGAGCAAGGTCACTCGAAAGAGCGGTGTTGAAGGCGAGAACCCTGTTTTCGAATACGGGTTCGATAGTCTGGCCGCGAGCGAAGGGGGTGCATCTGCCGTGGTACAGCGCATCGATGTGACAGGGGCAGACGGTGTGCGCCTGGCCGCCTGGGAGTTCCGGGAACCACCCATGAGTGCGCCCCCGGATCCGGACGTGCCCCGGGTGCTGTTACTCCACGGTCTGATGGGCCGCGCCTTCCACTGGGCGGGCACCGCCCGCTGGCTCGCGGAGAACCGCCGCGTCGTCGCCCTCGACCAGCGCGGTCACGGACAGAGCGAGCGCCCCGCCCCCGGCCCGGGCGCCACGACCCCCCTGGGCCGCGACGCGTTCGTGGCCGACGCCGAGGCCGTCATCGAGCAGCTCGGCCTGGCCCCCGTGACCCTGGTCGGCCACTCCATGGGCGCCCTCACCGGCTGGCAGCTCGCCGCCCGCCGCCCCGACCTGGTCGAGGCCCTGGTGATCTGCGACATGCGCGCCTCCGCCCTCGGCCAGGCCTCCCAGCAGGAATGGGAGGAATGGTTCCGCCGCTGGCCCCTCCCCTTCCCCACCCAGGACGCCGCCCGCCGCTGGTTCGGCGAGGACGACCCCAGAGTGGAGCGTCCCGACCCCGGCCGCGGCGCCTTCTTCGCCGACGTGATGCACCGGGCGACGGACGGCTGGCGCCCCTTGTTCTCCCGCCGCCAGATGCTGACCGCCCGCGAGACCTGGGTGCACGACGCGCACTGGGAGGAGCTGGCCCAGGTCCGCTGCCCGACCCTGGTCGTCCGCGGCCTCGACGGCGAACTGGGCCGCGCGGAGGCCCAGGAAATGGTCCGCGTCCTTCCGGCGGGCCGGTACGCCGAGATCCCCGACGCCGGCCACTACCTCCACTACGACCAGCCGGCGGCCTGGCGCGCCGCTCTCGAACCCTTCCTGGACGAGATCAGGAGCGCCGCCCGCTGAGAACGGGGGAGGGGGTGACGGGCGAGCAGCCCGTCACCCCCTCCCCCCGTACCCGCCGCTCAGCCCTTGCTGACCGCCAGGAGGATCTCCGGCAGGGTCCTGGCCACCGTCGGGGCCGCCGCGCGCAGGCCCGCCCACGCCGCGAACGTGCCCCAGGTCACGCCCAGCGGGAGCAGGATCCAGGTCAGCGACTGCTGGTCCGTCACGTTGAGGAAGACCGTCAGCGCGATCACCGGAGAGCAGATCACCGCCGACGCCAGCATGCCGCCGAAGATGCCGGCCCACGCGAGCCCGGCCTGGCCCGGCGCCACGTTCTTGAACGCGCCGTCCGTCGGGATGGAGTACGGGAACCGGGCCGAGGCCAGCGCGCCCGTGCACAGCATCGAGCCGAGCAGCGCCAGGGCCACGCCGAGGGCCGCCGGGTAGGCGCTCCAGTCGTGCACGAGCAACGCCGTGACCGTCGTCAGCACCACCGTGTACGGGACGGTCACCAGCGCCAGGGCGTACGCGCGGGCGCGCAGCTCCTCGAACGCCTCCCGCGGGGTCGAGATGGTCTGCGCGACCATCCAGAACGCCGAGGTGTCCTGCCCGAACTGGTTGTACATCTGGATGCCGAGCATGCCGGCGCCGAAGCAGGCCAGGTACAGGGAGCCCGTGCCCTGGAGGGCGTTGAAGACCGGGACGATCACACCGACCGCCAGGGCGGTCACCCACGCCGACTTCGTCTTGGGGTCACGCACCACGTAGCGCAGCGTCCGCTGCATGACCGCGCCCGTCCGCCCGCCCGGCAGGAACCCCCAGGCACCCGTGCCGCCCGCGGACTCCCGCTTCCCCGCCGGCTTGGCCGCCGAGATCGTCGACCCGTCCGGGGTGACCATCAGCGAGGTCAGGCTCCGCTCCCAGAACCGCAGGAGCAGCACCAGGGCGAGGACGGTCACGGCCAGCTGGCCCGCCGCCACCCCGTACGCGCCCTCGCTCGCCGAGTCCACCATGCCGACGGCGCTCGCGGGCGGCAGCCACCGCACCACGGCCTCGGCCGGCTCCAGCCGCGCCAGACCGCCCGAATCGAACAGGCGCTGGCTCGCGAAGTTCGCCAGCTGCGCGCCGACCGCGATCACCAGCCCGCTGAGCACCGCGAGGTCGCGCCCCTTGCGGCTGCTCAGCAGCCGGACGTTGGCCGTGGCCACCGAGCGGGCCAGCGCGACGCATCCCAGCACCAGCAGCGGTACGGCCACCACGGCCGCCACGATGCCCGCCGCGCCCCGCGCGACGGCCACCACCGAGCCCACCGCCAGGCAGAGCGTGAACAGCGGGCCGATGCCGACCAGCGAGGAGGCCAGCAGGGCCCGGACGAGCGGCCGCGGTCGCAGCGGCAGCATGACGAGCCGGCTCGGGTCGAGCGTCTCGTCGCCGCTGGGGAAGAACAGCGGCATGAAGGTCCAGCCCAGCGCCAGGATCGCCGCGAGCAGCACGACGACCGTGCCCGCGTGCGCGTTCCCGTGCAGTACGGCCAGGCCGAGCATCGCGAGGCAGGCCACCGCCAGCGACAGCGCCAGCGAGGTGAAGTAGGCGGCCTTGCGCTTCGACGAGCCCTTGAGCCCGTTGCGGATCAGCGAGAGCTTGAGGCGGACGAAGACCGCGGTCAGGTTCACCGCGGGAGCGGCGGCCGCGGCCGGGGCCGAGGTGCGGCCGGCCGTCGGGGCGGGGGCGGATGCGGCGCTCATCGGGCGGCCTGCCCGCCGAGCCAGTCCAGGGAGTCGCCCGCGTCGCGCCCGCCCGCTCCGACCAGCTCCAGGAACGCGGCCTGAAGCGAGGGCGCGTCGCCCCGTACGTCGGCCAGCGGGCCCGCGGCGCGGATCCGGCCGGCGGCCATGACGGCGACCCAGTCGCACAGCGACTCGACCAGCTCCATCACGTGGGAGGAGAAGACGACCGTGGCGCCGGAGGAGGTGTACCGCTCCAGCACCCCGCGGATGGTCTGCGCCGACACCGGGTCCACGCCCTCGAACGGCTCGTCCAGGAAGAGCACTTCGGGGTTGTGCAGCAGGGCGGCGGCCAGGCCGATCTTCTTCCGCATGCCCGTCGAGTAGTCCACGACCAGCTTGTGCTGGGAGCCCGCGAGGTCCAGTACGTCCAGCAGCTGCGTTGCCCGCTTGTCGGTCTCCTCGCCCGGCAGCCCGCGCAGCCGCCCCATGTAGCCGAGCAGTTCGCGTCCCGACAGGCGCTCGAACAGCCGCAGGCCCTCGGGCAGTACGCCGATCCGCGACTTCACCTCGACGGGGTCGCTCCACACGTCGTGCCCGGCGACGAGGACCCGCCCCATGTCGGGGCGCAGCAGCCCGGTCACCATCGACAGCGTCGTCGTCTTGCCGGCGCCGTTCGGCCCGACCAGGCCGATGAACTGGCCCGCGGGCAGCTCCAGGTCGATCCCGGCGACCGCGACCTGTTCGCCGAAGCGCTTCCACAGGCCCTCGACCCGTACCGCCGCCCGTCCGGCGGACGGCGCGGATCGCGCGCCGTCCCGTCCGTCCGTCCCACCCGTCGCAACTGCCTGGTCCGGCATGTGCGCCTGCCTCTCGTCCTGTTCCCCGTGGTCTTGCCCTCTCACGATAAGAGGGTGGGGAAAGGCCGGGCAGTTACTTATGTCATGAGTTTCCGGGCACGAACATCCCGGGTCTGACCTGCGATCTCGGTGATGCGGGTCAGGCGCCCCGCCGGTCCCGGTCCGCCGCCGCCTCGCGTCCGCACGCGTACGCCAGCGCCGCGATCAGCTCCTCCGTGTCCGGCAGCCACCGGTTGGCCGGGGTGGGCCGGCGCGCCCACTGGACCGAGCCCCGGCCGCCGAAGCGGGTGGGCGGGGCGGCCACGTACTCGCCCTCGCCCCGCGCGGCCAGGTCGATCGAGGCGGGCGACCAGCCCAGCTTGCGCACCAGGTCCGGCACCTTCGCCCCGGCGCCCGGCAGGACGAAGAACAGCATGCGGTGGTCGGGCGTCAGGGCGACCGGGCCGAGGGTGCGCTCCATCCGCTCCAGGCGCGCCAGTGCCAGGAAGCCGGCGGAGTCCGGTACGTCCAGCGCGTCGAACGTGCGGCCCGTCGGCAGCAGGATCGAGGCCTCGGGCCGCTTCGCCCAGATCCGCCGCACCTGGACCGCGCTGCCCGTGGCCAGAGCCGCCCAGTCCTTCACCGTCGGGTGCGCCCCGGGCGCCGGGCAGTCCTGTGCCCCGCAGGAGCACACCTCCCGCCCGTCGGCGGACTCCAGCCAGGTGCCGGCGAAGACGTCCCAGTGCCGTTCTTCCGCGTACCGCACGGCATGGTCCAGCAGCTGCTCGCCGCGCTGCTTGGGGATGGGTGCCGTCTCCGTGACTCCGATGGTCTCTTCCACGCCCATCACAACTCTCGGGGTCACTCGGGGTTACGGGCGTAAACCGGCCGGTGGCCGGAGCATCGATCCTGCATGCGGGGCGCACTGGAGCACGCGCGGGGGCGCGTAGGAGGTCGGGGCGCCGGAGTTGGGTAGCGACACGACGCAGAGCGGATGATTCTCCGCAACTCAGGCGGGAAGTGATCATTCCAACGATCACCCGCGGCTACTGGGGGTTTTCATGGCAGCCAGGCCTCTCGTCGCGCGCCAGCCGAATGAACGGCTTCAGGCGCTCATCCAGGAAGCCGGGTGCTCGAATGCCGGGCTCGCCCGGCGCGTCAACATGTGCGGGGCCGAACACGGCCTCGATCTCCGCTACGACAAGACTTCCGTGGCCCGGTGGCTGCGCGGCCAGCAGCCGCGCGGCCGGGCGCCGGGCATCATCGCCGAGGCGCTGGGGCGCAAACTCGGCCGGACCGTCACCATCGACGAGATCGGCATGGCCAACGGCAAGAACCTCGCCTCCGGCATCGGCCTGCAGTTCTCCCCGACCGTCATCGGCGCCATCGAGCAGGTCAGCGAGTTGTGGCGGAGCGACGTGGGCCGCCGCGACTTCCTGTCGGGGTCCAGCGTGGCCGCCTCGGCGCTCGTCGAGCCGAGCCGCGACTGGCTGATCACCGGCGCCGACGCGCAGGTGGCGCGCAGCGGCGGCTCGCGCGTCGGGATGCCGGACGTGGAGGCGGTGCGGGCGACCACCGACGCCCTGAAAGAGCTCGACCACCGCTTCGGCAGCGGGCACGTGCGGCCCGTCGTCGTGCACTACCTCAACTCCGTGGTGTCCGGGCTGATCGGCGGCTCGTACCGGGAGCCGGTCGGGCGGGCGCTGTTCGCGGCGGTGGCGAGACTGACCGAGCTGGCCGGGTACATGGCGGTGGACACCGGCCAGCCGGGCCTGGCGCAGCGCTACTACATCCAGGCGCTGCGGCTGGCGCAGGCGGCCGGGGACCGGGCGTACGGGGGCTACGTGCTCGCGGCGTCCATGAGCCACCTCGCGGCGGAGCTGGGCAATCCGCGGGAGATCGCGCAGCTGGCGCGGGCCGCGCAGGAGGGGACCCGCGGGCAGGTCACGCCGCGGGTGGAGGCGATGTTCTACGCCGCCGAGGCACGCGGGCACGCGCTGCTGGGCGACACCCGGGCCACGGCGGTGCTGTCCTCGCGGGCGGTGACGGCGCTGGAGCGGGCGGAGCCGGAGTCGGGCGACGACCCGGTGTGGATCCGGCACTTCGACGCCGCGTACCTCGCGGACGAGCTGGCGCACTGCCACCGGGACCTGGGCCAGGCGGACGCGGCGGCCCGGCAGGCCGAGGAGGCGCTGCGGGGCCTTCCGGCGGGCAAGGAGCGGCGCCGTTCGATCGGGCTGCTGCTGCTGGCGGCGGCGCAGGTGCAGCAGCGTGAGGTGGAGCAGGCGTGCCAGACGGCCGCGAAGGCGGCCGAGCTGCTGTCGGGGCTCCGCTCGAACCGAGGCGCGGAGTACCTGGACGACTTCCGGACCCGGCTCGCCCCGTACCGCGACGAGCCGGCGGCGCGCGAATTCACCGCGCGGCTGGAGGTGGTGGCGTAGGCCGTCTCCACGGGACCGCACGGGGGGCCTCCGGTGGCGGGGGGTGACCGGGTAGCGTGAGCCGACGATTCGGAATACCGGAGCAGTCGGCGAAGGAGTCCCGTGACGGAGAGCGGACAGGGCGGCAGCCCGCAGGCGGGTACGCCGTGGGGCCCCGATCCGGCGTACCCGCAACCCGGGTACGGCTACCCGCCGCCGGCGGAGCCCGAGCCGGGCCGGCCGGCGTACGGCTACCCGCCGGCGGCGGGCCAGGTCCAGCCGGGCCAGGTCCAGCCGCCCGTGCCGGGGCAGGCGCCGCCCGGGCACGTGGTGGGGCCCGGCTACGAGGGGCCGGGCCAGCCGCACGGGTACGGCTACCCGCCGCTGCCCGAGGCGGTCACCCAGTACATCCCGCCGGTCCCGGCCGGTCCCGCGCCCGGCGAGGGGGCGTCCCCCTACCCGCCGGGCTTCGGCGTGCCCGCGCACGACGAGGGCGCCACGCAGTACATCCCTCCGGTCCCGGCCGGTGACGAGGGCGCCACGCAGTACATCCCTCCGGTCCCGGCCGGTGACGAGGGCGCGACCCAGTACATCCCGCCCGTGCCGTCCGGCGCCGGGCACGAGGAAGCGGCCACGCAGTACATTCCGCCCGTACCGGGCGGGGCGGGGCCGGGCGAGGCCGCCACGCAGTACATTCCGCCCGTCGCCGACGGGTTCGACGCGCTGTTCCGCGAGGAGGGCGCCGACGCCGGGCACACGCGGCAGATGCCGCCCGTGCAGGAGCCGGTGCTGCGCCCGCAGCCGCCGCGGGGCCATCCGCCGCGCGGGCAGCGGCCCGTACCGCCTCAGGCCCAGCAGCTCCCGCAGCCCCCTCAGCCCCAGCAGTACCAGCAGCCTCCGCAGCACCAACAGCACCCGCAGTACGCCCCGCCCCCGCCCCCGGCGCCCTCGGATGCCGGCCGCCGCGTGCCGGCCTGGGTGATCGCAGCCGTCGTCATCGGCCTGGCCGTCGTCGGGCTCGGCGTCGGCGCGCTGCTCAGCGACGGCAAGAAGCAGAACAACGATCCCGCGGCGGCGGCCGCGCCCCCCGGCGCCGGGAGCTCGGCCGCGGCGGGCGCCGAGGCGCCCGTGGACCCGGCCCGCTCCCAGGCCGTCCAGCTGGACAAGGTCCTCGCGGACAGCAACGACAGCCGCGCCGCCGTGATCCGCTCCGTCGACGACATCAAGGGCTGCCGCAACCTCGGCCAGGCGGCCGCCGACCTGCGCGACGCCGCCCGCCAGCGCGAGGAGCTCGTCACCCGGCTCCAGGACCTGAAGATGGACCAGCTCCCCGACAACGCGAAGCTGGCCGCCGCGCTCACCAAGGCGTGGCAGTCCTCCGCGGCCGCCGACAACAGCTACGCGGCCTGGTCGGACGACACCGCCGCCGACAAGAAGGGCTGCAAGGACGGCCAGGCCAAGAACACCGGCAACGCCAGCGAGGGCAACAAGGCGAGCGGCGAGGCCACCAAGGCGAAGGAGTCGGCCGCGACCCTGTGGAACACGATCGCGGCCAAGTACGGCCTCACCAAGCGGGACAAGTCCCAGCTCTGACCGGCCGGCGGACCGCTCCGGCCGGCGGGCGGACCGCTCCGGCCGGCGGGCGGACCGCTACGCCGCGCGGGGCGCCTGCTCCAGGGTCTCCGTCATGTCCATCGACGGCTCGCCGCCCTGCTGGGCGACGAGCCGGCCCGCCTGGACGACCTGGAAGTTGACCCGCCCGTTCACCATGCGCGGGAAGCCGGCGACGGCGCGCATGTCCTTGTAGCGCCAGCTCAGATCGGGGGTCAGCCCGCCGGTCTTGACGGGCTCCCCCTGGTTCAGCATGCGCGCCACCTTGCGCGCCGTGATGTCCTCGTCGGACTTGAACCGCTTCAGGGTCTCGCTGAGCACGGTGTACGCGATCCAGGTGGTCTGCGTCCCGCTGTCGTCCGCGTCGACGGCGCTGTTGCCGAAGGCCTGCTCGGAGATCACCTTCCGCATCGGCTCCCACAGCGCGTCCGTGGACACCGGGTACCAGCTGGTGACGTACGCGCCCTCGAAGGGGCTCTCCTTGCCGCCGGTACGGTCGACGACGGCCTGGCTGACACTGCCGAGGACCGAGGAGATCTGCGGGTTCTTGTGCTTGGCGTCCTCGCGCCGGAACGCGTCGAAGAACGTCTCGGTGCGCTCGCCGAGCACGGCGGTCACGCAGCCGCGGTCCTTGCCGCCGGAGGAGTTGGCCAGTGCCTCGCGGGCCTGCGCGATGTAGTCCGCGGAGTCCTCGGCGGCCCGGATGTCATCGGCCTCGGGCGCCTTGTTGAGCTTCAGGCCGGCGTTGAGCAGGATCGGCATGGAGTCGCCCGCGAGCGTGTCGGGGCGGACGATCGCCACCTGGCTGCAGGCCTTGCCCAACTGCTGTCCGGCGCCGGCGAGGAGCGCGGGCTGGCCCCCGTTGACCGGGTAGGACAGGGTGCTCTGGAACTCCTCGGAGGAGACTCCGTAGCCGCCTATGAAGGGGATGCCCTCGGCCTCCAGCGGGGCCATGAAGGCGCGTCCGTGCTGGCTGTAGGAGCCGACGACGGCGACGGCCTTCTCGTCGATGGCCTTGCGGGCGCAGTCGGCGGCGCCGGTCGGGGTGTTCTTCTCGTTGCAGGTCAGAACGCGTAGTTTGCGACCGTTTATACCGCCCTTGGAGTTGATCCAGGCCTCATAGGCCTTGGCCATCCCGGGCATTCCAGGCATGTTGGTCGCGTTGGTGTTCTGCGGCGCGAACGTCATGACCGTGATGGTCGACCCGGAGCCCCCCGAGCCCCCGGGGAGCACCCCGCATCCCGCGATGAGACACGCTCCCGTCGCCATTGCCGCCAAGGTGCGGGTCAGTGGGGCCGTGCGTCGCCATTCGGTCATGTCCACGCACACTTCCGCCCCGTGGGTAACTGGAGAGTGAGATGGACACAACAGGGGGTGACGTGAAGGTGAATTGCAGGGGAGGGACTGCGCACAGGCGCTTCAAGATCGCGCAAGCCGTGAACGTAACATCGCAAGCGTGACATTCGCCCAAGGTTCGAAGAACCCTTCCCGCCGCGGTGGCCGCTCCTCCACCATGGGCGGCATGCCCCTGAACGACATGCCCTGGTGGCGCTGGCGCAGCAACGTGCGCTCGGCGCTCCACATGCTTTCCGACCCGGTCTTCCACGAGGAGACCTGGCTCGCCGGCGGTGAGGGGTACGGGGACGTCACCGACGCCGTGTACCGCCTCGTCGAGGACACCTGGCTCGACAGCTGGTCCGCCGAGAAGTACGTCGGCACGATCTTCCGCGACTCCCAGGAGGCCGCGCTGGTGGACCTCGCGGTGCTGCGGGTGCTGCGGATCCTGCACCAGGTGGGGCCCGACGCCCCCGTCTCCGCCTACCTGGAGCACCACGCCTGGCCCGAGGCGGTACGTGCCGCGCGCGAGGCCCACGTACGGCTGGCGACGGCGGACGGGGACGAACCGGACCTGCCGCCGCGGTCGCTGGAAGTGCTGAGGATGCTGACCCGCGCGGTGTGAGCCGCGGGGTGTGAAAGGCTGTGGGGTCATGAGCGACGACCCGCAGGCCCAGGCCCCCCAGCAGTACGTACTGACCCTGTCATGCCCGGACAAGCAGGGCATCGTGCATGCCGTGTCCAGCTACCTGTTCATGACCGGGTGCAACATCGAGGACAGCCGGCAGTTCGGCGACCACGACACCGGCCTCTTCTTCATGCGGGTCCACTTCTCCGCCGACGCTCCGGTGACGCTCGACAAGCTGCGGGCCAGCTTCGCCGCGATCGGCGACTCCTTCAGGATGGACTGGCAGCTGCACCGCTCCGACGAGCGCATGCGGATCGTGCTCATGGTGTCGAAGTTCGGGCACTGCCTGAACGACCTGCTGTTCCGCTCCAGCATCGGCGCGCTGCCGGTCGAGATCGCGGCGGTGGTCTCGAACCACACCGACTTCGCCGATCTGGTGGGCTCCTACGGCGTCCCCTTCCGCCACATCCCGGTGACGAAGGAGACGAAGGCCGACGCCGAGGCGCAGCTGCTGGCGCTGGTCCGCGACGAGAACGTCGAGCTCGTGGTCCTGGCCCGGTACATGCAGGTGCTGTCGGACACCCTGTGCAAGGAGCTGAGCGGGCGGATCATCAACATCCACCACTCCTTCCTGCCGAGCTTCAAGGGCGCGAAGCCCTACCACCAGGCGCACGCGCGCGGTGTGAAGCTGATCGGAGCCACCGCGCACTACGTGACGGCCGACCTCGACGAGGGCCCGATCATCGAGCAGGAGGTCGAGCGGGTCGGCCACGAGGTGACCCCGGACCAGCTGGTGGCCATCGGCCGCGACGTGGAGTGCCAGGCGCTGGCGCGGGCCGTGAAGTGGCACAGCGAGCACCGCGTGCTCCTGAACGGCACCCGCACGGTCGTCTTCGCGTAGCCCGGGACACCCGGGGTGTCCCCGGGACCACGGGTCACCCGGGGTCACCCGGGGGCACCCGGGTGACCTCCTAGAGGCGGCTCAGCGAGGCCGCCGCGAACAGGACGTCGCGGATGGCCTCTCGGTCGCCGTGCTGGCCCACGGCCGCATCCTCCGGGGAGATGTGCCCGGCGGCCAGCTGGCAGAACTCGGCTCCGTCCATGGCGATCTGCGCCACCGTGTGCTCCGCCGACGGTTTCGCCGCCGGGGAGTCCAGGGCGATGTCCCAGCTGCCGCCGCCCGCGCCCTCGATCTCCAGGTGCAGGGTCCGCCCCGGTGCGCCCGCCGCGACCAGGCCGCGCGCCGGGGCGGCGAGGCCGGCCCGGCGCCGGTGGGCCAGCGCACTCGGCAGCAGCCGCGCCGCCAGGTCGATCATCCGGTGCAGGTGCGGCCCGGACGGCGGGTCGTAGGGGTAGTCCACCGCCTCCGCGATGTCCCACGCGTGCACCCAGCACTCGAAGGCCCGCTCCAGGAAGGCGTCCCCGAGCGGCAGCGCGAAGGCCCCGTAGTCCACCGACAGGTCCCCGACGCCCCGGCCCGCGAACGACACCGTCCGCACCAGCGTGTGGCCCTGCTCCCGCCACGGCTCGCGGACCCGCCGCGTGATGGGCTGCTCGGCGGAGCTCCAGTAGTGCTCGGTACGGTCCGTCGCGCCGGCCGGGGCCTCCGGGCCCAGCGGGTCGTCCAGGCCCAGCGCCGTCGCGATCAGCCCGTCCACCGTCATCAGGTGCCCGATCACCCCGGCCACCGTGGTCCGGCGCGTGCGCCGCTGCTCCTCCTCGAACCACTTCAGCCGTACGGGGGTCTGCCACTCCGAGTCGCCGAAGTCCCGCAGCAGCGCGTCGAGCCGCGCGGTCTCCGTGTCGTACGGGTTCGCCCACGCGGGCACCGGGATGCGGGCGGGCCGCCTGCCGAGGCAGTCCTCCAGGACCCGTGAGCGCAGCAGCGGTTTGAGGTCCAGATTGTCCTCGGGGTGCAGCAGGCCCACCGCGTCGCGCAGGCGCAGGGCCTCCTCGGCGCACGGCGCGCACTCGGTGAGGTGGTCCTCGACCGCCTGGGTCTCCTCGGCGGAGCAGGCCGCCAGCGCCCACGCACCGAGCAGGGACTTCAGCACGGCGTGGGTGCGCGGCGGCGGGGGCGGTTCCGGTGCGGCGGGCGGTTCCGCGGCGGGCGGCACGGCGGCGGGCGGCCCGGGGAGCGGCTCGGGCGCGTGCCGCGGATCGAGGTCGTCGGCGGCCCCGCGCGGACCCGGTATGCGCGCAGGCCCCCCGGGGCGCTGCTCCTCGTATCCCTCGTCGGACGGGTCGGCGGGGCCGTTCATCGGGGCGATCCATATCCTGGCGGGCCGTATCCGGGCGGAGCGGTGTCCTCCTGCGGGAGGACGTTGGCGGTCGACAGCAGCTGGAGGCCCAGGCGCAGCCGGCGCCGGGCCTCGTCCTCGCTGATGCGCAGGTCGGCGGCGGCCTGCCGGTAGTCGCGGCGTTTGAAGTACGCGAGTTCCAGCGCGGCGCGCAGCGGCGCGGGCATCGAGGTGACGATGTAGTCGGCGCGGGCGGCGGCGCTGGCGCTGCGCACCTTCTGTTCGAGCTCCTCGCGCGAGCCGCGGCCGAGTTCGGCCTGGCGCAGCCGGGCCACGGCCTGTCCCTGGGTGATCCGGGCGACCCAGGAGCGCATGGAGCCCTGTTTGGGGTCGTACGCGTCGGGGTTCTCCCAGATGTAGCCGAACACTTCGCGGGTGATCCGGTCCGCCGCGCTCTCGTCGCCGAGGACGCGGTGCGCCAGGCTGTGCACGAGCGAGGCGAAGCGGTCGTACAGCTCTCCGAGCGCGGCGGCCTCTCCGCGGGCGAGGCGTTGCTGCATGCGGCGGTCCCAGCGTGGTGGTACGTCCTTCGGCATAACTGCCCCCAGCCGTGTGTCGACGCCTCGAATGTAGTCGCCAAGGGCGGGTTCGCGCCCGTTTTGGGGGAACGCGGCCCAGGAGGAGTGCCCTGCGTGATAGGTGCGGTGCGGGGTGTGAACGGTGTGGCGGGGTCCGGCACATGAGCACAGGTGTACGCGCCCCGCCGCGCTTCCCGTGCGCGGGTTCGATGCGGCCGTCTGCTTGACGACTTCGCTTAACGGGCAGGCCACGTAGGCCTTACGCTCCTGCCTTGTCTTGAACTGAACTCCACCGCACATGTGAAGGCGGAACGCCGCATATGGACAGCGCAGAATACGAGCGCAAGATCGCCGCCCGGTTTGCCACCTTCGACCAGGACGGGAACGGATACATCGACCGCGAGGACTTCAGCGCGGCCGCGAAGGCCGTCCTGGCCGAATTCGGCACCACCGCGCGGTCGGACAGGGGCCAGGACCTCTTCGCCGGCGCGGAGGCCTTCTGGCAGGGGATGGCCGGGATCGCGGACGTCGACGGGGACCAGCGGGTGACCCGCGAGGAGTTCATCACGGGCGCCGCGAAGCGGCTGCGCGACAACCCGCAGCGGTTCGCGGAGATCGCCCGGCCGTTCCTGCACGGGGTGATCGCGGTCGCGGACGAGGACGGCCGCGGCACGACCCCGCAGGCGGCGGCCCGCGTCCTGCGGGTCCTGGGCACCCCGCCCGAACTGGCCGACCACGTGGCGGAGGCCCTGGACGCCGACGCCGACGGGCGCATCACCGAGGACGAGATCCTGACGGCCTTCGCCGCGTACTGCGGCGTCGAGGCCCCGGACGCGTAGCCCGCGCCGTCCGGGAGGCCGAACCCCCGTGCGGCCCGTACGGGGTACGCCGCACGGCGGTCCGCCGCGCTCGCGCGAACGCCCTGCGCGAACGTCCCGCGCGCTCTACGCGAAGCGTTCGCGCAGCTTGTACTTCAGGACCTTGCGGAGGGCCTCGTTGCGGGGGAGGGCCTCGACCAGTTCCAGTTGTTCGGGGAGCTTGTGCGGGGACAGGCCCTGGGCGCGCAGGTGGGCCGTCAGCTGGGCGAGGGTCAGGGGGGCGGCGCCCGGCGGCTGTTCCACCACCGCGCAGACGCGTTCTCCGCGCTCCGGGTCCGGGAGGCCGATCACGGCCACGTCGCCGATGCCCGGGAGCAGGTGCAGCAGGTCCTCGACCTCCTTCGCGGAGATGTTCTCCCCCTTGCGGATGATCACGCCCTTGGCGCGGCCGGTGAGGACGAGGTAGCCGTCCCGCGTCAGGTGGCCGAGGTCGCCGGTGATCAGGTAGCCGTCGGCGTCGAAGGCCTCGGCCGGGCGGGCCTCCCGGTTCAGGTACCCCCGGCAGACCGCCTCGCCGCGCAGCCGGACCTCGCCGTCGGTGTCCGGGGGCAGGGGCTCGCCGCCGGGTGCCGTGATGCGGATCGACATCCCGGCCGGGGGCCGGCCCTCCGTCGTGGCGAGGTGCTCGGCGGTGTCGTCCGGGGCGCCCATCGTGATCATCGGGACCTCGGTCATGCCGTAGCCGTGGGTCAGCTGGCAGCCCAGTTCGCGGACGACCGCGTGGTAGATCTCGGGGGGCTTGGGCGCGCCGCCGCCGGCGAGCAGGCGCAGGCTGGGGATCAGCTTCACCGCCGGGTCCTTGCGCTGTTCCGCCAGGAACATCGAGTAGAAGGCGGTGGAGCCGCCGGCCACCGTGACCCCGTGGCGCCGGTAGCCGTCCAGCGCGTCCGGCAGCGCGAACTTCTCGAAGAGGACCGCGGGGAAGCCGTACAGGAGCAGCATCACCAGGTAGTCCGGGCCGCCTATGTGCGCGTACGGGAAGGCGATCGAGCCGATGTCCGCCGGGCTCAGCCGCAGGGCGTGGGCCAGGCAGGAGCCGCCCGCGATCAGTGAGCGGTCGGTGTGCAGGACCCCCTTGGGGTCGGAGGTGGTCCCGGAGGTCCAGTAGATCCACCGGACGTCCGTGCCGTTCGCGGGCGGCGGGGGGAGTACGGCCGGATCGCCCTCGGGCAGGGTCCCGTACGCCTCGAAGACCCCGCGCGCGCCGAGCCGCTCGGCCATGGCGGTGTGGTCGAAGCCCCGCCAGACGCCCGGGACGGCGAAGAACTCGGCCTTGGACTCGCGCAGCGCGAAGCCCGCCTCGCGGTCCCGGTAGAAGGGGATCACCGGGGTCTGGACGGCGCCGATGCGGGCCAGGGCGAGGGAGAGCAGGACCGTTTCGATCCGGGTGGGCAGCTGCCAGGCGACGACCGTGCCGGGCCGTACGCCCATGCCGTACAGCCCCGCCGCCACCTGCTCGGAGCGCTCGCGCAGCCCGGCGAAGGTGAGCGTCCGGTCGCCGGCGGGGTCCTCGGCGGCCTCGATCAGCACCGGGGCGCCGGGGCTGAGCGCGGCCCGCGCCGCGACCAGCTCCCACAGGGTGGGGGAGTGGCCCAGCCGTACCGCCGTGTCCTTGGTGTCCGCCATTCCCGGCCTCCCGTAGCTGACGCTCAGTCAGATCCAGCGCAGAGCGTAGGCCTCCGGCGCTTGTCGGTCCAGGGGTGGCGGGGCTAGCGTACTTTCTGACACTCCATCAGATTCACCGGATTCATCGGCTCGCGAGGGGACACCATGGAACTGGAACTGCCTCGGATCATCAGCGTCGACGACCACGTCATCGAACCCGCTCACCTGTTCGACGTCTGGCTGCCGGCCAAGTACCGCGACCGCGGGCCCAAGGCGCTCACCGCCGGGATCGGCGAGCTCCAGTACACCGGGGGCAAGTACGTGATCTCCATGGACCCCGACGGCCCGCCGACCGACTGGTGGATCTACGAGGACCTGAAGTTCCCGTACAAGCGCAACATCGCCGCCGTCGGCTTCGACCGCGACGACATGACCCTCGAAGGCATCACGCGCGAGGAGATGCGGCGCGGCTGCTGGGACCCCAAGGCGCGCCTCGCCGACATGGACCTCAACCACGTCGAGGCCTCGCTCTGCTTCCCGACCTTCCCGCGGTTCTGCGGACAGACCTTCGCCGAGGCGCACGACAAGGAGGTCGCCCTGGCCTGCGTGCGCGCGTACAACGACTGGATGGTCGAGGAGTGGTGCGGCGACAGCGGCGGCCGGCTCATCCCGCTCTGCATCATCCCGCTCTGGGACATCGACCTCGCCGTCGCCGAGATCCGCCGCAACGCCGCCCGCGGGGTGCGCGCCGTGACCTTCTCCGAGATCCCGACCTACCTCGGGCTCCCCTCCATCCACTCCGGCCACTGGGACCCCTTCTTCGCCGTCTGCCAGGAGACGGGCACCGTCGTCAACATGCACATCGGGTCCAGTTCCCAGATGCCCGCCGCCTCGCCCGACGCCCCGCCCGCCGTCCAGGCCTCGCTCAGCTTCAACAACGCCATGGCCTCGATGATGGACTTCCTGTTCAGCGGGGTTCTGGTGAAGTTCCCGACGCTGAAGCTGGCGTACAGCGAGGGGCAGATGGGCTGGATCCCGTACGCCCTCGAACGCGCCGACGACGTCTGGCAGGAGCACCGCGCCTGGGGCGGGGTCCGCGACCTGATCCCCGAGCCGCCGTCCACCTACTACTACCGGCAGATGTTCTGCTGCTTCTTCCGCGACAAGCACGGCATCGCCTCGCTCGACGTCGTCGGCCGCGACAACGCCACCTTCGAGACCGACTACCCGCACGTGGACTCGACCTTCCCGCACACCAAGGAGGTCGCCCTCGACCACGTGAAGGGCCTGGACGACGAGACCGTCTACAAACTGATGCGCGGCAACGCCATCCGCATGCTCGGCCTGGACCTCGTCTGATGGATTTGACCTACACCGACGAGGAGCGGGACTTCCGCGCCCGGCTGCGCGAATGGCTCGGCAAGACCCTGCCCGAGCTGCCCGCCAGGCCGTCCCCCGACGACTGGCCCGGCCGGCGCGCGTACGACGCCGGCTGGCAGCGCCGGCTGTACGACGCCGGGTACGCCGGACTGCACTGGCCCGTGGACGCGGGCGGGCGCGGGGCCACCCCCACCCAGCACCTGATCTTCCTGGAGGAGACCGAACGCGCCGGAGCCCCGTACGTCGGCGCCAACTTCGTCGGGCTCCTGCACGCCGGGCCGACCATCGCCGCCGAGGGAACGGCCGCGCAGCGGGCGCGCTGGCTGCCGCCCGTACTGCGCGGGGACGAGGTGTGGTGCCAGGGGTTCAGCGAACCGGACGCGGGCTCCGACCTGGCAGCGCTGCGCACGCGCGCCGTGCGCGACGGGGACGACTACGTGATCACCGGCTCGAAGATCTGGACCTCGCACGCGGAGGTCGCCGACTGGTGCGAGCTGCTCGTACGGACGCGGCCCGTCAGCGAGGCCTTTCCCAAGCACCGCGGGATCTCCTGGCTGGCCATGCCCATGGACGCGCCCGGGGTGACGGTGCGGCCGCTGCGCACCCTCGCCGGGTCGGCCGAGTTCGCGGAGGTCTTCCTCGACGAGGTGCGCGTCCCCGTCGCCAACCGGGTCGGGGAGGAGAACGACGGCTGGCGCGTCACCATGGTCACGCTCTCCTTCGAGCGCGGGACGGCCTTCGTCGGCGAGGTCGTGGCCTGCCGCCGCACCCTGGGCGCGCTCGCGCGCACCGCGCGGGCGAACGGCCGCTGGGACGATCCGGTGCTGCGGCGCCGGCTCGGGCGCCTGTACGGGGAGTTCGGCGCCCTGTGGCGGCTCACCCAGTGGAACGTGAGCGAGTCGCAGGCCTCGGGCGGGGTGCCGGGCGTCGGCGGCTCCGTCTTCAAACTGGCCTACTCGCACGCGCGGCAGGAGCTGTACGACGCCGCCGCCGAGGTACTGGGCGCGGACTCCCTCGCGCTGGACGGGGAGTGGGTGCTCGACCGGCTCTCGTCCCTCTCGTACACGATCGCGGCGGGCACCTCGCAGATCCAGCGGAACATCGTCGCCGAGCGGATCCTCGGCCTCCCGAAGGGCCGGTGAGGGCCGTGGACTTCCGGCTGACGGACGAGCAGCGCGACCTGCGGGCGGGCGTACGGGACCTGCTGGCGGGCCGCTACGGGCGCGAGGCGCTGCGCGCCTCGGTGGACGCGGGCGGGGCCCTGAACCGGGGGCTGTGGCGGGAGCTCGGCGAGGCCGGGTTCTTCGCGCTGCGGCTCCCGGAGGCGCGGGGCGGGGTCGGGCTCGGGCTGCCCGAGGCGGTCCTCGTCTTCGAGGAGGCGGGGCGGGTCCTGCTGCCGGGGCCGCTCGTCGCCACGCACCTGGCGGCGGGGGTGGTCGCGGGGGCGGCCGAGGGGGCTTCGGTGGTCACGGCGTTCGACCTCGGGGGAGCCCTGGTGGCCCACCTCGGTGAGGCGGACGCGGTGCTCGGTGCGCCGTCGCTCCCTCAGGGGGAGCCGGTGCCCTCGGCGGACCCGCTCACCCCGCTGCACCGGGTGCTCTCCCCGCCGGCCGCCGGAACGGCGGCGGCCCACCGCGAGGAGGGCGCGCTGCTGACCGCCGCCCTCCAGGTCGGCAGCGCGCTGCGCACGGTGGAGCTGGCGGTGCGGTACGGGGGCGAGCGGGAGCAGTTCGGGCAGCCGATCGGAGCCTTCCAGGCGGTCAAGCACCTGTGCGCGCGGATGCTGGTGCGCGCGGAGGTGGCCCGTACGGCGCTCTACGCGGCGGCGGTGACGGCGGATGCGGCGGAGGTCGCCGGGGCCAAGCTGCTCGCCGACGGGGCCGCCGTGCGCAATGCCCGCGACTGCCTCCAGGTGCACGGCGGGATGGGCTTCACGTGGGAGGCGGACGTGCACCTGCACCTCAAGCGGGCCTGGGTGCGCGCCGAGCAGTGGCGGACGGCCGGGGAGGCGGAGGAGCTGCTGGCGGCGGAGCTGGCCTCGGGCGCAATGTAGCTCACCGTCACGAAAGGGGGGTGCGGGGGCGGGACGGGGCACGGTCGGGACGGCCCGGGACGCATGTCCGATTACAGAGAGTTGATATCGGTTTGTGTCCTTGGCCCGGCCCCTTGCGGCCCGGACTCGGGGGCCTGCTCCGGTACGCTCCCGGGAATGCGAGCGGCACGGCGGCACGAGCGACGCGCAGTATGCACCACGCCTACTCCTTCGCGCTGGAATATGCCCGAAGCGCTTGTTGTGGTGACTGTATGTCAACCATGCTGCTCCGCAAGGGGATCACACTCGGTGATCCCGTCCTGTCGCGAGGCGAAGTGTCCGCCGGTTCGGATGGTGTGAGCGGTGCAGGTGCTTCAGGTACAGCTGGAGGTAGGACCGGACCCCGCCGAGGTCGGCCGGGCCCGCCGCTGGGCGCGGTCCCGGCTGGCCGGGTCGGGCATAGGGGACGACGAGCCGCTCGCCGAGACGCTGATCCTGCTGATCTCCGAGCTGGTCACCAACGCGGTCGTGCACACCGGTTGTCCGGCCGTCCTGCGGATGCTCTTCGGGGAGCCGGGCGTACGGGTCGAGGTCGCCGACGCCAGCTCCCGCGGGCCGGCCCGGCGGCAGGCCGCGGGGGACGACACGGGCGGGCGCGGGCTGGAGCTGGTGGACGGGCTGGCCGACCGCTGGGGCTGGCAGCGCGAGGGCGCGGGCAAGCGGATCTGGTGCGAGGTCGACCGCGCGGACAAACCCGAAGACTGCCGGGCGACCTGGGAACCGCGCGTGTACCTCTAACGAGGTGTTGACGGTTCGTCAACTGTTGATCACCCTTGTACTGAACGATTCGTCGCGAGGGGACGCCAAGGGCAGGCCTTGACGAGTGCGGGTCGTGGGGTGGCGGCTGCCGTGCCGCGCTCGGGGCGCGCACGACCGTACGCCGCCACCCACTGGTTGCCGTGCCGCCCCGCCGGTGCCCGCCGTCGCCCGCCGGCGCCTACCGGGGCGGCGCGACCAGGCCCATTTCGTAGGCCTTGATGACCAGGTGCACCCGGTCCCGGGCGTCCAGCTTCGTCAACAGCCGGGCCACGTGCGATTTCGTCGTCGCCACCGTGATGAACAGGTCCTGCGCGATCTCGCCGTTCGACCGGCCCCGCCCCACCAGGGTCAGCACCTCCTGCTCCCGGCCCGTGATCGCCGTCACGCGCTCGGGGGCGGGCGCCGGGCCCGCGACGAAGTCCGCTATCAGGCGGCGCGTGACCCCGGGCGCGATGAGGGCGTCGCCCGCCGCGACCACGCGCACGGCGGCGAGGATGTCGTCCAGCGCCATGTCCTTCACCGCGAAGCCGCTCGCGCCGGCGCGCAGCGCCCCGTACACGTGCTCGTCCTCGTCGAACGTGGTCAGGATCAGCACCCGGGCGCCGCCGCCGGGGCCTTCGGCGGCCGTGAGCCGGCGGGTGGCCTCGATGCCGTCCATCTCCGGCATGCGGATGTCCATCACCACCACGTCGGGGGCGAGCTCGGCGGCCATGCGGACCGCCTCGGCGCCGTTCGCGGCCTCGCCCACGACCTCCAGGTCCGGGGTGTCGGCCATCAGGACGCGCAGCCCCGAGCGCACCAGGGGCTGGTCGTCGGCGAGCAGTACGCGGACCCCGGCGCTCACCGCTTCTCCCCGGACCGTCCGGCGGGCAGGGTGGCCGCCACGCGGAACCCGCCCCCGGGCCGCGGGCCGGCCTCGAAGCGTCCGCCCGGCAGGGTGGCGCGCTCCCGCATGCCGGTGAGGCCGAATCCGGCGCCGGGCGGGCCGCCTTCCGGGATGCCGCACCCGTCATCGGTGATTTCCAGGGCGAGTTCGTCCGGCCCGTACGCGATCTCCACCCGGCAGCTTTCGGCGCCCGCGTGCCGGACCACGTTGGTCAGCGCCTCCTGCACGATGCGGAACGCGGCGAGCTCGATGTCGGACGGCAGCGGGCGCTGTTCCCCCGACCACACGAGGTCCACCCGTACGCCCGTGTCGGCCGTGGCGGCCGCGGTGAGCCGGTCGATGCCGTCCAGGCCGGGCGCGGGCGCCGTCGACACGGGCTCGCTGCGGCGCAGTGCGACCAGTGTGCGCCGCAGCCCCGCGAGGGTCTCGCGGCTGGTGGCCTCGATGGCCCGGAGCGCCTCGCGGGCCTGCGCGGGCTGCGTTTCGATGACCCGGCTGCCGACCCCCGCCTGGATGGCGATCACGCCGATGCTGTGGGCGACCATGTCGTGCAGCTCGCGGGCGATGCGCAGCCTTTCGTCGGTGAGGGCCTGTTCGGTGGCGCGGGCCTGTGCCTGCGCGGCGGACTCGCGGCCGCGCCGTACGGAGTCGCCGATCAGCCAGCCGAGGACGACGATCGGCAGCTGGCTCTGGGACAGGACGCGGGCGGCGGAGCCGGTCGCGGGCAGGGCGAACTGGGCGGTGATCAGCAGCAGGACGGTGATGCCCGTGGCCGGCAGGGTCACGCGGCGGGGGCGGGTGGCCGCGATCATGCCCAGCGCCACTGCGGCGGGGATCACCAGCGTGATCGTGAGGGCGGGGGCGCGGCCGAGGAAGAGCACCAGATACATGCCGAAGAGCATCAGGGCGAGGGTGGTGAGCGGCGCCCGCCGCACGAGGAGGGCGCCGGTCAGCACGGAGGTGATCGCGAGGAGGGGGCCGACTTCGAAGATCCGGTCCCCCACGCCGAGGGGGACGCGGAAGGCGAGGTTCGACAGCAGGAGGGTGCCGGCCGCGGCGCACGTCCACAGGGCCGCGACCGGCCACCGGAACGCCGTTCGGCCCCCGCCCGCCCGCCTTGATGAGGTGTCCATGCCGCGACCCTAACGAGCCCCGCACGGACGGACATCCGTCCTCGGGATGCAGCCCGCGGGAGGGTTTCGGACCCGGTGGTAACCAGGCATTCCGCTTTCGAGGACAATTGGGGCGCACTCGACGTTACTCAGCAGTAGGAGCATGCGCGTGAACCAGGACCGGCGCCGCCAGGCCGAGGACTTCCTGCAGCCCGACGAGCAGTTGATCGCCGTATGCGGCTGCGAGCCGGGTCCGGGCGTGCCGTCCCCGCCGGAGGACCTGCTCGCGCCGCAGGAGCCGGCGGCGCTCGGCCGGCGGATCGAGGAGAAGCTCCCCCGCCCCCTCCAGCAGTTCTTCAAGGGCCGCGCGCACGAGGAGCGCCGGGACCCGGCCGCCGACCGGCTCCCGGACCCGGCGGCGGGCCCGGCCATGGAGGGCGGCTGGCAGAGCGAGGCCGGCCGGTTCCTGATCGGCCGGGCCAGTGCGCGGGGCGCGGGGACGGACCTCCTCGTGGTGACGGACCGGCGCTGGTTCGCGCTCACGGACGTCTCGCCGCTGTGGCAGTCGACGCCCGTGATGAAGCAGTACTGGGAGGTCCCGCGCTCGGCGGTCACCGTCGTCCGCACGCAGGCCTCGGTCCTGCAGGGCCGTATGGACATCGAGTTCGCCGACTTCTCCCGGGTCGCGGTCGAGGCCCTCACCCCCGCGGAGGCCCCGTCCTTCGCGGCAGCCGCCGCCCGCTACCGCTGAGCCGCGCAAGCGCGATGCCGGACTCGGCGGGTCCACCGCGTGCGGGGCGGCCGGCGCCCGCACGCGGCCGACCCCGCCGGTAGGGTGCGTGGGATGAATACCGCCTCCGCACTCCCGCGTTCGTTCCGTCTGCTCGTGACCGGTGGTGGGACCGGTGGCCACACCTATCCGGCCCTTACGGCGATCCGGACCCTCCAGGGCCGCCTCGCGGACGCGGGCAGCACGCTGGACGTCCTGTGGATCGGGACGGCCGAAGGCCTGGAGGCGCGTGTCGCTCCGGCGGAGGGAATCGCGTTCAAGACGGTGGCCACGGGGAAGATCCGCCGTTCGGTCAACCCGTTGAAGATGCTGTCCGCCGCGAACGTCAAGGACATGGCGCGGGTGCCGCTGGGCGTGGCGCAGGCGCGGGCGATCGTCTCCGAGTTCCAGCCGGACGTCGTCCTGGCGACGGGTGGGTACGTCGCGGTGCCGGCCGGGCTGGCCGCGCGGTTGTGCCGTCGTCCGCTGGTCCTGCACGAGCAGACCGTGCGGCTGGGCCTGGCCAACCGCAAGCTCGCGAGTTCGGCCACGCGCATCGCGGTGTCCTCGGAGTCCTCGCTGGCGCTGTTGCCCGCCGAGGTGCGTGAGCGTGCGGTGGTCACCGGGAACCCGGTGCGGCCGGAAGTGCTCGGCGGCCACGCGGACAAGGCGGTCGAGGCGCTGAACCTGTTCGGGTTCGACCGGCGTCTGCCGACGGTCTACGTCACCGGCGGGGCGCAGGGCGCGCAGCAGATCAACGGTGTGATCCGGGACGTGCTGCCGTGGCTGCTCGCTCACGCGAACGTGATCCACCAGTGCGGTCCGGCGAACGTCGACGGGCTGCGGGCGGCCGCTGCCGGGCTGGACCCGGTACTCGCCGGCCGGTACCACGTGACCGGGTTCGTCGGGCCGGAGCTGCCGGACGTGCTGGCGCTGGCCGACATCGTGGTGTCGCGAAGCGGGGCCGGAACGCTGGCCGAGCTGACCGCACTGGGCAAGGCGGCGGTGTTCGTCCCGCTCGCCACGTCGGCCGGCGACGAGCAGGCGCACAATGCCCGTCATCTGGCCGAGGCGGGCGCGGCACTGGCTCTGCTCGGCGAGGTCACCGGGCAGGCCCTGCAGAACGCGGTGGGCCCGCTCCTGACCGACCCCGCCCTGCGGGCGGCGATGGCGCAGCGGGCCCGGGCGCACGGGCGGCCGGATGCGGCGGACAGGCTCGTGGACGTGGTGCTGTCCGCCGCCGCGTCCGGCTGATCGCCCGCGGACGCGGGCCTGTTGCCCCCCGGCCGGGGGGCAACAGGCCCGCGTGTTGCGCGGGCTATGCGGGTTCGGCTCCGGCGATCACCGCGAAGGTGCCGCCCTGGGGGTCGGCGAGGACGGCCATGCGGCCGGCCGCCATGTCGAACGCCGGGGCCTTGACCGTGCCGCCGGCCCGGACCAGGGCCGCCTGGACGCTGTCGACGTCGTCGACGGCGAAGTACGGCAGCCAGTGCGGCGGAACGCCGGTCGGCATCGAGGCGAGGTCCATCATCCCGCCGATCGCGCGGCCCCCGACCTGGAACTCCGTGTACTCCTCGGCGCCCGGCATCTGCGATCTCGCCGTCGTCAGCGGCAGCACGGCGGAGTAGAACGCGGACGCGGCGTCGATGTCACCGGTCGTCAGCTCGTTCCAGATCAGCGCGCCGTGCTCGTTGACGATGCCCGCCCCGGCGAAGGTGCCGTACTGCCAGAGGCCGACGGCGGCCCCCGTCGGGTCGGTGACGACGGCCATCCGCCCGAGGTCCATGACGTCCATCGGGCCCATCACCACCGTGCCGCCCGCGTCCGTGACCGACTTGAGGGTGGAGTCGATGGAGTCGGTGGCCAGGTACGTGGTCCACACGGTCGGAGGCATCGGGTCCGGGACGGAACCGTCCGGGTTGGACGCGCGCATGATCCCGGCCACCGGCTTGCCCTTGAGGGTGCAGACGGAGTAGCCGCCGGTCTCCGGCGAGCCGATCTCGCCCTGCCAGCCGAAGAGGTCGCGGTAGAAGTCGAGGGCCGCCTGCTGGTCGGGGACGATCAGCTCGATCCAGCAGGGGGTGCCGGCCTGGTAGGGGCCGTTCATGTCGGGCACGGATGCCTCCGGGGCTGCCGATGAGGGTTGGACGGGCCCTCTCTACCCCGCCCCCACCGCCGGAATCGGGCCGTACGGCTGAACGTGCTCAGAGGATGGCCACCGGGGCGACCGGGGTGCCGACGCCGCCGACGAAGGGTTCCGGCATGGCCGACAGCAGGAAGCCGTAACGGTTCTCTTCTGCACAGGCTGTGGACAACTTTTCGAGATTCCAGTTCTGGCCCTGGTGCATGCCCATCTCCACCAGGTCCAGCGCGTGCACCGGCAGCCACAGGTTCTCGATCTCCGGGGGGAAGATCTCGAAGGTCAGGGTGTCGTTCGCCACCGCCGCCACGTCGCGCGCGTGGAACCACTCCGGGGTGCGGACGGACAGCCCGGGCGACGGGAAGCCGTAGCCGTGCTTGTCGCCCGCCAGGTAGACCTGGATCTGGCCGGTGCGCACCAGGACGATGTCGCCGGGGCGGACCGTGACCCCGCCGAACTCCTCCGCCTCCGCCAGGTCCTCCGGGGTCACCGCGTGGCCGCCCGGCAGCCGGTCCAGGCCCTTCGCGCGGGCCACGTCCAGCAGGACGCCGCGCGAGACGATGTGGCCGGCCTTGTCGATGCCGCTGAACTCGGCGCGCGCGTGGGCCGTGATCGTGGACGCGGGACGGCCGTTGTAGATGCGGCCCGAGTGCGAGACGTGCGTGAGGGCGTCCCAGTGGGTGGCCGACTGGAGCCCCATCGTCACGGCGTCGTCGCTGCACGCCACCGTGCCCGGCCCGAACAGCTCCTGGTTGATCTGCACCATCGTGTGCAGCGGGTTGACCCGGCCGGGGATCATGCCGGCCTGTACCCCGTCCTCCTTCAGCGGGAGCGCGAGCGCGATCCGGCGGCCCGTGCGGATCTCGGCTGCGGCAGCCCGTACGACCTCGTCGGTGACCAGGTTCAGGGTGCCGATCTCGTCGTCGGCGCCCCAGCGGCCCCAGTTGTTGACGCGCTTGGCGATGTCGTGGAACTCGGGGGGCATGGTCATGGCTTCCATCAGCTCCTGGGGTGCGCTGGGGCAACTGAGGCCGACTAGGGCTTGTGCCCGGACATCCGACTGGTCATAGAATCTAACGGACCGTCAGAAAACGCGGGAAGGGGTCGGGCGTGGGGAACTTCTTGGCCGGCAAGGTCGTGGCCGTCACCGGCGCGGGCCGGGGCATCGGGCGGGCCGTGGCGCTCGCGGCGGCCGCCGAGGGCGCCAGGGTCGTCGTCAACGACTACGGCGTGGGCATCGGGGGCGGGGAGCCGGCGAGCGAGATAGCCGACGGCGTCGTGAAGGAGATACAGGCCGCCGGCGGCGAGGCCGTCGCCGTCGCCGACGACATCTCGACCATGGCGGGCGGCCAGCGCATCGTCGACACCGCCCTCGCGCGGTTCGGCCGTATCGACGGGGTCGTGTGCGTCGCCGGCATCCTGCGCGAGCGGATGCTGTTCAACATGTCCGAGGAGGAGTGGGACCCCGTCGTCGCCACCCACCTCAAGGGCACCTTCACCGTCTTCCGCGCGGCCTCCGCCGTCATGCGCCGCCAGGGCTCCGGCACCCTCATCGGCTTCACCAGCGGAAACCACCAGGGCTCCGTCGCCCAGGCCAACTACAGCGCGGCCAAGGGCGGGATCATCTCCCTCGTCCGCTCCGCCGCGCTCGGGCTGGCCAAGTACGGGGTCACCGCCAACGCCGTCGCGCCCGTCGCCCGCACCCGCATGTCGGCGAACGTCCCCATGGAGCTCAAGGAGATCGGCGAGCCCGAGGACGTCGCGGCCCTCGTCACCTACCTGCTCTCCGACAAGGCCGTGGCCGTCGGCGGCGAGAAGATCACCGGGCAGGTCTACACGATCGCCGGCCCGAAGATCGCCGTCTGGGCGCAGCCGCGCGAACTGCGCGCCGGCTACGCCGAGGGCTCCTGGACCCCCGAGAAGATCGCCGACTTCCTGCCCGGGACGGTGGGCACCGACCCGATGCCGATGCTGGCGCAGCTGGAAGCCATGGCCAAGGCGGCGGCCGCCAAGGACCGCCCCAACGCGTAGGGGAGCCCGGACGACATGGACTTCAGCTTCGGGCCCGAGGACGAGGAGCTGCGCGTCCGCGCCCGCTCCTGGCTCACCGGGCACCTGGTGGGGCCGTACGCGGACGCCCTCGGCCTCGGCGGGCCCGGCAGCGAGCACGAAGGGGTCGGGGCCCGGCGCGCGTGGGAGCGCGAGCTGGGCCGGGGCGGCTGGATCGGCCAGGGCTGGGAGCTGCCGTCCGGGGCGTACGGGCAGCAGCGGCTCTCGCTGACCGGCCAGGTCGTCTGGGCCGAGGAGTACGCGGCGCTGCGCGCCCCCGCGCGGGTGGGCCACATCGGGGAGAACCTCCTCGCGCCTACCCTGGTCGCGTACGGGTCCCGGGAGCAGCGGGACCGCTTCCTGCCGGGCATCGCGCGCGGCGAGGAGCTGTGGTGCCAGGGGTACAGCGAGCCGGACGCCGGGTCCGACCTCGCGGGGATCCGTACGACCGCGGTACGGGACGCGGCCGACGGGCTGCTGCGGGTCACCGGGCAGAAGATCTGGACCTCGCTGGCCCGGGACGCCGACTGGTGCTTCGTCCTGGCCCGCACCGAACCGGGCTCGCGGCGCCACCGCGGGCTGTCCTTCCTGCTCGTGCGGATGGACCAGCCGGGGCGGGTGGAGGTCCGGCCGATCCGCCAGATGTCGGGGACGAGCGAGTTCAACGAGGTCTTCTTCGACGGGGCGGTGGCGGCCGAGGTCGTCGGCGGAGAGGGCAACGGCTGGACCGTGGCCATGGGACTGCTCGCCCTGGAACGCGGGGTCTCGACGCTCGTCCAGCAGATCGGGTTCGCGGCGGAGCTGGAGCGGGTGGTCGGGGCGTACGCGGCCGGGGCGGCCGGGGCCGCGGGCGGCCCGGGGGATCCCGTGCTGCGCGAACGCCTCGTACGGCAGTGGGCCGAGCTGCGCACGATGCGCTGGAACGCCCTGCGGACCCTCGGGTCCGCCGACGACCCGGGCGCGCCCAGCGTGGCCAAGCTGCTGTGGGGCGGCTGGCACCGGCGGCTCGGCGAGCTCGCGGTGGCGGTCCGCGGGGCGGGGGCCTCGGCCGGACCGGCGGACTGGGCGCCCGGGACCCCGTACGAACTCGGGCTCGACGAGGAGCAGCGCCTGTTCCTGTTCACCCGCGCCGACACGATCTACGGCGGCTCGGACGAGATCCAGCGGAACATCATCGCCGAGCGCGTGCTCGGCCTGCCTAAGGAGCCCAGGTGAGAGGCGTCGTCTTCGACGGAAAGCAGGTCCAGGTGGTCGAGGATCTGGAGATCCGCGATCCGGGGCCGGGGGAGGTGCTGGTCGCGATCTCGGCGGCCGGGCTGTGCCACAGCGACCTGTCGGTGATCGACGGGACGATACCGTTCCCGCCGCCCGTGGTCCTGGGGCACGAGGGCGCGGGGGTGGTGGAGGCGGTCGGTTCGGGTGTGACGCACGTGGCGCCCGGCGACCACGTATCCCTGTCGACGCTGGCCAACTGCGGGGCCTGCGCCGACTGCGACCGGGGCCGGCCGACGATGTGCCGCAAGGCGATCGGGATGCCGGGGCAGCCGTTCTCGCGGGGCGGCAGGCCGCTGTTCCAGTTCGCTTCGAACTCGGCCTTCGCGGAGCGGACGATCGTCAAGGCCGTCCAGGCCGTGAAGATCCCGGACGACATCCCGCTGACGTCGGCGGCGCTCATCGGCTGCGGTGTCCTGACGGGAGTGGGGGCGGTACTGAACCGGGCCCGCGTCGACCACGGCGAGTCGGTGGTCGTGATCGGCACGGGCGGCATCGGGCTCAACGTGATCCAGGGCGCGCGGATCGCGGGGGCGGGCACCATCGTGGCGGTGGACGCGAACCCGGCGAAGGAGGCGGTGGCCCGCCAGTTCGGGGCCACGCACTTCATCGACGCGTCGGCCGTCCCCGACTCCTCGGCGGCGGTGCGCGAGATCCTCCCGACGGGCGCGGACCACGCCTTCGAGTGCGTGGGCAGCGTCAAGCTGATCCGCCAGGCCGTCGACCTCCTGGACCGGCACGGGCAGGCGATCCTGCTCGGGGTCCCGGGCTTCAAGGAGGAGGCCTCCTTCATGGTCTCGTCCATGTACCTGGACAAGACGATCATGGGCTGCCGGTACGGCTCCTCCCGCCCGCAGCGGGACATCGCCCTGTACGCGGAGCTCTACCGGCAGGGCAGGCTGCTGCTCGACGAACTGGTCACCGAGACCTACCCGGTCGAGGACTTCGCGAAGGCCGTGGACGACGCGCGGCACGGGCGGGTGGCGCGGGGCGTGCTCACGTTCTGACGCGGGCGAACGCGAAGGACCCCGCCTCCGGCCGGAGGCGGGGTCCTTCGCGTTCGCCCGCGGGGTCTCTCGTGTCCGCCCGCGGGGTCATTCGGCGGCGAGGCGGCCGAAGCGGCCCTTGTGGAACAGGAGCGGACCGTCCTCGCCGGCGGCGCCCATGGCCTCGACCCGGCCGACCACGATCAGGTGGTCCCCACCGGTGTGCACGGCGTGGACGCGGCAATCGATCCAGGCGGGCACGGCGTCGAGCTGCGGTGATCCCGTCACGGGGGCCGGGGTGTGCGCGACCCCCGCGAACTTGTCGGCGCCGCTGACGGCGAAGGCCCGGCACAGCTCGCCCTGCTCGGAGCCGAGGATGTTGACGCAGAACACCCCGGCGCGGGCGATCCGGGGCCAGGTGGTCGAGGTACGCGCGACCATGAACGTGACCAGCGGCGGGTCGAGCGACAGCGAGGCGAAGGACTGGCAGGCGAACCCGGCCGGGCCGTCCTCGCCCTCGGCCGCCGGGGCGGTGATGACGGTGACCCCGCTGGCGAAGTTCCCGAGTACGGCCCGGAACTCGGCGGGGCTGACGGGTGCGCGCTCGTCGTCGCCGACGGCCCGCAGATCGGGACGCGGCAGCGCGTCGACGTGGCCGGCGTCCGGGTCCCGCTCCGAGGGGGCGGAGGTGGGGGAGCCGACTGACCTGAGGTATCGGACGACGGTGGCCGCCATCCCTGCGTGTCCCATCACGTCAACGATTGAAGCTGACGGTCCGTCAGATGGGAAGGGGTGCGGGTGGGTGACTCGGAAATGGGAACGGTGTATCGTCCTCATCGATTGAACATGTTCAATTGTTGTGGGGGTGGGGGCATGGGGATGCCGGAAGTGCACACGGAACCGGCCGCGCGCAGAGAGAGCCGCACACGTCTGTCGACCGGATCGGAGCTGGCCTTCACCGGGCAGTGCGTCGTGGCCGGAGCGCTCTTCCTCGCCACCTCCGGCATGCGCGACGACCACGGCCTCGGCATCGACTCCGCCGTCTTCGCCGCGATACCCGTGATGTTCCTCGTGGTGGTCCTGGCCGCGTACCTGCACCGGGTCCTGTTCACCCTGCCGGTGATGGCGCTGACGCGAGCGCTGGGCAACCCGCGGTGGGCGCCGCTCTGGGCCGCCGCCCTCGCCGCCGCCTGCGCGGGGTGGGTGGCGGCCGGCTCGGACCTGCCGTACGGCTGGACGCTGCTGTGGATCGCGGGGCCCGGGGTGCTCCCGGTCGCGGCGGCCTCGTACGCGCACCACCGGTCGCTCGGGTGGACCGGGATGGCGGCCCGGGTCGGAGCCGCCACCGGGATCGCCCTGCTCGTCTGCGCGCTGGGCGCGTTCCTCCTGGAGCGGACCGGGTTCGGCGCGTACGAGCCGCCCCGGCTGGAGCGGGGGCAGTACGCCGGGGAGTGGATCGGCGGCGGAGGTGCGTACCGGCTGCGGCTGGGCGAGAACGGCGAGGCCGTCGCCGGGAACCTGGCGCTGGTCGCGCCGGCGGGACTGTGGGACACGTGCTCGGGGACCGGGACGTGGAAGTTCGAGCCGGGGCGGGAGTCCGGCGGCCTCTTCGACCGGACGCGGGACAGGGTCACGCTCACGATCGAGGGCTGCGGCCCCATGCGCGACTGGCAGGTGGCCGGCACGGCCGAACGGCCCGAGCTGTTCTGCGTCATGGGTGATCCGGACGACCTCCACCCCCGGTTCGCCGAAACCCTGCACCGTCCGTAGCCGGGGGGCCGGGGGGCCGGGGGCTGGGGGCCGGGGGCCGTGGCCGTGGCGGGGCGGGGCCTCGCCGTTCGCCCGTACGGGTGAATCCACCGCCCCACCGGGACCCGTACGGAGGACAGTCCCGCGGGAGGTCGGCATCGTGGCCCCCGGCCCGATCCCGATCCACCCGTCTCCAGGAGGACTCCCATGCTCGGCACCGACTTCCGTCTCGGATCGCCCGTCTGGCTCGACCTCGGCAGCCCGGACACCACCGGGGCCGCGGGGTTCTACGGCTCCGTCTTCGGCTGGACCTTCACCGACCTGGGCCCGGACGCCGGCGGGTACGGGTTCTTCCAGGTGGACGGCAAGACCGTCGCCGCCCTCGGCCCGCTCACCGAGGAGGGGGCGAGTTCCGCCTGGATGCTGCACTTCAAGGCCGACGACATCCAGGCCACGGTGTCGGCCATCCGGTCCGGCGGCGGGAAGATCCGGATGGAGCCGATGGACGTCATGGGCGAGGGCTGGCTCGCGCAGGCCACCGACCCGCAGGGCGCCGAGTTCGCGCTCTGGCAGTCCGGGAAGACCGCCGGACTGGGGAAGGTCTCCGACGAGAACAGCCTGGTCTGGGCCGAGCTGCACGTACCGGACCCGGCCGCGGCCATCACCTTCTACAACGGGGCCTTCGGCTGGCGCAGCCAGGACATGGAGACGCCCGGGATGACGTACCGCGTGCTGAGCCTGAAGGACGGCGACCAGCAGCAGACCTCGTTCGGCGGGATCGCACCGATGGGCGACGGGGCGGGCGGGGGCGTCGAGAAGCCGCGCTGGGTCCCGTACTTCAACGTCGCGGACGTCGACGCGACGGTGTCGGCGGCGAGCGGGAACGGCGGATCGGTGCTCATGCCGGCCGCGGACGTGCCGGACGTCGGCCGGATCGCGTGGGTGGCGGACCCGTCCGGAGCCGTGTTCGCGCTGCTGAAGCCGAACCCGATGACGTGAGGCGCCCGGTCAGCGGCCGAGGTACTTGGGCGAGCGCCGCTCCACGAAGGAGGCCACGCCCTCGTTCGCGTCGGCGGTGGTCATGTTGATCTCCTGAGCGGTGGCCTCGGCATCCAGTGCGGCCGCCCGGCCGCCGTCCAGGGACGCGTTGACCAGCTGCTTGGTCAGGGCGAGCGCGCGGGTCGGGCCCTGCGCGAGGCGCTCCGCCCACTCCCGGGCGGCGGCCTCCAGCTCCCCGTCCGGAACCACCCGGTTGACGAGGCCGAGCCGCTCGGCCTCGGCCGCCGGGACGGCGTCGCCGAAGAACATCAGCTCCTTGGCCTTCTGCGGGCCGACCAGGCGCGGGAGCAGGTAGGCGCCGCCGCCGTCGGGGACCAGGCCGCGGCGGACGAACACCTCGATGAAGCGGGCCGATTCGGCGGCGATGACGAGATCGCAGGCGAGGGCGAGGTGGGCGCCGATGCCGGCGGCCGTGCCGTTGACGGCGGCGAGGACCGGCTTCTCGCAGTCGAGCACGGCGGTGATCAGGCGCTGCGCGCCGAGCCGGATCACGCGGGCGACGTCGCCGGCGACGCGCTCGCCCGGCGTGGCGGGGGCGCCGCGCAGGTCCGCGCCCGCGCAGAAGCCCTTGCCGGTGGCGGTGACGACGACGGCCCGCACACCGGGGTCGGCGGAGGCATCGGCGAGCAGCGCGATGACGCGCTCGCGCTGGTCCCAGGTGACGGCGTTCATCGCTTCCGGCCGGTTGAGGGTGATCCACGAGACGCCGCTCTCGACGCGGTGCAGCACTTCATCGGCGGGGGCGCTGGTCATGGGGTGAACTCCCGTTCGGGGTGGGGATGGTTGACGTGGTCCCGCGCGGCGGCGGGATCAGCGGCAGATGGCCAGTGCGTCCAGGGCCACCGCGCCCTGGCCCCGGGGGAGGACCATCAGCGGGTTGATGTCCAGTTCCGAGAGGACGCCGCCCAGTTCGAGCGCCATCCGCTGGACCCGGAGCACCACCTCCACCAGCGCGTCCACGTCCGCGGGCGGGGCTCCCCGTACGCCCTCCAGCAGGGCGTGGCCCCGCAGCTCCGTCAGCATCGCCCGCGCCTGGTCCTCGCCGAACGGCGGGACGCGGACCGCCGCGTCGTGCAGGACCTCCACCAGGACCCCGCCCAGGCCCACCGTCACCGTCGGGCCGAAGAGCTCGTCCTGGGTGACGCCGACGACCATCTCGACCCCCCGCTCCACCATCTGGCAGACGAGGATGCCGTCCAGCGGGACGTTCTCGTAGCGGGCGATGTCCGTCAGCTCGCGGTAGGCGTCGCGGATCTGGCTCGCCGAGGTCAGACCGATCTTGACCAGGCCCAGCTCCGTCTTGTGCGCGAGCTGCGGGCCCGACGCCTTCATCACCACCGGGTAGCCCACCAGGCCCGCGGCCCGTACCGCGGCCGCGGCGCTGGTCACGAGCTGCTCGCGGGGCACCCGTATCCCGTACGCCCGCAGCAGCTGCTTCGCCGCGTGCTCGCTGAGCTGCTGGCCCGGCCGCATGAGGGCCTGTGCCTTGCGGTACGAGGGGGACGGGGTCCGCGGCGCGTCCTCGAAGGGGGAGCGGTACCCGGCCGTGAAGCGGTGGTGGCCGAGGTAGGCGCGCACGGCGGTGATGCAGTTGCCGAACGTACGGAACGTGGCCACCCGGGAGGAGCCGAGCAGGGTGGTGCGGTAGGCCTCCTCGGTGCCGACCGGTGAACCCCAGACCACGCAGATCAGCTTGTCGCTCTGCTCCGCCGCGTCGACCAGGTCCTGGGCCAGCTTGTCGCTCATCGGGGGGAAGGGCCCGGTGATCGGGCAGATCAGGACGCCCACCGCCGGATCGGCGAGGATCGCGTCGATGATCTTGCGGCCGCGCCAGTCGCCGACCGGGTGGCCGCCGTTGTCCACGGGGTTGGCGACGTTCAGGTACTCCGGGATCCACTGGTGGAGTTCGTCCTGCCTGGCCCGGGAGAGGGTGGGCAGGGTCAGTCCCGCCTCGGTCGCCAGGTCGGAGAAGTGGGCTCCGGTGCCACCGGAGATGGAGTACACGACGACCCCGTCGGCCAGCGGCTTGCGGGCCCGGGCGAGCAGCGCGGCCGTGTCCTGGAGCTCGTCCAGCCCGTCGACCCGGATGACGCCGAACTGGCGCATCGCGGCGTCCACGACCGTGTCGGCGCCGGTCAGCTTCCCGGTGTGGGAGGCGGCCATGCGGGCGCCGGTCTCGGTGCGGCCGACCTTGACGGCGACGACGGGGACGCCGTTGCGGGCCGCGCGGTCGGCGGCCAGGAGGAACTGGCGGCCGTCCTTGAGGCCCTCCACGTAGCAGGCGATGGCGCCGACCTCGGGCCGCTCGGCGAAGTAGGAGATGAAGTCGGAGGTCTCCAGGTCGGCCTCGTTGCCCGTCGGAGCCCAGTGGGAGAGCCGGATGCCCAGCTCCTGGAGGGTGTAGACGGGCCGGCCCTGGTGGCCGGACTGGGTGATCAGCGCGATCGCCGGGCCGTCGAGGTCCTCGCGGAACTTCTCGAAGGCGTTGAGGTTGGTGTTGGGGCCGAGGAGGCGCAGGCCCGAGCGGCGGACGGCCGCGGCGAGCCGCTCCTGGGCGGCGGCGCCCGCGTCGCCGGTCTCGGCGAAGCCGGAGGCGAAGGCGACGGCGAACTTCACCTTGGCCTCGGCCAGTTCCTCGATCACCGGCAGCGGATCACCGACGAGGAGGACGGCCAGGTCCACCTGTTCGGGCAGGTCGGCCACCGACGCGTGGCAGGTCAGCCCGAAGACGGTGGGGCGGGTGGGGTGCACGGGGTGGATCCGGGCGCCGACGCGTTCCGCCCAGGCGATGAGCTGGCGGGTGATGCCGGTGTTCGGTCTGCCGTCGGCGTCGGAGGCGCCGATGACGGCCACCGACTCGGGCCGGAAGAACCGGTCCAGGTCGGGGACGTCGGCGTGCAGGGGCCGTCCGCTGACGTCCACCGCGACCGCGTCCGCGGCGGACGGGGCCGCCGTGGAGTGGACGGCCGTCCTGGGGGTCTCCCCGCAGGCCTCGACACGTGCGCGGAAGTCGGTGGTGAGGGTGCCGTGAGTAGATCCAAGCATCGTTCCGCCCGCTCCTGCTCGATGAACCTCAATAACTGACGCGTAGTCAGATTACTGAACTGACGTGCCGTCAGGAACAGTGCTGCGCAGGAAAGCTGGTGGAGGTGGTGTGTGGAACGGTGACAGATCCCGCCGGGAGGGGTCCAGAGCGCGATTCGGCCGAGCACGGCCCGGCCGGGCCCAACCCGTCCGGGCCCGGCCCGGCGCCGGCCTCAGGCGAGGGGGTCGACCGGACGCAGGCCCGTCTCCGGGAGGGGGGCGGCCGGCGGGAGGCCGGTTCGGGGGCCCACGCGGCGCGCCACGGCCTTTGCGATCTTCTGCGCGTCCAGGGCCATCTCGCGGAACATGCCGCTGATGGGGTTGGAGAAACCGGTGAAGTACAGGCCGGGGGCCTGCGCGGCGGTGCGCCTCCCGTGCGTACGGGGGCGGCCGCGCCCGTCGAGCACGTCCAGGTGCCCGACCAGGCCCTCCAGGCCGCGGCGGTATCCGGTGGCCGCCACCACCGCGTCCGGGGTGATCCGGGAGCCGTCGGCGAGCACCACCTCCGCGCCCTCGAAGGAGGCCACGGCCGCGACCGGTTCCACCCGCCCCGCGCGGACCGCGTCGATCAGGCCGACGTCCTGGACCGGGATCGCGCCCTCCTTGACCCTGCTGTACAGGCCGGTGGCGGGGCGGGGGAGTCCGTACGCCGTCAGATCGGGTACGGACGCCTTGGCGACGAGCGCGCCGACCCGGTCCACGAGCCGTACCGGCAGCCGCCGCACCAGGATCCCGGTGCGCTGCGCGGGCCAGCCCGCGGTGGAGCGGCGCACGATGTGCGGGGCGGTGCGGACGGCGAGCCGCACCCGCGCGGCCCCGCCCTCGACGAGGTCGACGGCCATCTCCGCGCCGGTGTTGCCGGCGCCGACGACGAGAACGTCCCGGCCCTCGTACGGTGCGGCGTTGCGGTACTCGCGGGCGTGCAGCAGCTCCCCGGTGTACGTGTCGCGGCCCGGCCAGTCGGGGAGCGCGGGCGTGTGGTTGAACCCGGTGGCGATGACGACGGCCCGGGCGTCGAGCACCCGCCCGCCGCTGGCGTGCAGCAGCCAGCCGTCCCCGCCGGGCGCGGGGTCGATCCGGGTCACCTCGACGCCGGTGACGACTTCCAGCGCGTGGAACTCGGCGTACTTCTCCAGGTACCGCACCACGTCGTCCCGCGACACCCACCGCCCGAACCGGCGCGGCATGGCGAGCCCCGGGAGGGCGGAGAGCCTGCGCGTGGTGTGCAGGTGGAGCCGGTCGTAGTGCCCCCGCCAGGAGGAGCCGACGGCGTCGGACTTCTCGACGACCACCGCGCGCACCCCGCGGGCGCGCAGCGCGGCGGCCGCGGCGAGGCCGCCGGGCCCGGCGCCGATCACGTAGACCGGGCGGGGCTGGGTGGACATGTCGGGGGCTTCGGGGGCTGCGGGCATGAGGGGTGATCGTATCGACACACAGCGTTGATGGGTCTCGGACAAGGAGGGAATCGATTGCGGATCGATCACGGGCGGCCGGGGCCGCCGGGGCGGCGCGGGCGGCCGGGGCCGCCGCCCCGGCTCAGTCGGGATACGTCCTGAAGGTGACCCTGGCGCGCTCTCCGTCCGTCCACAGCACCCGCACGTTCAGGTAATCGTGCCCGCGCCGGTCCGGGCGGTGGGTGTTGAGGCTGAGCCCGTGCTCGTCCTCCGCCACGCCGTCGGGGCTGTACCGGCACGAGGGGGAGCACCGTTCCCCGGGGAGGGAGTCCATCCAGGCCCGGACCTCGTCCCGCGGCATGTCGAACGATCCCTCCCACTGGCTGATGTAGCCGCCCTCGACGTGCTCGAGGCAGTCCTCGCCGCCCGTCCCCGCCGGAAGGCGCACGCCGATCTGCGACAGCGCCTTCGCGCACGGGGCGGGGCGGGTCTCCCACTTTTCGTGGCCGATCGACCACAGGATCACCAGGACCCAGACGAGCGGGGGGCCGAGGCCCGACAGCAGGGCGAGGGCGATCAGCCGTTTCGTGCTCCGCCGCATCGGGGGCGTCGGTGGTACGTGGGCGCCCCAGGCGGGCCGTTCTCCCGTGGCGTGCCGGACGTCGTGGCTCATCGCGCTTGTTCTCCCCGTAATTTCGAACATGTTCAATCATGGGGACGCGCAGGTGGGGCGGATGGTTGCGGACGGGCCCTTGCGGGATCGGCGCCGATCCGCTCAACTGACGTATCGTCAGATCGGTGAGGAGGAGGGGTCGATGCAGACCATCTGGCTCAGTGGGGCCGAGTGGCTCGCCGTGCTCCGGATCGGACTCGGCCTGTGGTGGCTGGAGAGCTGGCGCCACAAGGACAAGAAGGGCTGGTTCGAACGCGGCACCGGCATCGCCTGGGCCGCCGACGTCGCGGGCAAGCACCGCTGGCCCTTCGTCAAGGGCGGCTTCGAAAAGGTCGTGCAGCCGCGCCCGCGGCTGATGGCGTACATCGTCGTCTACGCGGAACTCGCCCTCGGACTCGGCCTGGTGCTCGGCTTCCTGACCCCGGTCGCACTCCTCGGCGGACTGCTCCTGAACCTGCTGTACCTGGTACTGATGATCCACGACTGGGCCGAGCAGGGGCAGAACGCGATGATGGCCCTCATCTCGCTCGTCGCGCTCTTCGCGATGGCCTGGCAGACGTGGTCCCTCGACGCGGCGATCGGACTCTTCCTGTGACCACGCGCCACGACCTCCCCGAGACCGACGACTTCACCCGCCCCTACTGGGACGCGGCCGCCGAGGGCCGGCTCCTGCTGCGCCGCTGCGCGGACTGCGGCCGGGCCCACCACTACCCGCGGGAGTTCTGCCCCCACTGCTGGGCCGGCGAGGAGCGGGTGAGCTGGGAGCCCGCGAGCGGCCGGGCCACCCTCTACACCTGGTCGGTCGTCCACCGCAACGATCTGCCGCCCTTCGGGGAGCGGGTGCCGTACGCCGCCGCGGTCGTGGACCTGGCGGAGGGGCCGCGCATGATGACGGAGGTCGTGGAGTGCGAGGCGGCGGACCTGCGGATCGGCATGCCGCTGCGGGTCGCGTTCCGCGAGGGCGGTCCGGACGCCCCCGCCGTCCCCGTCTTCCGTCCGGACGGCGGATAGGGATCCCGCGCCGGACGGCCGGTCCGGCGTACGCGGTCACCGTCGCGCGCCGTGTGTGTCACAGCCACGCACCGGTCCGGCGGAACGGCTGCCTCCCCCGACGGGGGCCCGCGAACCTGGGGTGTCGCCAGAAAGGTCCGTACCACCTCACCCCTTGGAGCAGCCGGTGTCCTCGCAGGAGATCCCCCTCACGATCACCCCCGAGCAGGCCGCCCACGGCGTGATCCTGCCGGTGTCACTGCCCGGCGGCGTCACACGGCTGCGGATCCCCTCCGGCTGCCGCGACGGCGAACTCGTACGGGTCCGGGCCGGCGGCGCCGAGTTACTGCTGCGCGTACGGGTCGCTGCGGCCCAGGGGGCCGCGGCCGCGGGCGTACCCGGGCCGCCGACCGTCGCCACGCCCTCCGTGCCCGGTCAGCGCCCGCCCAGGCCGGGCGGCACGGCGGGCTGTCTGGCGGTGCTCGCCGTCGTCGCGACCGTGATCATCGCCGCCGTCGCGCTGAACGGCGGTGACGACGACAAGGACAGCGCCTCCTCGTCGGCCGGCCCGAGCCCGACGTACACCTCTTGGTCGCCCACGCCCGTGCCCTCGTACACATCGGGCACGGGTACGGGCACGAGTACGGGCACGGGAAGCGGCTCCGGAAGCGATCCGTACCCCTCGACCGCCCCCACCGCGGCGGCGCCGGCGCCGAGCCCCTTCGACACCGGCACCTGCCTCAACGGGCAGCTGCCGGACTCGACGACCGCGCAGCGCGTCGAGGACGTGGACGAGGTCTCCTGCTCGGCCTCGGACGCCCACTACAAGGTGATCCAGCGCTTCGGGTTCACCTCGGACCTGCACAGCTGCGATGCCAACCCGCGTACGGAGTACGCCTTCTCGTACCGCTACACGCTCAACGGAACCCCGATCAACCAGTACGTGTACTGCCTGGTCGGCCTCGGTTCGTACGCCCGCGGCTGACCGGTCTCACGGCCACAGGAGGGTGCGGGTCCAGATCCCGCCGGGCCCGCGGCGGTAGTGGAGGCGGACGTGGCGGCGGGAGGCGTCGCCCTGGAAGAACTCGACCTCGGCAGCGTCCAGTACGTACCGGGTCCAGGTCGGGGCCGGGGCGTCCGGCTCCGTACCGGCCCGCTCCCAGGCGGCCTCGGAGGCGCGGCGCAGCTCCTCCAGTCCGTCGAGCACCTGGCTCTGACGTCCGGTCAGGGCCGCCGCGAGGGCGCCCCGCGAACGGACCGCCAGGTCCGCCCGGCTCTCCTCGGGGCCGCAGGCGGCGACCCGGCCCCGGATCCGGATCTGGCGGGCGACCGCGGGCCAGTAGAAGCCGAGGGCCGCGTCCGGGTGCGCCGCGAGCTGGCGGCCCTTGGCGCTGGTGGCGTGCGAGGCGAAGTGCCAGCCGCGGTCGTCGGCGTCGTGCAGCATCAGGGTGCGGACGTCGGGCCGCCCCTCGGCGTCCACGGTGGCCAGGCTCATCGTGTGCGGCTCGGGCTGCCCGGCCGCGGCGGCCCCCACGAACCAGTCGCGGAAGAGGGGCAGGGGCTCGGCGGGCGCGGAGTCCGGGTCGAAGTCCGGCAGCGGGCCGTCCCACACCCGCAGGGAGTGCAGGGTCGCGCGGAAGTCTTCGCTGCTCGTTTCACCGGTCGTCATGGCGCCCATCGAACACCATCCCCCACCATCCCCGCCGGACGGGCCGACGCGGACCCGACGGTGTCGACCGAGGGGTCCGCGCGGGAGCCGGTGGAGCGGTTGGAGCCGGTGGCTAGTCGGTGCAGTACCTGTTGAGCGCTCCGTTGAAGGCGCTCGTGTAAGCGGCGTCGTGGGCTTCCTTGGCCAGCTTCTTGCCCTCGGAGTCAGGGACCAGGCCCTGGAGGTTCTGGTTCACCGGAGGCTTCGGTTCAGCATCGCAGTTGCCGGCCTTGGCCAGCGCCTTGCCGTCGGTGAAGCCCTCCACGGCTCCGCGCTGGCGTTCCTTCGTGATCAGCTTCTGGTTGATGGCGTCCTGGGCCTCCTGGCCGCCCAGGCAGTTGGCGGTGGCGCCGGCGTTCTGGAACGCCTTGTACTTGCCGGCCGGTACGTCACCGGAGGTGAACTTGCCATCGTCGCCGACCGTGGCGGTGCCGCCTCCGGCGCCGTCGGTCTGGTCGAGGAAGACCTTGCCCTTGGCCTTGTCGAATCCCTCGCCGGAGACGATCGCCTTGGTGGCGTCGCCGGCTTTGGCTTCGACGAAGCACGCGGCCGCGGCGGGTGCGGCGGCCGGAGTTGTCTTCGGGGCGGCGGCCCATCCCGTGGCGGTCGCGCCGAGGGCGAGCGAACAGGCCATGAGGGGGGTGAACAGAGTGATGCGGGTTCGTCGGTTCATCGTCGTTCCTCACCTGTGGTGGGAGGGTCGAGGAATCACGAGGCCAACACTGGGAGTGGGGCACACGGCGGGCGTACGGACTCGTGCCCACGATGCCCGCACAGTGCGCGGGAGCGGGTGCGTGCGCTCCGCGCGCACGTCCCGATCGGCCCCGGAAGGAGTCCGTCCCTTCCATCCTGCCCCGCCCCTGCGGACCTGTCGACCGGGAGCTCCCCGGCCCCACGCAGTCACCTCCCCAGGATGACCGTCCCCGACGAGCAGAACCAGCCGCCCGTGCCCGAGGCCACGGCCACCTCCGGGAGCCGGCCGCCCCGCTTGGTGACCTGGCGGCCCGGGCCCGCCTCGCCGCGCAGTTGGCGCACCGCCTCGACCAGCAGGAACAGGCCCCGCATGCCCGGGTGGCAGGCGGAGAGGCCGCCGCCGTCGGTGTTGACCGGGAGTTCGCCGTCGCGCAGCAGCCGGCCCTTCTCCACGAAGGCGCCGCCCTCGCCCTTCGCGCAGAAGCCGAGGTCCTCCAGGGTGACCAGGGTCATGTACGTGAAGGCGTCGTAGATCTGCGCGATGTCGACGTCCGCCGGGGTCAGCCCCGCCCGCTCGAACGCGATGCGGCCCGAGACCGCCGCCGGGGAGACCGTGAAGTCCTCCCACTGCGACATCGCGGTGTGCGAGACCGAGGTGCCCGAGCCCAGGATCCAGACCGGGGCCTTCGCCGTGTCCGGTACGAGGTCCTCCGCCGCCAGCAGCACCGCGCAGCCCCCGTCCGAACGGATGCAGCAGTGCAGCTTCGTGAAGGGGTCCGCGATCATCTCGCCGGACAGGACCTCGTCGACCGTGATCGGGTCGCGGAACATCGCGTCCGGGTTGGCCGCCGCGTTCGCCCGGGCCTGGACGGCCACCGAGGCGAGCTGCTCCAGCGTCGTCCCGTACTCGTGCATGTGGCGGCGCGCGGCCATCGCGTACTTGGAGACGAGCGTGTGCCCGTACGGCACTTCGAACTGCAGGGGGCCCCGCGCCCCGAACGAGAGGTTCGAGGTGCGCCGCCGGGCCTTGATGTCGGCGCGCGCCGTGGATCCGTACACGAGCAGCACGGCGTTCGCGCGCCCCGCCGCTATCGCGTCCGCCGCGTGCGCCGCCATGACCTCCCAGGTCGAACCGCCCACCGAGGTGGAGTCGACCCAGGTGGGGCGCAGCCCGAGGTACTCGGCCACCTCCACCGGCGCGAGGGTGCCGAGGCCGGCCGAGGCGAAGCCGTCGATGACCGAGCGGTCCAGGCCGGAGTCGGTCAGGGCCCGGCGGGCGGCCTGCGCGTGCAGGGCGTAGGGGGTGGGGCCGTCCACCCGGCCGCAGTCGGAGAGGGCGACGCCGACGACGGCGACCCGGCGGCGTCCGTTGCGACGTTCAGTCGTGGGTCCAGGCATGCACCAGAACGTACATCTGACGTACTGTCAGTTTCTAGTGCGCGCCGTGCGGTCCTCCCGATACCGCCGGGTCCCGCCCCCTGTGCATCTGTCGCCGCCCGCCCTAACATGACGGCCCGTCAGATACGGGGAGGAGCCCGACGATGGATGCCGCCTTCACCGCGGAGCAGGACGAGATGCGCCGCACCCTGCGCGAGATCCTGGGCAAACGCTGTGGCCCGGACGAGGTCAAGACCGCCGTCCGCACCGCCGCCGGACACGACCGCGAGCTCTGGCAGCAGCTCGCACGGCAGCTCGGCCTGCCCGGCATCGCCGTCGCCGAGGAGTACGGGGGCGTCGGCTGCACCCCCGCCGACCTGGTACTGGCCTGCGAGGAGACCGGGCGGGCGCTGCTGCCCTCCCCGCTGCTGGCCACCGCCGTGCTCGCCGTACCGCTGATCACCGCCCTCGGCACTGCCGCCCAGCGCTCCGCCCTGCTCCCGCCGCTCGCCGCCGGCGGCCTCACCGCGGCCCTCGCCGTCCCCGGCCCCGCACTCTCCACCGCCCTCGCGCTGACCGGCGAGAACGCCCCCGGGGAGTGGGCCGGCGGGGGCCGGGCGGGCGGGGTGCAGGCCCGGCCCGGGGAGGACGGCGGCTGGCGGCTGTACGGGGAGGCCGCCCAGGTGCTCGACGGGCACAGCGCCTCCCTCCTGCTGGTCGCCGCGCACACCGGCGGGTTCGCCCGCAGCAGGACCCTGCTGTTCCTCGTACGGGAGGACGCGCCCGGGCTGGCCCGGGCGCGGCAGGCCACCTTGGACGAGACCCGGCCGCAGGCCCGGATCCAGCTCCGCGACACCCCGGCCGAACTGCTGGGAGCCGACGCCGACAACGCCACCGACGAAGCCGTCCTCGCCGCGCTCGCCGCCACCGGGCGCACCGCCGCCGCCGTCCTCGCCGCCGAGGCGGTCGGCGCGGCCGGAGCGGCGCTGGCCCGCACGGTGGAGTACGTGCGCCAGCGCGAGCAGTTCGGCCGGCCCATCGGATCCTTCCAGGCCGTCAAACACCGGCTGGCCGACCTCTACGTCCAGGTCCAGGCGGCCCGCTCCGCGGCCTACTACGCCGCCTGGGACCAGCGGCAGGGCGGCCTCGCCCTCGCCCAGGCCCTCGAAGCCCTGCGGATCACGGCCGGCGAGGCGATCCAGCTGCACGGCGGCATCGGCTTCACCTGGGAGCACGACGCACACCTGTACTTCAAGCGGGCCGCGGCCGACGAGCTGCTGTTCGGCCCGGTCCACCGGCTGCGGGCGCACGCCGCCCACCGCTCGGGCCTGTTCACCACCCCACAAGAGAAGGTGGCCGTCTGATGGCAATGGCAGCCGGCGTCAAGCTGATGCAGAAGGTCTCCTCGACCATGCTGTTCGCCAAGCTCGCACCGCACTTCATCCCGGCCATGGACAAGGCCGTGCACAAGCTGACCCGCGGCAAGGTCATGCTCAGCGCCCAGATGCTCCCCGGCGTGATCCTGACCGCCAAGGGCGCCAAGACGGGCGAGCCGCGCACCACGCCGCTCGCCTGCATGCCGGAGGAGGGGGGCGTCAGCTGGCTCCTGATCGGCTCCAACTTCGGCCGCCCCGGACACCCGGCGTGGACCGCGAACCTGCTCAAGAACCCTGAAGCGGAAGTGAGTTGGAAGGGCGAGGGCATCGCCGTACGGGCCCGGCTGCTGGAGGGCGCGGAACGCGCGGCGGCGTGGCAGGCCGTGCTGGGGTTCTGGCCGCCGTACGCGACGTACCAGGCGCGCATCGAGCGCGAGATCCGGCTGTTCCGCCTGGAGCGTCGCTGATCGCGGCGGAAGGGGAGGGCGGAGGAGGAGGGGGAGGGCGGCGGACCCGGGGAGGGCCCGCCGCTACTTGGTCGGCTTCTTCCCGGTGATGCCCAGGTGGACGAGCAGCGCCAGGTTCGGCTTGAGCTCGGCCTGCTTGACGCCCCAGGTCTGGAAGCCCTTCTGGTGCGAGGCGACCGCGGCCAGCATCGCGACCAGCGAGCCCGCCATCGCCGCCGGGCTGAGGTCCTTGTCGACCTTGCCCTTGGCCTGGAGCTCCTTCATCGATTCCGTGAGGGAGTTGGTGACGGAGTTCAGGATCTTCATGCGGATCTTGTAGAAGCGCTTGTCGCCCTCGGCCGCGCCGAGGTCGACGACCCGCAGGATCGCGTCGTTGCGCCGCCAGAAGTCCAGGAATCCCTCGACGAGTTCCTCGGCGGCCTGCCAGCCGGCCTTGCCGACCCAGTTGCGGCCCTCGACGAGCGCCGTCAACTGCGCGCCCTCCGTGGCCATTTGCTCGGCGATCTCCAGGACGGCGCCTTCGACGTCCGGGAAGTACTGGTAGAAGGTCGCGGGGGAGGTGCCGGCCTTGCGCGCGACGTCGATCACCTTGACGTCGCGGTACGGCGAGGAGCTGAGCATCTCGCTGAGGCAGTCGAGCAGCTTCTGCCGCGTCGCCTGACCGCGCCGGCCGGCAACGCGGCCGTCGACGGTGCGTACTTGTCCTGTCATGCCGTCAGCTTACCGAGGGGTGATCCGCGCGCGATTCGGCCGCCTGCAAATGGGGTTACGTGACACCTGGCCTGGGTGAAGACCGCGCCACGGGCCGCCGCGCATGGCGGATTCAGGGCGGCGGACGTGCCGATTCCGGGCGCATTCCGCACAGATCCGGTGCGAAATCCGGGCGTCCGAGGCCCTGCCCACCCCGCCCGCTTCCTCTCGAAATCCCCCGATTAGTCTTATCAACAGGCTGTGGACAAGTTTTCGGGCAGATCATGGCTGAGGGGCACAGCGGGGCACAACGGAAGGAACCGGGCCATGGCCGCATTCGCGGAGGGAACACCCTGCTGGGTGGACGCCTCGCTGCCGGACGTCGAGGCCGGCAAGCGTTTCTACGGTGAGCTCTTCGGGTGGACCTTCTCCGCCGGCGCCGGTCCCGAATACGGCGGCTACACGCAGGCCTACAGCCGCGGCCGCAACGTCGCCGCCCTCGCCCCCAAACCCGACGGCCGCATGCCCACCGTATGGGGGATCTACCTCTACACCGTCGACGCCTACGCCTGCGCCGCCCGCATCCGCGCCTCCGGCGGCCAGATGGTCATGGACCCCCAGCCGGTGGGCCCGTACGGCGGTGCCGCGCTGGCCGCCGACCCCGGCGGGGCCGTCTTCGGCCTGTGGCAGCCCGGCACCCACCACGGATTCGAGGCCCAGCAAGAGCCGTACACGTACTGCTGGAGCGAGGTCTACACGCGCGCCCGCGACGCCGTGGACGTCTTCTACGCCAACGTCTTCGGCTACGTCCCCGAGGACCAGGACGACGCCGGCAGCGGCGTCGAGTACCGCCTGTGGTCCCCGCCCGGCAGCCGGCCCGGGGCCGAGACGGCGGTGCTGGGGCGCAGCCTGATCACCGACGCGTTCCCGGAGATCATGCCCGCGCACTTCCTCGTGTACTTCGCCGTCCCGGACGTGGACGCGTCCGTGGCGACGGTGAAGCGGCTCGGCGGCCGCGTCACCGCCGACCCCTTCGACACCCCGCACGGGCGGATCGCGGTCGTCGCCGACAACCAGGGCGCGGTGTTCGCCCTGCTTTCGGAGCCCCGTACGGGCCCACTCGGGTGAGGCACGCCCGCAGGACGTCCGCGCCGGGCCCGCACTGTGACGACGCGCCCCTCGCGCGGGCCTGACAGAATCGGGTTGCGCGACCCCGGGCGGCGCCCGGGATGAGACGCTGCACGGGGCCGACCGCCGTGCCGGCGCGCGTGCAGGTGGGAACGGGCCCGGCGAGGGCCCGTACGGGGATTGTGAGGCGAGTGGTGGAGCAGCTGACGCAGCACGACCCGAGACGGATCGGCCCCTTCGAGGTGCTGGGACGGCTCGGCGCCGGCGGCATGGGGCTGGTCTATCTCGCGCGGTCGGCATCCGGGCGCCGGGTGGCGATCAAGACGGTGCGGACCGAGCTCGCCGAGGACCAGCTCTTCCGGGTGCGCTTCACCCGTGAGGTGGAGGCGGCGCGGGCCGTGTCCGGCTTCTACACCGCGGCCGTGGTCGACGCCGACCCGCGGGCCGCCGTGCCCTGGCTGGCGACCGCGTACGTCCCGGCGCCCTCCCTGGAGGAGATCGTCAACGAGTGCGGGCCGATGCCCGCCCAGGCCGTTCGGTGGCTCGCCGCCGGCATCGCCGAGGCCCTGCAGTCCATCCACGGCGCCGGCCTCGTCCACCGCGACCTGAAGCCGTCCAACGTGCTCGTCGTCGAGGACGGCCCGCGCGTGATCGACTTCGGCATCGCGAGCGGCGTCTCCAACACCCGCCTGACCATGACGAACGTCGCCGTCGGCACGCCCGCGTACATGTCGCCCGAGCAGGCGAAGGACTCGCGCAGCGTCAAGGGCGCCAGCGACGTCTTCTCGCTCGGCTCCACCCTCGTCTTCGCCGCGACCGGACATCCGCCGTACCACGGGGCCAACCCGGTGGAGACGGTGTTCATGCTGCTGCGCGACGAGCCCAACCTGGAGGGGCTCCCGGACGAGCTGCGGCCGCTGATCGACTCCTGCATGCAGATGGACGCGACGCAGCGCCCGACCCCGGCCGACCTTCAGGCGCAGCTCGCGCCGCACCTCTTCGACGGCGGCGACGACAGCGGCACCGCCTCGGCGTGGCTGCCCGGCCGCGCCGTGGCCATGATCGAGGCCCGGCGCGCCGGGCAGCGCACGGCCGCCGCGCCGGTCCCGGCGCCCGGCCGCGGCCCGGGGCGCGGCTCCGACGCCGCCACGCACCGCAGGGAGCCGCGCGGCGGCTCCGGCGGCGGCGACCCGTGGGTCGACCCGCGCACCGGCCAGGCCGTCCCCCAGCGCCCGCAGCACCCGCCGCGGCCGGTGTCCCCGGCGCCGTCCGGCGAGCCGGTGCGGCTCGGCGGCTCGCCGGTGCCGATCGGGCCCGGTCCGCGTACGAGCGCCGCGGCGCCCGCCGCGCACGCGCACGCGGCCGCCGGCGACTCGGCGACCGGCTGGGTCCGCCCGCCGGGCGGCGTGGCGGCCGCCCAGGCCCCGGCCTCCTCGTCCGCCTCGGCCGTGGTGCCCTCGCCCGCCGCGGGGCCCGACAGCGGCCGCTGGCGCCCCTGGCGCTTCCGCATGTCGAACGAGGTCTGGGGCACCCCGACCGTCGCCGGAGACCTGCTGTACGTGACCTCCTTCGAGGTGCACGCGCTGGACGTGGCCAGTGGCCGCCGCCAGTTCAAGACCCGCGACGTCGCCTGGTCCATGGCCGTCTCGGACGGCCGCATCCACGCCTCCGACGGACCCTCCCTCTACGCCCTCGACGCCGGCGACGGCTCCGAGCGCTGGCGGCTGAACACCGACGCCTGGGTGTACGCCCTGCGCGCCGACCGGGGCACCGTGGTCACCGCCACGCGCGGCGGCGGCGTACAGGGCTGGGAAGCCTCCAATGGACAGAAGCTGTGGGAGCTGACCGGCGCCCAGAGCGACTTCGAGACCCCGGAGGCGGCCCCCGTCCTCCACGACGGCACGGTGTACGTGTGGCAGGACGCGCGGCTGCGCGCCCTCGACGCGCGCAGCGGCCGCGAATCCTGGTCGTACCCGGTCGGCGACGCGGCCTCCTGCGGCAACGTCCCCGTACGGGTCACCCCGGCCCCGGACGGCAACGTCTACATCGCCGCCGGCACCCGCGTACTCTCCGTCGACCGGGCCTCGGGCCGGGTCCGCTGGCACTTCGAGGCCCCGGCGGTCTTCCTGGCGGCCCCGGCGTTCGCGCCGGGCGCGGCGGTCACCGGCGGCGGGGTCTACCTCGCCGACTACCTGGGCACCGTGTACGCCCTCGACGCGGCCACCGGCAACGACCGCTGGCGCATCGCCACCGAGCCGCGGCCGTCCTCCGACCCGGTGATGGTCGCGAACGGCAACGTCCACCTGGGTGCGGGCAGCGCGCTGTACACGCTCGACGCGGTCACCGGCACCCCGAAGTGGCGCTTCGCCGCGGGCGGCGAGATCACCGGCCCGCCGGCGGTCGCGGACGGCCGGGTGCACTTCGGCTCGGCCGACCACTGCCTGTACACCCTGGACGCGGCGGGCGGCCAGCTGCGCTGGAAGCTCGCCACGGGCGGGGAGATCACGGGAGCCCCTGTGGCCGAGGCGGGCGTGGTCTACGCATGCAGCAAGGACCGCTGCGTCTACGCGCTGGACGCGGCCAAGGGCACGGGCACGCGTACGGCCGGGTGAGGGTTTTCGGGCCCCTCCGGGTCGCGTGCGGCACCGGGAGTGACAGGATGGACCCCATGAGCAACGTTTACTTCGACATCAACATCAACGGCGCCCCGGCCGGCCGCATCGTCTTCAACCTGTTCGACGACGTCGTCCCGCAGACCGCGCGCAACTTCCGCGAGCTGGCCACCGGCCAGAACGGCTTCGGCTACGCCGGTTCCGGTTTCCACCGGGTCATCCCCCAGTTCATGCTCCAGGGCGGTGACTTCACCAACCACAACGGCACCGGTGGCAAGAGCATCTACGGCGAGAAGTTCGCCGACGAGAACTTCAACCTGAAGCACGACCGCCCGTACCTGCTGTCGATGGCGAACGCCGGCCGCAACACCAACGGCTCGCAGTTCTTCATCACCACCGTCGTCACCCCGTGGCTGGACGGCAAGCACGTCGTCTTCGGCGAGGTCGTCGAGGGCCAGGCTCTGGTCGACCAGATCGAGGCCCTGGGCTCCCAGTCCGGCGCCCCCAAGGGCAAGGTCGAGATCGCCGCCTCGGGCGTCGTCGAGGCCTGATCGACCCCGCACCACCCGCCGAACCGGCTGGTCGGCCCCGCCCCCGCACCGGGGGACGGGGCCTCCGCCATTTTTTGCAAAGTCCGCACCGTTTGCTGTCCGGAAGTGCTCGTAGGATGACCACTTGATCACGGCGGTCGGAATTACGGGGGCGGAAGCGGCATGGCGTCGTTCGACCTGGAGTGGGCGGGACTCAAACAGCAGGCGGCGGGCAGCCCTGAGATGCACCTCGCGAGCGCCGCGCCCGACGGCGGCAGCGGCGGGGGCGGGGGCGGGGGCGGGGGCAATGGTGACCTGACGTCCGACAAGGCGGTCTGGAACCGGGCGAGCAAGGACCTCGCGGGTCTGTCGACGAGCGTCAAGGGCGGCGTGGGCGCGCTGGAGACGGGCCAGAAGGGCGCGGCCCTCGCCGGCGTGGAGAGCGCGGCGGCCCAGGCCGAGCTGTACCAGTCCTGGAAGACGTACCTGGACAGTCTGGCGGGCAAGTGCACCTCCCTCCAGGGCCCCCTGGAGAAGGCCGGCCAGGGCCAGTACGAGAACGACGAGGCCATCAAGGGCGGCTTCGCCCAGATCGACGCGCAGTACAAGGACACTCCCGCCACCGGCGGCAGCGACGGGGGCCGGTGAGCCTGACCCATGGACTTCGCAGCACTCAAGGCCCTCAAGCCGTCCGAGTTCACCGAGGCGGCCGACGGCTACAAAGCGGCCAGTGACATGGCCGACCACGCCTACGGGGACACCGAAGGGCAGATATCGGCGCGACTGCGGGCCGGCCTGAACGGTGTGGCCGTGGACGCCGCGCTGGGCTCGCTCCGGGACCTGGCCAAGAACTTCCACTACGTGCAGGTGGAATGCGGTCTTGCCGCCACCTCCCTCAAGGCGTTCGCGGCCGCGATGACGGACGCGAAGAAGAAGCTGGACGACGCCCTGGAGGACGCGGCCCACCAGAAGCTCACGGTGGGCGCGGACGGTTCGGTGACCTACCCGCCCGGCGGCGAGGAGAAGGACGGGAAGGTTCCCGAGGGCGGTACCGTCACCGGCAGCGCGAAGGGCAAGCCCGCCGGAACGGTCATCGACCCGACGCGGGACGCCAACAGCCTGTCCGACGCCCTGGAGCGGCAGGCGGCGAACATCCACCCCAACCCGAACTTCGGGAAGGCGGTGGCGGTCGCCAACCGGATCGCGCAGGCGGTCGCGGAGGCCACCGAGGCCGACACGGCGTGGGCGCCGAAGCTGCGCAAGCTCAAGGCCGACGACGACCTGGTCGTCTCCGACGGGGACTGGGCGGACGTCCAGAGCGACACCGCCGACGTCCGCGCCGGCGCGAAGGACTACCTGGACCACATCAAGCCCCCGCCGAAGGGCGATGACCCGAAGGCGAACGCGGACTGGTGGAAGGGCCTGACGCCGGACGAGCAGTCCGCCTACCTCTCCCTGAACGCGGCCGAAGTGGGAGCGCTGGACGGGCTGCCCTCCGTGGTCCGCGACGAGGCCAACCGCACCGTCCTGGCCGAGAAGAAGGCCGAGTTCCAGATCAAGTTCGACGGGATTCCCCAAGAGCCCCAGCCCAGGTACCGCTACGTCCAGCACGGGCGTGCCTGGACGCGCGAAGAGACCAAAGAGTGGCGCGAGTGGAACGACAAGTACGCCAAGGACAAGGAGTTCCTGGACAGGAACCTCAAGGGAATGAAAGCCATCCAGGCCCGTTTCGACGCGACGGGCGAGGAAGGACTGCCGGAGGCGTATCTCCTCGGCTTTGACACCAAGGGCGGAGGGCGGGCCATCGTCGCGAACGGCAACCCGGAAACGGCCGACCACACGGCGGTTTTCGTCCCCGGCACTTTCACCGCCATAGAGAAGAGTCACGACTACATCGGTCACATGGGAGAGCTGTGGAAGCAGACCCACGCCCAAGTGCCCGGCCAGAACGTGTCCACCATCACCTGGATCGGATACGACGCCCCGCAGAGCATCGTTCCCGAGGCCATGACCAAGGGCTACGCCCACGATGCGGCGCCCGACCTGAACCACTTCATGGCGGGCCTGGAGCAGGTCCAGGGCGGCGACGGAGCGAGCCACACCACCCTCATCGGGCACAGCTACGGCAGCACCGTCATCGGTGCGGCCTCCAACGCGGGTGACCTGCGGACGGACGACATCCTGGTGGCCGGCAGCCCCGGCATGCTGGTCGGCCACGCCAAGGACCTGGACGTGGAAGAGGGCCACGTGTGGTCGGAAGCGGCGTCCTTCACCAAGGACCAGGTGCCGGCGGGCGGCAAGGTCGCGGGGCTCGGCGGCGGCACGCCGTTCTGGAAGGAAATACTGCCGTTCGGATCGATCTGGGGGCAGAACGTGCCTTCCGATGAGGATTTCGGGGCCCATATCATGGACAACGACGCAGACAGCCACACCGATTACTGGAGAAAGGACTCGTTGAGTCTTGAAAATCAGGCGAGAGTGGTTGCCGGTCGCTACGACAAGGTCGCCCTTGACTGACATGGGGAAGTCGACGGTTGATCGCAGAACGTCAAGATCGTCCAGGTCATTGCGGGCCACGGCTCTCGCCGTAATCCTTGCCGGCTCGCTTTCCATGCTGTCCGTGGGGTGCTCCAACGTGAAAGAACTGAATTACGAACCCGTCAGGATGGATCCTGATCCTGCGCGCACGAAGACGAAGCAGGTGTCCAGCCGCCTGCTGGAGATGAGCGGGATCAAGGGCAAGGTGACCCAGCCCGGCCCGAGCGTCACGCGCTGCAAGGACTACGGAGACGACCTGTTCTCCACGGGCCACCCGTGGTCGGTGTACGAGATCTCCGACGCCCAGGTCGACGAGGGCATGCAGAACCTGCGCAAGGCGCTGGAGGAGAACGGCTGGAAGATCACCAAGGAGGGCAGGGCCAACAGCCAGGCGCAGGATCCCGAGATCTACGCCGAGAACAAGGCCGAGCAGTTCGCCGTGCACATCACGGGTGAGAAGAAGTCGGCCACCGGGGGACCGCTGATCCTCTTCAACGTCGTCTCCGCCTGCTTCCGCGCCGCCTCGGCCTCCGCACTCGACGGCGAGTACTGACCGGCCCGCCGGCGTGAGGCTCCGTCCGTGGCGGTCAGAGCCTGCGGAGCACGCCGCGCCAGGTCCAGCCCGCTGCGAGGACCGCGTCGCGCAGGGGGTCCTTCAGCCGGGCGCTGTCGAAGGCGGAGGTCTCCGTCGCCCGGAGCCTGCCGTCGGGGCCGCGGCCGATCTCCCACCGGAAGGACTTCTCGCGCACCTGGCCACGGATGTGCTCGCGCGAGGACACCAGGCGGGGCGTGTTCCCGAGCCAGGTGACCTCCAGCTGCTCGTCGAGGGCCCGCACCTCGCGGTCCTCCGGCGACAGCCGCATCCGGATCTTCAGGGTCCGTTCCAGCCTGCGCTCGCGGAAGAAGGGATGCCAGGCCGGCTCCAGGACCCGCCACTCGGCCACCAGGTCGGCGTCCTCCCGCGGGGTGGCGTTCCGCACGCGGTACGGGGCCTGCGGACCGCCCGCCGCGAGCAGCACGGCCCGTACCTCCGCGGCGGGGCGGGGTGCGACCGCGGCGTCGGGGCGCCTGGTTCCGGTCAGCCTGTCGAACAGCCCCATGAGCGGTTCCCGCTTCCGTGTCGCAGTGGGCCGGCGCCGGATGCCTCCCCGGCGGCCGGCTTCGATCCTATGCGTGGCAACTGTGAACGGGGCGGGCGGTGATAGCGTGGCCCGCCGTTGTCCAGGGGAGGGAACGGGCCATGGTGGCTGGACGTCGGATCAGGTTCACCGCGGTGCTGGTCGCCGTCGTGTTCGCGCTCACCGGATTCTCGTCGAGCGGGCACGGGCACGGCTCCAAGAGCAGCGGCAGCGGCGGCGGCTGCTCCAGCTCCAAGAAGCGGAGCAGCTACGACAGCAACGGCAACAGCAGCAGTGGCAGCAGCAGTGGCGGCAATGGCAGCGGGAAGTCGACGCCCTCGCCCACCAAGAGCGCCGGTGCACCCGCACAGGCGTCGGTCGTCACCTGCGCCGGCCCCGGCAGGCCGCAAGCCGTCCTCAAGGTGACCTCCGTCGTCGACACCGCGCGCCTCGTCGACGTCCCGGTCGTCTTCCAGGGCGCGAACGGCGTCGTGGACCGGACCACCGTCCGGGTCTCGCTGAAGGCCCGCGAGACCCGCACGGTCACCGCCGACATGGCCCAGAAGGACAAGGCGGCCGACGTCACCAGCTGCGTCGTCGGCACGATCAACTAGCGGATCCTCGGTTCCGGCGCCTCCCGGCGTCCCGTGAACAGGTCCGCCTGCCGCTCCGGCGCCAGGTTCCCCAGCGAGATCAGCGCCGGGGCCTGCGCCAGCGCCTGGTGCAGCGCCGCCTGCTTCGCCGACCACAGGGCCCGTACGGTCCCCTGTACGGCCTCCGTCGGACAGCCGGCCAGCGTCCCGGCCGCCCGCAGCGCCGCCGGGAGCAGCTCCTCGGGCTCCGCCAGCTCCGAGACCAGGCCGATCTCGTACGCCCGCCGGGCGGAGAGCCGTTCCGCCGTCCCCATCAGGGACATCCGGGCGGCTTCCCCGAAGGGCATCCGCTGCGCCATGTACACGGCCTCGTACGCGCTGACCATCCCGTACGTCGTGTGCGGGTCGAAGTACGTCGCCGTCGCGGACGAGACGATGAACTCCGACTCGCCCAGCAGGTAGAACGCGCCGCCGCAGGCCATGCCGTTGACGGCGGCGATCACGGGCTTCCACAGGTCGTTCGCCTTCGGGCCGATGGCCACCAGCGGGTCGTCCACCGAGTACGGGGAGGACGGCTGCGGCACCTCCACCCCGCGGTCGACGCCCGTGCAGAAGGCCGCCCGCCCCGCGCCGGTCAGCACGACCGCCCGTACGTCGTCCGCGAACCGGAACTCCCGCCACACCGACGCGAGTTCCGCGGCCGTCGCCAGATCGATCGCGTTGTGCTTGCGCTCCCGGTCCAGGGTGACGACCGCGACCCCGCTCGCCTTGTCGCGCTCGACCCGTACCGTCACGACTTCTCCAGCACCCAGCGCGGCACGGCCACCCCGCCGGTCCGCGTGAACACCACCTGCACGCGGGCGCCGATGCGCAGGCGCGCCGGGTCCACCGAGTTCAGCGGGGCGTCGGCCGAGGTGACCAGGTTTCCGGCGAGGCGGATGTGCGGGGCGTCGGCGAGCTCCACGAGGATCACGTTGTACGGGGCCTGCTCGGCGTACGCGGGCAGCAGCGGCGGATGCGGCCGTACGTAGGACCAGATCCGGCCCCGGCCGCTCATCGGGCGCCACTCGGAGTCGAACGACTGGCAGTGCGGGCAGCAGGGGCGCGGCGGGAAGCGGAGCCGGCCGCAGGAGGTGCAGGCCTGGACGCGGAGTTCGCCCCGGGCGGCGTACTCCCAGAAGGGGGCGCCGTCCTCGTCGGGGACGGGCAGCAGCAGTCCGTCCGCGGCGGGGGAGGTGGTGGTCATCGGGTCAGCTCCTCAGCAGGATCGCGGACGTCGGGACACCCTCGCCCGCCGTCACCAGGCAGGTCGCGGCGTCCGGCACCTGGGCGGTCGAGACGCCCCGGAGCTGCTTGACGCCCTCGTTGATCAGGTTGAAGCCGTGCACGTAGGCCTCGGACAGCCCGCCGCCCCCGGTGTTGATCGGGAGCCGGCCGCCCATCTCCAGTGCCCCGCCCTCGGTGAACGCGGCGCCCTCGCCGCGCCCGCAGAAGCCGTAGCCCTCCAGGGACAGCGGGATGAGGGGGGTGAACGCGTCGTAGATCTGGGCCACGTCAACGTCCTGGGGGCCGAAGTCGGCCTGCTTCCACAGGTGCCGGGCGGCGGTCCAGGCGGGCCCGGACAGCGGGTCGTCGTTCCAGTAGTTGACCATGCCGTGGTGCTGGGCGGGCAGGCCCTGCGCGACGGAGTGGACGTACACGGGCTTCTGGCGGCAGTCGCGGGCGCGCTCGGCGCTCACGATCACGCAGGCCAGTGCCCCGTCCGTCTCCAGGCAGTTGTCGAAGAGGCAGAGCGGGTCGCTGATCATGCGCGAGGTCATGTACATCTCGCGGGTCAGCGGGCGCTCGTACATCATCGCGGCCGGGTTCTCGTTGGCCCGGTTGCGGCAGGCCATGGCGACGTTGAAGAGGTGGTCGCGGGTGGCCCCGTACTCGTGCATGTAGCGCCGGGCCAGCATGCCGATCTCGTCTGCGGGGCGCAGCAGCCCGAAGGGGCGCGTCCACTGGCCGGGGGTGGGCAGCTGGACGGCGGTGTTCTTCCAGGGGCGCGGGCCGGAGCCGCGTTTGCGCGAGCGCCAGGCGACGCCCACGCTCGCCTGCCCGGTGGCGACGGCGGCCGCGAGGTGGCCGACGGTGGCGCAGGAACCGCCTCCGCCGTAGCCGATCTTGGAGAAGAAGGTGACGTCTCCGGCGCCGATGGCCTTGGCCACCTCGACCTCGTCGGTCTCCTCCATCGTGTAGGAGGAGAAGGCGTCGACTTCGGAGGGCGCTATTCCGGCGTCCGCGAGAGCGGCGAGGATGGCGCGGCACGCCAGTTCCTTCTCCGACTCGGGGAGCCGTTTGGCGAAGGCGGTCTGGCCGATCCCGACTATCGCCGTAGCGTCCTTGAGTGTTGCCGCCATCGCCACCTCCGGGCTGCGCCAGTACTGACAGCCGCGAAGGCTACAGCTAATCTGACGGATAGTCAGCTACTGGGAGGGGTGTGCGATGACCGAAGACGCGCGGGGGGATCTGCGCTGGGGCTCCATCGCGGGACTGGTGCGCTCGGCGGCCGCGGAGTACGCAGACCGCGAGGCCGTCGTCGACGGGCGCGTCCGCATCGGCTACGCGCAGCTCGGCGAACGCGTGGAGCGGGCCGCGGCCGCCGCCATCGCCGCCGGGATCGAGCCGGGGGACCGCGTCGCCGTCTGGGCGCCCAACACCCTGGAGTGGATCGTCTCCGCGCTCGGCGCGGTCTCGGCGGGCGCCGTCCTCGTCCCCCTCAACACCCGTTTCAAGGGCACGGAAGCCGCGTACGTCCTGCGGCGCAGCCGGGCCAGACTCCTCTTCGTCACCGGCACCTTCCTCGGCACCTCGTACGTCGCCTCCCTGCGCCGGGCGGCCGCCGAGGGGGAGGGAGACGGGCCGCTGCCCGGGCTGCCGCACCTCGAACAGGTCGTCGTACTCGCCGAGGACGCCCCGCAGGACTTCCGCACCTGGAAGGAGTTCCTGGCCGGCGGGGACGATGTCGGCGCCGAGACCGTGCGCGAGCGCGCCGAGTCGATCCGCCCCGACTCCCCCTCCGACATCATCTTCACCTCCGGCACCACCGGCAGCCCCAAGGGCGCCGTCATCACCCACGCCCAGTCGCTGCGCTGCTACGACGTCTGGAGCGAGCTCGCCGGGCTGCGCGAGGGCGACCGCTACCTGATCGTGAACCCCTTCTTCCACACCTTCGGCTACAAGGCCGGCATCATCGCCTGCCTGATGCGCGGCGCCACGATGGTTCCGCAGCCCGTCTTCAACGTGGACACCGTCCTCGCCAACATCGCCGCCGAGCGGATCTCCGTGCTCCCCGGACCGCCCACCCTCCACCAGTCCCTCCTCGACCACCCCCAGCGCGACCACCACGACCTGTCGGCGCTGCGGCTGGTCGTCACGGGCGCCGCCGTCGTCCCGCTCCAGCTCGTCGAACGGCTCCGCGGCGAACTGCACATCTCCACCGTCCTCACCGCGTACGGGCTCTCCGAGGCCAGCGGCATCGTCACCATGTGCCGCCGCGGGGACCCGGCCGAGGTCATCGCCTCCACCTCCGGGCGGGCCATCCCGGACACGGAGGTGAAGGTCGTCGCCGACCGGCAGGGCAGGGCCCAGCCCGCGGGCACCGCGGGCGAGGTGTGGGTGCGCGGCCACCACGTCATGCAGGGCTACTTCGAGGACCCGGCCGAGACCGCCGGGGCCGTCACCTCCGACGGCTGGCTGCGCACCGGCGACGTCGGGGTCCTCGACGCCGAGGGCAACCTGCGCATCACCGACCGGATCAAGGACATGTTCATCGTCGGCGGGTTCAACGCCTACCCCGCCGAGATAGAGCAACTCCTCGGCCTGCACCAGGACATCGCCGACGTCGCCGTGGTCGGCGTGCCGGACCCGCGCCTGGGCGAGGTCGGCAAGGCGTACGCGGTGCGCCGCCCGGGCTCCACGCTCACCGCCGACGACCTGATCGCCTGGTCGCGCCGCGAGATGGCCAACTACAAGGTCCCGCGGGAGGTCGAGTTCGTCGCCGAGCTGCCGCGCAACGCGAGCGGAAAGGTCCTCAAGCGCGAACTCCGCGCCCGCCCGGTCAGGGGGTGAGCGTGCCCAGGTCGAGGTCCGCGGGGAACGGGACCGCCACCTTGAGCCGGTCACGGTGGATCCCGGTCGGGACGTACGTCCGGGTGACCGTGTCCAGCTCGTAGACGTGGACGACGGGCTCGCCCTGCTCGTCCTCGACCTGCCGGAAGGCCGGGATCCCCCACTGCTGAGGGTGCGGAGCCAGCCCATTGGGCCGGGCGCGCCGGTACCGGGGCCCTAGCCGGCCCTGCGCGCCAGGACGAGGCGCCAGCGGGGGGTGCCGTCCGGGCGGCGGCCGAAGTGGTCCAGGGGCACCGTCTCCACCGTGAAGCCGGCCGCGCGCAGGTCGGCGCTGACGCCGCCGAGCGGGAACGTCCGGTAGTACATGACGAACGGCGGCCGCCACACGGCGTTGCGCACCCGCATCGCCGCGTCGAAGCCCGCCACCGCCCACCACACGGGCGAGGCGGGCGGGATCGGCGCCCCGATCGGGAACGCGAACACCCCGCCCGGGCGCAGGGCGGTGTGGACGCCGGAGAAGAGGGCGGGCCGCTCGGCCGGGAGGAAGTGGCCGAAGGCCCCGAAGCTGACGGCCAGGTCGTACGAGTGGGCCAGCCCGGGCGGCAGCGCCCGCGCGTCGGCCCGTACGAGGTCGACGCGTTCGTCGGGGTGCGCCCGCGCGGCCTCCGCCAGCATGCCCGCGCTCAGGTCCACCCCGGTCACCCGGTCCCGGCACAGCCGCCGCAGCATCCCGAGTCCGGCGCCGGTCCCGCAGCACACGTCGAGCCCGGCCGCGAACGAGCCCTCGCGCTGGGCGAGCGTCTCCTCGACGGCGTCGAGCATGCGGTCGGGGGTGCGGAACGGCGTCTGGTCGAACTTGGGGGAGAGCAGGTCGTACCCGCGCTCGACGGACGAGAGGGCCTGCACGGCGAGCTCGCGGACGGTGGGTCCCTGTGAGGTGAACACGGGCCCAGCCTAGTGAGCGGAGCACCGGGACCGGGCCGGATCCGGATGCGGGCATGCGACGGCGGCCGCGGTGGCTCCCCCTCCGGGCCACCGCGGCCGCCGTCCTTGTGCGCTCCCCCGTCGTCCTGCCGACCGGTGGTTCCCCCGTGACCCCACCGGCTCGTGCTCCCCCGTCGACCACGGCGGGTTCCCCCGAATCCCGCCGTGGTCCCCCCGTTGTTCCCGGTCCCCCGTATCCCCCGTGGGACCGGCCCCCCGTCCCCCGTGATCCCCCCCGTGGGACGTCTTACGGCCGCGGTCCCGAGGCGTGGTTGTCCATCGCCACGATGTCCTCGGCCGAAGCCGGCTTCGTCTCCAGCGGCTTGATCTCGATGCCGGAGGCGTGGTTGTCCATCGGCGTGATGTCGACGCCCGGTGCCAGGCTGTCGTCGAGCGGCTTGATCTCGATGCCGGACGCGTGGTTGTCCATCGGCTTGATGTCGCCGTCGTTCGGCAGGATGTTCTCGTTCGTCGTCATCGGTTCTCCTGATGGATGGGTCGGGCCCGTTCGGCGATTCCCCCGCGGACCGCCGAACGGGTGGTCCTCCAGCCGACTCCCACGCCCCCCGACGCGGTGAGTCGATGTCTCTATCGTGCCGGGCGGCGATAAACGAACGATGAATGCCTCGTTCATCAGGCGATCAGCGGCCGGCCGGACTCCGGCCCAGCCGGTTCAGGCTGCGATCTCGGACGCCAACAAGGCCTGCACCTCGGCCAGTTCCGCCGACTTCAGCTGCTTGAACACGACTTCCGCGTCCCGCCAGCACACCCGCGCCCGATCCCGCTGCCCCAGCCTGCGCAGCGCCTTGCCCAGCACCGTCAGCACCGTCGCCCGCCGCCACTCCCCGCCGATCCCGCGCAGCGCGATCGCCTGCTCGGCGTGCGCGGCGGCCAGCGTGGGCCGGTGCGCGGCCAGATGGGCCACGGCGAGCCGGAAATGCGTCACGCCCTCCCACAGCGGCTGCCGGTTGTCGTGGAACAGCGAGAGCGCCTCGGTCAGCTGCGACTGCGCCTCGCCGAGCCGCCCGGCCTCGGTGAGGGCGATGCCCAGCGCGTAGCGGCCGTTGGCCAGGCGCAGGGTCAGCCCCATCCGGTCGTATATGGCGATGCCCTGCTGGGCCAGCTCGATGGCGCTGGTCAGCCGGCCCAGTTCGACGTGGATCCGGGAGAGGTTGCACAGCGCGCTGGCCTCGCCGATGTGGTTGCCGTCGGCGCGGAAGTTCTCGATGGCCTCCAGCAGGTAGCGCTCGCCGTCGGCGTGCCGGCCCTGGTAGAGGGCGATGATCCCGCGGTCGTTGGGCGCCCAGCAGCTGGGCAGCGGGTCGCCGGCCTCGCGGGCGAGGTCCATGGCCTGGCGGGCCTCCTCGTCGGCCTCGCCGAAGCGGCCCGCGACCAGGTGGACGTTGGTGAGGGTGGTCCGGGCCCGGCCCTCCGCGTGCGGGTCCTTCGCGGCGTGCGCGGCGTCGCGCAGGGCCACGGCCGCGGACTCGTACTGCTTGGAGTTGGCCCCCGACTCGGCGAGGTCCTTCGCCGCCCACAGCAGGTCGACGGCCCGGCGCAGTACGTCCGCCCGCCCGGTCGAGCGCACGGAGGCCTGCCGCACGCACGCCAGCAGCGGGTCCGCCTCGGCGTACAGCCAGTCGAGGGCGGCGCGCGGCTCGGCGAAGCGCAGGCCGGGGTAGTGGGTCGCGGACAGGTGGGCCGGGAGCCGGTCGCCGGGGCGCTCCACCGCGTACACCGCGGAGGCGGTGGCGAGGTAGAAGTCCAGCAGCCGGTCCAGGGCGGCGTCGCGGCCGCCCGGCGGCTGCTCGTCACGCTCGGCGCACGCCCTGGCGTAGAGCCGTACGAGGTCGTGGAAGCGGTAGCGGCCGGGCGCGGCCGATTCGAGGAGGGAGCAGTCCACCAGGGCTTCGAGGAGGTCCTCGGTGTCGTACTCGGGCAGGTCGAGTACGGCGGCCGCGGCGGAGAGGGAGATGTCGGGCCCGTCGGCGAGGCCGAGGAGGCGGAACGCGCGCTGCTGCTCGGGCTCCAGCTGCCCGTAGCCCAGCTCGAAGGTGGCCTTGACGGCGAGGTCGCCGGCCTGGAGCTCGTCGAGGCGTCGGCGCTCGTCGGCGAGCTTCGCGGCGAGGACGGACACGGTCCAGGTGCGGCGGGCGGCGAGCCGGGAGGCGGCGATGCGAATGGCGAGCGGCAGGAACCCGCAGGCGCCGACCACGTCGAGGGCGGCCTGGCGTTCGGCGCCGACGCGCTCCGCGCCCACGATCCGGGTGAACAGCTGGAGGGCTTCCTCGGGGCTCATCACGTCGAGGTCGACGAGATGGGCCCCGGCGAGGCCCGCCATGCGGACCCGGCTGGTGACGAGCGCGGCGCAGCCCGCGGTGCCCGGCAGCAGCGGGCGGACCTGGGCGGCGTCGCGGGCGTTGTCGAGCAGGACCAGGATGCGGCGCCCGTCGAGGATGGAGCGGTAGAGCGCGGCCCGCTCGGCGGCACTGTCCGGGATGGCCGTGTCGGGGGTGCCGAGGGCGCGCAGGAAGGAGCCGAGGACGGCGACGGGCTCGGCGGGCCGCGGTTCGGTGCCCTGGAGGTCCACGTAGAGCTGGCCGTCGGGGAAGTGCGGGCGGGCGGCGTGCGCGACGTGCACGGCGAGGGTGGTCTTGCCGACGCCGCCGATGCCGGCGAGCGCGGAGACGGCCATGACCTGGCCCCCGACGCCCGACAGGATCTCGCCGAGCTCGTTGACGAAGGTGGCGCGGCCGGTGAAGTCGGCGACGGTGGCGGGCAATTGGGCAGGCCTTACGAGTGCGGGCGCGGCGGCGGGGGCCGGGTCTTCGGCGCAGGCGAGCTCGGCGTCCGCGCGCAGGATGCGCTGCTGGAGCGCGGCGAGTTCGGGTCGGGGGTCCACGCCGAGTTCGTCGGCGAGCAGCCGGCGGGTGTCGGCGTAGACGGCGAGGGCCTCGGCCTGGCGGCCGCTGCGGTACAGGGCGAGCATGAGGAGCTCGCGCAGCCGTTCGCGCAGCGGGTGGGCGGCGGTGAGGGCGGTGAGCTCGGAGACGGCCTCGGCGTGGTGGCCGACCTCCAGGTCGAGGTCGAGGCGGGTCTCCAGCAGCTGGAGGCGCCATTCCTGGAGGCGCGTGCGCTCGGTGTCGGCGTGCGGGCCGGGGACCCCGGCGAGCGGTTCCCCGTCCCACAGGTCGAGGGCGCGGTCGAGCAGCGTACGGGCGAGGGTGCGGTTGCCGACCCCGCGCGCCTGCTCGGCTTCGGCGGCCAGGCCGCGGGCGACGCCGAGGTCGAGGGCGTCGGCGGGGGTGTGGATGGCGTAGCCGCCGGACTCGGTGACGAGCATGCCGGGCGCGAGCACCTTGCGCAGGCGGGAGGCGTACGTACGGATCGTGGCGAGGGCCTGCTGCGGCGGGTCCTCGCCCCAGATGGCGTCGATCAGCTCGGGTGCGGTCGCGGTACGGCCGCCGCGCAGCAGGAGCGCGGCGAGCAGGGCGCGCTGCTGCGGGGTCCCGGAGGGCAGCGCCTCGCCGCCGCGCCAGGCGCGGATCGGGCCGAGGACGGCGAAGCGGCAGGAGTCGGGTGCGGGGGTGGCGTCGGCGGCGGGGGTGACGTGCGAGGCGGGCGGGACCTGCGAGGCGGGCGGGACCTGCTGGGCGGGCGGGACCTGCTGGGCGGGCGGGACCTGCTGGGCGGGCGGGACCTGCTGGGCGGGCGTGGCGTGTTGGGCACCCGTTCCGGCGGGGGCGTCCTTGGCGCGGGCGTCCGAGGCGGCGGCGACCGCGGCGGGGGCGTTCGTGGTGTGGGCATCCGCGGTGTGGGCGTTCGTGGTGTGGGCATCCGCGGTCTGGACGGTCGTGGAGTCGGGCCGGGACCCGGTCGTGGCGTCCGGCGCGGCAGCGGACTGGCGCCGGGCTGCCTCGGGGCGGTTCCGCTGGTGCGGGATGGCCGGTATGCCGTCCATCTGTCGTCCCCCCTGCCTTCCGTCGTTGTAAGGGCCAGTCTGCCCTGTCTTGCGCCTACCCGTCAGCCCGTGTCGAACCGATCACTCCCCAAGTAGCTGACGGTTCGTCAGATCGACGCTACCGTAGTCCGCATGGAGACCTTCCCGAAGATCATCTCGGTGGACGACCACACGGTTGAACCTCCCCACGTCTGGCGGGACCGGCTCCCGTCCAAATACCAGGACACCGGCCCCCGGATCGTCCGCGCCCCCCTCAAGGAAATGACCTTCCTCGGCGGCAAGTTCGCGCCCGTCATGGGAGCCAAGGGTGACGACGGCCCGATCGGCGACTGGTGGGTGTACGAGGACCTGCACCGACCCCTCACCCGCCTCGACACCGCCGTCGGCTACGACCGCGACGAGATCAAGCTCGAAGTCATCACGTACGAGCAGATGCGCCCCGGCTCCTTCTCGGTTCCCGAGCGCCTCGCGGACATGGACGTCAACCACGTCCAGTCGGCGCTCTGCTTCCCGACCTTCCCCCGCTTCTGCGGCCAGACCTTCACCGAGGCCAAGGACCGCGAGCTCGGGCTGCTCGGCGTACGGGCGTACAACGACTGGATGGTGGAGGAGTGGTGCGGCCCCGACGCGCGCGGCCGGCTGATCCCCCTCACCCTCATCCCGCTCTGGGACGCCCGCCTGGCCGCCGCCGAGGTCCGCCGCAACGCGGCGCGCGGCGTGCGCGCGGTCGCCTTCTCGGAGATACCGCCGCACCTGGGCCTCCCCTCGATCCACACCGACGAGTGGGACCCCTTCCTCCAGGCGTGCGACGAGACCGGCACGGTCATCGCCATGCACATCGGTTCCTCGTCGCGCATGCCGTCGACCTCGGCGGACGCGCCGCCCGCGGTCGGATCCACCATCACCTTCGCCAACTGCTGCTTCTCGATGGTCGACTGGCTGATGAGCGGCAAGTTCGAGCGCTTCCCGAACCTCAAGATCATGTACGCGGAGGGTCAGATCGGCTGGATCCCGTACATCCTGGAGCGCGCGAACGTGGTGTGGGAGGAGAACCGCGCCTGGGGCGGGGTCGCGGACAAGGTGCACCGTCCGCCGTCGGAGCTCTTCGCGGAGCACGTCTTCGGCTGCTTCTTCGACGACCCGTTCGGTCTGAAGAACCTGGACTCGATCGGCGTCGCGAGCGTCCTCTACGAGACGGACTATCCGCACTCGGACTCGACGTGGCCGAAGTCGCGCGAGGTGGGGGAGGCCCAGATGTCCCACCTGGCGCCGGACGTGGTGGACCGCATCGTGCGCGGCAACGCCATCGACCTGCTGGGCCTGACGGCCGAAGGGCTGTGGGCGGGGGCCTAGGGGTCCAGGGGGGTCGGCCGGAAGGCGAGTCGGCAGGAGGCCGGAGGTCCCCTTGCGGCGAAGGCGAACAACAAGGCATGCTTCGCCGGAGCAAAGTGGGAGGGGTGGTGGCGGTGGACAAGCGGACCGTGGTGACCGGGGTGTTGTGCGCGGTGGCGGCGCTGGGCGCGTCAGCCGCCATGACGAAGGTGGTGCCGGCTGCGGAGGGCCGGTCGGGGGCGCCCGTCAAGGCGGCGGCCCCGGCGAAGCCCTCCCCGAGCACATCTTCGCGATCGCAAGCTGCGAAGCAACCGCAGCTGACCACCTCGGAGACGCCCCGCCCGGGCAGTCCCGCCGCCTTCACCGGCGCCCTGTTCGAGGGCGGCGTACAGGGTGACCACTTCTGCACCGCCACCGTGGTGCACAGCCCGGGCAAGAACATGATCGTCACCGCGGGGCACTGCCTGCTCGCCGGCAAGCACGGCGACGCGGGAGCCGTCTTCGCACCCGCGTACGCGAACGGCGGGGCCCCGTACGGCGCCTGGATGATCGAAGAGGTCTTCGAGGACACCCGCTGGTCCGAGGATTCCGACGACGACTACGACCTCGCCTTCGCCCGCCTCGCCCCGGACGCCTCGGGCCGCAACATCGAGGACGTCACGGGCGCCGCGACCCTGGACACCACGGGCCGCTCGGGCGAGGAGATCACCGTCACCGGCTACCCGGCGGACCGCAAGGTCCCGCGCACGTGCACGGCGTCGGCGATCCGCGAGACCCCGGCCGAGCAGCGCTTCGACTGCGCGGACTTCCCGGGCGGCACGAGCGGCAGCGCGTGGCTCGCGAAGGACGGCAAGATCATCGGAATCCTGACGGGCGGCGACACGGACGACGTCTCGACGAGCACGATCCTCGGGGAGTACGCGGCGACGCTGTACGCGCGGGCGACGGCGGCGACGGCACCCCCGCGCTGAGCGTCGGGTACGGCCCGAGGGCCCCGGTTCCGGGGCCCTCGTACGAGCCGGCTAGCCGGCTAGCCGGCTAGCCGGCTAGCCGGCCACCAGGCCGAGGTGGACGGGCTCGGCCGGCGCGTCGGCCAGCAGCTCCGCGAGCCGCGGCGGCCACAGCGGCTCCCCGAGCGAGGCCAGGGCCTGCTGCGACAGCCAGCGCCAGTGCGCGTCGGGCGACTCGGGTACGGGGTCACGGCGCGGGCCGGTGGTGACGTAGATGTGCTCGTGCTGGCGGACGGGGATGCCCTGGTGGGTGAAGTCGTGCTCCCAGGTGCACAGCAGCCGCTGCGGCTCCAGGTCGGTCCACCCGGTCTCCTCGCGCAGCTCGCGCCGCACGCACTCCTCGGGGGTCTCTCCGGGATCGATCCCGCCGCCCGGCGGCAGCCAGTGGATCCCGACTTCGATGTTGTTCTCCCGGAACAGGAACACCGAACCGGTGGGGGAGAGGACGACAATCCGCGCTGCCTGCCGAGGAGTTCTCATCATCTGAGGGTACGACGAGAGGACGGGCCGGGGGCGGGTCGGGGGCGGGCCGGAGTCACGGCCTGCCGGGGTCGGGATGGTTGAACGGGGTGCCGGGGCCTGAGCTGCGGCCGGGCGGGACCGGGATGGGTTCGGGGGCGTCCCGGCAGTCCACTGTCCTTCCGTGTCGGTCCGGGCCGTCAAGGGCGCTCCCTGCGGTCGCGTCGCTCCGCGATGTCGCTGCGCTCCACCCTTG